>VGMX01000004.1 GCA_016866305.1 Chlorobiota bacterium | reverse complement strand
GACTCACTTCACTGATGCTCCGGCCTTCTGGCGGTAGCACTTTCTTCAGTACACTCTGCCTTACTGCATGCGAGTAACCCATAGATCGCCTCCTTTTAGGATGCGCCATCTATATTAACACATAGGGAAGGCTCATTGATTTTCCGGGTACCGGCAGGGTCGGTGTAAGGGATATCGCCAGTTTCATCCACTGGGAGCAGGAGAAAACGCCCGACGCGCAGGCCAGGGAGTGGTTCGCTCTTGTCCGCTCGAAGGGTTACTATAAAAACAACCGGTAGCTTTCGTTCTGCTTGGATTATTTGCGAATCATTACTACTCTTTTTTATGTTCTTTAACTGGTCACACAACGGGCACAACCACCAATCAACCTAACCATGCCATCAACCAAAGAGAACCTGAAGGAAGCTTTTGCCGGCGAAAGCCAGGCAAACCAGAAATACCTTGCATTTGCCAAGGAGGCCGAACGCGAAGGTTTCAAGAATGTCGCAAAGCTATTCAGAACCACCGCACAGGCCGAACTGATTCATGCCGAAGGCCATTTCGGAGCACTCGGCGGCATCGGATCCACCGCTGAAAACCTGCAGAGCGCTATCGGTGGCGAAACCTACGAACACACGGAAATGTACCCTCCCATGCTTGAACAGGCTCAGGCTGAGGATCACCCTGCAAAACGCATGTTCGCATTTGCCGTCAAGGCCGAGCAGGTGCATGCAGAACTTTATAAAAAAGCACTTGAAGCGGTACAGAACGGTCAGGATATCACTGCAGCCGAAGTCTGGCTCTGCCCTATCTGCGGTCACATCGAGCTTGGCAATCCTCCGGAAAAATGCCCGATCTGTGGCGCCAAATCTTCGGTCTACGTGCAGGTGTGAGGAGTCTGTGCATCTTTTTTCAAGAGGCGGCTGAAATGGTCGCCTTTTCGTTTTCCAAGGTTCAGTATTTTTCGTAATAATGAAAAACGGGTTCTTCCGTTCTCCGGCAACCTTGCGATGACCTGAATCAGCAGTTTTTATGCACGAATTTGATTTTCTCGGAGAGCTGGTGCTGATTGGCACACTGGCGATTGCCATTATTCTGATCTTTCAGCGGCTCAGAATTCCCCCGGTCATCGGTCTGATTTTTACCGGTATTCTGTTGGGACCCTCGGGTATCGGCGCGGTGTACGACGAAAAGCTTATTGCCACGCTTGCCGAGCTTGGTGTGATCCTGCTGCTCTTTACCATCGGGCTTGAATTCTCGCTTGCCGACCTCAGGAAGCTGAAGAAAATCGTGCTGGTTGGCGGCACGGTGCAAATCCTCGTGACCGGGCTTGCCATCAGTTGTATCGCCTACTGGTCGCTTTTCGCCGCTGGACGGCCTATTTCCATTGAAGCGGCTTTTTTTCTCGGTTTCGCGTTTTCGGTCAGCAGCACCGCGATCTGCCTGAAAATTTTGACCGATCGGGAAGAACTTGCCCTGCCCCACGGCAAGATCGCTCTCGGCATCCTTATTTTCCAGGATCTCGCTATCGTGCCGCTCATGATCGGCGTGAACTTCCTCAGTCCTGACGCAACGCTCTCGACCGTCACGATCATCAAGAAAGTCGGTTTTATCGTACTGTTCGGTGCAGCGATATTTGCCGGTTTCAGACTGCTCATGCCGCGAATGGTAAGACTGATCACCTCGCTGCACGCACGTGAAGTGCTGGTTATCGGTGCGCTGGTGATCTGCTTCGGTGCGGCCTATCTCACCTCGCTTGCCGGCCTCTCTCTTGCCCTCGGTTCCTTTGTTGCCGGTATGGTGATTGCCAGTACGGACGAGAGCCATCAGATCAGCGTAACCATCGATCCATTTCGTGAGGCCTTTACCAGCGTTTTTTTTATCTCCGTCGGTCTTCTGCTCGACATCAAGGTGATCAATCTTCCCCTGTTTGTTTCCATCGCCATCGGAGTGCTTCTGGTCAAGGGGCTGCTTGTTGCCGGGGTTTCGCTGTTTCTCGGCTACTCGACGAGAGTCAGCATGATGGCAGGTATGGCTCTTGCCCAGATAGGGGAGTTCTCTTTCGTGCTGGCCGAGTCCGGACTGAACAACCGAATCATCACCAGCGAAGTGTTTCAGGCCATGCTGGCAATTATCGTGGTGACCATGATCGTGACGCCGGCAATGATCGCGGTCGCGCCCAAAGTTGCCGACCAGGTGGTGCCGGCTCTCGGCTTCATTCCGTTGCCGAAGCGCGATTCAGGCAGCCAGCCGGTCCGGCCTGCCGACAGCACCATCATTTGCGCCGGGGAGATCCATGCCGCTATCATCGGCTTCGGCGTGAATGGCCAGAATGTCGCCGCTGTGCTGCATGCGACCAATATCTCGTATTCGGTGCTTGAAATAGACCGGGAGATCGTCCGGACCATGCGACGCAAAGGCGAGCCGATCTATTACGGTGACTGTACTGAAAAAAGATCGCTGCTTCGTGCGGGAATCGACCATGCCCGTGCCGTTGTGCTTGGCATTTCGGACAACAGTGCCGTTCGCAAGTGCATTCCCGTCATCCGGGAAGTGAATCCCAAGGCGTTCGTTATCGTTCGGGCCAGAACGCTCGACGAAGTCGACAGCCTCTACAAGGCTGGAGCGGATGTCGTGGTGACCGAGAAATTCGAAACCTCCATCCAGATTTTCTCCCAGCTGCTCAACCATTTTACGGTCGATCCCGAGCTCATTCTCGAACAGCAGGAGATCATCCGCCGCGAATGCGAGAAGATATTTTTTCAGACCCCTCCGGTTCTTGCTTCCAGGCAGATCTGACAGTTCAGGCATGGGTATCGAGTCATGCGGCACAGAAGCCCTTCAGCACAGGGCTGCGGCCATGCAAATTACTCGGCAGAGGAACCGTGCCGGAGTAATAACATGCATTGCCAATTTCCGGGCGAAATGACTTCCTTGATATCTTTTTTACAAGACAGGCAGGGAGCGGTTCCATGGTGCGGTTGTTAACATTTTCGTAACACGGACGTGATTCCTTTCGTATATTTCAAATGTTTTTCTGCAGTTCCTGTAATCATACCAGTACCGTCATGGAGCAGCAAATCCCGCCTCTGGCTACCGCCAAATTCATAACCTACCGCCAGCAGCTTCTCCAACAGCTCAAGGCAACCACAACTGCCGAAGTAAGAAGGGCAAAGTACGAGCTCGAACTGATGGAGAAGAGCCGCTTTATCGAGCTGAACGGCATTGTGCACCATTACCATGATTCGGGGCCAATCGATGCGGAAAAGGTCGTTCTGCTCATTCACGGATGGGACTGCTGGTGGATGTGGTGGCATCATGTCATCAAGGCGCTCAACAGCCGGGGGATCAGGACCATCGCCTACGACATGCGCGGGCATGGCTGGTCGGACAACGATCCCCGAAACCACTATCATATCGATTTTTTTGCGCACGATCTTGCCGAACTGGTCAAGCAACTTGGTCTCGGACGTTTTCACATCGCTGCGTTTTCGTTCGGGCCTTTCGTTGCCCTTGACTATGCGCGCTCGGTCCCCGGCAGGATCGCCTCGATGACTTTTTTCAACTTCGGTTATCTGCCCAACAACGCCTTTATCTCGGCCGTGGCCCCCGCCTCGATCAACTTCATGTTCAACAATCTGCTCAGGGGACTGACCTGGTGGCTTCCGGCATACATTTTTGCGCGTCTCGTGCTTTCGAAGAATACCGTCATGCTGCATGACATTCTCATCGGCTTCAGGAGCCTTGGGCAGTGTGCGCCACAGGCCATCGAGCAGACAACCGAACAGATCACCTCACTCAGGACAACGGAGTCCGTGCCGGATATGGTCAGGGCGACCGATATGCCGATCCTGTTCGTGGCAGGAGAAGGCGATGCCATCATGACATGCGAAAATACCCGGAAGCTCCAGCAGATGACCAACAAGGGTTCCTATGTTTGTGTGCCGGATTGCGGTCATCTCATCACGATCGAACTGCCCGATACAACATCGGAACTGGTTCTCGGACAGGTTCTTGCAAACTGAGGTCAGGGTTTTCAGGTTTTTTTCGCTGCGGTGATGAACGCCATGATTTTTTCATGGCTTTTGATGCCGGGTGCTGTTTCAACCCCGCTTGCTGTATCGACGGCATAGGGGAGGGTCACCCGGATTGCTTCGGCAACGTTTTCCGGGTTGAGGCCACCGGCGAGGATTGCATAATAAAATCCCCTCAGGTCATTGAAGATTCGTGATGCCAGCTCCCTGTCGATGCGTTCTCCCGTGCCGCCTTCCATACCGGGCCGGCAGGTGTCGAAGAGAAAGGTGTTTACTCCGCTTTGGCGGGCATAGGTGCGGACAATGCCGGTATCGAAAGCCGCATCTGGCCGGAATACCCTGATTATTCTCACATTCCCGATTGCCTGCACTTTCTCGGCGGTATACGTTTCGGCGTGCAATTGTGCCACCTGCAGTCTGCATGCGCTGCAGATTTCGTTTATTTCAGCAGGAGAGTGTTCAACGAAAATGCCCGTACAGGAGATGAATGGAGGAAGTTCGGCAATGATGGCTGCAGCCTGCCCGGGAGGAATGCACCTTGGGCTTCTGCGGCTGAAATTGAATCCGAGTGCGTCAGCTCCGGCACGGCAGGCAGCAAGTGCGTCATCAAGACGCGTGATGCCGCATATCTTGGTTTTGAGCATGGATGGGTTCGTTATGTTGGTTCAATATAAGCCGGAACACCGAAAAACCATATGCTATTGCTCAGGTGTTCCCGATTGTGATTTTTGATTAATTATCCGTATTATCAAGGCCGGTTTGAAGCGGTGGGGCGTCGCCAAGCGGTAAGGCATCGGCCTTTGGAGCCGACATTCGCAGGTTCGAATCCTGCCGCCCCAGCTTGTCTGAGCAGTAAATCAGTCCGATCGGTCTGATTTTGCTGATCGGACTGAGTCAAAGAAAAGAAAACAAGAAAAGGCAGCCCGCAATGGCTGCCTTTTCTTGTTTTTCCTCCCATGCGGGATCAGTAGCGGTAGTGCTCCGGTTTGTAGGGACCTTCGACCGGGACGCTGATGTATTCGGCCTGTTCCTGGGTAAGCCTTGTCAGCTTTACACCGATCTGTTCCAGGTGCAGGCGGGCGACCTCTTCGTCAAGCTTTTTCGGAAGGCGATAGACGTCAACCTTATAGTCGTTCTGCCAGAGCTCGATCTGGGCGAGGGTCTGGTTGGTGAAGGAGTTGCTCATCACGAACGACGGGTGGCCGGTGGCGCAACCGAGGTTCACCAGGCGGCCTTCGGCGAGCAGATACATCGCACGGCCGTCCTCGAAAACATATTTGTCAACCTGAGGCTTGATATTGATCCTGGTAGCGCCCTTGAAACTGTTGAGCGCCTCGACCTGGATCTCGTTGTCGAAGTGGCCGATGTTGCAGACGATCGCTTCGTCACGCATCCGCTTCATATGCTCAAGGGTGATGACATCCTTGTTGCCTGTGGTGGTGACGAAAATGTTCCCTTCCGTGACGGCGTTTTCCATGGTGGTGACTTCAAAGCCCTCCATGGCGGCCTGCAATGCGCAGATCGGATCGATCTCGGTGACGATCACGCGAGCGCCGTAGGTGCGCATCGAATGGGCGCAACCCTTGCCGACGTCGCCGTAGCCGAGCACGACGACCACCTTGCCGGCGATCATGACGTCGGTTGCACGTTTGATGCCGTCGGCGAGTGATTCGCGGCAGCCGTAGAGGTTATCGAATTTCGACTTGGTAACCGAGTCGTTCACATTGATGGCCGGGAAGAGAAGCTCGCCCTTCTCCATCATCTGGTAGAGACGGTGCACGCCGGTGGTGGTCTCTTCGGAAACACCCTTCATGTCGGCTGCAACCTTGTGCCAGCGCTGCGTGTCCTCGCCGTACACCTCGCGGAGCTGCTGAAAGAGCGCTTTTTCTTCAGCGTTGCCGGGCTCTTTTTGGAGCAGTTCGGGGCTGTTCTCGATTTTGTAGCCGAGGTGGATCATGAGTGTGGCATCACCGCCGTCGTCAACGATCAGGTTCGGTCCTTTTCCGCCGTCGAATTCGAGGATCTGACGGGTGCACCACCAGTATTCGTCGAGGGTTTCTCCTTTCCATGCGAAGACCGGGATGCCTGCGGCTGCGATAGCTGCAGCGGCATGGTCCTGCGTGGAAAAAATATTGCAGCTCGCCCAGCGCACTTCGGCACCGAGGTCGACGAGCGTTTCGATCAGGACGGCGGTCTGGATGGTCATGTGCAGGGATCCTGCAATGCGGGCGCCCTTGAGCGGCTTCTGACCGGCATATTTTTGCCGTGTGGCCATGAGGCCCGGCATCTCTTTTTCTGCGATCTCTATCTCCTTGCGACCCCAGTCGGCAAGGGACATATCCGCAACCTTGTAGTCAAGCACTGCTGCTTCGATTGTCATGAGTGGTTGTTGTTTTTAAATACAGTTTCAAAGTCAGGACCCCCCTTTTCTGACTTACGGGAAAAGGGGGCTCGTCCGGGTTTCGTGATCAGGCCAGGGCAAACGCTTTCTTCAGCTCTTCGACCTTGTCGGTTTTTTCCCACGGGAAGATTTCGCGACCGAAGTGTCCGTAAGCTGCAGTTTGCTGGTAGCACCAGCCGTGAGGCCTGTCGAGGTTGAAGTGGCGAATGATGGCTGCCGGACGGAGATCGAAGATCTGCTCGGCTTTTTCCTGGATCTGGCTGTCGCTGAGTCCGTTCTTGCCGGTGCCGTGGGTATTGATGTAGATCGATACCGGGCGTGCCACGCCGATAGCGTAGGAGACCTGGACGGTGCACTTGTCGGCAAGGCCTGCGGCAACGATGTTCTTTGCTACGTGACGTGATGCGTAAGCTGCGCTGCGGTCAACCTTCGACGGATCCTTGCCGCTGAATGCGCCGCCGCCGTGCGGTGCAGCGCCACCGTAAGTGTCGACAATGATTTTGCGGCCGGTCAGACCGGTATCTCCGTGAGGTCCGCCGATTTCAAAGCGGCCGGTCGGATTGATGTGCAGCTTGGTGTTTTCGTCGAGCAGTCCGGCAGGAATAACGACCTTGATGACGTTTTCGATGACGTCTTTCCTGATCACGGCCTGGAAGTCGGCTTCACTCATGCCGGCCGGTTCGGGATCGTGCTGTGTGGAGATGACGACGGCGTCAACACGGGCAACCTTGTCGTCGATGTATTCAAGTGTCACCTGGCTTTTCGAGTCGGGACGGAGGTAGGTCATGATTTTTCCTTCCTTGCGGATTTCGGCAAGCTTCTTGACGAGCTGCTGGGCGAACTGGATAGCAGCAGGCATCAGCTCGGGAGTCTCCGTGCAGGCGTAACCGAACATCATGCCCTGGTCGCCGGCGCCGACGCGGTCGAACTCGTCCAGGATCTCTTCCTTGCGGTCAACACCGCGGTTGATGTCGGGCGACTGGCTGTGCAGGGCGGAGAGAATGCCGCATGAGTTTGCTTCGAACATGTATTCGCCTTTGGTGTAGCCGATGTCGCTGACAACCTTGCGCGCGATTTTCTGGACATCGACAATACCTTTTGTTGTGACTTCGCCGCCGACGATTACCTGGCCGGTGGTGACGAAGGTTTCGCAGGCAACGCGGGAACCGGGATCCTGGCGGATGAATTCGTCAAGCACGGCATCGGAAATCTGGTCTGCAACCTTGTCCGGATGTCCTTCTGAAACTGATTCGGAGGTAAAGAAATACCTTGACTGTGACATGATGCTGGTAGTGTTTTGGTTAAACGAACAACATGAACGACTGAAAAAACAGCGTCAGGAAGCGGATTTCCGGCAAGTGGAATTTCAGCGGGAAAACGACTGGACACGGAAAAGCTTCCTGCAGGCGCGGGAACCGGTTTCCCTTGAAGCCTGCGGCACCGTGTCCATAGGTAATGGGGATGCCGTTGCATAACAAAGCAAAAATGTAAGCAATCGGTTGCATTCATGCAACAAATCTCTTACCTCACCCGTATTTCGGAGTAGTCGCCGATGTTGATCTCGTGAGGATTGCCGCTTATCAATGCATTGTTGCCGATAATCGAGTAATCGAGCATGATATGGCTCACCCTTGCATTGTTGCCGATGATCGAGTCCCTGATGATGGCGTCGGTAACAACGGCATGTTCGCCGATGGTGGCATTGGGGCCGATGATGGCGTTTTCAACCGATGCGTTTTCCGCGATGAAAACCGGGTCGTTGATGATGCAGCCGGGATACTCTTTTATCCTGGGCTGTTTGTCGAGCAGAAGGGTTTCGTTCGTTGAAAGCAGCGTTTCGGGTTTTCCGCAGTCGTACCAACCGATTACCGGAAAAGTAGTGATGGGCTCGCCTCGTTCGATCATCAGCTGCAGGGCGTCCGTAAGCTGGTATTCTCCCTTGGTTCTGATGCCGTTTTCAATCACATGATCTATCGAGTCGAAGAGCGGGCCGGCATTTCTGAGAAAATAAAGACCGACAATGGCAAGATTGCTCGATGGTTCGTCGGGTTTTTCCTCCAGCCTGACGATTTGTCCGTGTTCTGTAATGGCGACACCAAACCTTCTCGGATCGTCCACTTCATGTACGCCGAGGGTTGAAATCGGACTGTTCAGTACAGGCTGCAGGTCTACATCGAAAATCGTGTCGCCGAGAATGATCAGTACCGGTTCATCTGCGGCAACGTAGGGCTTGCATATCCATATGGCGTGGGCAAGCCCGAGCATTTCGGACTGGTTCACGAAGGTGAACCTGATCGAATAATGCTTTCTCAGCCACTCCTCAACCATGTTTCCGAGGTATCCGACGATGACGATTGCCTCGTCGATGCCTGCCTCGATGAGCTTGTCCATGATATGGCCGATGATGGGCTTTCCGGCTACGTTCAGCAGTACCTTCGGGTGTGAGAACGTATGCGGGCGCAGGCGGGTGCCGACACCGGCAACGGGGATGATGGCTTTCATGGCTTGAACGGCTTCTGCATGATATGAAAATTCATTGTTGCTTATATTGTAATGAAAATCAGGGTGATTTCTAAGTGTGCTTCTCATTGTACCGGGTATGGTGGAAATATGAAAATCAATCGTATTTTATCCGCTTGAAAGATCGACAAACACAAGAGTTCCAAGTCTGTAATCATTGAAAAGGCTTTGTTTACAGTCCGGGGTCATTCCCGTGCTCGAAGATCGCCTGGTGCTGATCACGGCAAGAAAATCAGACCGGTGGATCATCCCGAAAGGGTATGTTGAGCATGGTCTTTCACCAGCGGATTCGGCAGCGAAGGAGGCGTATGAAGAGGCCGGCCTCATCGGGCGGGTAAGGCAGGAACATATCGGCGAGTACTGTTACCGCAAGTTCGGAAAACTGTTTTCCGTGAAGGTGTTTCCTTTTTTGATCGAAACCATGCTTGATGAATGGGAGGAGATGCATCTGAGGAAGCGCATGCTGGTTACCCCTCTGGAGGCATTTTCAATGCTGTCGCACGATGAACTGAAATCGATTGTTTCCCGTTATTTTGGCATGGGAGACGGGCAGTGAATTCCCTCATGGGAGAAGCGTACTGCTTTGGTTGTGATTTTTTTATTTTTTCTGGTGCGGGATTATTTTTTTGGCAATCTTCTTTCTTGTCGTATATTAGGAGCCTTCCATTAAGGAACGGGGCATGGCGCAGCTGGTAGCGTGCCTGCTTTGGGAGCAGGAGGTCCCGAGTTCGAGTCTCGGTGCCCCGACCGGTTGGTTCGTTGAAACGTGCAGCTGTGCCCGTAGCTCAATGGATAGAGCATCAGCCTTCTAAGCTGAGGGTTACTGGTTCGAGTCCAGTCGGGCATACAAGGTACATCCATACGCTTTTTATGGTGATTGTAGCTCAGTTGGTTAGAGCGCCAGGTTGTGGCCCTGGAGGTCGGGGGTTCGAGTCCCCTCATTCACCCGCAGAAGGCCCCATCGACTAGTGGTTAGGTCATCACCCTTTCAAGGTGGTAGCACGGGTTCGAATCCCGTTGGGGTCACAGAATTTTTCAGTCGCGTCGGAAGCTGTTCCGGCAGACAGCATCCTTCCAGCTTTTTGTTTTTCAGAGCTCTGTACGTTGCCGGTCCAGGGCTTTTTTCTTTTCAAATGCAGATTTTCCCGTTCCCATGAAAATATCTGTCAACTGGCTTAAAGATTTTCTCCCTTCCTTTTCTCCCGATATTCCGGCACTTGTTGAAAAGCTCACCTTTCTCGGTCTTGAAGTCGAGGAGGTGCATGCCCGCGAGCTGCCTGACGGTCATGTCGTCGCGGGCAGAATCGAGGCGCTCGAAAGACATCCCGATGCTGACCGCCTTACGGTCTGCCAGGTCGATACCGGAGGCGACGAACTGTTGCAGATTGTTTGCGGAGCGCCGAACGTCCGGCAGGGGATGGTGGTTCCGGTTGCTACCGTCGGCGCGAAACTCAGACAGCCCGACGGCGGGGTGTTCGCCATCAGGAAATCAAGAATCCGCGGGGTTCACTCCTTCGGCATGATCTGTGCCGCAGATGAGCTTGGCCTGTCGGACGACCATAGCGGTGTCATGGAGCTGGATGCCTCAACCTCGCCCGGCACCCCGCTCTCGGCTGTTCTGGAACGTGACGTCATGCTCGATATTGCCGTTACGCCCAACCGCTCCGATGTGCTCTCGCATCTTGGATTGGCCCGTGAGCTGGCTTCTCCGGCAGAGATGGTGTTGCCGGCAAGGCACCATGTGGATTTTTCAGATTCCCGCAATCTTGTTGACATCACGGATTTTGCAGCCTGTTCCTACTATACCGCGGTGGTGATCCGGGGTATAACGGTCAGCGAGTCGCCGGCATGGCTGAAGGGGCGGCTCGAAAGCATCGGTCTGAAACCAAAGAACAATATCGTCGATATCACCAACTATATTCTCCATGCACTTGGCCAGCCGCTTCACGCCTTCGATCTCGGGAAACTTGCCGGAGAGCGAGTGGTGGTGCGCGGCGATGTTTCCGGAAGTCTTGCGCTGCTCAACCAGGAACGCTGTACGGTGGAGCCGGGCATGCCGGTCATCTGCGATGCTGAAAAACCTGTCGCACTGGCCGGAGTGATGGGCGGACTCGATTCGGCGGTTTCAGCACTGACGACGGATATTCTGCTTGAATCCGCGTATTTCGCACCTTCCCGAATCAGGAAATCCGCGAAAAAAGCCGGAATCTCCTCGGATTCCTCCTACCGTTTCGAGCGGGGTGTCGATCCGCTGAACGTGAAGAGAGCTGCGGAATGCGCTGTTGCGTTGATTCTTGAGCTTGCCGGAGGGGAAATTGCCGGTTCCGGGGAGTGCGGAAGTGTACCGGACGAGCATCGAGGGATTCTTCTCAGGCCTGAAAGGGTCAATGCAATGCTCGGCAGTTCCATCCCTGCTGAAGACATGAAAGAGATTCTTGTCCGTCTCGGGTTCCGTTCCGAAGCACCGGAATCCGACGGTTCAATGCTGTTCACGGTACCTTCATGGAGGGTTGACGTGACCGCAGAAATAGACCTTATCGAGGAGGTGGCAAGGGTTTTCGGATACGACAATATCCAGCCATCCCCGCAGATGATGACAACCTATCCCCAGTCGCGCAGGGTACCGGAGTATTTTCCCGATTATCTCAGAGGTATTCTCACCGGACTTGATTTCCGCGAGATTCTCACCAACCCGCTGGTCGGCAGGTCGGAAGCCGGGCTGTTCTCCAGCCGGATCGTTTCCGCTCTCAATCCCATCAGCGAGGGACTCGAGGTTCTCCGCCCGTCTCTTGTGCCGTCGTTTCTCAAGGTGATAGCGCACAATATCCGCCACGGGAACCGCGATCTGCGGCTGTTCGAAGTTGCACGGGGATTTCTTCGTACACAGTCTGCTGACGATGCGCATGAAAGCCCGCTCGGGGCGTTCACCGAACGGGAGTATCTCGTTATGGCCATAACCGGATCCCGTTATCCTCGCCTCTGGAACCAGCCTGCGGTGAAATGCGACGTATACGATATGACCGGGGCAGTCGAGATGCTGCTTGAGAAGCTGAATTTGCTTGACAAATCATC
Source organism: Chlorobiota bacterium (assembly GCA_016866305.1). Lineage (GTDB taxonomy): Bacteria > Bacteroidota > Chlorobiia > Chlorobiales > Chlorobiaceae > Chlorobium. The sequence continues at coordinate 135,524 of VGMX01000004.1, read as the reverse complement.
GCTTATTGTCTATAATGAAAATACGGTCGGTATTGATGTTTTACCGGCCGGACAGGAGGTAAACCGTATCTGCCGGGCGGGTATGGTTCAGATGGTTGACCCGGCGGTTCTCGGTGAGTTCGATATTGCCCAGGAGGTGTATCTCGCCGAGCTCGATACGGCGATTCTGGAGAGTGTATTCAGTTCCGCGGTTGTATATGAATCGCCATCGAAATATCCTGCTGTCCAGAGGGATTTATCGTTTGTTCTCCCCCGCGGCGTTCCGGTCCAGAAGCTTGTCGCTGTTGTCAGGGCAAGCGATTCCCTGATCAGAAGTGTTGCCGTGTTCGATCATTTCGAACGCAATGAGCAGCAGGGCGGGGAACGCAGTGTGGCACTCTCTGTTGAAATTGTCGATCACGAGAGTACCCTGCAGGATGAAAGAATCAACGGTATACTTGAAAAAGCCGGTATGAGTGCCGGAAAACAACTTGGTGCGGTAATTCGACAAGTCTGACGATCTTTGTTCCATGCATGATCAGGATGGGCAGAACATCCCGGCTGATGTCAGCCTGCTTGAGGAAAATGTCGGAAACCTCGTTTCCCGGCTGCATGAGTGCCGGAAAGAAAACGAGGCTCTGCGTTCAGAACTCGCGACACTTCAGAATATTCTGAGATCGTGCAAGCTGCCCGAAACCGGTTCAACTTCCCTGACCGGACCGGAAGCAGAGTTTACCCATGCTGAAAAACTGCGCGTAAAACAGAAGCTGGTCGTGATTCTGCAGAAAATCGAGATGGAACTGAGAAGTAACCGAAACTTGTAAGGAAAGCCGTATGGAAAAGATCGATGTAAATGTCTACGGCGACAGCTATCCGCTGCGGGCCGAAAGCCGCGAGTTGACCGAAAAGGCGGCTGAGGATGTGGATCGTGTGATGCGGCTGTTTGCCGAGAAAGCGCCCTCTTTTGAACCGGTGAAACTCGCTGTGCTTTCAGCGATTTCGTTTTCCGAAAAGAAAATCGAGCTTGAAGCCGAACTGGAGGCACTACGGCAGAAAATAAACCGGCTCAATGATTTTATAGGGCAAAATTTACAGGAATAATTTACATTGAAAGTAGAAGAAATATCCGTACCAGGTACGAGGGGTGTATTGTAAGTAAAAGAACTAACACTATTCAAACGGGAGCCGAACTCTTCTTTTTGATTGCAGGCCTTGATTGAAAACTCCGGTTCAACCGGATTTCATCGGCATCCGCAAGGAGCCGCATTGGAAGCAAAAAACCTGAAGGAGGCGCCCACCGTGTCAAACGGGTTCTTGAATCTTACACATCCCGCCCTGGTGCGGATTTTTTTGTTTAAAACGGTGCCTTTTTCCTGAAAAGGACTGGCATGTTAAAAGGAGGTAAACGGTAATGGGGATTGTCATAAACCTGTTTCTGGTTGTATTTGCTGCGGTGGTGTTTTTTGTCATCGGATTTCTTGTCGGCAGGTATTTCCTTGAACGCATCGGCACCACCAGAGTGCTTGAGGCCGAGGAAAGGGCGGTGCAGATAGTCCAGGAAGCTCAGAAGGAGGCTAACGAGTACAAGGAACTGAAGGTCAGCGAGGTCAACCAGGAGTGGAAAAAGAAGCGGCGGGAGTTCGATCAGGAAGTGGTTATCAAGAACAACAAGTTCAACCAGCTGCAGAAACAGGTTCAGCAGAAGGAAGGACAGTTGAAGAAGCAGAGCCAGGACCTCCGGGATGCCGAACGGAAGCTCCAGGAGCAGCGCAAGGAAGCCGAGCAGACCATGGAGACCGTCAGGGTGCGTTCTGCCGACCTTGAGCGCATTATTGCCGAACAGAACCAGCGTCTGGAGAGCATCAGTAACCTGCAGGCCGACGAAGCCAGGCAGATGCTTGTCGACAACATGGTTACCAAAGCTCGTGAAGAGGCCACCGAAACCATTCACCGCATCCATGAGGAAGCCGAGCAGAAGGCCGAACGTCTTGCCGAAAAAACCCTTCTTACCGCTATCCAGCGGATATCGTTTGAACAGGCTACCGAGAATGCGCTTTCGGTCGTGCATATTCAGAGCGACGAGCTCAAGGGCCGCATTATCGGACGAGAGGGACGCAACATCAAGGCCTTCGAAAATGCTACCGGTGTTGATATCATCGTCGATGATACTCCTGAAGTGGTGATTCTCTCCTGTTTTGATCCCCTGCGCCGTGAACTTGCAAAACTTACTCTCCAGAAGCTGCTGGTGGACGGTATCATTCATCCTGTCGCTATCGAAAAAGCCTATCAGGATGCGAAAAAAGAGATCGACGACGTTATCATGAGCGCCGGTGAAGAGGCTCTCTCTTCGCTTCAGCTGCCGGATATGCCTTCCGAACTGGTGCGCCTGATCGGCAACATGAAGTTCCATACGGTTTACGGGCAGAATCTCCTGCAGCACAGCAGGGAGGTCGCCATGCTTTCGGGCCTCATGGCCTCGGAACTCAAGCTCGATACCCGGCTTGCAAAGCGAGCCGGTCTTCTGCACGACATCGGTCTGGTGCTTCCCGAGAGCAACGAACCGCATGCCATTACCGGAAGCGCATTCCTGAAAAAGTTCAATGAATCGCCGCTTGTCGTCAACGCGGTTGCCGCCCATCACGGCGATGTGGAAAAGGAGTCTCCGCTGGCAGATCTTGTCGATGCGGCCAACGTTATCTCGCTCTCGCGTCCCGGTGCACGCGGGGCGGTAACCGCCGACGGAAACGTGAAACGGCTTGAAAGCCTCGAAGAGATTGCAAAGGGTTTTCCCGGTGTTTTGAAAACCTATGCGCTGCAGGCAGGGAGGGAGATCCGGGTTATCGTTGAAGGTGATAACGTGAGCGATTCACAGGCCGATGTGCTTGCGCACGACATCGCTCGCAAAATCGAGTCGGAGGCCCAGTATCCCGGCCAGATCAGGGTTACCATCGTGAGGGAGCGGCGGTCAATTGCCTACGCCAAATAGTGTGAACCGCTCCTGAAGGTTGATCGTCTCGGTTGCTGCGCTCCTTCCGCCTTGCCTTCAGGCCGTTTTTTCGACAATCCGGAGCCTTTCGTTGTCCGGCGTGATTCAAAAGGGTACAGGGGATTTCCCTGCGCCCTTTTTCGGTTTTACCAGGAAAAAGTGATTCTGCCGGAAGCCCCCTACAGCGTACCCTTTGTAGACGGAACATCCTTTCCGGTCACGGATACGGCCATTTTCATGGCATAGGCGAACGACTTGAACATGGCTTCGATCATGTGGTGGGTGTTTTTTCCCTCCAGTACGGCAAGATGGATGTTTGCATGCACGGTTCTCGACAGCGACACGAAGAAATGCTCCACCATTTCGGTGGAAAAGCCGCGGATCGAAGGCCGTTTGAAATCGGCGGAAAAAACACAGTAGCTGCGTCCGCCGAGATCGAGGGCGCAACGGGCAAGCGATTCGTCCATGGGAATCATGGCCCACCCGTACCGCTGGATACCACGTTTGTCGCCAAGGGCTTGCAGGATGGCCGATCCAAGTACCAGGGCGATGTCCTCGACCGAGTGGTGATCGTCAACTTCGGTATCCCCCTTGCAGACAAGTGCGATGTCCATGCCGGAGTGCCGACTGAAATTGGTGAGCATATGGTCAAGAAAAACCACTCCCGACCGTATATCGGAAACGCCGGTTCCGTCGATATTGACGGTGGCCGTTATATCGGTCTCTTTCGTGGTTCTCGTAACGGTTGCCTTTCGGTCTTCGGTGTAGATGGGTTCAGACATAAGCGGTCAGCGGATGAATTTGTTGATGAAAAACAGTGCGAGGCTGAACAGCACCGACAGCAGTAATGATGACCCGAGCGGGAAGAAGAACCGGAAATTCTCCTTTCTGATACGGACATCGAGAGGCAGATTGCCGAACCAGTTCAGCCACCCCGAAGCCCCCGTTTTTTCCGCAGCCATGAGCAGGAGTCCGAAAACGACCGTGCAAAGCCCCGCAATGACAAGGATTTTCCCGGTATCGGTAAACACGGCTTGGAAATGTTTCAAAAGTTGCTAAATTAAGGCCTTTATCATTGATAAGATACGATATTCGGAACATTAATACAGCGGCTGGAAATGCATGTTTTTCTTGTGATTGTCGGTGTGCTTGCCTCTCTTCTGCTGATAGGGGCTGTCTTGCTGCAGAGCCCGAAAAGCGGAAGCGGCCTGACCGGCGGCATAGCCAGTCTCGGTACGGTCCAGACGCTCGGGGTCAGAAGAACGGGTGACTTTCTCAGCAAGGTGACCGCAGCTCTGGCTGCAGCAGTGATGATCATCTGTTTCATCGCGCAGTTTACCCTCCCGGCCAGACAGGAAAGACTGAAGGGTTCGAAAAGCGTCCTGCAGCAGAGTGCTCCGGCTTCTTCGCCGGTAAAAACCGTTCCTTCGCTGCCGAAAGCTCCGGTGTCTCCGGTTCTTCCGGCAACACCAGCCAAATAACAGGCATATTCCTGCACCCGTGGCTCAATTGGTAGAGCAACTGACTCTTAATCAGTGGGTTCCAGGTTCGAGTCCTGGCGGGTGCACCAGTAATAACCCGCAGATCCGCAAGGATCTGCGGGTTTGTGCTTTTATGGAAGTCGCGGGATGTTCAGGTTCGGAGGGCCGGGGTCCTGTGCCGTTTCATCGGGTTCCTGAGGAACGAAAACTGCGCCGCCGGTTTTTCGGGGAGATATGCCCTCTTGTCGGTTTTCGGCACTATATTGCAGAAAAGCAAGAGAATACCTGCTGATCAAGGGTGACTATTTCGAGTATGAAAATCATCGACCGCTACATCCTCAAGTCCCTTGTCGGGCCGTTTCTTCTTTCGTTCGTTACCATTGTTTTTGTTCTGGTCATGCAGTTTCTTGCCGGCTTCTCGGACCGTTTTCTCGGCAAGGGGATCGGTATTGCCGATGTTGCGGAACTGGTCATGCTCGAGTCGGCATGGATGGTTGTCTATGCCGTTCCCATGGCGGTGCTCGTTGCTGTGATCATGACCTACGGAGCCATGACCAACAATTCGGAAATTACCGTACTCAGGGCTTCCGGGCACTCTCTTTTCAGGCTTTCGGTTCCGGTGCTGCTGGCAGCGGCGGTTCTCACCGTCCTTGTCGAACGTTTCAACAACGTGGCGCTTCCGGGGGCCAACTACCGGGCAAAAACGCTCATGGCCGATATCGTCAGGGCAAAACCCTCTTTCGGTCTGACGGAAAACGCTTTTTCAAGTTTTATCGACGGGTATTCGATCTTCGTCAGAAAAACCGATGATGTTTCCGGACAGATGAGCGATGTGCGGCTTTACGATCTGACAAGGCCAGGATACCGGACAATGGTGAGCGCCGAAAAAGGTCGAGTGGGGTTTTCGCCCGATAACCGGTTTCTTGTCATGACGCTTTTCAACGGGGAAATACACGAGATTCAGGTTCCCGGAAACACACAGTACCGGACGATGGGCTTCGAGCGGCACCGGCTGGTTTTCGAATCTTCGGGCTTCGGTTTCAGCCGGAGTTTTCAGGGCCGCATGCGAGGGAGTGTGCGGGAAATGTCCTCTGCCGAACTGCTCGAAGCCGCAGGGGAACTCAAACAAGTGACCGTTGCCGCGGTCAGCCCGTCCCTGCTTCCCGAACCGGAGCGTCAGCGTCTTGCAGCAGCAAGGAAGCAGTACAACACCTATATGACGCAATACTACAAGAAGTACGCGCTTCCGGTTGCCTGTTTTGTTTTTGCCCTTGCCGGCGTGCCGCTCGGCGTTCTTGCCCGACGGGGCGGTTTCGGAGCAGGAGCAGGGCTGTCTCTGCTGTTTTTCGTGCTGTACTGGTCGATGATCATGGCTGGTGAAAAACTTGCTGAGCGTGGCCTTCTTGATCCGGCGACGGCTATCTGGTCTGCAGATGTGGTGATCGCCCTTGCAGCCTTTCTGATGATCCTTCGTCTGAACGGTTCGGTTGCCGGGAGTTCACGGTAACAGGAATGATATCCCGAGGAACATCACGGAAATCACCATGGCCGATATGATGTTCATGATCATGCCGGCTTTCATGACGGTTTTCAGAGAAACACGGTCCAGTCCCCCGAAAGCGAGTGTGTTTGCCGGAGAGGCCAGGGGAGTCATGTATGCAGCACTGGCGGAAACGGTCAGCGAGAGCAGCAGCAGGAGCGCGCTGACCGGAGTGTGGTGCGCCAGGGTTATCATGAGCGGGGCGAGAATAACCACGATGGCGGTATTGCTGAGCAGCTCGGAAGAAAATGCAGCCGTAAGGTTCAGGGCGGGAAGAAACAGGAGCGGGTTGCGCAGCGGGCCGAGATAACCGGTCACAAAAGAGGTCAGTGCTGCGATGAGATATCCGTCGTTTTCCGGTGTCGCCGGGTTGTTTCCGGCATTCAGCACAAGGTAGAGCAGTGTGCCGAAGAGCACAACGAGCAGCAGGCCGAAATACGGGATGTCGAGGATGATCCTGTTGATCGACAGCACGCTGTTTCCGTTTGATGCCGTGTATTTGCCGGGCTGTTCCCCGAAAACGCGGTGCCATACCGCTTCGTACACCCCTTGCAGTCCGTTTTCCAGAGTGACGTATACGTTTTCGAGCCGAATGCGGAGGTGGCTTTCAATCTCCCTGGACAGTCTTGAGACAAGCAGCACCGGAAATGCCGCGAGAAAAAACAGCAGGAACAGTCCGTTCCGGCGCATGCCGCCGGCTACTTTCTTTTTACGGGGGTAGAGGAAAGTGAAGAAAAGGAAAGCTGCGCCATACGTGAGAAAGGCGATGTCCACGGCAGAGAGGCCGTATGCGATCTGTCCGGGTTTCAGGAAAAACTGTATGCCGCTCATGATGATGATGCAGAGCATGTTGACGGAGAAGAACAGCAGCGGCCGGTGAGGAAGCCCGGCGGGTTCTGAGCCGCCGCGATAGACAAGCGCGGTATCGCTGAGTCTGCGAGCGGTATGCAGGATGATCGCCCTCCCTGCTGCGATGATGGCAAGAGATGCGGGAATGCCGGCAAGCAGCCAGGAAAAATAGTTGATCTGCCCCCTTCCTTCCAGATGGTAGAACTCCATGAGACCGACGGCAAAAGCATTCAGCGGATTACCGGTCAGAGAGGCCATGCCTCCGGTAGTCGCCCCGAAGGTGAGCGCCAGATAGAAGAGTGTCGAGATCTGTTTCCTGGACGGGGTGTCAGCGACGAAGTGCATCAGCCGTTTGATGACCGGCAGCAGGGCGAGCACGACAACCGTATTGGACAGAAAGATCGAAAGCGTGTAGGATATCAGGAGAACCGCGGTCAGGAGCGCCCGGAATCCCGATCCGGTATGGCGAAGCAGAAAGGCGATGAGCCGGAAATGCGTGTTCGTAGCAATCAGCACCTGCGAGAGCAGAAATCCTGCTGTCAGGATAATCGCGTTCTGGAGCAACTCCATCGGTAAACCGATTACATGGTTGAGGGGCGATTGTCCGTCAAAATGCAGCTCTGTTTCCGCCTAATTTGCAGAATCGTCACACACGCTTAACCAACCGCCAACACTGTTTTTTTTTATTGCCTGAAACGGATGGAACAGGCATTCCGGCCCTTTTGCGGAATGCACGATAAAAGGTAATGAAAAAAACATGCAAACCCTGTTCAGACCCCTTCCTTATCTTGATTCCGGCACAGCCCTGCTGCTGCGTCTGCTCATGATTCCCAACCTGTTTTTCGTCAGGTCGGAGGGTTTTGAAAACCTTCCGGAACAAGGACCCGCAATCTATGTTTTCAACCACAACAACACCCTCGAGTCCCTGCTTGTTCCGGTTTTTCTCATGTTTCACCTCGGCGGCAGGAAAGTGAGTTTCGTGATCGACTGGATGTACGGGAAAATTCCCCTGCTCGGCTGGCTCATGAACCTTGTCGACCCCCTTTATGTGTATCATAAACGTTCCCGGTTCCGGCTGATCGAGAAAAAACGTCCGCCATCTCTTCCGGAGGAAACCGTCCTGCGTTGCTGCACGAGGCTCCTCGACGGAGGCAGCATCGGCATTTTTCCCGAGGGCCGCAGAAACCGACATCCCGGGAAGCTTGCGAGAGCCAAACCCGGCATCGGCCACATCATTCTCTCTTCGGGTGTTCCGGTCATACCGATCGGCATCGATTTTCCGGCTGGCCACAGGAAAGGCAGAATTCCCGCAGTCGGCAGAATGATTGTTCGAGCGGGCGCCCCTCTCGCCTTTCATGACGAGCGCCGCAGATACTTCCGGATCGAGGCCTGCGGCAACAGTTGCCGGCGATCCAGGGAATCGCACGTGCTTGCCGCGGAAACCGCGCACTCGCTCATGCTGCACCTTGCCGGCCTGTGCGGAAAATCCTACGAAGAGCCGCACCCGGCTTCCGGTTCCGTTTTTTTCAACAACAAAACCAGCGAGGAGGAGAGGCCATGTCCGGTATAACCGTTCAGCGCGTGCTTCACGGCGAAGATCGCCAGGGTGTCATCGGCATTGTCGAGCAGGTTTTTCTGAGAGAGAAAAACTGGATCAGCAGCGCGCATGCCCAGATCCCTGAAGAACTCGGTCCCGACCAGCCGTTCTCCTGGTTTCTTGCAAGGGTGAACGACCATCCTGCAGGTGTGCTCAGGTTGCTGTACGACCCGCCGCTGAATTTTCCCGAAGCGTATCAGGTGAGTTTCATTCCCGGTATCGACACCGATTACCTGAAACAGCTCGGACGCTATGTTGAAATCGGCAGGTTCATGATACCCGGAGAGTACCGGAGGAATCACCGGATAGCGCTTCGCCTCATGCGGGCGGCTACCGAGGAGGTGGTCGGTCGTGATTATACGCATTTCATCACCGACGTCTTTGAAAACGAACAACACTCGCCCCTGAACTTTCATACCAGGGTGCTCGGGTTCGAGGTGATAGGCCGGCATCTGTTCGGCGACCTGAACTGCAGCTGCACCAGGATCATCCTTACGCTCGACATCCTGAAGCTGTACAGCAGGGTCAAGGACAGCAGAAGCCGTATCTACGCTGAACTGACCGAAGGGATACACGCTCTTCTCGAGCACAAGAGCAGAAAACTGCATCCGGATATGATGCAAAAACCTTGACCGGCATGCATCCCGGAACCAAATCTTCAGGAGGAAGCGTATGCTGCGGCTCGATGAACTCAGATCGGATATCAATGGCGAATTTTATGTGCAGGATGAACTGAAGCACCATGATGTCCGCAAGGTCAATGCCCTTGCCGATATCATCATCAAGCCATCCGGACGCAAGGATCTGCGGAAGCTGCTATCGGTGCTTGAAAGCAGCGGATTTCCCCATATCGTCATCAACACAAAAGGGCGGGTGATTTTTCCCGGAGGACGTTTTCAGGGTGCGGTTATCGTGACCGATATCAAGCTGTAGCTGTACGGTTTTTTTGGACTTCATGCTGGAAACACAGTGATCGCTTTTGTTTTCAATTTCGTAGCACTTCCGTAATGATTCCTCAACACAAGCAGTGGTAAATTTGTCCACGAATCAGAAATGCTGGAAATGCATGAATGTATTCAGGAACGCATCACACTAACCAATACCGTTTTATTATGAAAAAAATCACTTTGCTGGTCGGTCTGGCTGCCGCTCTCGGCTTCAACAATGCGGAGGCTGTTGACTGGAACTGGAAAGGGGATATCCGTTACCGTTACGAATCACAGTTCAAGGACACCGATTCCAAAAACGATGAACACAGCCGCGACCGTCACCGCCTGCGTGTGCGTCTCGGTGTGTATCCCTGGATTACCGAAGAGCTTTCAGCGGGGGTGCAGCTTTCGACAGGCGGCAACGAAACAACCTCGCGCAACGAAACTTTCGATGACGCGTTCATCGCTGACGATATCTGGCTGAACGAAGCATTCATCGATTATCATCCGATGTTTCTTGACGGGCAGGTCAACGTTCTGCTTGGCAAGCGGGATGTGGCAAAGACCCTGATCATGACGAAGGATCTGGTCTGGGACAGTGATATCACGCTTGAAGGCGCAACCCTGCAGTACGGCAAGGATGCCGATGGCAAGGAAAAGGACGGTATCAATGCTGTTGTCGGTTACTATGCTATGAACGAAGTGAACACCACCACCGACGAACAGGATGCCTATCTCTTTGCCGGACAGCTCGCCTACAAGGGGGAGATCAATGACTTCGGTTTTTCCCTTGGTACCGGCTACTATGATCTGGTAAATCTGGATTACAAAAATACCGGAAGCACCTACAAGCCTGCTTTTGACTATGTCGGCAAGGATTTCAATATCCTCGAATTCTTCGGAAGCTTTGGCGGACCGATTACCGAAACCATTCCGTGGAAGATCTATGGTCAGTATGCCCACAACACGGCATCGCACGATTCCGGTCATATCGAACGGTACAAAATCGATAATGACAAAAGGGATGCCTATCTCGTTGGTCTGCAGATAGGCAACGCCAAGAATCCTGGCCAGTGGTCGGTGAGCGGTGAATATGTCAGAATCGAAAAGGATGCCGTCACGGTTCTTTCCGATTCAGACCGTAACGGAGGTTCCGGTACCGATCTTGAAGGCTTCAAGGTCGGCGCAACCTATCACCTTGTCCAGAATATGATGCTTGGTGCCACCTATTACAATTTCACCCAGATGGATAAGGATGATCCGACCAATCACCTGTTCCAGGCTGATGTTGTCGTGAAGTTCTGACGTTTTTGTGTGGTTGTTCTTTTTTCTCCGGTCAGTTGTGTTGTGTGGCTGTTCTTTTTTCAGCGTGGCTGCCTGTTGGGCAGGCAGCCGGCTGGATACCGGAGAGTTCCTGCTCCATGTTATCAGTACGATTTCAATCAATTAACCTTTATGCAATCATGAACTTTTTCAGGAAAATCCTTTTCAGTGCAGCTGTTCTCGGTCTCATGTCAGGTGGAACAGCAGAGGCCGCCGGCAAGATCGTCATGGACGGCTCGACCACGGTCGGTCCTATCGCAAAATCATTCGCGGCTTATTTCACCAAAACCACCGGCGTTCAGGTTACCGTCAGTGAGTCCGGTTCCGGTAACGGCGCCAAGAGCCTCATCAACAAGACCTGCGACATCGCCAACATGTCGCGCGAGATGAAGGACAAGGAGATCGCCGCTGCCAGAGCCAAGGGGGTCAATCCTGTCGAGCACATCGTGGCGCTTGACGGTATGGCTGTTGTCGTGCATCATCCGGGCAACCGGGTCAACGCGCTTTCGCGTGCACAGATCCGCGGCATCTACCAGGGCAAGTACACCAACTGGAGCGAGGTCGGGGGTCCGAACGCGAAAATCGTGGTGATCCAGCGCGAATCGAACAGCGGAACCCAGGACTCCTTCAAGGAGCTGGTGATGGGCAAGGAAACGCCGATCACCAAGAATGCCGAAACGCAGGCCAGTAACGGCGCCGTTAAAAACCGTGTCGGATCGACTCCTGCTGCTGTCGGTTTCATCGGTCTCGGTTTCGTTGACAATGCCGTCAAGGCGCTCAAGGTCGATGGCGTCGAACCTGATGAAATGACCGTCAAGAATGGCTCCTACCCGATCACCCGCCCGCTCTTCATGTATACGAACGGGCCTGCTACCGGTGTTGTTAAGCAGTTCATCGACCTGAAGAACACGCCTGAAGGCAAGCGCATGATCAGCGAACTGGGTTTCGTGAACCGGTAACTGTTTTCTCTTGTTTTCTTCCCTGTTCTTTCTTGTGAAAAGCCGTCGTTTCGAGGCGGCTTTTCCTGTTTCCGGATTTTTCAAAATCGGGAGTCTTTTCATACCTTTACTGTCAGTGAAAGACACCATCAACCAACGAATACCACGATGAAACCGATGAAACATGTCCTGCTGCTGGTCACCATGTTCGCAGTAGCGCTTTGCGCTCCGGCTTTTGCCGCAGGCAAGAGTATCGTGCTCGACGGATCCACCACGGTCGGGCCCATTGCCAAGTCATTTGCCGCGTACTTCATGAAAAAGTATGGCGTGAAAGTCACGGTCAGCGAGTCGGGCAGCGGGAACGGCGCGAAAAGCCTTATCAACAAGACCTGCGACATTGCAAGCATGTCCCGTGCCATGAAGCCCCAGGAGCTTGCCGCTGCAAGGCAGAAAGGCGTCAGCCCGGTGCAGCATACCGTGGCGCTTGACGGCATCGCCATGGTCGTGCATCCGGGCAATCCGGTCAGAACCCTGACGAAAGCGCAGATTGCCGATATCTACAAGGGGCGGGTTACCAACTGGAACCAGGTCGGCGGCCCGAACTCCCGCATTGTGGTGATCCAGCGTGAATCGAACAGCGGTACCCAGGAAGCCTTCAAGGAGCTGATCATGGGAAAGAGCGCCCAGATATCGAAAACCGCCGAAACACAGGCAAGCAACGGTGCGATAAAGAACCGGGTCTCGTCTACCCGTTCGGCGATCGGTTTTGTCGGGCTCGGTTTTGTCGACCGTTCGGTAAAGCCGGTTGCGGTGAACGGGGTTCTTCCTTCGGCGGCATCCGTCAAGAGCGGAAAATACCAGGTTTCCCGGCCGCTGTACTTCTATACCAACGGGCAGCCTGCTGGTAATGTGAAAAAATTCATCGACCTGTCGAAGACCCCCGACGGGAAAAGAATGGTCGCCGAACTGGGCTTTGTCGTCAAATAAGCAGGTCCACGGGTGTCGAAACTGCTTTTTTTCCAGGAAGCCGGGCCGCGTTGAATCGTGGTGCCGGCTTTTTTGTTTTCGCCCGGAATTGTTGCAAAGTTGTAACATAATCCTGTTTTTTTCCTGAAGGAAAGGAAATAGATTAGGACGGTCATCAGGGCGTCCGGAACAGCTCCGGTTCGGTCAGTGGAATAAACACCAGATAAAGTCTTATGCGTGCAGAAGAAGTGAGCAAGGCGGGCGGGCGTTCGGGAGCCTTTATCATCAGCGCCAGGAAAAGAAAGCTGCAGAGAGCCGTCCAGAAGGCAGGGGAGTCGGCGCTGCTTCTCATAGCGTCGTTTGTCGCCATTGTCGTGCTTTTCATTTTTTATTTCGTGGCGGTCGATGCTGTTCCCTATTTCCAGTTGCGCGGTTTCAGCGAATTTTTCACCAGCTCCAGCTGGTATCCGGCAGACGAACCCGGAGAGTTCGGTGCGCTGGCCATCATTTACGGCAGCCTCATGGTCACGCTGGGTTCGACCCTGCTTTCCGTGCCGATGGGCATCGCTGCCGCCGTATGCCTCAGTGATATTCTCCCGTTTTCGGTCAGACAGTATGCCAAACCGGTCATCGAGATGCTTGCCGCCATTCCTTCGGTAGCCTTCGGTTTTTTCGCGCTTGTCATATTCGCTCCGCTGCTTCAGACACAGGGAGGTCCCATTCTCATGTGGGCATGGTGGGTGCTTGCCGCACCGTTCCTGCTTCTGGCCATAATCGTCGTTTCCGACCTGCTGACGGCGAAAATCGAGGATCAGAACAAACGCCAGCAGCTTTCGATGGTGCTGCTCGCGGTTTTCGGTATCGGAGCACTGGCTTTCCTGTACTGGGTCGGTTCGGTGCTTCGGGGACTGGAGATCATTACCGGAACGAATGCGCTGAACGTGTCGATCATTCTGAGCTTCATGGCGTTGCCGACCATCGTCAGCGTCTCCGAAGACGCCCTGCAGGCTGTCGGCCGTGAACTTCGTGAGGGGAGCTACGCTCTCGGCGCGACCCGGGCCGAAACCCTCGTGAAAACCATTCTTCCGGCTGCGAGCAGCGGTATTCTTGCCGCGGTGATTCTCGGCGTCATGCGCGCGCTTGGCGAAACCATGGTGGTGTGGATGGCTTCCGGCAACTCGTCGCATATTCCCGAACCGTGGTTCAACTATCTCGAAGCGGTCAGGACCCTGACGGCCACCATCGCCGGCGATATGGGCGAAGCGGATCAGGTGACCGGTTCGGCGCGTTACCATGTGCTTTTCGCAATGGGTCTGCTGCTTCTCGTCATCAGCTTTTTCAGCAACCTCATCAGTGAGCGAATCGTGGTGCGCCAGAGAAAGATTCTTTCCGGGCAGTAATCATGCCGTTTCATGAAACAAACGGTTGTTTTCGTAATCAGAACAAGCAGTCATGAATGTTGGAACAAGAAAAATCCTTGACCGTTCATTTACCGCTGTGGGGATCGGCTCGATCGTGGTCATGGGTATTGCCCTGCTGATCGTCATTGTGCCGATCGTCTTCAATGGCATGGGCTCGGTATTCTTTACCGGCACGATTGAGCATCGCAATATGCTCTACAATGAGTTCGGCAAGGGGAACAGTGATGTGCTTGCCAGGGAGAATGCCGCTGCGGGGGCATACCGCAGGGAGATCTACTCGATGCTCTCGAAATTCGAGGCTGAACTTGAATCCATGGAACCCGAAAAGCAGCAGGAGCTCCGCGCTCAGTACGGTCCGGTGCGCACGGCGCTGCAGGCGCTTTTCGGCCCGCTGCCGGGCGATCCGGAGGCGGTGCTTACCCGGTACAAATACGGACAGACCCGATGGGACAAGGCGCAGGAAAAGCTGCACGAGTTCCTGTACGAGGCCAAGTGGGACTACTCCGATCCCAATGCCATGGCAAAGGAGTATTTTGTCAGCAGAGCAGCCGGCTTTGAAGGCACGTCGCTGGTGAAGCTTTTTCCGTATGTCGAGAAAAATCTCGACAGGTTGCTTCGTCCGGAGTTCACCGTATACTGGGGGTTCCTCACGGACAGTTCAGTCGATTCCCATATATTCGGGGGCATCTGGCCTGAAATCCAGGGCACCTTTTTCCTTGCCGTCGGCGCCATGCTGTTTGCTTTTCCGCTTGGTGTTATCGCCGCGGTCTATTTCACGGAATATGCCCAGGACGGTTTCTTTACCAGCATGCTTCGCAGCGCGAACAGCACCCTTGCGGGAGTTCCGAGCATCGTGTTCGGTCTGTTCGGTCTTGCGTTTTTTATCAATACCCTGAAAGTCTCCGAGTCAAAGAGCGTGCTGGCAGGTTCTCTCACGCTTGCCATCATGATATTGCCCACCATCATCCGCGCCGCCGAAGAGGCAATTCTTTCCGTTCCGAAGACCTACAAGGAGGCCTCACTGAGCCTTGGATCGACAAAGTGGAACACCATCATGACCGTTATCCTGCCTGCCGCGCTACCCGGAATCCTTACCGGCGGGGTGATCAGTCTCGGTCGTGCCGCGGGCGAGACCGCGCCGATCATCTTTACCGCTGCGGTGAGCGTTGGCTCTGCGATCGGTCTTGCTGACGTTTTTTCATCACCCACTCCAGCACTTTCCTGGAATATCTACAATCTGGCAAGCGAACATGAAGCGGCCGCCGAAATACGGCACGTTCAGTATGGTATGGTGCTTGCCCTTGTAGGCATCGTTCTCTTGCTGAACCTTTCGGCGATTCTTCTGAGAGCGCGCATATCAAAAAAATTAAAAGGCTGAGGACCATGCAAATGACAGCTGATGGCCGCGAAACATCATCGAAAGAGCCAGTGAAAACCGCAACTCGTGACATTTATCTGCCTTCAGAAAGAAAAAAGATATCCGGCGGCGGAACCCCGCATGTGCAGGCAAAGGATTTTTCCATCTATTACGGAGAGTTCGAGGCGGTCAAGAAGGTCAACGCCGACATCCTTTCAAAATATGTGACAGCCATCATCGGGCCGAGCGGATGCGGCAAGAGCACCTTTCTCAGGGCAATCAACCGGATGAACGACCTTATTTCGAGCTGTCGTACAACAGGCGCCCTGCTCTTTGACGGCGAGGACATTTATGGTAAATTCACCGACGAGGTACTGCTGCGCAAGAAAATCGGCATGGTATTCCAGAAGCCGAATCCGTTTCCGAAATCCATTTTCGATAATATCGCTTACGGGCCCCGGCTTCATGGCATGAACGACCGCAAGCAACTTGCCGAGGTCGTGGAGCGCAGCCTGCGCAAGGCAGCACTTTGGGATGAAGTGAGCGACCGGCTCGACAGGAATGCCCTTGGTCTGAGCGGCGGTCAGCAGCAGCGGCTGTGTGTCGCCCGTGCTCTTGCCGTAGAACCGGAAATTCTTTTGCTTGACGAGCCAACGTCGGCACTTGATCCAAAAGCGACAGCAAAAATCGAGGATCTCATCCAGGAGTTGCGCGGAAGTTATACCATCATGATCGTTACCCACAACATGCAGCAGGCATCGAGGGTTTCGGACTACACCATGTTTTTCTATGAGGGTGTGCTTGTGGAATATGCACCGACAGCGCAGTTGTTCACCAATCCGAAAGACAGGATGACCGAAGATTACATTACCGGAAGATTCAGCTAACGAAACCATTTTACCGCCATGTCAGACAGGCCGGTCCACGAACATATCAGAGAACTGTCAGAGGCGCTTGTTCAGCTTTCCGACAAGGTTCTTCAGAATTTTTATGATGCGCTGCATGCCGTCAAGCATCAGGATGAAGAGCGGGCCAGGGCGATAAGGCTCATGGACGATGAAATTGATCTCACTGAAGTCAGACTCGAGGAGCGGTGTCTTGCCTTTCTTGCCTTGCAGCAACCGGTTGCCCGTGACCTGCGCACCATCGTGACCATCATGAAGATCAACGACGATCTCGAGCGGATCGGAGATCTGGCCGTGCATATCATCGAGCGTATGCCGGAGGTCAGTCCGGACATACTCGAAAAGTTCGATTTCGAGATCATGGGGCATCATGCCGGTGAAATGACCGCAAAGTCCATCGAGGCGTTTGTGAACAAGGACCGCATCCTTGCCGACCGGGTGGAGGCAATGGACGAGGAGATCGACGCCATGCACAGTGCCGTGTTCAAGAAGGTTGCCCGACAGATGAAGGATTCCGACGCGGACATCGACCAGCTTATTGCAGCACTGAGTATTTCACGCTATATCGAGCGGATGGCTGATCACGCAACGAGGATCGCAGGCGAAGTGATCTACCTGGTGACCGGAGAAATTACCCGTCATTCTGACAGCGGGTATGAAAAACTCATTCAATCGCTGAAGGACTGATATCGTTCGTGCAGGCGGCCAGAAGTGCCGCCGGGATGTTTTTTTTTGAATAAACCTTTTTCGTTGGGTAAATTAACGAGCATTTCAAAGCAGGTTTTTCATTAACAAGCATGGATTTGTAATCAATATGGCTAAACTTCTTGGCAAGTTTTTCGGAGATGCTCCGAAATCCGCCGAAACTCCGAAAGCATTCACCATCCAGATTGATCCGGCAAAGTTCAACCTTTCCACAAAGCCTCAGGGCCCGGTTCATATCCAGCTCGAATCGCTCAAGCAGAAGCTTACCAAGCTTTCGTCCAACGTTGAGAACAATCTGATGCTGAGCATCCGTGCTGCGACAAAGAGAAATATCGAGCTTGCCGCTTCTGCATTCAAGTTCGATGAAGAGTATATCCAGAAAGGCAAGTTCGAAGTCGAATACCTCACGCTTGCCTACGCTTCGTTCCAGGACCTCGGGGAAGAGCAGCTCGGTGTCGTGCGAAACGCACGCATGATCCTGCAGGAACTCGAACGGATCGCACAGTTCGCGCTCAACATTGCCGACAAGACCGAGTATGTCCAGTTCGCCAATGTTCAGGATTTGCACAAGGACGAGTACGGACTTAAGCCGATGGGAGATATTACCGCTGAGATGATCAAGAAAGCTGTGGAGGCGTTTGTGAGCGGAAATTCGAAACACGCCCGGGAGACGCTCGACATGATGAAAGAGATACAGGAGCTTTACGACAAGGCGGTGCTCAAGATCAAGTCTTCGGTCAATGACCAGAATATCACCAATCTGACCGGGGTTCTCTCGATTCTGGATCATGTAAAGGCTTCTGCCGATATTTCATGCTCGATATCGAGCAATTTCTGCTAAGAACGGGTCCGGATGTGTTGATTTATTCTGGGAAGGCGGAGCGTTGGTTCCGCCTTTCTTGTTATGAGAAGCAATGATTGCTGCGTATGGAGCAGAAGGGAAATGGTAGGGTGAAACAGAAAAAACTTGCACTTGTCATTGCCGCCATGGTCCTGCTTTCGAGTGTGTTCTGGTGGTTTCAGCATCAGGGCACTCAGGACCGGCAGGTATCTGCATACGACAACACGGTCCCCGTCACAACCGTGGCTGTCCGCGACTCAGCCGTGCGCGATTCGCTTACGGTAACCGGGACCACCGAAGCGGTTCGGGATGTCGATGTCTATTCGGAGACCTCCGGCCTGGTCAGGAAGGCTTCTGCGGAAGTGGGGGCACGCAAGCAGGCTGGAGATATGCTTTTCGTCCTGGAAAACGAGCTGCAGCAATCAGCCCTGAAAAAAGCCCTTGCAGCCTACGACAAGGCCGCTCTCGACTACAGGCGCTATCTCGCTCTTCAGCGGGAAGGAGCGGTTTCTTTTTCGGCACTTGAATCCATGCGTCTGAAGCGGGATGAGACCGAGACGGATATGGTTGCGGCAAGAAAACAGTTCCGGGATACCCGTATTGTTGCTCCTGTTGCCGGTACCGTAGCCCGCAAGCTGGTTGATGAGGGTGAAATGGTTCAGCCGGGGATGAAAGTAGCGAACCTTGTCGATCTTTCACGATTGCGCATCAGGTTTTTTCTCGGCGAAAAGGATGTGCCGGGTATTGAGCCTGGTTATCCAGTTTCGGTAAGCAGTGACGCCTATCCCGGCAGGGTGCTCCGGGGAGCGCTTGCCACGATCAGCGGCAAGGCCGGCAAGGATCGCACCTACGAGGCTGAAGCGGTGCTTGAGAACCCGGGCGCCGAGCCATGGAGAGGCGGTCTGTTTGTCCGGGTGACTCTGACCGGAAAGGACAGCCGCAATGCCCTGGTGATTCCCAGGACGGCGCTTGCAGGAAGCTTCATGAAACCGGAGGTCTATGTTGTCCAGGACGGGAAGGCCAGGTTGCGCCATATTACTGCGGGCAGGGAGTATGGAGACCAGCTTGAGATCCTTGCCGGGCTTCGTGCGGGTGAACAGGTCGTCACCAACGGCCAGAACCAACTGAGGGATGGCTCTGCCGTCAGGGTGATTCCGCAGCAAACTCCCCAACGCTCGCCATGACGCTGACCGAACTTGCCATCAAGCGGCCCAGCCTTGTTGTCGTGCTTTTTTCGGTGCTTGGTATCCTTGGGCTTTTCAGCTATGGGCAGTTGCAGTATGAGCTTCTGCCGAAGATGACTCCTCCTGTTGTCTCGGTTTCCGTCCAGTATCCCGGAGCATCTCCGGGTGAGGTTGAAACCTCGGTGACAAGACCTGTGGAGGAGTCGGTCTCCGCGCTTGAAAAGATCGCGTCGGTTTCGTCCACCTCTTCTGAGGGCTTGTCCGTTGTAACGGTGGAGTTTGCCAATGATGCGGATATCGACAAGTCCCTGCAGGATGCTCAACGGAAAGTCAACGAAATCAGCAACCAGCTTCCTGATGAGACCAAGGAGCCGGTGATAAGCAAGTTCGCGCTCGACGAGGTTCCTGTTCTGCGGCTCGGAGCCACGTCGTCGTTGTCCGATGCCTCGTTTTTCCAGCTTCTCAAGGACAAGATCAAGCCGCAGCTCTCAAGCGTTGCCGGGGTTGGCCAGGTTTACCTGACCGGAGGGCGGGAACGTGAGATCCGGGTGAACCTCGATCCTGGAAGGCTCGAGTCATACGGTCTCACAATAACCGAGGTGCTGGGTGCGGTAAGCCGGGCGAATCTCGATTTTCCGACCGGAACCGTTGACGCCAGTGACCGTCAGTTCGTGGTTCGGCTTGCAGGGAAATTTGCATCGCTTGACGAGCTCAGGGCACTTGTGTTGCGTTCAGACCCCGAAGGGGGAGTCGTACGCCTTGGTGATGTAGCCGAAGTGCGCGACGGTTTCAGGGATGTCACGACCATAACCCGCATCAACGGTAAAAATGCGGTCGGAATCGTCATCATGAAGCAGAGCGACGCCAATACGGTCGATGTGAGCAGGCTGGTTCGCGAGAAGCTGAACACGCTCGAAACGCTTTACCAGGAAGACAAGCTCGGTTTCGATATTGCCCAGGATGCCTCAACGTTCACGGTCGAGGCCGTCAGTGCCGTACAGCATGACCTCCTGATCGCCGTCATGCTTGTCGCGCTGGTCATGCTGCTGTTTCTGCACAGCCTTCGCAATTCCCTCATTGTCATGGTTTCCATTCCGACATCGCTGGTCACCACCTTCATCGGGATGTACCTTTTCGATTTCTCACTGAATCTCATGACACTGCTTGCCCTTTCCCTCGTGGTGGGTATTCTTGTCGATGATTCGATTGTCGTTCTGGAGAACATCTACCGCCACCTTGAGCAAGGAGAGGATGCTCACGATGCGGCGCTTCGAGGCAGGAACGAGATAGGGTTTACAGCGCTCTCCATCACGCTGGTCGATGTAGTGGTGTTTCTGCCCCTCTCGCTTGTCAGCGGAATTGTTGGCAATATCCTTCGCGAGTTTTCCATCGTCATGGTGATATCCACCATGGTGAGTCTTTTTGTTTCCTTTACCGTGACGCCTCTTCTGGCATCGCGCTTTTCAAAAGCGGAGCATCTTCGTCCCGACAACGTTTTTTCCCGGTTCGCCATAGGTTTCGAGCAGAATTTCCAGCGATTGCGAGACTGGTACGGCGAGATGCTTCTCTGGAGTCTCCGTCACGGAAAGACGGTTATCGCCGCCTCGACCGTTCTGCTTTTCCTTTCCTTCAGTCTCCTTGTTTTCGGTTTTATCGGCGGCGAGTTCATTGAGGTATCGGACCGTGGAGAATTTTCCGTGATGATGGAATACGAACCGGGAACAGTGATCGAGGAGACCGACCGGATCACACAGGAGATCGAGCGCCGGATTGCCGCCAGTCCCGAGGTTGAGAAAGTGCTTGCCAACGTCGGAGCATCCACGGAGGGATTTTTCACGGAGAGTGCGGATAACGTTTCCGAGCTGAACGTGCGTCTTGTTCCGAAGGAGCAGCGTGCCATATCCACTGATGGTTTCATGCAGGAAGTCCGTAATCTTCTGCGCGACATTCCCGGACTGAAGGCGAGCATCAACCCCATCGGTATTTTCGGTACTGCCAACGAGACCCCGGTAATGGTTATTTTCAGCGGACCTTTCCGCAACGAAGTATTGCTTTCAGCCGAGGCGTTGCGCGACAGCCTCCGTCTTGTTCCGGGTACCGCCGATGTGAAACTCACCTCCTCGCTTGGCAGCCCGGAAGTCAGGGCTGTCGTCAACCGGGAAAAAATGGCCTCGTTCGGTCTCACCATAGCCGATGTCGGTGCTGCTCTCCGGACAGCTTATGCCGGAGACGAGGCAGGCAGGTTCCGGGAAGGAGATGATGAGTATGATATTCGCGTCATGCTTGACGAGTATTATCGGAAACATACCCGCAGTATTGAAAATATCACGTTCAGGACACCAGGCGGGGAGCTTGTGCGCCTTGGCCAGTTCGTAAGTTTCGTCCAGGACCGGGGCTATACGCAGCTGCAGCGAAAGAACCGCAACAGTGCCGTGTGGGTCAAAGCCCAGGTCATCGGACGTCCGGTCGGCAGTGTCGGACAGGATATCGAGCGCATCATCGCAGCAATGAAAAAGGACGGGGTCATGCCTCCCAGGGTTTCCCATGCGTACGAGTCCGACCTGAAACGTCAGGGCGAATCTTTTTCCACGCTGCTTCTTGCTTTTCTCGTAGCCATCGTTTTCGTCTATCTTATCATGGTAGCGCTCTACGATTCATACATCTGGCCAATGGTGGTGATGTTTTCCATTCCTCTGGCCGTGATCGGTGCGCTTTTCGCGCTTGCATTTTTTGGCAAGTCGCTCAGCATCTTCACAATACTTGGTATCATCATGCTGGTCGGTCTTGTCGGAAAAAATGCGATTCTTCTGGTGGATTTCATCACGAGGTTCCGCGAGGAAGGCATGGAGCTGCATTCGGCCATTGTCGAATCTGGCCGCGAGCGGCTGCGCCCTATTCTCATGACCACGTTCACCCTGATTTTCGGGCTTATGCCGATCGCCATGTCGGGAAGTTCTGGCTCCGAGTGGAAGTCAGGACTTGCTGTTGCGCTAATCGGCGGGCTTGCGAGCTCCATGTTTCTCACGTTGCTGGTGATTCCTGTGGTGTATGTCGGGTTCGACAGGTTCAGGGGCAGGTTCGCCCGGATCGTGGAAAAGATGCGTCCGGCGGAGAAGTCGTGAAGCAGTGCTGTCCGGCTTTAGCGGACTTTCGGCGGAATTCCGGGTATTCCGGTTCTGTTTGTGAGGGCACCTTTGCTCCGGAACTGTTATCTTGTCGAAACGTCCTGCATTTTTACCTGATTCTGGCCTTATGAAGTCACTGTTTGCAAAGAACCCTGTTCTGTTTCTCAGCCGGACAGTCCTCGCGTTTTCATGGATCTACCAGGGTGCCGTACCCAAACTTGTCTGCAGAAGCGAAGGGGAGATCGAACTGCTGGGCCATGTCATTCCTGTTTACCAGTGGGCATGTGCAGCCGTCGGATGGATGGGGGGTGCGGAGATCGCTTTCGGCCTTCTGCTGCTCGCGGCTCGTCAGGCATGGGTGTTCCGGCTCAATATTGCAGTCCTGCTTTTTCTGCTGGCTTACGTGCTGCTTTTCGAGGCGGGACTGTTTACCGAACCGTTCAATCCGCTGACGCTGAATGTTTCGCTGATTGCGCTTTCGCTGATCGCCATCAATGAATTGAAAACCACAAAACACTGATGTTCATGCAAGACCTTCATGCCGGTGCCGGGCTTGAACGCGTTGTGCAACGGTTTTTCAGGGTGTCCGTTTCGGTTATCGCCGTTGCGGCTTTTCTCGGCGCAGCGGGCGCTTTCACCGGCAGCCACCACCTGCACCGTCTCCACCCCTATATCTTTTTTATCGGGTTCGGCAATCTGGCGATCCTGCTGCTCAACCGCTACCTGACGGCTGCAATTTACCCCGAGCTTGCTGTCGACCCGCGTAAACAGATGCGTTACATTGTTTCAGTGCTCGGTGCACTTGCGGCCATAACCGTTGCCGTGCTGCTGGAGTGGCCGCTTCTGAAGGCTGCTACCGGATTTTTTCTCATGGTGGTTGTAGCCGGTCCGCTCCGTGAGATTTTTTCCACACTCTCCATTGGAAAGATTTGGAAAGAGGTATCGGTACGCTACTATATTTTCGACGTGCTCTTTCTCCTGAACGCAAATCTCGGTCTCTTCACGCTTGGCCTGAAAGAGTCCTTCCCCGACAGCGGCATCATCCCGTTTTTCGTGACGCAGTCGTCCTATTTTCTGGGCTCCTCGTTTCCGCTGAGCATCAGCGTCATGGGCTTTCTGTACACTTACGCATGGCGGAGCTCGTCGAAACGCGAACTGATGAAAACCCTTTTCAGCCTCTGGTTCTACATTTTCGTCGGAGGCGTGCTGATTTTTCTTGTCGTGATTCTTCTCGGCTACTATTTTGGCATGATGCTCGTGAGCCATATTCTGCTGTTCGGAGTCATGGCCATGCTCGGGGGATTTGCCCGCTACCTGTACAATTTTTTCAGGACCAACTTTCCCCATCCCGCCCTCGCCTTTCTGCTCAGCGGACTCGCCCTGCTCTTCGCCACCAGTGCCTACGGGATCATGAACATCTATTACATCAAGGGAATTCCTTTCGGATCCCTTCCTCCAATCCGAATTGACAGGATGTGGATCTATCATTCCCATACGCATGCCGCATTGCTTGGATGGATTACCTTTTCCTTTATCGGAATGATCTACATTGTCGTTCCTTCAATTGCAAGGACGGCTTCGCTCGACAAGCTCGGAGCCGACCGTGCGCTTTCCGCAATACTTGGCCAGGTGACCATGAAAAAAGCATTCGGACAGCTTACTTTTCTCCTGCTTGCCGCAACCGCTATCCTTCTTGCTTTTTTCCTTGAAAACGATTTGCTGCTCGGCGGGGCAGGCATGCTTTTCGGGCTTGGCGTTGCCTACCTGATCAGGAATCTTGATCCTGAACTTTATCGTGAAACACTCACCAATCTTTCAGGGCATGCGAAATAACAAAGAATTTTTTATTCACTCGTGTCTGGTTTTTCTTGCTTTTTTTTCCACTGCCAGGCACGACGCGCTGGCATATAATGCCGCGCACCTCAAGGAACTGAAGGCCGGAGTGAAATCATGGAACAGCTACAGGGCAGCCAATCCGAAGAGCGTGGCCGATCTCTCCGGAGCTGTGCTCAAAGGAATGAACCTCAAACGAGCCGATTTCCGTTATGCCGATCTCTCCCGCGCCGATTTCGGCAACAGTGATCTTTCCGGAGCCCGGCTTGAACATGCCCGGCTCGACGCCGCCATACTGCGCTCGTCGATACTCTCAAGAGCATCTCTTGATAACGCCCGTCTTCAGTCCGCAGACCTTGAAGACGCCTTGCTTGATAACGCGTCGCTCAAAGGCGCTGTTCTGTGTGCCGCAGTTCTCAAGAAATCCGATTGTTCGAATGCCGATTTCAGCGGCGCCGATCTGCGGGAAACGAATTTCCGTGAAGCCGGCCTTGCCGGTTCCGTTCTTTCAGGCTGCGATCTTCGTTCCGCATACCTCTGGCGTGCCGACATAAGCCATGCAGAAATTTCCGGTGCAAGGGTTTCAGGCACTACCGTGCTGGCTTCCGGCAGTTATGCGACGCCGGTCTGGGCAGGAGAGCATCATGCGGTTTTCGTTGCCGACAGCCCAGAACCGGTTTCGGCTGTTCCGGGAGTTTCAGATGCCGGTCAGGCTGCTCTGACGGATTCCGGTAACCAGGGCCCCCTCCGGACGAGAACAGCCGGAGCCGGGGAGAATCCCTGGCGCAGGTCCGGAAACATCCGTGCCGCATATGACGACGTGCTGTACAAAAAACTGAAATCCGGGGTATTCGCCTGGAATGACATGCGTAAACGTGACCGGGGTATGCCGATAGACCTGCATCAGGCGAGTTTCGATCAGAAAAACCTGAGTTATGCCGATCTTGCCCGAGCAAATCTTCGGGGTGCGAGTTTCAGGAAAGCCGATCTGTTCGATGCTGATCTGCGTCATGCCGATCTTTCCGGCTGTGATCTGCGTGAAGCAAATCTTGAAAAAGCCGATCTTGGCGGCACCGATCTCAGAAATGCCAATCTCTGGCGGGCCAATCTCAGCCATGCGCGCCTGACCGGAGTCAGGGTTTCCGGCACGACGGTGCTTGATTCCGGCAAGAAAGCTACGCCTGAATGGGCAGTTCGGCATGAAGCGCTCTTTATTCAGGAATAGCCTCATGCGGTAACGATTTTTTATTACACAGGGAAGTTATGATTAGTTCAAAAAACAGGCCATTGGTATCGGTTACCGTACCGATGTACAATAATGCCCGGTTTATCGCTGAAACCATCCGTTCGATCCTGGAGCAGTCGTTCACCGATTTCGAGCTTCTGATCTATGATGATCATTCAACCGATGAGTCACTGGAGATTGCCTCCTCTTTTTCAGATTCCCGCATACGGCTATTTCCCAGCCCGGTCAATCTCGGGCCCGAAAAGAACTGGAACAGGGCGATCTGCGACGTGAGAGGCAAATACGTCAAGCTGGTCTGTGGCGACGACATCCTTTTTCCGGAATGTATCGAAAAGCAGGTCGATGTCCTTGAATATTCACGCCATGCCGGCATAAGTCTCGTCAGTTGCCAGAGAACCATCATCGATCCCGAGGGAAAGCCACTCATCAAAAAAGTCAACTTCGTTCCCGGCGGCCGTATCGAGCCTGTCGATGTGATCAGAAAAATGATCAGGATGGGCACGAACATCATCGGAGAACCGGTCTGCGGCCTGTATCCTGCAGAACTTATATCGAAAACAAGAGGCTACAGTGCCGTGGTTCCCTATACCATCGATCTGGATTTCTGGATACAGTTGCTCAAACACGGTGATCTTTACATGATCGACGAACCGCTTTGTGCTTTCCGGATTTCGAACCTTTCCTGGTCTTCGAGGATCGGAGAGATGCGGCATCGCCAGTTTCTTGAATTCATGGAACAGGCAGCATCCGACAAAAGCCATGAAGTGACCGATCTCGATCTTTTTATCGGACGCATCAACAGCGCGGTTCAGTCCATGACCAGTCTCATGGGCTTTAAACTGTTTGCCAACCCTGAACTGAAGGAAAACCGATGAGACTACACGGGAAGACCGCTCTTATTACCGGAGCGGCAGGAGGTATCGGGCGTGCGACAGCTCTCATTTTCGCGGATGAGGGGGCCGAAGTCATTCTTGCCGATACCGATACCGCCGGTTGTGATGCCCTTTGTGCCGAGATCAGGGATCGAGGCGGGCGTGCCTCGTGGTTCGGCGTGGACGTGACCAGTGAGGAGATGGTTTCAGCGCTTTTCGCATCCTTGCGTGAACAGTCTGGCAGGCTGGATATTCTCGTTACCATCGCCGGAGGTGATCTCGACCCGTTCAGTCCGGCTGATGGGATCAGCAGCGACATGATAGACCGCAATCTCGCGCTCAATCTCCGCTCCTGCATGATTTGCTGCAGGGAAGCTGCCCGGCTCATGAAGTCCCAGGAATACGGAAGGATTGTCACCATGAGTTCCCTGGTGTACCGGGGTGCTCAGGGCCAGTTTTCCTATGCTGCCGCCAAGGGCGGCATTGCGGCGTTCACGCGTTCTCTTGCCATGTCGCTCGGCACCTTCAATATTACGGTAAACGCGCTTGCACCTTCGCTGGTCGATGTGCCGGTGTTCCGTAAGACTCTTGGCCAGGAGCGATGGGATGCGCTTGTCCGGGAAAGTGCATCCCGCTATCCGCTCAAAAGAATCGCTCATCCGATCGATGTCGCCAGGGCCGCACTGTTTCTCGCTTCGGATGATGCTGCCTTCATTACCGGTCAGATTCTTGAAATTTCCGGAGGAGCGAGGCTGTAAGAGGGTGTGGCTGTTTTCTGTGCAAGTTCGTTCCCCGGATATGCAAGATTTATGATAAATGCCTATATTTGAAGGTATTACCTTTAGGATATCTTTTTTACCAATTACAAGGAGGCTGTATCATGTCCATCGAGTCCGCCAGGCAGTTTCTCGTGAAGCTCACTGAAGATCAGGATTTCTGCAGTTCCCTTACCCGCAGGCTTGCCCAAAAACGTCGCGAGCTGGTTGCCGAAGCAGGGTACGATTTTACCGAAGAGGAGCTTGAGGAGGCCAAATCCACGCTTTCGCCCGGAGCCCTCGGTCACGTGGCCGGATGGTTCTGCGATGTGGACAACGAAACAACCCGGGTTCGCGGCCGGAGGTGTGGAGGAGGTCTGTGGCATTGAGCTGTCGAGACCGGATACCGTTTAGGGTTCAGGTATTTTTCTAACCATTTATCCCCCCTCCGCATATGAAACCTATCTGCATCAACAACTACTGTTTCGACCGAGTTCACATCTGGTTGCAGTACGACTGGCGGATTCCGCAGTTTGTCGAACTGGTTATTGAAGTGTTCTATCCGAAGAATCTCGATGCCAACGGTCTTGTGATGTTCAGTCATGGCTTTCTTATCGGCAACGATTTACTGTACTATCCCAAAAAGATCGCAGGCGCCTTTCTCAACGACAACCCGCTTTTCGGTATCAATCCGTCGGCCTACTACAACTACAGCCAGGCGATTGTTGAAAGGAACTGGGCGATGGCTTTTGTCACTGCATCGCATATGCAGTCGCTGGCCATGCCCTGGGTTGATTTCGGCGGAAACCCTCGTGTTGGACAGGATGCCTATGCCGCAGCATCGTACCTCGTCAAATACGGTGCCACCGACGAGTTCTACAAGATCGACGAGCATAACAGAAACAAAGGCTTTTATGACCGGGAGATCGGGAACAGGACCCGCTTCATGAAGGGCAACAACGTGATTTTTGCCGGCCACTCCGTCGGGGGCGCTCATGCCCAGGTTGCAGCAACAGGGTTCGAAAAGCTGAGGGAGATCGGCAAAAAAACCTTTCGTCCCTTCAATCCGGTCATCTACGACCGGGAGATTCTTCCCGCCTACTCCGCCCGAATGGAAGAGTGGGATCCGAAAGACCGGGCCAATCCCGTCGGCCTGGTCCAGCTTTCGCCGGTCGATATGAAGGTTCCCGTTCTCGCCCCGGGCATGCAGCCTTACCGGGAGGTGCTTTCTGAAGCACAGATGCCATCGCTCATGGTGATCGGGCAGTGTGATTGCGCCACCCTCGAGAACTCCAGCCCTCCTTCCTGGTCGGAGAATGCCGGTGCCGCCACCCAGTTCAGCCAGTTATCCTCTTCCCGAAGCTGGGCAGCGGTAGCGCGCATTGAAAAGGGAGGCCACTGCGGTTACCTTACCGAAGAGAGCTGGTTCTGCAGCCAGGCGGACAAACCCTCGGAATGCGCCCTTTGTCCCGGCACGCAAACCTACAAGCCCGAAGGAGCAGAAACGGCATTCACGATCGAACTGTTCAGAAGATATATCAATCTGTATTCCGGGCACGATGGTTTCAAGGGCGGTTTCGAAGAGTGGAAAGGGAGCGATTTCATGACATGGCTGAACAGGGAACGACCTGATGGCAAGATCGCACTGGTTCCATTCCCTGATGGCCAGTACATCGATTTTGCCAGGTAATGAAACTGTCTGCAACCTCCTGACCGGTACTGTTTTGTGTTTCTGCAGGTCAGGAGGGCGGCAGCAGTTTAATATCTTTTCTCCGGTATCCGCGTTTCAGCGGAATTCTCAGAAGCGCTGAAAGGTTAGTAAGATCACCTGATGGTGGCAGCAAGCCAACGTCACCCTTTCCGATTCCATGTCGGAATTGAAATTATTTGTACTTTCCACTCAACAGCGCCGCCTCCGGGGTGGCAAACGAGTGTGATCAAGCTTTAAGGTTTTATTTGCCATGATGTTAAAGACCATCCCTGAAACCGCGATTGTATCGCATGCCGTTCCCAGGGAAATACCGTTCAACTATACGTCGGCCGATGACCGGCAGGCCATCTCCTCCCTGCTTGGCGGCGATATTGTCAAAATCCTCGATGACCTTCGCGAGCACCGCGTTACCGGTCGTTCGGCCCGGTTGCTCATGGGAGGTATCGGTGAAATTCTCATCCACCGCCGGAATCCCTATCTGTTCCAGGAACTGGTGGATTCGCCCCAGCGACGCCAGCGGCTGTTCGACCGCGCAGCAAAGGATCTCGATATCATAGCCGGATCCGCCAACGGTGAAAGCCGGGTGATCACCGTGGTGGCAGCAGTCCGCGAACAGCTCGAACGGTTCCGGTCCGCTGTCGAGAACACCCCCGAACTCCGGCGCAGGCTGAAGCGGGAACTCGGTGCGGTGGTCGGGGTAAAAAACGTGCTGTTCGACCCCTTCTCCCTTGCCGCGCATGCGACCGACGCCACCGACTGGCGGCTGCACCTGCCGGTCGCTGTTGTGACGCCGTCCGAGGAGCAGCAGGTAGCCCCGCTTGTCACTGCCATTGCCAATCTCGGCCTCAAGATCATTCCAAGGGGAGCCGGCACGGGGCTTACCGGTGGAGCGGTACCGCTGCGTTCTCGCTGCGTCATCATCAACATGGAGAAGCTGAACCGCATCAGGGGCATATCCCTGCGGGATTTCCATATGGCCGACGGTTCCGTGCGCCAGGCGCGGGTCATCGAGGTGGAGGCGGGAGTGGTAACCGAGAAAGCCATGCACGAGGCCGAAGGAGAGGGACTTGTCTTCGCTACCGATCCCACCAGCGAGTGGTCATGCACGATCGGCGGCAACATCGCTGAAAACGCGGGCGGCAAGATGGCGGTGCGCTGGGGCACCTGCATCGACAACCTGCTCGAATGGCGTATGGCCATGCCTTCCGGTGAACGGTGGACAATCAAACGCACCGACCATCAGCTCCGCAAGATTCTGCACGAGGATCCCGTTGCCTTCGAGGTGCTCGACGAGTCCGGCAGGAGGCTCGAACGCATCGAGCTTCGCGGTACCGACATCCGCAAGAAAGGGCTCTGGAAAGATATCACCAACAAGGCGCTTGGCGGTGTTCCCGGTCTCCAGAAGGAGGGCACCGACGGCGTGATAACCTCCGCGGTGTTTGTACTCTACCCCGAGTATCCCGAGAAGAAGACCATATGCCTGGAGTTTTTCGGTCACGACATGGACGAAGCCAGCAGGGTGATTGTGGAACTCTCGAGGATATTTCCGCTTCCGTTCGACGATGAGGAGGCGCTGCTTGCGCTCGAGCATTTCGATGACGAATATGTTCGGGCAATTGACTACAAGGTCAAGGCGCCCCGTCCGCAGACGCCCAAGGCGGTATTGCTTATCGACATTGCCGCCAGGACGGCTTCCGAGGTGGAGCGGGGAGTGAGAAAAATCGAGGAGCTGCTCGGGCGCTATCCGAATACCCTGATGTTTGTCGCACGCGACAATGCTGAGTCGGTACGTTTCTGGACCGACCGCAAGAAACTCGGCGCCATCGCCCGAAGGACCAACGCTTTCAAGCTGAACGAGGATATCGTTATTCCTCTTGAAGCGCTTGCCGAGTTTGCCCGGTTCATCGATCACCTCAATATTGCCGAGGAGCGGCATTCGCAGCTTCTTTTCATGGAACGGGCAGGGGAGATCCTGAAAACGGCGATCGTGAACGAGGATGGCGGACAGTTTGCCTCAAAAGTGCCTGCGGGTCTCGATCTCTGCCGGTCGTTCCGTGAACGGCTGCTTGCTGCTTCCGACGATGCGGTGCGTTCGCTGGATATCCTGCATGAGCTTTGCCGGGAACTGGCCGAACTGCTCCAGGGTTATCCGAAAATCCAGGGAGCGGTTGAACAGGCCAACCATTATACCAGGAACAGCCGCATCGCCATCGCCACCCACATGCATGCCGGAGATGGAAATGTGCATGTGAACATTCCCGTGCTCTCCAACGACCGGGCCATGCTTGAGCGCGCCGACAAGGTGGTCGATCAGGTGATGGAGAAGGTGATTTGCCTCGGCGGCGTGGTTTCGGGCGAGCACGGCATCGGTGTCACCAAGCTGAAATACCTCGATGAGGCCATCGTCAGGGAACTCGCCGGCTACCGGAAAAAAGTCGATTCCAAAGGCATCATGAATCCCGGCAAGCTGGAGGATTTCGAGGCTCTCGACCATATTTTCACGCCGTCATTCAATCTGCTGGAGCTTGAGGCGCACATCCTCAAGAGAGCGAAGATCGAGGAGCTTTCCAAAAAAGTCGACTACTGCATCCGGTGCGGCAAGTGCAAGACCGACTGCTGTGTCTACTATCCTGCACGGGGCATGTTTTACCACCCGCGCAACAAGAACCTTGCTATCGGTTCGCTTATCGAGGCGCTGCTGTTCGACGCGCAGCGCGAGCGCTCCACCGATTTCGAACTGCTGCAGTGGCTCGATGAGGTGGCCGATCACTGCACCATCTGCCACAAGTGCCTGAAACCCTGCCCGGTTGACATCGATACCGGGGAGGTTTCCGTGATCGAACGCGAACTGCTTGCTGCAAGGGGGTTCAAGCACTCCTCGCCGGTCACCGAGATGACCCTGCGTTATCTCGACAGCCGATCGCCCTTTTTCAACAAGGTGTTCCGCAACGCCGTACTGCGCCTTGGCGGTGCGGCGCAGCGTGCGGGGAGCAGGATCACCGCTCCACTCCAGCCGGAAGATGATCCCCCGGCTTTCTATCCGCTCCGGCTGCTGCGCTCTTCAGTGCCGCCGGTTCCGGAAAATACCCTTCGCGATGTGCTTCCGGAGTGCGGTCAGGACCAGGTGCTGATGTTCGAGCCCTCTGGAGAGATCAAAAGTACCGTCTTTTACTTTCCGGGGTGCGGTTCCGAGCGTCTGAACTCCACGATTGCAATGGCTGCGCTGCATGTGCTGCTTGAAACCGGAACACGGGTCATTCTGCCCCCGCCATTCCTCTGCTGCGGTTTCCCCGCTCATGTCAACGCAAAGAACGACCAGTATTCGAGCATCGTCCTGCGCAATACCGTGCTGTTCAGCCAGATTCGAGAGATGTTCTCCTACCTCGATTTCGATGCCTGTGTGGTGACCTGCGGTACCTGTCTGGAAGGTCTCGATGCCATCGAGACCGGCAAGCTGTTCGGCGGACGCATCATGGATACTGCAGCTTATGCTCTTGAAAAGGGACTCGGGCTGGAAGGCGACGGCAGCTGCCTCTATCACGCGCCATGCCATGACTCACTGGACGGCAAAGCCCTCGACATGCTCAGGAAGATTGGCGGGTTCGGCACCGTGAAACCCGTGCCGCACTGCTGTTCAGAAGCAGGCACCCTTGCGCTTTCGCGACCGGATATCACCGATGCCATGCTGCATCGCAAGCGCGACGCCATCCGCGAAGCCATGAACGGATCAGGAAGAAAAGTCATGCTGACCAACTGCCCTTCATGCGTGCAGGGGCTCGGCAGGAACCTCGACCTTGGTGTCGAGCCCAAACATCTCGTCGTGGCGCTTGCCGAAAAGCTTTCGGGGGAGGGGTGGCAAGAGAAGCTGCAGCAGGAGACCGCAGGAGCCTCGGCGGTGAGTTTCTGATCCTTGTCCTTCGGCGTGGATACGATGAACTGCAAGAAAGGGGTTTATGATGGACGCACAATGGCATACGCTCTCACCGGATGAAACGCTTGAAAGACTCTCGGCATCGCCAGAAGGCCTGAGTGCCGCCGAAGCTTCACGACGTCTCGGAACCTACGGACCGAACGTGCTGCAGCCAGGGAAGGCGGCAAGCCCCTGGAAGCTGCTCTTCGACCAGTTCAGGAACGTTCTGATCCTGACACTGCTGCTTGCCACCGTTCTGTCGGTTTTTCTTGGCCACGGGATCGAGGCTGCGGCCATAGCGGTGATTGTGTTGTTCGCCGTACTGCTCGGATTCATCCAGGAATACAGGGCCGAAAAAGCCATCGACGCGCTCCGCAGCATGGCTGCCCCCCAGGCCAGGGTGATGCGTGACGGCAGGGAACAGCTTGTTGCAGCTTCCGATGTGGTACCGGGAGACATTGTGCTGCTTGCAGCAGGCGACCGCATTCCGGCTGATGCGCGTCTGTTGACCGCGGTCAACCTGCAGGTCGAGGAGGCTCCTCTCACCGGCGAGTCGCTTCCTTCAGAAAAAGACGCTGCAGTGCGGCTTCCTGCACATGCAGGACCCGGAGACCGCAGGAACATGGTGTTTGCCGGAACCACGGTGAGTTACGGCAGGGGATCGGCGGTCGTGGCCTCAACCGGCATGCAGACCGAGTTCGGCAGGATCGCCACGCTGCTCCAGCAGGTCGAGACCGAAAAAACCCCGCTGCAGAAAAACCTCGACAAGGTCGGTGCGGCCCTTGCCCGCGCCGCGCTGGTGATCGTACTCGTCATCGTGGCGCTCGGCCTTTTCCGGGGTCAGTCTTTCATCGAGATGCTGATTTTCGGCATAGCACTTGCCGTGGCCGTCGTTCCCGAGGCACTCCCGGCAGTGGTGACCATCTCGCTGGCCCTCGGTGTGCAGCGCATGGTGAGGCGAAACGCGCTCATGCGGCGTCTGCCGGTTGTCGAGACGCTCGGCAGCACCA
Organism: Chlorobiota bacterium; assembly: GCA_016866305.1. GTDB lineage: Bacteria > Bacteroidota > Chlorobiia > Chlorobiales > Chlorobiaceae > Chlorobium. Next base: position 102,061 of record VGMX01000004.1, on the reverse strand, counting down.
CGGTGATCTGTTCCGACAAGACCGGCACGCTGACGCGAGACGAAATGACCATCCGCGTTATTCACATTTCCGGCATCACGATCGATGTAAGCGGTTCGGGTTACATTCCCGAAGGCTCATTCACGGCTCAGGGAGGAGGTCCCGTTCCCGGTACCCTGCAGCGCCTGCTCACTGCCGGAGTGCTCTGCAACGACTCCCGGCTCCGGAAAAACCCGGAAGGCCATTGGGAGATAACCGGTGACCCCACCGAGGGAGCGCTGCTTGTGGCTGCCGCAAAGGCCGGGTTTGACATCGCAGAGGTGAAAAATCGCTTTCCCCGCATTGAAGAACTGCCGTTCTCATCCGAGACGAAGCGCATGGTCACGGTGCATGATGACCAGGGCGAACCGAATGCATTCGTCAAGGGTGCGCCTGAGGTTCTCCTCGATGATTGTACCGGATATCTCGATGGCGACGGTCTGCATCCTCTCGATACCGTCAGGAGGGCGCAAGTGCTTGCCGAGGCCGAAGCCATGGGTCGCAGGGCGCTGCGGGTTCTCGCTCTGGCCGAAAAGCCCGGTGCAAGGCTTCAGGAGGCTTCCGGGAATCTGGTTTTTCTGGGCCTCGCCGGTATGATCGATCCTCCCCGTCCAGAGGCCGCCGGTGCGGTGCAGCACAGCATCGAGGCCGGTATCCGCCCGGTCATGATCACCGGCGATCATCCGGTCACAGCCGAAGCCATCGCCCGCGAGCTCGGTATCCTGCGTGACGGCAGAGTGATGACCGGCGCGGTGCTCCAGGAGATGGATAACGACGAACTGCGGCGTTCAGTTGGGGGTATCAGCGTCTTTGCCCGCGTCGCTCCCGAGCACAAGCTGCGGATCGTCGAGGCGCTGCAGAAGAACGGTGAAATTGTGGCCATGACCGGTGACGGCGTTAACGATGCTCCGGCACTGAAAAAAGCCGACATCGGCATTTCGATGGGTATAACCGGTACCGACGTCTCGAAGGAGGCTTCGGCCATGATGCTGACCGACGACAATTTCGCCTCAATTGTGGCCGCCATAGAAGAGGGGCGGGGGATCTACGACAATATCAAGAAATACCTGACCTATCTGCTGTCCTCGAACATCGGTGAACTCGGGCTTATGGCAGGCGCTTCGCTTTTCGGTCTTCCTCTTCCGCTCACAGCAGTACAGATACTCTACGTCAATCTCGCCACGGACGGTCTGCCCGCGCTCGCTCTCGCTGTTGATCCTCCCGAAAAAGGGATCATGCAACGCCGTCCCAACGATCCCCGGCAGGGCATCTTCACCCGTCCCGTTCTCGCGCTCATGCTTGCCGGCGGCATCTGGTCCACCGTAGTGAACATGTCGCTTTTCCACTGGGCGCTCCATTCCGGCCGCTCCCTGCAGGAAGCCATGACAATGACCTTCGTGTCGCTTGTACTGATCCAGTTTTTCAAGGCGTACAACTTCCGTTCTGAAACGAAACCGATCTACCACAGTCCGTTCGCGAACCGATGGCTGAATGTCGCCATCCTGTGGGAACTGGTGTTGCTTGCCTGCATCATCACCGTGCCGTTTCTTGAACGGGTGTTCAGCACCTTTTTCCTCACCCCCGAGGACTGGCTTGTCGTGCTGCTCGCATCCCTCACCGTCATTCCTGCAATCGAGCTGGTCAAGCTGCTTATTCGCAAAAAAGTGCTGTAGGAGATGTATCCCGTTCTGGTATCCTGTTCGTTTTCTCCGGCACTTTTTAGGCCGATAGCCTGAAAATGCGTTAATTACGGCTTGTACACCGGCTTTTCGACCATCAACATAATTGCAGAACACCCTTGAAGAACAGTTTCAGGAAAAAACCGCTTGCGCTGCTGCTCGAAGAGATGAAAGGCGAACACCGCCTGAACAGGATTCTCGGTCCCGCGGCGCTTACCAGTCTTGGTGTCGGGGCCATCATCGGCACCGGCATTTTCGTGCTGATCGGCGTGGCTGCTCACGACAAGGCAGGTCCCGCCGTCACGCTCTCTTTCGCTGTCGCCGGACTCGCCTGCATTTTCGCTGCGCTCTGCTATGCCGAGTTCGCCTCCATGGTGCCGGTAGCCGGTTCGGCCTACACCTATGCCTATGCCACGCTCGGGGAGCTGTTCGCATGGATCATCGGCTGGGACCTGATTCTTGAATACGCCGTCGCATCGGCCACCGTGGCACACGGCTGGTCGCACTACTTCCAGGACTTCATCGGTATTTTCGGGCTCGGTGTGCCCGAACTTTTTTCCCGTGCGCCGCTCGATTTCAACCCCGATTCCGGAGCACTTGCCCTGACCGGCTCGCTTTTCGATCTGCCGGCGGTGCTGATAGCCGGGATCATCACGGTGATTCTCGTCAAGGGCATCAGGGAGAGCTCCGGATTCAATACCGCAATGGTAATCGTCAAGGTGGCCATCGTGCTGCTTGTCATCGTTCTGGGTGCGCAGTATGTGAACCCTGAGAACTGGCAGCCGTTCGCTCCTTTCGGTTATGCGGGTCTGAGCGTTTTCGGCCACATCGTGCTTGGCGACCCCGGAATTGGAGGGGCTCCTGTCGGCGTGCTGGCCGGAGCGGCGATGATTTTTTTTGCCTATATCGGCTTCGATTCAATCTCCACCCATGCCGAAGAGGCGCGCAATCCCCAGAAAGACATCCCTACCGGCATCATTGCATCCCTCATCATCTGCACGGTACTCTATATCGCTGTCGCAGCGGTCATTACCGGCATGGTGCCCTACAATGAAATCAATATCGACGCTCCGGTTTCGAACGCCTTCAGTCGCGTTGGTCTGGGTTGGGCGCACTTCATCATTTCGCTCGGCGCGATTGCGGGCATCACCTCCGTGCTGCTCGTCATGATGCTCAGCCAGCCACGCATCTTTCTTGCCATGGCGCGCGACGGACTGCTGCCGAAAAACATCTTTGGCGCGATTCACGAGAAATTCCGCACACCCTGGAAATCAACCATTCTCACCGGAATGTTCGTGGCCATCATGGGGGGACTGCTTCCGCTTCGCCTGCTTGCCGAACTGGTCAACATCGGCACGCTTTTCGCATTTGTGGTGGTCTGCTCCGCAGTGCTCATCATGCGCCGCAAGCACCCCGAAGCCGAGCGTCCCTTCAGGGTTCCGTTCGTACCCTTCGTGCCGATAGCCGGCATTCTCACCTGCCTCATGCTGATGTTCGCGCTGCCCGCCGAAAACTGGATCAGGCTGCTGGTCTGGCTGCTCATCGGCATAGCCATCTACTTTTTTTATGGTCGGCACCATAGCCGGCTGAACCGGGAACAGTGATTCCTGTAGGTTCCGGCGGACAAACTGTCCGCCGGAAAAGTTCGTTGAGCTGCACCATGCACTTGTGCAGCCTTGTATTCAAACACTGGCTCAAGCTTCTCTATCTTTTCGAGATGCTGCTGCTTGCTGCCGGTTTTCTCTTTTTGAATGAGCATGTACAGCGTCTTGGCCTGAGTATTGCGGGAGTTACCGCAGCGCTGCATATCTCATTTTTATGGGTCAGAGATATCGTGCTCTCCGGAAAACGTGTCTCGATGTCGCTCAAAAGCATTGCCGTGTTTCTTGTATTCGTTTTGGTCGTTTCCGGTCCGGTGGCGTTTTTTTTACCGTTACCGGTGTTTCCGGTGAACTGTGGAGCGGGTTCGAACGGCTGCACGATTGGCTTATGCACATTGGCGCAGGGGTGCGGATCGGATGATTTCGCTTTCAGCACGTTTCCCCATGAGGTTTTCCGCATATCTGTCGTTTGAGATTTCTTTTTAACCAGGGATGGGCATCATGAAAAAAATCTTTTTCAGTTACAGTGAACGCAGAAAGGAGACGCTGCAGGCACTGATCGCCGATCTGAAGGAGCTTTCGAATTACGAGCTGTGGATCGACCAGAAGCTGACGGGCGGCCAGCAGTGGTGGAACGAGATACTGAAAAATATCCGGGAGTGCGACGTGTTTCTCTTCGCGCTCTCTGCAGAGTCTCTGGAGTCGGAAGCCTGTTCCCGCGAGTACATCTATGCCTACGGGCTCGGCAAGAACATCCTTCCGGTGCTCGTGGCGGACGGTGTTGCCATCAACCTGCTTCCGAAGGAACTGAAAGAGGTGCAGTTCGTCGATTACCGCGCGGCGGACAAACATGCCTTCATGAGGCTCGTCTCGGCTCTTGACTCCCTGCCGGAGAGCACTGCCCTGCCCGAAGTCATGCCTGAAGAGCCGGAGGTGCCGGTTTCGTATATCGATGAGCTTTTTTCCGTCATCAGGTCTTCAGATCCCATGTCGTTCGAACAGCAGGCCTCGATCCTGGTGAAGCTGAAAGAGAAACTGCATTCGGAAAGTGAACGGCAGGATGCCATCAAGCTGCTTGAAAAACTCCGGGACAGGGATGATCTGTACAGCAAGATCGGAAACCAGGTCGCCGATATCCTTGCCTCTGAAACAGATGGCGTTGCAGGGAAAGTCGGGCCGGGTGCCAGGAAGCAGGCGCTGTTTTCAGCAGAGGAAAAGCAGGAAGAACGCCTCTCCAGCCGGTTCGGAGAAGAGTCCTTTCGTGCCGATTCAGGAGAGAAGAACCCCGGCACGGACAAAGAGATAAACAGGAAGAACCGGGCGGTGCTGTTTGCCGCTGCAGCCGTTATTGTCGTGCTGGCCGGGGTGTTGTACATGTTTTTCAATCCGGGGAGCGAGTACAGTGGCTCGGACCACACGGCAGACTCGACCGGGGCAGTCATACCTGCTCCACCACAATGGGCGGTAACCGCCGGGGACGATTTTTCCGTTCTGCCCTGCAGATGGTATTGCGGCCCCTATTCGGGAAATCTGCTGACTGCACAGACGAGCCAGCTTGGGGGTCAATATATGGTCGCCGTCAATTTCGGACAGCCGGATATCTTCAGGATACCTTCACCGTACTCGCCGGTGAATGATTTCTATCTCGAGGCCCAGGTGCAGATCATATCGACAAACAGTCAGAGCGTCAGTGCGGGGTTGTATTTCCGTGCTGACGGAAACGGTTATTATGTTCTGAGGGCAGCAGATAACGGCCAATATACGCTTTGCTACAATGCGAACGGTGTTTTCCGGGACCTGATTAACTGGACGCATATTGAAAACTTCAATCCGTTCCAGAAGAACCGAATCGGCATTCTTGCCGAAGGTTCGAGAATTTCTGTCTTTATTAACGGCACAAAAGTCGGGGAAGTGCTGGACAGCTCCAGTCTGTCAGGTGTAACCGGCATTGAGATATCCGCCTGGAATCCCATGCAGGTTTCCGTGGCTTTTGATAACGTTGTGTTGAGACAGAAATCCCTGCAGGGCTCCTGAAACCATTTTGCACAGGTCAATTTTCGTGATATGGATGCCATGATAACACCATCGACACTCTCGTTTCTCCGAAGCCTGAAGGCAGCCAACACCCGCGAGTGGTTCGAGCTGCACAAGCCGGAGTACCAGGATGCGTACGGGGAGGTACTGGGCCTCGCGGCGCATCTGCTCAGGGAAATTTCGGGCTTCGACAGCACCGTCGCCGCGTCGGGTCTCGATCCCAAAAACTGCATCATGCGCATTTATCGCGACGTGCGCTTCTCCCGCGACAAATCGCCCTACAAAACCAACTTTTTCGTGTTTATTAACCGGGGAGGACGCAAGAGTCCGTTCGGTGGCTACTACGTGCATGTCGGCCCTGACGGAGAGTCGTTTGCGGGCGGCGGTGTCTACATGCCGGAGCCCGTTGTGCTGGATCGCCTGCGCGAAGAGATCGGCGGGCAGTTCGGTGAGTGGCGCTCGATCATTTCGCAGGAATCGTTCCGTCATGAATTTCCCGGTGGAGTGCTGCCTTCCGGACTGCTGAAACGGCCTCCGAAAGGGTACGATGCCGACGACCCGGCCATCGAATTCCTCAAATACAAGGGGTATTACACCCAACGGTTTTTCAGCGATACTGAAGTAACCTCGGCAGGTTTCGCACCGGGGCTTGCGGTACTGTACCGCACCGTGAAACCGATGGTGGATTTTCTCAACCGGGCGCTGTAGCGATCCGTTTTCCCGATAACCATAACCCTCCTGCCCCCTGTCATGCATTCCTTTTCACCACCGGCACTCGAACAGGCGGCCTATCGAAAGGCTGCAAGGCGGCTCTTGCCGTTTCTCTTTTTCTGCTACATCCTTGCCTACCTTGATCGCGTGAACGTTGGCTTTGCTAAGCTGCAAATGTCCTCCGACCTCGGCATCGGCGACATCGCCTATGGCACCGGAGCGGGCATCTTCTTTATCGGTTACCTCATTTTCGAAGTGCCGAGCAACATCATTCTATCAAGAGTCGGTGCGCGAATCTGGATCGCGCGGATCATGATCACCTGGGGCATTGTGGCCAGTCTGCAGCTGTTCGTGGCAAACGAGCACATGTTCTACCTGCTGCGCTTCCTGCTCGGAGTGGCAGAAGCAGGTTTCTTTCCCGGCATCATTCTCTCCCTCACCAACTGGTTTCCGTCGGAGTACCGGGCAAGGATGGTGGCATGGTTCATGACCGCGGTGGCTGTAGCCGGTGTGGTTGGCGGCCCGGTTTCCGGGGCGATTCTCGACGGGCTTGATGGTTTCGGCAGGCTGCAGGGTTGGCAGTGGCTGTTCCTGCTCGAAGGGATGCCCTCGACAGTGATGGGCATCGTGGTGCTTTTCTGGCTTGACGACAGACCGGCGGAAGCAGCCTGGCTCACGTGCGAGGAAAAGGATCTGATGATGGAGAGGGCGGCTCGTGAGGAGGATTTGCGCCGAAGGGGACATGCATCGCATACGGTAGGCTCGGCCATGAAAAACCCGAAAGTATGGGGGTTCAGCGGGGTGTATTTTCTTGTGGTGATGGTGCTCAACGGCATGCACTCCGACCGAACGCTGGAGCGGCGCTGGCATGTCGCCGGGCCCTCTTTTCTTGCTGCGGCAGCGTTCGCGATCTCGGCCATGCCGTTCGCCGCAGGGTGGCCCGGCATTCCGGCGCTTTCGGTAGCCACGGCAGGCATCATGTCGGCGCTCTCCTGCTTCTGGTCGCTTCCCCCGACATTTCGGATTCTCATGCCGCTGTTGTGATTGCCTTCTCTGTTTTTATGATTACTTTGCAATCAGGAGCACCAACTCCCTTTTCCTGTAGTTTCCGAAGTATGACCGATTTCCCCTAAACGGTAAAACAGGAGGACCCCCGCCATGACCATCGAAATCAAAAACTACCATGTGCTGTTCTACGGCAGCCCTGACGGCTACCAGACCAACCGAGCACAGATTTCCCTGTACGGGCCGGATGGCAAGACTGCGGCGTATGTTCGCTTCAACGATCCAGGCATGACCTTCGAGAACGATTACGAGAGCGGAGGCATCATCCGCATGCATCTGCCCTCATCCATGTTCGGGAACGTCATCGATGTGTTGCGCAACGAAAAGCCACTTTACATCTATTTCGCACAGGGCAGGGGATTCCTCTCCACCTCAACGGAGCCGGTGGGCGAGGGCGAATGATTCAGGCGCTGAAAGGTTTTCTGCGACTCCCGGCTGCATGCCGGGATTTTTTTTGTAGGGGGAGGCATATCGGCAGCGCAGGGTGAGAACCTCGCGTTTCGCGTTCGTATCGGCTTGTTCATGACGGGAATACGCCGTAACTTCCTGAAAAATATCGTTGAAGTTCGTGTCTGCATTCAGGGAACCCCAAACCATGAACCGCAATGCTTGTAAATATGGAAGATCAATTCAGGGGACTGCCGATGGCGGATCTTATCGGCGGGCCGCTCCAGGCCGCATGCGAAGCACAGATGCGCCTTGCAGAGTCAACCGCCGAGTTCATCAGGAGTGTCGGTTTCGACATCGACCCGACAGGACAGCGTCCGCCCGTCATGCGGGTCGAGTTCATCCGCCCCGACAGGCACGAGCCCGAATGGCTGCATCTCCCGCTCGAAGGGCTCGGCAACGACGAGTTGCTGGAGAATATTGAAAAGCTGAAAGAACGCAAGTGAAGGTAATTCTCGACAGGAAAGATTGTTCCATTCGAACCGGTTACTCTCGATATGTTTCTGGTGAACTGGTGACGTGGGACAAAAGATATTGGTCACGGATTGAAAGGCTTGAATGTTCCGGTCATGCAGCAGCCCACGGGACATATCGGCAATGTCGCGAACCTGTTCGACGAGAGCGGCAATCTTGCGAGCGACTCGTTGCGGGCGTTTGCCGTGAACTCCATACTGGAGTCAGCGGCCCGGGTTGAAGCCGGCACCTGCTCCCGATGCGAAGGGCTATCCGATTTCCGTAACCTCGCCTTCGAGATCGTATGGCGTTGAATCAGTAATCATTGCCCGGCAGAACATGCCGGGCCGGACGTCAAAACCGGCGGTTTCGAGTATGCATTCGTTATCCACTTCGGGTGCGTCGTACTCGGTGCGTCCGAAGGCCATACTGTCCTCAATCTGGTCCACCAGCACCTCGATTTCCCGGCCCTCGTACTCCCGGTTCTTCTTCTGCGAAATGGATTCCTGCAGCTCCATGAGTTCCGCCACGCGATCCTGTTTTTCTTCGGGGCTCACATCGTCTTCGAGCAGGTATGCGGGCGAGTACTCCTCGTGGCAGTAGGGAAAGCAGCCGAGTCGGTCGAAGCGGCTCTCTTCGACGAACCGCAGCAGTTCACGGAACTCCTCGCGGGTTTCTCCGGGGTAGCCCACGATCATGGTGGTGCGGAGCCGGATGCCGGGGTTCCGTTCGCGTATGGATTCGAGCAGCCGGAGGGTTCCGGCACAATCGATGCCCCGGTTCATGGAGCGCAGGATGCGGTCATTGATATGCTGCAGCGGCATGTCGAGGTAGTTGCAGATGTTTTTCCGCTCATGCATGGTGTCGATCACCTCCATCGGGAAGTTCAGCGGGTAGGCGTAGAGCAGGCGGATGCGCCGGAACTCCATGTCCGAAAGCTGCAAAACGAGATCGTTCAATAGGGATTTCCCTTCGAGATCATACCCGTACATGCTGATGTCCTGTGCGATGAGGTTCAGTTCCTTGACACCCTGCTTTTCAAGCAGTGATGCTTCGCGCAGGAGCTGGTCGGGCGACTGGCTCCGGTAGTGTCCGCGGATTTTCGGGATCGAGCAGAAGGAGCACTGCCGGTTGCATCCTTCGGCGATTTTCAGAAAGGTGTAGTGGGGCGGTGTGAGCAGAATCCGGCTGTCAAGAAGCTCCTCGCGGTACCCGGCTCCGATGGCGGCAAGTACCTCCGGCAGCTCTCGCGTGCCGAAGAATCCGTCAACTTCGGGCATCTCCTCCCTGAGTTCTCTGCGGTACAGCTCCGGCAGGCACCCCATCACGTACACTTTTTGCACCTTGCCCTCCTCTTTCTTCCGGATGGCCGCAAGGGTTTCCGATATGGATTCCTCCTTGGCGTCCCGGATGAAGCCGCAGGTGTTGATGATGATGATGTCGGCATCGTCCGGCAAGTCGCTGAAGCTCATGCCGCTCGCTGTGGCCTGTGCCATGAGGCGCTCGGAATCGATGGTGTTTTTCGAGCAGCCGAGGCTCAGGAGAAAGACTTTTCGCATGATATTACCTGTCGGGATTGCTGTTGAACTCGCGGAGAAATTCATCCTTCCATGCCGTGAAGGTGCCGTTCTGTATCTCTGTCCGGGCGGTTGAGGTGAGCCACATGAAGAAGGAGATGTTCTGCATGGTGCAGAGTGTGAGGCCGAAAATCTCTCCCACGTTCAAAAGGTGTCGGATATAGGCGCGCGAGTAGCTCCGGCACACCTCGTTCGGGAACCCTTCGTCGATTGGCCGGAAATCCTCGGCGTACCTGGCCGAGCGCAGGTTCATGGGGCCTTTGCGGGTATAGACCCGGCCGTTTCGCCCTTCGCGGGTGGGAATCACGCAGTCGAACATGTCGATACCGCGTTCGATGGCGTTGAGGATGTTTTCCGGCGTGCCCACACCCATGAGGTATCGCGGCTTGCGCTCAGGCAGCAGCGTGTGCGAGAGCTCGAGCACACGGTACATCGCTTCGGCGGGTTCTCCCACCGCCATGCCGCCCACCGCATAGCCGTCGAAATCGAGATCCACGAGTGCTTTCGAGGAGATGGTGCGTAAATCCGCGTGCACCCCCCCCTGCGTGATGCCGAACTGGTACTGCTTGTGCCCGTAGAGCGGGGTGGTTCCGAGAAAGTGTTTTCTGGCGCGTTCGGCCCAACGGATGGTGAGCTCTCCGGACTTCTCCACGTAGCTTCGCTCGGCGGTCGAAGGAGGGCATTCGTCGAGCAGCATCATGATGTCGCTGCCGATGATGCGCTGGGTATCCACCACGTTTTCCGGCGTGAACTGCAGCTTCGATCCGTCGATGTGCGACTTGAAGGTGACCCCTGCCTCGGTGATCCTGCGCAGCTCGGAGAGCGAGTACACCTGGTAGCCTCCGCTGTCCGTAAGGAGCGGTCCGTTCCAGTTCATGAACCGGTGCACTCCTCCTGCTTTGCGGATGATGTCATTGCCGGGTTTCAGGTAGAGGTGGTAGGTGTTGGCGAGAATGATACGGACGTCAAGCTCTTTCAGGAGGCCGGTCGGCACGGATTTTACACTGGCTCTCGTGCCGACCGGCATGAAGATCGGGGTCGGGATGGCGCCGTGATCCGATTGGAGCACACCGCACCGTGCGGCAGAGTGAGGGTCGGTAGCGGAAAGGGTGAATTGCACAGGTAGTGATGAAATAAGTGGCACCCGGAAGGGGGCGCTGAAAACCGCCAATCTAACGACTTTTTGCGGAAAAAACGAAGGGAACGATTCCTGATGCTACCAGTCGTAGCCGAGCGTGCGCAGGATGCGCTGGGCGTCCCTGTCGCCGAGCCGGGCGGCGGTGCGTGCATCGGAGAGCGCTCCCTCCCTGTCGCCGAGCTTGCGTTTGGCAGCAGCCCGGCTGCCGTAGATTTTCGCCACGCCGGGAGCCAGTTCGGCGGCCTTGTCGTAATCCTCTACCGCTTCCATGAACTCGCCGTTGTGGTATTTGTTCTTTGCGCTCCAGTAGTAATCCTCCGCGGTTTTCGCCTTCTCCGGATCGGCGGCTCCGCAAAGCAGCAGCGTGAGCGGCAGGGCAAAAAGCTTCAGGCGGTTTTTCCTGCGACCGGTCATATGCTCTTCTCTCAGGTCAGGTTTTTTTCCTGCATGATAGTTCATCGTGAGGATAGAGTCAAGTTTTGTGTTTTGTGTCCGGGTTTGATTTTCTGGCATTTTTCGACCCTTTGAGGTCTCTGCGGATGAGAGCTTTTTTTCTTTGCGGAAAAAATGGCGGGTTCTTTTTTTATTTTCCTGAAATTCGGGAACTGATCCCGGCTTGTTTCACCATTAATGCTGTTAACGATGAATGTTCTTGTTACCGGTGCTGCGGGTTTTATCGGTTTTCATGTCTGCCGGCGGCTTCTTGAAAGAGGGGACTGTGTCACAGGTCTTGACAACATGAACGACTACTACGACGTGAGCCTGAAAGAGGCCCGGCTCGGGCTGCTTCAGACGCACGCGGATTTCCGGTTCGTGAAAACCGATCTTGCCGACCGGCAGGAGATGGAAAGGCTGTTCCGCGACGGGAAATTCGACAAGGTGGTCAACCTCGCGGCGCAAGCCGGGGTGCGTTATTCGCTCCAGAATCCGCACGCCTACATCGACAGCAACATCCAGGGCTTCCTGAACATTCTCGAAGGGTGCCGACACAACGGGGTACAGCATCTTGTGTACGCCTCGTCGAGTTCGGTTTACGGTGCCAACGAAACCATGCCCTTTTCCGTGCATGACAACGTCGATCATCCGCTCTCCCTCTATGCGGCCAGCAAGAAAGCCAACGAGCTGATGGCGCACACCTACAGCCATCTCTACAATATTCCCGCAACCGGACTGCGCTTCTTTACCGTTTACGGTCCCTGGGGTCGCCCCGATATGGCGCTTTTTCTCTTTACCGACGCCATTCTCGGCGGCAGGCCCATCAAGGTGTTCAACTACGGAAAACACCGGCGCGACTTCACCTACATCGACGATATCGTCGAGGGGGTGATCCGCACGCTCGACCACACGGCGGAATGCAACCCCGAGTGGACAGGGCTGCATCCCGATCCCGGTTCGAGCCGTGCTCCCTGGAGGGTGTACAACATCGGCAACAGCAAGCCGGTCAACCTGATGGACTACATCGGAGCGCTTGAACGCGAGCTCGGCAAAACCGCTGAAAAGGAGTTCCTGCCCATGCAGCCTGGCGATGTGCCCGATACCTATGCCGATGTCGGGCAACTGATGCAGGATGTGCACTACAAGCCGGAAACACCGGTTGAGGACGGGGTGAGGCGGTTTGTCGAGTGGTATCGCGGCTATTACGGCATCGCCTGAGCCGTCAGCGCGTAATAGCTCCGTTTTCCCTCGCTGAGGAGCACGATCGCCCCCGAGCGCACCAGCGCGATAAGGATTTCCCTTGCTTTCCGGAGCGATATGCCGGCTATTTCTGCGTAGCCCTCCGCGGTTATCTGCCGGTGCTCCCGAAGGTAGCCGAAGAGCTGCTTTTCTCCGGCGCCGAACGAAAGTTTCAGGGGATTTTTCTTCGACTGCATGAGTGCGATCCTGTCGTCGCACAGGGAGCGGTTGCGGCTTCCTTCGCGGGTGTAGACCCGTTTTTCCGTTACAGGTATCCGGGTTCGGGGGTCGGTGGTGCGCTCGATATGGTAGTGCGGCTTGTCGGGGCTTTCGGGTACGAACACCATGAGTACAAGCCGGCGTTTGAACTCCTCGACGTAGATGTCGATTTCCGGTTCCGGATCGATGTGGAACCGGAAGGCTTCATGGATGATTTCAAGGGTTTCCTTCTCGCTGTGAATGCCGACGATTCGCCTGTCGTCGTCCACCCCGATCAGGATGACGCCTCCCGTGCTGTTGGCGAAAGCCGTGATGGGTTTGGCGATTTTCGACGGAGAGTGCACGAGTCTCTTGAACTCGGTCTGCTCGTTTTCACCCCCGGCGACAAGTTCAGGGAGCGAGAGCTGCTGGAAACGGTACCAGAACGGGTTCATAAGGGCCTGGTCTGGATGTTGAAGGGAGCTCGTCAGCATTGACATGTTTTCCGCTACTGGCGTTGAGTGGAGTAGTGGAACCTTGCCGGCCTCGACGATTCATTCTGACAATATAACCACAAAAAGCCGGATTTTGCCGTACCGCAACGTTTCTGCAGGGGGCGGACCCGGGGTTTCGGCCTAATAGCGGAACGTTGCCGCGAAACCCGCTTCGGCAGGCATCTTTTCAGATGGCAGGACAACTACTTTCCCGCCGTTTCTGAGCACCAGTTCACCGAGGTCATCAAGCAGGTCACTTGCACCGTGGAGTTCCTGCCTGTCCACCGAAATCACTCCCGTTTGCCTGTCAAGAAGCCCCGCAATCCTGACATCGTTGTTGATGAACAACACCGAGACCCTGCCGGCTGCCGCAGCAGCAGCTATTTTTTCGAGATCTTCGGAGCCAATGCCTTTCGGGAGGGCCTCCGAATACTCTTCGAGCATTGCATGGAGCCGGTGTTGCAGTTGCGGTTCGATAATGGCCCAGGCCTGTTCATGGAACGCATTATCGTGAATGCTGTCGGGATTCGTTGCGATGCCATCGTCGAGAAGCAAGGTGTTCTGGCTGATACGGCGGAAACGACCCTGATTTTCCGGCAGGGCGGCGAGAATAAGCGGCAGTTGCGAGCGCTGCGAATGATGTTCAAGCACGCTTTTGTCCACCATCCGGAAAAATCGCAGGGTATCGATCTCCTCCTCGTCTTTCCTCGAGCCGTGTCCATGATGCATGGCGTTACCTTTGGTGCCCCCGTAAGAAGCTACGGTCTGGTGTGGCGGGGTTATCTCTTCTCCGAGAGCCTCGACCAGGGTCTGCGGAACGGAGCCGGCCAGATCGACACGATCGAGGGCATGTTTTGTGCCGGTATAGAATCGCACCTTGTCGCGATGAGAGCGGTGGGTTTTCTGGTAGATCGAGAGGCATGGCGGTTCGTGTGCTGCAATAATAAGCCCGGAATAATCCGATAATGTCGATGTCATGATCCTCTCCGTCTTGTAAGGTTTCATGTGCACTCCTGTTTATGAAGGCTCAAAACGGTTGTACAGAGTTCCTGGGGCGGGAGTGCCTGAAATGCGCACACCCCGGTATTTGCCGGGGTGTGCAGGTAATCAGCAGGAGCTGAGGCCGGGTTTGCTTGTGATGTGAAGGCCGCCTCTCACTCCGGTTTCAGATGCGGGAAGAAAATGACGTCGCGTATCGACTCCTGGCCGCAGAGCACCATCACCATCCGGTCAATGCCTATGCCGAGGCCAGCGCAGGGCGGCATGCCGTATTCGAGCGCTCTGAGGAAGTCCTCATCCACGATCATGGCTTCATCGTCGCCGCGAAGGCGAAGCTTTGCCTGGGCTTCGAGTCGTTCGCGCTGGATGACCGGGTCGTTCAGCTCCGAGAAGGAGTTGCACAGCTCCTTGCCCCCCGCGATCAGTTCGAACCGCTCCACAAGGCCAGGTTTCGAGCGGTGCTCCTTGGCCAGAGGCGACATTTCAGTGGGGTAGTCGGTGATGAAGGTCGGCTGGATGAGCCTGGGTTCAACGAACTCCCCGAAGATTTCGTCGATGATTTTTCCCGATCCGATTTTCGGATCGAGTTCAAGGCCGAGATCCTTTGCGGTCGAGCGCAACTCCTGTTCGTTTTTCCCGTCGATATCAACACCGCAATACTCCCTGATCGAGTCGGCGATGGTGAGCCGGCGAAAGGGGGGTTTCAGCGAAATCTCGCTTCCGAGGAAGCTCACGGTATCGCATCCGTTCACGGCGAGCGCGGTGCGGTAGAGCAGTTCCTCTACCTGCTCCATCATCCAGTTGTAGTCCTTGTAGGCAACATACAGCTCGACCTGGGTGAACTCCGGGTTGTGAAAACGGTCGATGCCTTCGTTACGGAAATCCTTGGCGAACTCGAACACCCCGTCGAAGCCGCCCACGATCAGTCGCTTCAGGTACAGCTCGTTTGCGATGCGCAGGTAAAGCTGCATGTCGAGCGCGTTGTGATGGGTGGTGAACGGTCTTGCTGCCGCCCCGCCGTAGATCGGCTGCAGGATCGGGGTTTCCACTTCGAGCCACCCTTTCGAGGTGAAGAACTGGCGAATGAAAGCGACGATGGCAGAACGCCTGATGAAGGTCTGGCGTACTTCGGGGTTCACGATGAGGTCGACGTAGCGCTGGCGGTAGCGAAGCTCCTTGTCGCTGAAGGCGTCATACACCACCTTCTGTCCGTCGACCTCCTTTTCCTTGGCTACCGGTATGGGGCGCAGCGATTTGCTGAGCAGCTCGAACGCCTGTGCATGCACCGATATCTCGCCGGTTTTCGTCCTGAAGCTGTACCCTTTGACGCCGACGATGTCCCCGATGTCGAGCAGTTTGAACGTGCTGTATGCCTTCTCGCCCACCTCGTCCTTTTTCAGATAGATCTGGATACGTCCCGTGGCGTCCTGGATATGGAAGAACGATGCCTTGCCCATCTTGCGGATGGTCATGATTCTCCCGGCAACCGAGACGGGCAGCTGTTCCTCTTCCCGGAAGGTAGCCAGGACATCGGCGGCATATGCGGTAACATCGAAGGTGCAGGGGTAGGGGTTTACTCCCGATTCCATCAGGTGCCGGCGCTCCTCGTGGCGGCGCTGCATCTGGTCGTTGAGGGAAAGCTGCTGTGGTTGTTCCTGTTGCTGGTTCTCTTTCGGCATGATGACGGTTGAAATGAATAAGGGTAATTCTTCTCAAGGGCGAAAGCCTGAAGGTTTTGCGGGTGACGGGGCGTTACGATACTCTCGTTTTATACCAGATCGCCGGAATCGTGCTGATTTTCTGGTAGAACGAGCGGTATGCCCTGCGGGAAAAGACATCGTAATTGTTCTCCTCGATGGCCTTGAGGATGTTGCTGTAGTTTTCACTGCTGACCATGACGGCAAAACGGCTCTCCCTTTCAAGCATGGGGATGCCTTTTTCCGAAGAGCGGTAATAGCCTCTTGCACGTTCGATCTGGAACTTCATGAGCTCGACGAAGTTCCGGTTCATGGTTTTCTGCTTGAACTCCTCTTCACTGTAGCTGAAACGCCGCAGGTCCTCCATGGGGAGATAGATTCTGCCCCGGTCGATATCCTCGCCGATGTCGCGCAGGATGTTGGTGAGCTGCATGGCGATACCGAGGTCGATGGCGTGCTGCAGCGCCTGCCGGTTGCTGTAACCGAAAATCTCGGATGTCATGAGTCCCACCACCGATGCAACCTTGTAGCAGTAGACGTAGAGATCGTCGAAGGTCTCGAATGTTCTGAACTCAATGTCCATGGCCACACCGTCCATGAGGTCGAGCGGCAGTTCGATCGGTATGGGATAGGTTTTCAGGGTGTCGTGCCACGCCATCATGATCGGGTCGTTGGCGACCTCGCCCCGGTAACAGCTTTTCAGCCTGGTTTTCCAGCTTTCCAGCATGCCGTTGATCTCCTGCCGGGTGATCAGTCCGTTGGTGAGCTTGTCCTCGGCCAGATCGACGAGGTCGTCAACGGTCCGGAGCAGGGCATAAATCGCAAAAATCGGATTCTGCTGGCGTTTCGGAAGGAACAGCGTGGCCAGATAGAAGGTTTTCGCATGGTGTTTCGATATCTGGCGGCAATACCGGTATGCGTTCTCGATGGTGAGCGCTCCTTTTGTGCCCTGCACGGCAGTTTGTCCGTTATATCGGTAATTCATGCAACGTTCCTGCTTTGTGGTTCACCCACCACCCTGTTCCCATAGATGCTCCGGTGAATAAACATGCCCGGACATCGGTCGATGCCGTTCATGCGGGCAGACCCCCGAGTGCATATGAGAGCAAAAATGTGTAACTTTTAATGATAGTGAAACGTTTTTCTCGATGTCGTGTCAAGATAAAACAATGCGTCAAATATCGCAAAACGCCATAATAACAGCGTCTTGTATTTTCTGTAGTTACCTAACCGCTTACCGATCATATTGAATACATCCCGGCTTGACCGTCCCCGTGAACGGGCGGTGCTTCTTGGTTTATGTTCACCCCCGGAGGTTCCGCGTCAGCAAGTCGAGGAGTACCTCTCAGAGCTCTCCTTTCTTGCCGATACTGCAGGGGCGGACGTGCTTGCTTCCATCATCCAGGAGAGGCGGCAGCGCGATCCGGCTTACTACATCGGCAAGGGCAAGGTCGATGAGCTGGTCTCGCTCATACAGGAGAAGGAGGTTGATATCGTCATTGTCGACGATGACCTTTCTCCGGTTCAGGCGAGGAATCTCGAACGGGTTTTCGAGTGCAAGGTGATCGACCGGACCGGCCTCATCCTGCAGATTTTCGCCATACGCGCGAAATCCGCACGCGCGAAAATGCAGGTCGAACTCGCACAGCTCGAGTACATGCTGCCCCGGCTTTCGGGACAGTGGACCCATCTGTCGAAACAGAAGGGAGGCATCGGCACCAAGGGTCCCGGTGAAACGCAGATCGAAACCGACCGAAGGCTGGTGCGCAACAGGATTTCGTGGCTGAAGAAAAAGCTGCGGGAGGTTTCGCTGCAGCACGATACCCAGACACGCGGCCGCCGCTTGATTCCCGGCGTAGCACTGGTGGGTTACACCAATGCAGGCAAGTCCACGCTGATGAATGCGCTCTGTCCTGAGGCGGAGGCGTTTGCCGAGAACCGCCTGTTCGCCACGCTTGATACCAAGACCAGGCGTCTGGAACTGAAGATCAACAAACTGGTGCTGCTTTCCGACACGGTAGGCTTCATTCGCAAGCTTCCTCATAATCTCGTGGAGAGTTTCCGCTCCACGCTCGACGAAGTGCTGCAGGCCGATTTTCTCCTGCATGTGGTCGATGCGAGTCATCCCGGTTTCGGAGAACAGATGCAGGTGGTCCGAGAAACCCTCAGGGAGATCGGTGTCGAACACGAGAACATTATCGAGGTGTTCAACAAGATCGATGCCCTGGAGGATCCGGGAATGATCAGGGAGCTTCGCAGGAACCATCCTGATGCGGTATTCATTTCAGCGTCGAGAGGCATCAACCTCTCCGCCCTGAAAGAGGTGATCAGCGACCATCTTGCGCAGGATTTCGTCGAGCGGAAAGTCCGTACCCACGTTTCGAACAACAAGCTGATCGGCTATCTTTACAAGCATGCAGAAGTGATTGAAAAGCATTATCTTGATGAAGAGGTCGAGCTGATCTTCAGGGTTCATAAAAACCGTATCAAGCATATCGACGCGTTCATCAACACCTGCCATGGCACTGCTTATGCCGCTGCAGATCTTTAACACTACCAGGAAGCCGCTGCCCGAAGCGCTGCTCGGCAGACTGGTTGAGGGGGTTCTGGCTGCGGAGGGGTTCACGCCGGTGGATGTTGTTGCGGTCTATTGCGGAAAAAAGATGATCCGAAGCATCAACCGGGAGTTCCTGCAGCACGATTACGCTACCGACACCATCACGTTCCGTTACAGCGACGCTTCAGAGGCCGGGATCGAGGGAGAGTTCTACATTTCGCTCGATGTTGTCGAGGAGAACGCCAGGAGATTCGGTACGGACGGCCTGCAGGAGTTGCTGCGTGTGAGCGTGCATTCCGCTCTCCACCTGATCGGATACGACGACCGGACAGAGGAAGAGCGGCGCCTCATGCAGGAGAAGGAAGAGTATTACCTGGCCCGTCTGCCTGTTCGCTAACCTGTAAAGCCCTTTGCGTCATGGATAACAAGGATCTCTCTGTTTCGCCGCCGGTAAAACATTTGCCGTTGAAGCGTTTCTTTTCCGTTGCCGTTCCGGTGCTTCTGCTGCTGCTCTGCGGAGCCGTCGCAGTCGTGTACTTTCTTGGAGAGCAGAAGGTGAAACAAGCCGCCGAAGAGGCGGCTCTTGAAAAGCAGCGGTACGAGCGTTCCCTCGATGATCGCTCGATTGAGGTGCAGCGCGCGGATATCAGGCTTTTTGCAGTTCCTCTGGCTTGGGCGGTGCGCAGGGAGCTGATGCAGGAAAATTACGGGCAGATCGACGAATATTTCAGCGAACTGGTACGGAAAAAGCAGTTCAAGGTGCTCATGCTGCTCGATCCTGAAGGTACGGTACGGATTGCTTCGGACAGGAAGCTTCAGGGAAGCGCGTTTTCGGGGCTCTATCCCGGTATGGACAGTTCGTCGCAACAGGTTGTTTCCTATCCTCTTGCAAAGGGCAGCAGCCTGTTTCTCGTACCGGTCATGGGGCTGAACGCGCGGATCGGCACCATTGCGTTCGTGTACTCGTTCGAGCGCCTTTCCGGTCCCTGAGCAAGCGGTTGCGCTTCGGCTTTTCTTTCTCTAACTTCAAACATCATACGACCATGCGTAAACTTATTCCCGTCGTGTTCCTTGCCATCTGCGCCCTTCTTTCGCTGGGTGCGTGCGGCAACCAGCAGAAAGAAGGTAAAAAGCCGGCGGCGGAGAGCGGTGGCGGTTCGATTCTGCCGTTTTCCCGTGAGTTCGAGGGCGTGCTCACCATGAAAACCACCATTCCCGAGGCGGGAACCACCGAGACGAGAATGTTTATTGCCAAGGAAGGGGTGCGTATGGAGAGCACTTCGAACATCAGGAATATGCCTGCGGGCATGCAGACGGTGATCGTTTCTCCCTCCAAAACGCCGAATCTTGTCTATATCGTGAATGAAGCCAACAAAACCTACACGGTCATCGATACCGACGAGATGAAAAAAGAGGTTGCCCAGGAGGGCTACTCCGATTTCTACAAGAATGCGAAAATCGAGAATCTCGGCCAGGAGACCGTCAACGGCTATTCCTGCACGCATGTCCGAGTGACCAACGGCGAGAACGTTTCGGATATGTGGGTGTCGAAGGATGTGCTCGACTATGCCACCTTCGCGAGGATGCAGAGCACGCGCGAAAAGGATATGCCGGAATTCGCCAAGCGGATGAAAGATGCCGGTTATGACGGTTTTCCGGTAAAGATGGTGCAGTCACCCTCCAACGTCACCACCGAACTGGTCAGTGTCGACAAAAAGGGGCTCGACGCATCGCTTTTCGAGGTGCCCGCAGGCTACACGAAAACCGAGTTGCCGACCATGAATTACGAAGCCTCTCCAAAACAGCGCGAAGAGGTGGAGGCGATGATGAAACAGATGAGGGAGAAGATGAAGGCGCAGCAGGGCCAGTAAGGGTTGCCGATGCCGGATTATGTAGAGCCCGATTGCTATCCAACAACCAACAATTTCGACACCATGAACCTCTATATCAACGATATCCCGTGCGAGGTTTCGGCGGGGCAGACTCTCGGCAAGGCCGCGAGACTTAATCACAGCCATGTGGGTTACGTATGCGGCGGGCATGGCATCTGTCAGGCCTGTTACGTGACGGTACAGGAAGGGGGCGACCAGCTCTCCTCGCTCTCCGATGTCGAGAAGGCATTCCTTTCCGAGCGTCAGATAGAGGCCGGAGGACGGCTTGCCTGTCAGGCTGCCATCATCGGAGAGGGCACAGTCAGGGTGATCTCGCGTCCCGAGGAGGTAAAGCGCCTGCTCTTTTCGAATCCTCCGGGACTGTTCGCTTACGGGGCCGAAATGGGGCGTGATGCGGCTTCAAGGATTGTGCCGGGAGTCGCCAACCTTGCCGGAAGGATACAGCGGGGCGAGCTTGGCGGTCCGGGAGCTCTGGGGGATGTACTCGAGTCAGCAGGCGCAGCAGTGCAGCTGGCTCTCAGCGAAGGGCCGAAAATGATACCGCTGAGGGAACAGTTCATGGCGCTGCTCGGTGCGTTGCCCGTCAAGGTGCCGTTCCTTGCGATGCCGAAGCCGGCAGCGAAACCCGAACGAATCTCCCTTACCGTCAGCGCAAAGGCTCCCGAACTGTTACAGGCAAATCCTGTTGCAGGGGAATCTTCCGGCGATTCTGCTCCGGATGTCGCTTCCTTCGAGGGTGTTCCGGAAGCTCATGCGATGAAGCTCATCAGGGCGGGAGTCAGGAACTTCGGCAGCCTGCTTGAAAAAGGGCGCGATCGTGCCGGGCGCAAATCGCTTGCCGCCTCGACCGGTCTGGAAGAGGAGGAGGTGCTGACGCTGGTGAATCGTGCCGATCTTGCAAGGATCAAGGGCATCGGTGCGGCATATTCGGAACTGCTCGAAGCTGCTGGCGTTGATACCGTACCCGAACTCGCACAGCGTAATCCCGGCAATCTGCATGCAAAAATCCAGGAAGTCAACTCCGGGCGCAATTTTGTCCAGCAGCTTCCTTCCCAGGTGCAGGTGAGGGAGTGGGTGGAGCAGGCAAAATCGCTTGCCCGCGTCGTGACCTACTGAAAAGGGCCTTTTTCCCGGTTTTTTTGAGCCCCCGCTGCAAACGGGGGCTTTTTTACATACCCGCCCGGTTTTCAGACAGTCGGGTTGATGCAGGCAGGATGTTCCGAAACCATAATGAATCGCTGCATCTCTGAAAAGGTATTGCGCGTTCCGCTTTCTCTCAGGCCGCTCATGATTTTTTCAGAGATGACCTTCTGAGACAAAAAATTTTTATTCAGACGAATCAGGAATAAATCGGAATGCGAGATCATTTCGTCTTGCCTGTTGCATTAATCGCTTTTTTAAGGCAGTTTCATGGCATAAGCCAATGTGAATGATTTACTGAACATGGAGACAACGGTACTGCTCTGGATCGCGTCAGCACTGCTCATCGTTACCGGTTTTGCAGGTCTTGTCGTGCCTGCCTTGCCTGGTATCGTGCTGATTTTTGCCGGTTTCGTAACGGCAGCCTGGGCGGAGGGGTTCGTCTATGTCGGATGGGGCGCCATAACGGCGCTTGCGCTGCTTTGTGTTGTGGCTTACCTGTTCGATGCGGTAGCCGGAGTTGTGGGTGCCAGGCGTTTCGGTGCCGGCCGGTACGGTCTTCTCGGCGCGGCAGCAGGAAGTGTCATCGGACTTTTTCTCGGATTGCCGGGACTTGTTGCCGGTCCTTTTCTCGGGGCGGTCGCAGGTGAGCTGTTTGCACGCAGGGATCTCCGTACAGCAGGTTTTGCAGGTCTGGGCGCGTGGCTTGGTCTCGTGGCTGGAGCGGCAGTGAAAATCGCTCTTGCATTTGCCATGGCTGGTGTGTTTGTATTTGCACGTTTTTTCTGAGTTTACGTCATTATCGCAGGAGTTCGCCGATTCAGGAAGGAAAGAACGCTTAACCATAAACAGGATCGAGCAATGGAAGAGAAAAACAGGGAAGCGGGACAGCGGGTCATCGTGACCGATATCCGCATGCCGTTCTGGTCGATGGTCGTTTTCATGATCAAATGGGTCTTTGCCAGCATTCCGGCAATGATCGTACTGTCGCTGGTCATGACGATTCTGATGCTTGCCGTTATGGCCCTGACCGGTTCGGTGTGGAACATGCAGGGGATGTTCGAGCATGGCGGTCCATCGTTCTGAGCCGATTTTTCAAGAAATCTTTACTTTTCGATGCAATGAGTCTCACTCTCGGCACCCGGCACGGGTGCGTGATGCAGTCGGAAATCCGCACCATGTCGATTGCCTGCGCCAAGGCGGGAGGCATAAACCTTTCCCAGGGTGTGTGCGATACGCCGGTTCCCGAAGGGGTGGTCGAATGTACTGCCGAAGCTATCAGAAACGGGTTCAATACCTATACCCATTTCGCAGGTCTGGGTATGCTTCGTCAATCAATCGCCTCCAAGCAGAAGCGGTTCACCGGTCTCGATGCCGATCCTGAAAACGAAATCATCGTGAGTGCCGGTGCGACGGGAGCCATGTATTGCGCTTTCCAGGCGTTGCTCAGTCCGGGAGACGAAGTGATCGTGTTTGAACCCTTCTACGGATACCATGTCAGCACGCTTGCGGCCGCCGAGGTGGTTCCGGTTTATGTGCCGCTCACCCTGCCCGGGTGGACCTTCACGGCGCATGATCTCGAATGTGCCGTGACCCCGAAAACCAGGGGCATCATCCTGAACACTCCGGCAAATCCTTCCGGCAAGGTGTTCAGCCGCACGGAGATGGAAGTGATTGCAGGTTTTGCCGAACAATACGATCTTTTCGTGTTTACCGACGAGATCTACGAGCATTTCGTCTATGGGGGAAACATGCACTGCTCTTTCGGTTCTCTGCCCGGCATGAAAGCCCGCACCATTACGGTTTCGGGATTTTCGAAAACATTCAGTATTACCGGCTGGCGGCTTGGTTACGCAATCTGTGACGCGCGGTGGGCCCAGGCGATCGGCTCTTTCAACGATCTTGTCTACGTCTGCGCTCCAGCGCCCCTGCAGGCAGGAGTTGCCGAAGGCATGCGGATGCTCGATGACAGCTACTATCGTCATCTCTCCTCAGAGTACCGGAACAAGCGCGACCGGTTCTGCGACGCCCTTGCAGATGCAGGGCTCTGTCCGCATGTGCCGGAAGGAGCTTACTACGTGCTTGCCGATACCGGGAACCTTCCCGGAGACTCCGCCTCACGGCGGGCCATGTACATTCTTGAAAAAACAGGTGTGGCAAGCGTGCCCGGCAGCGCCTTTTTCAGCGGCGGCCGGGGAGAAAATCTTGTGCGCTTCTGTTTTGCCAAGGACGATGCGGTTCTCGATGAGGCATGCAGCCGTTTATCCCGGCTACGGCGCACGGGGTGATGTTTTCTTTCCATTTGGGGAACATCCCGGAAGAGATCTCTTGTTACATGGACAAAGGGAGGAGAACCTCTGTGCTCTCAATTCTTCAGACAAAAAGGAGCGGGAATGCGACGTGTTGTTTCTTTTTTTATCGTGGTGCTGGCGGTCTTTCTTGGCGGTTGCATCAGGGTCAGTACGCATATCACGGTCATGAAGAACGGGTCAGGCACGGTTACCGAGCGCGTGCTGATGAACACCCCTTTGCTGAAGGCCATTGCAACCAGCTCCAAAGAAGGGGAGAATCGTGCTCCGGGGTCGATGCCCGACAGGAAGTCGCTGGAGAAGAATGCCAAGGATATGGGAGAGGGCGTCAGGCTGAAGAGCGTGCGGAAATACATCGAGGGCGGATTCGAGGGTTACGAGGCGAAGTATCACTTCAGGGATATCACAAAGGTCAGGGTTTCCGGCACTCCTGACGATAAGGCATCGGTGGATTCGCTCCGTGCAGGCAGCATCTCCCCTTCGCGGAAGGAGCGGATCTCTTTCAGGTTTTCCGGAGGAGAGCCGTCGCAGCTGGTGATCGTTTTGCCTGCAGAAAATGCCGTCCTGGGTTCCCCGAAACCCGCCGATACTCCGAAGCAGCCCCCGACCGCGGAACAGCAGAAGCTATCGCTTGCAATCATGCGGGAATTTTTCAGGGGTACCCGCATCACGCTTGCGGTCGAGGTAGGCGGCACTATCGTAAGGACTGACGCGGCATGCCGCGAGGGTTCGCAGATCATCCTGGCCGATGTGGATTTCGACCGGGTACTTGAAGCCGGAGACGACAAGACGCTCTTGAATCTCTCCGGC
Organism: Chlorobiota bacterium; assembly: GCA_016866305.1. Lineage (GTDB taxonomy): Bacteria > Bacteroidota > Chlorobiia > Chlorobiales > Chlorobiaceae > Chlorobium. The sequence goes on along the minus strand of VGMX01000004.1, from coordinate 77,568 downwards.
TACGGGTCTTCACCCGACATACCCAAGGAGATGCTGAACCGTGTTCCCGGAATGAAGGGAGAGTCGAAGCGCGAGGTTAACGTTGTGTTTCAGTGACGGCAGGAATAATTTACACATCAGGGGAGGCATGCCATGAACATTTCCGAGAATACCGAAGTGCAGTGTCCCTACTGCGGCGCGATGTTCATCATTACCGTGGATTTGCTGCAGGGGTTGCAGGAATTTGTGGAAGACTGCTCGATCTGCTGCAGACCGGTTTCTGTTGTGGTGAGGGTTGAAGACGACGGGATCATCCGCGCGGAAACTCACGGGAACGACGAATAAAAAAAGCCGGAACCGAAGCTGTAAGCCGAATTCTGTGAATCACCTCCGTGGATGGTGAAACTGCAGCCATTTATCTGGTGCGGCTTACCCGAAAACTCTCCCGTTGAGGGAATTGAACGGGCCGCTCTCTTTCTCCAGGGGAGAAAAGCTTTCCTATTTAGCCTTGCTTCGGGGAGGTTTGCCAGGCATATCCCGTTACCGGAATATCCGGTGGTCTCTTACACCGCCGTTTCACCCTTACTCCGGTTGCCCGGAGCGGTCTGTTCTCTGTTGCACTGTCTGTGACGGCAGGTTTTCCCCGCCATCCCCGGGCTTGATTGCAAAAGGTTACGGTTTGCACCGTCATCTTCCACTTCTCGACCGGCACCCTGCCCTGTGAAGTTCGGACTTTCCTCTGCATAACCCGAAGTTATACAGCGGCTGCACACTTGCGATTCCAGCTTATCAAGGAACACAGAAGCGCCTGTAAAAAGTTCAGGTGCTCGGCAATGCGTTTGTTTCATACCAGGCACACCGGCCCTGTGCGTCAGGACTGATGAGTCTTGCAGGGCAGTCTCATTGCTCGGCTTCCTCGAACAGCCGTTCATGCACGACGATCCTGCCGCAGGATTCACACAGGTAGAATCCGCCCTGCACGATCATGGTGTGCCGGTTTGTGGGCACTCTGGTGTTGCAGCCGGAACATGCATTACGGTTCAGTTTAACAACGGCGTTATGGATGATGCCGCTTCTGAGATGATCATATTTGTCAAGCAGCCGTTTCGCCTCTTTCTCGATGATTTCCCGCTGCTCATCGATTTTCCGGTTCAGGTCCTCCACTTCATCTGCGGTTTCCACCACGATGCTCTCCAGCTCCTCTTTTTTCTGGTCAACCTGCCTGTTCAGGTCTTCGAGCTGCTGCTGCAGCACGTCGTCGGGCATCATATCCTCGGTCATCTCGTCGTAACGGTTCTCGTCGATGAGCTGGCGGCCTTTCTGCTGTATCTCAAGGCTGCGCTGTTCTGCATGGGCGATGTCCTGAAGCTGTATCTCGGCCTGGGCGATCTCTTTTTCTTCGTACTCTATCTGTTTGGAAAGTGCGTCGTACTCCTTGTTGTTGCGCGCAAGGGTCTGTTTTTCCTTGAAGCTCTTGATCTTGCCGCGGCAATCACTGATGGTTTCGTTGAGACGCTGGCGGAGTTTCAGGTGATCTTCGGCTACTTTTTTCCTGGCCTCGATCTGTCGTCCGGTGAAGGCAAGGTCTTCCTCGAGGGCGTTGATTTCTTCCGGTAAACCTTTCTGAAGGCTGATAATGTTCTCGATCTGGTTGTCAAGGTGCTGAAGCCTGACAAGAAGGTTGATTTTTGTATGATCCACTATTGCCTTGGTTTTGTATTATTAAAGCATAAAAAAAGCACCTTCTCCCGAAAGGTGCATACCTTGATTAAGCTCTATGTCGTTGGCCGGCTGAATTGTTCTCTGCGGTACGGTTGTCTGCCGTGATCTGCATCTTGCGGTAGAAGAATTTTGGTGCCCGAAAGGAGATTCGAACTCCTACACCTCGCGGCGCTCGTCCCTGAAACGAGTGCGTCTACCAGTTCCGCCATTCGGGCATTGCAGAGTTATAACCAGACCAGAATACAATTAACTCTTTTTTGACCTAATGTCAAAAACCAAAGTTATTTAATCTCCTTGTGCAGGGTGTGGCGCTGCAGGTTGGGATTGTACTTTTTCAGAATGAGACGGTCAGTGGTGTTCTTCTTGTTTTTGGTTGTGGTGTACCGTGAAACAGGCTTGCCTTCCTTTTTCGCCTCGGTGCACTCAAGTGTGATGATAATTCTGTTTTCTTTTCCTTTTGCCATCAGAACCTCTGTAGTGTAATAGTGAGTTAAGAGGCATGAATATAAGGCCCCGGGAGTGAATTTGCAAGTATCCGGTTTTTTGTTTCGCTTCTTTACCGAGAAACACTATACTGTAGGCCTTTGCATCTACGATAACCATACCAGTAGAATCCGTGAGCGAACGTACCGTTTTTCATTATATGGACAATGTTCTCCTGTGCGAGAATGTCCGGTTCGATGAACTTGCCGAAACCTACGGAACGCCTCTGTTCGTTACCTCGAAGAGGAGCCTCGTGGAGAGCAGCCGGGAGTTCGAGGAGGCATTTGCCGCTCTTCCGCATCTCACCTGTTATTCGGTCAAGGCGAATTTCAATCTCAGCGTCATCCGTACTTTTGCGGAGAAGGGATACGGATGCGATGTCAATTCGGGCGGTGAGCTTTTCCGCGCGCTCAAGGCTGGGGTTGAGGCAGGGAAGATCATTTTTGCCGGTGTAGGCAAGAGAGCCGATGAGATAGCCTATGCGCTTGATGCCGGAGTGCTCATGCTGAAGGTGGAATCCCTTTCGGAGCTTCGCGCCATCGATCGCATTGCAGGCGACAAAGGGGTGGTGGCTCCTGTTGCGCTGAGAATCAATCCCAACGTTACCGCAGAAACCCATCCCTATATCACGACCGGCGACAGCAAGGAGAAATTCGGCATCGACGAGGCGGGCCTCGAAGAGGCGTTCTCGATGCTGCGTTCCCTCCGGCATGTCCGGCTTGTCGCTCTCGACATGCATATCGGTTCCCAGATTTTCGATCCGGAATACTATGTTGCCGCGACCACTGTGCTGCTTGATATTTTCGAAACCGCAAGGAGCCTTGGCTTTTCAATAGACTATCTCGATATCGGAGGCGGATTTCCCGTAACCTACGACGCACGAAAACCTGCCACCCCGATCGGGCATTTTGCCGACAAGCTCGTGCCGCTGCTTGCACCCTCAGGCGTGAAGGTGATTTTCGAGCCTGGCCGTTTTCTTGTGGCGAACGCATCTGTTCTGCTTACGAGGCTTCTTTACAGAAAGCGCAACCATACCGGAAAGCAGTTTTTCATCGTTGACGCCGGCCTCACGGAACTGATCCGTCCAGCGCTTTACCAGTCGCATCATGAAGTGCTTTCCGTCATCCGCCACGATGCCACCGTTGTAGCCGACATTGTCGGGCCGATCTGCGAGTCGAGCGACTTTTTCGCCCGGCAGCGCACCATCGACGATGCTGCGGAAGGGGAGTTGCTGGCCGTCATGTCGTCAGGAGCCTATGCGGCCGTGATGGGCAGCAACTATAACGGACGACTGCGTCCTGCCGAGGTGATGGTTGAGGGGAGCGAAGTGAGGGTGATTCGCAGGCGGGAGACCTTCGGGCAGCTTGTGGAGAACGAGACCCCCTAGGGCCGTTCCGCGTCAACTTCTCTTGCCGGAGCGGGGGCTTTTTACCTTTTATCGATGGCTTCGAAGATTTTCATGGTGGCGTCGGCAAGGTTCAGGGTGTAGAAATGGATGCCCCTGACCTGTCGGTCGATCAGCTCCTGAACCTGGGCGGTAGCCCAATCTATGCCTATTTTCGCCACGTCGCCGTCATTTGCGGCTCCGAGCACCTGTTTCAGGAGCCGGGAGGGAATGCGTGCTCCCAGAGCCAGTTCGGACATCCTGATCATGCCTTTTTTTGTGGTGACCGGCATGATGCCGGCGATGACCGGCACATCGATGCCCGCTATCCGGCAGCGTTCAACGAAATCGAAGTAGTCCCGGTTGTCGAAAAAGAGCTGGGTTACGATGTAGTCGGCACCGGCATCAACCTTTTCCTTCAGGTACTCGATCTCTTTCAGGCGGTTCGGGGTTTCCGGATGTCCTTCTGGAAAACCTGCAACACCGACACCGATGGCGGGAAAGTTCTTTTTGATGAATCGCACCAGATCGACGGCGTGCGGAAAGTCCTTGATGGCTTCGGCAAGCGTGGCGGTTCCGGCGGGCTTGTCGCCCCTGAGGGCCAGCACGTTGGTGATGCCGTGTTCGAGATAGTGCTCGAGTATTGACGAGGTTTCATTCCTGTCCGAACAGATACAGGTCAGGTGCGATACCACGGTCAGTCCGGTTTCCTTCTGTATTTTCGTAACGAGATCATGGGTTCTCGAACGGGTCGAGCCTCCGGCGCCATAGGTTACACTCACGTAGGAGGGTTGCAGGTGGTTCAGGTTCGCGATGGTCTCGAACAGCGTTTCCCATTCTTCGTCTCTTTTCGGAGGAAAGAATTCAAAGCTGAAGACTGGTTCATGGGCGGCACTCAGGATCTCTCGGACAAGCATGAAGAAAATGCGCGTTTACGGGTTTTTCAAAAGAAAAGAATATACAAAAACAATGATTTGCTTAAGTTAATTAATTAAGCCCTGGTTCTCCATTGCGGCATCTTTTAGCCCCATATCCCGCCCTGCGACTCCTGCTGTTCGTGGTGGGGGGAATTCTTGCCGGAACGGCATCGCTGACGCCGCTCGATACCTTGCTGTTTTTTTCCCTTCTGTTTTCCGTATTGCTTGCCTGCGCTCTGGGTTTCGAGTTTTTCCAAAGAAAAGCAAATCCCTTTCCGCATGCGGTAACATCGGTTGTGTATCTGCTGTTCGTTTTCAGCGCGTTTGCCGCCGGCAGCCATTACCGGTTCAATACCGTGCCCGAACACACGCTTCTCGACTACACCGGCAACCCCGTACTGCTTTACGGCAGGGTAGACGGCAGACCTTCGCGCTACGAAAAAGGGGTGGGCTGGACGCTCGAAGCGCAGGAGGTGTTTTTCAGGGGCAGGTCGGTAGAGCTTGCCGATCGTGCGAGGATATTCATGCGGAACGGGTCTGGCGGGCTTTCCGTGGAGCTTCATAACGGCGATATGGTGCGCGTCAAAGGCATGCTGCAGCTTATACCCGAAGCCGCAAACAGGGGAGAGTTCGATCCCCGCCGTTACGCCAGGATGCATGGCACCCATGTTCAGCTTTTCTGTGCAGGGCCATGGCATATGGAGCGTACCGGCAAAACCGATCTCAATTTCTTCGAGCGGTTTGTGGTTGCTCCGGTTTACGACTACATTGTCGCAACGGTCGACAGCCTGGTTCCTGAAGGCGGAGAGCGCAAGCTGGTCAGGGGGGTGCTGCTCGGCGAACGGGAGGTGCTCGACCGGGAGGTTTTCGAGGCCTTCAAGACAACCGGCACCGCACATGTGCTTGCCGTTTCGGGTCTCAATGTCGGTTTGCTTGCACTCGGTATCCATGTGTTGCTGCAACGTTTCAAGGTTACCACGGCGGGCCGGTGGTTCGCGTTTGCGCTGATCGCCGTGGTGCTTCTGGTATTCAGTTATGTTACAGGGAACTCACCTTCGGTGAAGCGCGCGGCGATCATGTCGATGGTGCTGTTCGGAGGTGAAACCCTCGGCAGAAGGGCTTACGGGGTGAACTCGCTTGCCGTTTCCGACATCCTGATCCTGCTTTTCGATCCCTTCGACCTGTTCAATCCCGGCTTTCTCATGACCAATGCTGCGGTGCTCGCCATTCTGCTGGTCTATCCGCTGCTCTACCCTCCAGGGCATAAGGAAAAGTCTCTCCTCCGTGCCGCCCTGCGGTTCCTGTCCGGCAGTTTTTTTGTGAGCCTTGCCGCCATAATCGGAGTCTCGCCGGTGATTGCATACTATTTTGGCACCTTTTCCGTGATCAGTCTTGCGGCGAATCTGCCGGTGGTGTTTTTTTCAACGGTGATGATGTACTCCCTCATGCCGATGCTGTTCTTCAACCTGTTTGCCGGATATCTCGCCGGATTTTTCGCCACGAGCAGCTGGTTCCTGGCCCGTCTCACGCTTGAATCGGCGCTTTTTTTCAGCAAGGTGCCGTTCGCCTCCGTTTCCCTCAGGCCCGATCTTGTCGAAGTATCGTCCTACTATCTCCTCGTGGTCGTTGCCACCGTGTTTTTCAGGCGAAGAGCCTGGGGAAAGCTTGCCATTGCTTTGCTTGTCGGCCTGAATGTGTTTGTATGGTATGGCATGGCGAAACCTGCCGAGCGGGGAAGGGGGCTTGTTACGGTGAATCTCGGCAGGAACCTTTCCCTGCTCTACGCCACAGGGAGCGAAACCGTGATCGTCGATGGAGGCCGGAACGCTCGGGACGCTGAGCGCATCATGCACCAGATCGGCGAGTACCGGTTTCCCCCGCCTGTCGCCGCGGTGCAGTTCTTCTCGAAGGACTCCCTGCTCTCGACGCTTCCGGTTCCGAAACGCATGATGCAGCATGAAAAGCGGCTTGCGCTCTCCTCGATGGTTATCGGGAGGCCCATGGAGAAGGTCCTTTCAATCCGTACCCGGGAACGTTCCCTGCTTTACCTTTCGGGGACAAGCCGTTTGCGCGAGGAGCCGGCATGGAAAGCCGATGTGGTTATTCTCGCGGTGTACCGCTTCCGGGAAAAACAGCAGCGGCAGATCGAAAGCTGGCTCGGTTACGTGAAGCCGAAGCGCTGCATCCTGCTGGCAGGCTCCTTTCTCACGCAGCAGGACAAAGCTGCGCTGTACCGTTTCGCCACCCGTCGCCCGGATACAGAAATCCGCGAACCCGACCGTCAGATCGTGATTCCGTAGCAACCAACGGGAGGAGACAATGAAAAAATCATTATGACAGGGTTGATTCTTCTGATGTCCGGTTGAGCTCCGTACATACACGACAGGGATGGCAGCCGGGATGAAAACTACAGGAGGGAGCGTGCCGATACCCTTTCCGGCAAAAGAGTTAAATGTTTTTTGCTATATTTTTTAAACCCCAGATCAAGCAAAATCAATAAAACCTGTTATTCCGGAATCGGAAAACCAAGGGGCTTGTTGTCCGGAATCAACAGCAAAAAGAGTATTCTGATAATGCATCGTCAAGAACCTGTTTTCAGTAATTTCATTCTCATGGTCACCGAAGAGTGTAACCTGCGGTGCGATTACTGTTACATGGTATCCAATCCGCAACGGATTGGTGAAGATGTGATCGCGAAATCCTTGGATTTCATGTTTGGCCAAACGTGTGAAAATAACGAAACTTTGCCGTTGTCACTTTGTTTTTTTGGCGGTGAGCCTCTTATGGTGCCAGAAGTCATCGAAGATATATGTTTTCGGGTACTTGAACGGGCGAAAGTCGAAAATCGTGAAATCCGTTTTTCCATGACCTCAAACGGTACACTTATTGACCAGACACGGGCAGAACTCATCAAACTTTTTCGGATAAAGGTCAATCTCAGCATTGATGGTGCCGGGGAAGCCCAGGATCGCCACCGGAAACAAACCGACGGTCGAGGCTCTTTCAGGCTTATCGAGAATAATATTGACCTTATCAGGAGTTTACCGTATGTCTCAGTGAGACTGACTGTATCTCCCGATACTGCCCCTTTGCTCTCTCATTCGGTGCACTGGCTTCTTGATAACGGCTTCGAAAGTATCTTTTTTTCTCCTGTTGTTGAGGCAAACTGGTCTGCATACAGCCTCTCGGCACTCTATGATGCATACAAGGATTTGCATGCATTTCAGAAGCAGAACTCCCGGAAAAAAGCAAAGATTAAAAATCTTGCAAGGGACTTCGACCGCTTACGGAAAGGGCATTCAAGGCATTATGGTTGTGGTGCTTCGCGAAATCTCGTGGCTATTGATGCCAGCGGCAATCTTTATCCATGTCAGCGATTCTTCGGATATTTCGGAAAAAGTCAGGAGTCCCGTATCGGGACTGTATTTGATGGTATCGACCCGCCAAGCAGGGCCAAGTATATGTCGTACAGCAGACTGGAGAATTCGGAGACATGCGGATCGGGTATTTATGCTGAGGGCACAGAAAGCCGACTACAGCATTGCGGCAACTGTCTGCTTTTTCCTGTTTGCCATGCAGGGTGCATGGCAGTGAATGCGGTAACAACCGGAAGTCCGGTAAAGGCTTCTCCAGTGAACCGCTTGCTCGCTCAGGTTGCGGCATCGGCTTGTCTTACGGTTTTTGGTGACTTACAGGATTATGAAAACACCGGACGTATATTGGCCAGTGAAAACTAAAAGGATAAAATCATGAACGAAAATAATTCAAACTTACAATCCCTGACAGAGAATGCATCGGTTATTCTTTTTGATCTTGAGAGAATAAACGGGAGAGCTTTTAATGTCTCGGCAGGACAGTTGGAGGCTTTTCGCATGCAGGCCGGTCTTGCTGCACCTCGAGCTGATGCTTGTACTCTTTGCGATGTTCCCAATGACACATGCAACAGCTGTGACGCTTCGGACTGGCTCAATCCGCCGACGCCATGTGTGACCTGTGATGAAGGCGACCAGGTCTGCACGTATTGTGATGCGCCGAAAGACAGTTGCGATAACTGTGACGCGATGGACGGAGATTGCGGTACAGGCAAGGATGCCTGTATGACTTGCGATGAAGGAGATGCTGATTGCGCTCCGGTGGATATTCGCTGATTAATTTTGTCTTGTGATTGCAGGGAAATCAAATTCATGCTTCTCTGCCGTCACTTTATTCCCATCAGCCAGCTTCTGGCCGATTCGGTGTCGGTGAACATGCCGAGGATGAGGCCGCGGCTGACGACGATGTTTTCGAAGAAGCGAGCATCGGCAATGAAAGCCGGATTGCAGGCGATTGCGATTCCTGCGACTTTCTTCGCAAAGCACACGGGGAGCCCCGAGCCGGAGTGCTGCCTTGATGATTTTTGCAGCATAGGCTTCGACCTCTTCAAGGTTTTCGTCGAAACCCGATGCCTTTATGAAAAAGGTGTTCCCGTCGATTCTCGATACGAATTGAAAACTCGTGGAGCTTCGCTCGGCAGGCTCGCTGCCATATTTTCCTGCCTACCCGTTCTCGTTTCCGCCGGTAAAAAGGTTGTTGACGACCAGCTTGTCGATGATTCTGGCGATCTCGGGCGACAGGCCGGCCGGATTCAGGCGGCTGATGACCTGGGCGAGAGTATAGAGCTTGCCTTCGAGCGGCAGGAACTTGTTGACAACCACCACGTTGTCTTCCCTCAGGCGGCACTCGCCGCCGAGGAAGTTTCCTTTTTCGTAACGCAGTGTGTAGCCGAGTTTCTTCACCGTGTTTTCGAGCAGGACGAGCTGAGCGGTTTTTTTCATGGGGCCGGCAGGGTTGGTTTTCAGCTCCGGTGAAGCAGGAGGTACTTCAGGATGGGTGCGGCGTGAAGCGACTGGAGCATTTCTCCGCCGAGGACGATCTTTTCCAGTTCGTCGAGGCCAACGAGGTGCACGGAAATCTCTTCGGTCGCGTCGAGCCGCTGCTTGTCCAACTGCCGGACATCTTCTGCAAGAAAGGTGCAGGTCAGGTTGTTCTGCAGCGCAGGGTTTGCCGAGAGCTCCATCCAGGGTTTCCAGGTGCCGCCTCCGAAGCCGGTTTCCTCGAGCAGTTCCCTCTGAGCTGCCTCAAGCAGGGATTCCCCGGGTTTGTCATGCACTCCTGCGGGAAGTTCCCAGTGCACCTTTCCGATTCCATGCCGGTACTGGCGGATCAGGAGTGCCTGACGGCTCCGCGTCATTGCCAGCACATTGATCCAGGGAGGAAATTCCCAGACGTAGTAGTCGTCAATGATCCTGCCGTTTGGAAGAAGGACCCTGTCCTGGCGCATGGTGAGCCACGTACGGCGGTACAGGTACTCGGTGCCGAGTGTGGACCATATGCCGGGTTCCTGCTGGTCACTCTTCATGACTGACCCCGCATTCTCGGATCCAGCGCGTCTCGGACGCCATCGCCGATCAGGTTGAAGCAGACCACCGTGGTGAGAATGGCAATGCCGGGAAACGTGGATATCCACCAGTGGTTCAGGAGGCTGTCACGTCCCTCGTTGATGATGTTGCCCCAGCTTGGCGTGGGTGGCTGCACGCCGAGACCGAGAAACGAAAGTCCGGCTTCGGTGAGGATAATGCTTCCGATCCTGAGGGTTGCGGCGATGATGACCGGCGTAAGGGTATTTGGTGCAAGGTGGCGGAAAATGATCCGCATGTTCGACAATCCGAGCGCTTTGGCCGCCAGGATGAACTCCTGCTCCTTGAGCGAGAGTACCTGGCTTCTGACAATGCGTGATACGCCCATCCATCCGGTAAAGGAGAGCGTGATGACGATCAGGTAGATCGAGTTGCCGAATGCCGCGATGATGATGAGGATCAGGAACAGGGCAGGAAATGCGATCAGCACATCGACAATCCTCATCAGCACGGCATCGATCCATCCTCCGAAGTAGCCGGATGAAATACCGATGATCGTTCCCAGTGTTACCGAGATCAGCACTACCAGAAAGCCGATGGAAAGCGAGATACGGGAGCCGTAGATCACCCGGCTGAGAATGTCGCGTCCGTACTGGTCGGTGCCCAGCACGAAGGTTCGGGTGACGGCTGCACTCTTTCCCGCAGGGTCGGCAAGCTCCGTGCTCGGCATGGATCGTTCACGTATGCCTTGCCGGTAGAAAACCGTGCCTTTTTCGATGCGGTAGCTGTCTATGAATTTCAGCGCATGGGGTTCGTTGCGTGTTTTCAGGGTCCGGAGATCGCCGATCAGGGACCCGGAGAGTCGGTCCTGGATTCCGGTTGCTGATTCGGCCTGTAATGCCTGTATTTTCGGTTGTTCAAGCACCAGGGCCTGCAGGCGGGTCAGAGGCGGCTTGTAGGCGGTGACCAGGAAGTCCTGCTGGTCGTAGGGGCTGAATGGCGCAAGCAGCGGAGCGAGAAATGCTATGGAGTAAAGCACGAAAACGATTACCGAAGCGGCCTGGGCTATGGTGTTGCGCATGAAGGCCTGCAGACTGATGCTTCCAAGGCTTGATGCATGAAGGTTTTTAGCGGTTTTCTGGCTTGATGACCGTCCTGAAACAGATACAAGAACGAGCGGAACGGCGACCAGCGCAATGGAGGCAACCCAGAACTCGACGATATCCATGCTGAAAACTTCCCCGAGCTTGCCTGGCGATAGGAAAAGCAGTGCCGCTGCGGAGGCAAGTGAGCGGTAACTGATGAGCACCAGATCCCATTGCAGGGCAAGGATCAGTATGTAGGCGACAAAGGAAAGCAGCAGAAAAAGACCATGTCCGGTTCTTTTCCGGCGGAGAAGAGCCATTCCGGGGATGAAATTGAGAAGCGGCAATGCTCGGTATCGGTTTAATGGTTCTGATAATCCAATTGTCAATATTGTTTCAATTACCGGAAAAAACAATACATGCGAGGGTAAAACAGGGAGGGCAACAAAAAAAGCAGCTTTCCGGAAACGGAAAGCTGCTTTTCATATGCAGGAAATCGTTTTTCCATCGGGCCGACCCCGCAGGGCATCAGGCTTCGGCAGCCGCTTCTGCTCCTGACTCGGCTTCCTTCCTCGGAGCGATGACCACAACCACCGGAGTATCCGGTTCATCCATGAGGGTGAGGCCCGGATAGGCGTTCATCGGGATCTCCTTGACGTGGATGGTATGGCCGATCTCAAGAGTGGTGACGTCGATGGTAATGTGATCGGGCATGTCGGCAGGCTGGCCCTTGATGGTCAGTGCGTGCCGCAGAATCTGCAGTTTTCCGCCTTTCTCGACACCGGTCGCTTGCCCGCTTACCGCTACAGGCACATCCATTTCGACGACTTCATCAGCCGCAAAAAGCTGGAAGTCGGTGTGGATGATGCGGTCGGTAACCGGATCGAACTGGACATCCTTGATGAAGGAGCGCATTGTCCTGCCGTCAGGAAACTGCAGGTCGATGATGTGTGATTCAGCTGAATGCACGAGTTTGTTCAGGGTGATTTCGTTGACGCCCACCGCGACGGTTTCTTCACCTTTATGATAGATAATGGCAGGAACGATGCCGCTTTTGCGCAGTTTTGAGGCTCCGTTTTTACTTATCCGGCGAGGTTCTACCCCTAATGCAATTGTTTCCATGCTCTTCCCTTATCTCTTTTCTGCTTGTGAGTTTAATGATTGTTCGTGATTTTTTGACTGATATTCTTGCTGTCGAAAAGGCAGCTCACCGAATCGTCTTCGTAGATGCGTTTGATGGCTTCACCAAACAGGCCGCTGACCGAAACGGTTTCAATTTTCGGAGAGTAGTCATGGCCGGTCACGACCGAGTCGGTGACAATGACCTTTTCAATCACCGAGGCGTTGAGACGCTCGATGGCCGGTCCTGAGAGGATCGGGTGTGTCGCTGCGGCATAGACCTTGAGGCCGCCGGCCTCCCTGATGGCTTTGGCTGCATTGACCAGCGTGCCGGCAGTGTCGATCATGTCGTCCACCAGCAGCACGTTTCTTCCGTTCACATCGCCGATAATGTTCATCACCTCGGCCACGTTTGCTTTCGGTCGCCGTTTGTCAACAATGACGAGGTCCGTGCCGAGTTCTTCGGCGAACTTCCGGGCGAGCTTGACGCCGCCCACGTCCGGGGAAGCGACGACAAGGTTGTCGCGGAACTCCCGGTGGCGGATATGGTCGATGAGCACGACGCTCGAATAGAGATGGTCGAACGGAATATCAAAAAAGCCCTGTATCTGTGGGGCGTGAAGGTCCATGGTCAGGATGCGGTTTGCACCGGCTTCGGTCAGGAGATTAGCAACAAGCTTGGCGGTGATGGCGACTCTCGGCTTGTCCTTTCTGTCCTGTCGTGCGTAACCGTAGTAAGGGATAACTGCCGTAATTCTTGCTGCGGAGGAACGCCGGGCGGCGTCGATCATGATCAGCAGTTCCATGAGGCTGTCTGCCGGAGGATTGGTGGACTGGATGATGAACATGTCCGAACCTCTGATCGACTCGAAATAGTTGACGGAAATCTCCCCGTCGGAAAAATTTTCAACTTTTGCATTGCAGAGCGGCATGCCGAGATAATGCGCAATTTTTTCTGCTATTGCCGGGTTGCTGCGACCTGCGAAGATTTTGATTGGTTTTGCCATTGCGTCCTGCATTTTCAGATGAAACGGGTTATATTATGGCAGTATTTCTGATCCCCTGGGCGGTTGATCCTTTTTTCCCTTGCCGGAATCAATGCAATCAGAACTTTAAATATAATGAAAAAGGCAGAAAAGTTAATTAATTTTTTCCTCTTTCAAAGGAGTTTTTATCTCTTTATAAAATATGCTGATTAGCGAAATAAGGGATTATCTTGAACGGTTTTTCGGAAACGTTGAACTGTATGGTGCGAGCGGCGTCGTCATTACCGGACCAGCAAAAATCGAAGAAGCCTCGGAAGGGCATGTTTCATTCGTTTCCAACGAGAAGTATCTCAGGTATCTCGAAGCAACAAAAGCTTCTCTGGTTATTGTAGGCAGTTCTGTCGGTATCGGGGAGTACCGTACAGGCACCTCGTTTATCAGGGTGAGCGATCCTTACACCGCATTCATGCTGCTGCTGCAGAAATTTGCCGGACCGAGAGTGATTGCCGAACCGGGCATCGCTCCGACAGCCGTAATCGGCAAGGGAGTGAGGATCGGCAGGGGGGTCTCGATCGGTGAATACGCGGTTATCGGTGACGGATGTTCTGTCGGCGACCATTCGGTGATCGGTTCCCATTCGGTGCTGCTGCGCGATGTTTGTGTGGGTTCCGATACGACGGTCTTTCCTCGCGTGACCTGTTACGAAGGGACAATCATCGGCAGCAGGGTCACCATTCATTCCGGCAGCGTTCTTGGTTCGGACGGTTTCGGTTTCGCTCCGCAGGAGGATGGTTCGTACCTGAAAATCCCGCAGCTCGGTGTCGTTGAAATCGGTGACGATTGCGAAATCGGCGCCAACACCACCATTGATCGTGCCACCATGGGCAGAACCGTGATAGGCAAGGGGGTGAAGATCGACAATCTTGTCCAGATCGCCCACAACTGCCGGATCGGTGATCATACCGTCATTGCAGCCCAGGCCGGGATTTCCGGCAGTGTGACGGTGGGTAGGTACTGTATGATCGGCGGACAAGCAGGGTTTGCCGGTCATCTCGAACTTGCCGATCGTATCCAGGTGGCCGCAAAATCAGGTCTTTCCAAGTCATTTTCCGATGCAGGCATTACATTGCGGGGCACTCCGGCTCAACCCATGCGCGATCAGTTGAAGCAAGAGGCGCTGGTGAGAGGTCTCGGTTCGATGAAAGAGCGTCTTGAGATGCTTGAAGCCGAGCTTCGTCGCATAAGGCAGGGCTGAACACGGCGCGCATTCCGGCTGCATTGATCCTGTTTGCTTCCTGAGCGGTTGGTTTGTTTTTCCGCTCAGGAAGTTTTCCCGTTCATGACAGGTTTCTGGGTACCTGCGAGGAGTGGTGGTGCACGATGGGGCGTTCGCTGGCGATATCGATTACGAAGCTGAATCTGGAGGGAAAACTCAGCAGCACCTGATCGACCTCGAATTCAAAGGAGTAAATGCCGCTCAGGGTATGAAGGTTTTCGCTCAGGGGCTGTTTTCTCAGGGCCTTGTTATGCAGCCTTACGCCAAGGCCGTCTCTTGTGGCAAGCTGCTCGAAATAACCTTTTATGCCTTCCATGGTGGTTACCGTATGGGGAGAAAAGGTAGGAATCAGCACGGCTTGTTCATGGTAGAGCGCTGCAATGTCATCAGGGTTTCCGCAGCACACCCGTGAAACCCACTGGGACAGTACTTCTTCTGGATTGTTGAAAAGCATGATGAAAAAACGTTGTTTCAGCAGCCTGTTGAGATGACCGGGTGAGCCGGTACATCCGGTGAGTCGAAAATGTACAAATATATTCCCTGTTTTTCATCAAGGCAATAAAAAATCCTGGATGCCGAGGCATCCAGGATTTTTTATTGGTTTTTCAACATGCGAACGCAGAGAGGATTACATCCTCAGTTCGCCGCTCTGGGCCTGACGCTTCAGTTCGTTGTTCGCGTAGATCAGCACTTCGACGCGACGGTTCAGGCGACGTCCGGATTCGGTCTCGTTCGTTGCCACGGGTCTGGTTTCGCCATAACCGACAGCGGAAAGCCTGTTGCCTTCGACGCCATAGGCACGAAGCAGGTTCGAGACAGACTGGGCGCGGCGCTCGGAAAGCGTCTGGTTGGTGTAATCACTGCCAACGCTGTCGGTATGGCCCTCGATCACTACGTTGGTGTCGTCATACCGTTTGAGAATGCCGGCGAGTTTTTCAAGATTGTAGCGGCTTGTCGAGGTGATGGTCGATGAGCCTGTCGAGAAAAGAATGCCCGAATCGAACACAACCCGGATACCTTCGCCGACACGCTCGACGGTAGCACCATCTACACTTCTGTCGATTTCGGCAGCCTGTTTATCCATATAGTTGCCGATAAGCGCACCGGCTGCACCGCCGATTACCGCGCCAAGGAGCGCGCCTTTTGCCCAGCTTCCCGATCTGCTGCCGATGATTCCGCCGAGCAGGCCGCCGGTCGCAGCACCGTAACCAGCACCTCTGCCTGCATTGGTTGTGGTCTGGCATCCCCAGGTGAGTGAGGTCATGGCGATAATCAGAAGCAGGGCAACGGGTTTGGTGAGTTTTTGCAGGTGTGTCATGGTTTCAATGATTTAACGGTTAGATAGTGACAGGTCAAAAAAACGTTTACCATCAAGGGGGTATTGACAATCCGGCGACAGGCGAAAACCGGAAGAACATGAGCTTTTAAAAGCTAATATATTACCAGTTATGATTTTATAAAATAGCTGCATCTGTTCTTAAGTTCCCGTTTTGCCAAGAAAATGATTTTGCAGGAAACCTGGCGTCCGAATTCCGGCAACGTCGGGAAGTTGCGGGTAAATTTTTTGTCGGGCATTTTCGTTTTTTCGGGAAGATCGTGATTGTCACCATGAAGAGGAGTTATGATGGATCGACAGGGCTGGAACGCCATACTTGAAGAAGAGTTGCCGGGAGAGTATCATGCCGTTGCCCGAAACCTGGCGGTAACCTCCCGTTATGCATCCTGGTATCTCGAAAAACCGGAACTGTTCAAATGGGCGGGAATGGCTGCTTTTGCCTCAAGACAGGTAGGTCTGGCCCTGGTGCTTTTCGAACTGCTTCACACCCCTTCGCTGAAACCTGAAGCCGGACACGGCGAAAGCGGTATTTCCGGTTTTTTCGATGCCATGCTTCAGGTTCCGGCAACGGTTGCCTCCTCTCTTCATGCCGCGGCGGCCGAGCGGCTGCTTCTGGCGGATCTCGACGTCATACGCAAGGGGAACAACAGCATCTATCGCGATATAGCCTGGGCTCATGCAGCGTATCTTTACGGCGGCATTCCTGCACTCGAATCGGGCTGCGCGGAGGCGGACCGGGAGTTTATGCTTGCCGGTTTCCGAATGATCGACGAAGGGCGCAGATTACTGGAGTCCGAAGCCGGCAGCGGCGAGGCCGGCAGTCTCATCCGAGAAGGGAACATTTTGCTCCTGCGTCATGAACAGTATCATACCCTTCAGCCGCTGTTCGATACCGTATCTTCTGCCGGCAGGGTTGCCGTGTCGTTCGGCAGCGAGCTGGATTTTTCCTGCGGAGAGTGGAATGAAGCGGGGCGCAAGGCATCGTTCGCGGGGTTTTCCGGATATTTCGAAACGCTGGGCGGCAAGAGGAGCATTACCTCCGCACCGGACCGGTGGACATGGATCGAAAGCGAGGTACTGCCTGCCTGGGAAGCCGCAGACAGCTCGTTCTCCGAGGGGTCGGCACTGCACCGGCAGATGCTTTCCATGGCTTTGCGGAAAAGCGATCCGGTGCGTTCGGCAGCAATGGCGCTTTCAGCGTTCCACCCCGGAGCCGGACCCGGCCGATGACCGGGGCCTGTTTTCTCATTTCGGACGCAGCGCTTCGACAGGATCGAGACCGGCGGCTTTCCACGCCGGAAAGATGCCGAAAGCCATGCCGATTGCCGAGCACACGAACAGCGAGACCACGATCCAGAGCCAGGGAAAGATCATCGGCAGGTTGAAGTTCAGCGCCACGAGATTCCCCGCCCCAACTCCTGTGCCGACGCCGATGAGACCTCCGGTAAGCGAAAGCAGGAGCGCTTCGAGCAGGAACTGGTTGCGGATGCTTTTGCGTGGCGCTCCGATCGACTTGCGGATACCGATCTCCCTGGTCCTTTCGGTTACACTGACCAGCATGATATTCATGATTCCCACACCTGCGCTCAGGAGTGCCATGAAGCTGATGATGAACGCTCCGCTGCTGATGATGCGCTGGACATCCCGGAATGAATCGATCAGCGAATCGTTCGTTCTGATTTCAAAGTCATTGGGCGACTGCAGCGCAAGCCCCCGTGCCAGACGCATGGCTCCGACAGCCTGGTCGAGGGTTTTGCGGTACATTTTCTGGGAGAACGCTTCAACCGTTATGCTCAGACTGCTTTTTTCGTCGATATGGTCGAGGTAGCGCGTGATGGGGATGAGCACAAGGTTGTCCTGACTCTGGCCGAATGCCGCGCCTTTCTTTTCGAAAACACCCGCAACCTTGTAAACCTGGCCGTTGATCCTGATCTCTTTATGCAGGGGGTTTTCGCCTGCCGGGAAAAGTCTTTCGGCAACTTCGCCGCCAAGCACAGCAAAGTTGCGGGCGTACTGGATGTCGCCGCTGCCGAGATTTCTGCCGGTCAGTATGCCGTAGCCTCCGGAAGCCGCGAAATGTTCGTCCCCCCCTGTCAGGTTGACGTCGGGGTTGGTGCTCCGGTTGGCGTACTTCGCCTGGCTGGCAGGGGATGAAAGGATGAAACCGATGTTTCTGGCTTTGCCCTGCATGAGCTTCCGGAAAAACAGCGCCTGTTTGTAGGAGATATCCATCCTGTTGATATAGCGGTTTCTGCTGTGACCGCCGCCGAATACCGATGCCGGGTATTTCTGGATCTGGAAGGTGTTCGCACCAAGGCTGGTGAGGCCTGATTCCACACTTTTGTCGATGGCGTCGAGCGCGGTCATGACGGCGATGATGGAGAATACCCCGACAGCCACGCCGAGCGTTGTCAGCCAGGAGCGGAGCCGGTTGACGCCGAGGGAAGAGATCGCCTGCAGGAAAATGTCCCGGAGTTGAATGGTTTTCGGGTTACTCATAACGAAGCGAATCGGCTGGATCGAGTTTCGATGCGTTCACGGCAGGCGCCAGTCCGGAGACGATGCCGGTCAGCACGGATACGAAGAGGCTTGCGAACACGAGCCCGAAAGAAAACTGCACGGGAAATTCGGGCATGACTTTCTCGATGATGAAGGTAATAGAGATCGCGGTTGCCAGGCCGACCATTCCCCCGATAAGACAGATCATGACGGATTCGATGAGAAACTGCAGGAGGATGGTGCGCCGTTTCGCTCCGAGTGCCTTGCGCAGACCGATTTCCCTTGTCCGCTCGCGTACGCTCACGAAAGTGATGTTCATGATGCCGATTGCCCCGACGAAGAGGGACATGCCGGTAATGAAGATTCCTGCGGCGGCTATGCCGTTCTTGATCGGATCGAGCTGGCTCTTGAACGCCCGCTGTTCGTTGATCGAAAAGTTCTCCTCCCTGCCTGGGGGGAGCCTTCGTATGCGTCGCATCAGGCCACGCAGTTCCTCCTTGGCTTCGCTGATGTGTTTTTCATCTCTGATCTTGACCCTGATTGTGACGAACATATTGCTGCCGTAAACTTTTTCGAACGCTCCGAGAGGCATGATGATCTGGTTGTCGAAACTGAACAGGCCGAGAAACTTGCCCTGTTTGCGGAACACCCCGACAATCCTGAACTTGCGGTTTTTCAGGGTGATTTTCCTGCCGAGCGGTTCTTCACCGGGAAAAAGCCCGGAGGCAATATCGTCCCCCACAACGCAAACCATTTCACTGCCTGCAGCTTCACCGGGAGTGAAGAACCGACCGGCGGCCAGATCGC
The DNA here is from genome assembly GCA_016866305.1 of Chlorobiota bacterium. Lineage (GTDB taxonomy): Bacteria > Bacteroidota > Chlorobiia > Chlorobiales > Chlorobiaceae > Chlorobium. Next base: position 58,579 of record VGMX01000004.1, on the reverse strand, counting down.
CCGAAGCGGTTTTCAGGTAGTCCTCGTTGGTGCCGAGCGAAAACACCTGTTCAAGCACCCGGTCGCGGTAGCTGGCCATTGCCTGGTAGGTTGAAATCTGGGGTACGGCGATTTCCAGTTCGGAACGTGGATTGTCGGCAATGATGCGGTTTATCTGTCCGGCATATTCCGGTTTCAGATCGGGCCGGTTCCGGTAACGCCACCACTCTCCCATGGTTGCCCAGGAGGTTTTCTGCACATAGATCACGTCGTAACCGAGCATCGAGAGGCTTTTTTCGAAGCCGAGATCGATGCCGTTTATGGCAGTGCCCATCATGGTGATCGAAACAATACCGATAATCACTCCCAGCGCGGTCAGGAATGAACGGATCTTGTTGGAGCCTATCTGGAACAGCGCGATTTTCAGGTTCTCCTCCGTTTCATAACGGAAGCGCTGCCGGTTTCCGCTCATTGCTTTCTGTCGCTTTCGATTCTGCCGTCCCGCAGCCTTACGATCCTTCGGGTGAACCGGGCGATATCCTCTTCGTGCGTGATCAGGATGATGGTGTTGCCGGCTTCGGAGAGTTTTCCGAACATCTCCATGATCTCGTGGCTTGTCGCGGTATCGAGGTTGCCGGTAGGCTCGTCGGCAAGAATGATCGACGGATTGTTTACCAGAGCCCTTGCAATGGCCACCCGCTGGATCTGGCCTCCGGAAAGTTCGGAGGGCTTGTGCATTATCCTGTCGCCGAGTCCGACGCTCATCAGCGCCTTTTCAGCGCGCTCCTGGCGCTCTTCGGGAGGTACTCCCGCATAGATCAGCGGGAGTTCGACGTTTTTCAGGCAGTTCATGCGGGGCAGCAGGTTGAAGGTCTGAAAAACAAAGCCGATCTTCCGGTTTCTTACGCCGGCAAGCTCGTCGTCGTCCATTTCGGCCACATTGCGGCCGTTCAGTTCATAGACGCCGGATGTCGGTGTGTCGAGGCATCCGATGATATTCATGAGCGTGGATTTCCCGCTGCCTGATGGACCCATGATGGCGGCGTAGTCGTTGCGCCTGAACTCGATATTGACACCCTCAAGCGCCTTGACTGTCTGCTCGCCCATTTCGTAATGCCGGCAGAGCGATACCATGCTGATGATGACAGGGTTCATGACAGAGGGTTACCGCTTTGGAGTCCTGACGCTGCAGCCGTCGTAAAGTTCCGAGGATATGGCGCTGTAGCTGCCTGAAACCACTTCTTCGTTTTCTTTCAGTCCTGAAGTGACGACGATATGCGTGTTGTCGGTCGTGCCTGTCGTGACGGGGCGGAACGCCGCCTTGCGGTTTTTCACGATAAAGACACCCTGTTCACCCTCTGTTTCCGGTAATTGCGGCTCCCGCTTTTCCATCGGTTTTCTCTCGGGAGTTTTCCCTGCAGACGCTCGTACCGTCACGCTCTGGATCGGCACGACCAGGGCATTCCTGACCCGTTTCGATTCGATGTCAGCCGTGGCGCTCATGCCCGGTTTGAGCAGGCGCCGATGATTGAGAATGCGTATCCTGACGGAAAAATTCGTTACCTCCTCCTGTGTTCCGGCAGCCTGGGAGATAGCTGAATTCGAGATTTCCCGTACAACTCCCCTGAAGATGCGTTCACCATAAGCATCCACGGTGACGGAAACCGGATTGCCGTTTTTTATATTGACGATGTCGTTTTCGTTGACTTCAACCTCGACCTGCATGCTGTCAAGATCGGCAATCCGGAGCACTTCGGTTCCCGGGAACTGGCCGGTACCCACGACGCGTTCGCCGGTTTTGCTGTTGAGTTTGATGATGGTGCCGTCAATCGGTGCCCGCACCACGGTTTTTTTCATCCTTTCCTGATTCTGGTCGAGCATGCTCCGGTTCTGCTCGATAGCGAAGAGCGAGGCTTCATAAGAGGCTTTTGCAGCTTCAGCATTGGTTTTTGCGGCAAGGTAGTCGCTCTGGGAGATCAGCTTTTCCCTGAACAGCAGGGATGCTTTTCTGAAATCATCCTCCGCCTTGACCTTTCGCGACTTCGCTTCAAGACTTTGCGACCTGGCAAGGTTGAGCTGCGCCAGGCTCTGTTCGACCTGGTTGACATAGACGTCCGGCTGGATTCTGAAAAGCAGATCCCCTTTTCTCACCTGCTGGCCATCCTTGACCGGAAGTTCGATGATCTCTCCCGAAACATCCGGTGACATGGCGACCTCGGTTTCGGGCTCGACCTTGCCGGTTGCCGTGACGACATGCACCACCTCTTTGCGGAATGAGCGCTCTGTGGTTACTTCGACGGGTTTTTCACGCGAAGAGAGGAAAAGTGCAAGCAGTGCGATGGCGGCAAGGAGCGCCACGATTGTGGCAAGGAGCGTTTTCCTGTTTCGCAGGGTTTGCTGTTTGCTCATGGCTGAAAGGGCACGGGTGTCATTCGGTTAACGAGGTTCCTGCAGTATAGTCGAGCACCTCTTTCTGCAGGGCGAGATTGTAGGTTGCCTGGCTCAGGTTCGACATGGCGCTGAAGAGCGCGGCCCGGGCCGTACTCAGTTCGACAAATCCCGATGCGCCGAGATCGTATTTTCGTTTGATCCCTTCGTAGGCGGATTTTGCGGCTTTCAGCCCGATTGCGGCTGATTCGATGCCTGCCCTTGCCGACCGGTATTCGGCTATGGCCTGTTGCAGGTCGAGAGCGATATCGGATTGCAGATCCTCATAGTCAAGTCGCCTGCTGATGTGATTGATTTTTGCCTGCTCGACATTGTATCTGGTCTGGAATCCGTCAAAGACAGCCCAGCTCAGGTTCAGCACCACCGAATAGCCGATGGTCTCTTCCAGCTGGTCGGCAAGGGGAGGGTAAGCGTAATTGAAGGTGGTTCCTCCGTAGGTCTGACGCAGCGATTCCACTCCGCTGCTGCTGATGTTGAAGTTCAGATCAATTTTCGGATACCAGGAGGAAGCTGCCTGCCGGATCTGCCATTTTGCAGCGTCAGCATTCAGTCTGCTGCCCTGCAGATCCCTGCGTTTATTGCGGGCGACGGCAATCAGGCTGTCGATATCGGGGTTCAGCGGTTTGGCCGATAGCGTTTCTTTCGGAAGGGGCTCGAGCGAGAGCCGGATACGGGGATCGATACGCAATCTGCGCAACAGTTCGAGCCTGCTTCGTTCGAGCTGCATTTCGGCCTGATTGACGGCCAGTTCGCTTCTTGCGGTTTCCGACTGCTGCTGATAGAGATCGGGGAGTGATTTCAGCCCGATCTGGAACTGCCGCTGGCTCAGCGTGAGCTGATCTCTTGCCGTCAGCAGATTTTCACGTGCGATTGCAAGAATTTCCTGGTTCAGCAACACCTGGTAGTAGCCCTGGGTGACGTCGAATGCGACAGTCTGGCGCGCCCGATCGAGGCTGAATGCGGCTCCTCGCTCTTTTTTCAGCGCTGCCTGCAGGGCGGAATAGTCCCTGAACCCGTTGAACAGGTTAAGGCTGGTCATCAGGGTTAGATCGAGGGTTTCCCGCTTGCTTTCGAGCTTGAGGGTTTCGTCGCCCGCCGTGGAAAGCTGGGTGTAGCTGCGGTTTACCGAATAGGGAACATAACTGGCCGACAGGGAGAGACGGGGCAGAAAACTTCCATAACTCCTCAGGACGTCCGCCCCTTCAAGTGTTACGGCATATCGGGCTTTTTTCAGGGCCGAGGCATTTTCGAGCGCGATACGGATACACTCACGGAGCGAGAGGCGTTTCTCCATGGTTTCGGCAGAAAGGGGTTGCAGGGGAAGCAGCAGGATCGCTGCCGTGAGGATGTTCCGGAGAGGTGCGAGGTTCAAAATGGATACGGGTGAACAGTTGCTTGATCTGCCTGTATTGCGGCATCTGCCACAATATATCAGTCATCAGCAGTCATTAAAGCATTATGGGCCAGAAATAGTTCCTCTTCCGGCATGCCCCCGGCAACTTTTCCTACAGCTTTTCGAGCAGGAAATCGATTCTGTTTCGGTAATGGTCGGCCTGTTCCGGTTTGAGCTGGATGAGCGAGGTATAGACCCTGATGGCTTTTTTGTATGCGCCCTGCTGGGTAAACAGGTTTGCCAGGGTTTCTGTCGGGACGGAAATCGGGGCATCGTCGGGAAACGGTTGTTTCTGTTCGAAAATCGGGGTCGGATCGAAATTTTCCGACGCCTGTATGGGCTGGAATTCCTGAAGTGCTGCCGAAATCTGTTCGAGTTCGTCGGTTACCGGGTCAGAAAGCGGTTTCAAGGGAAACTCTTTATCCTGTAGCGCGAGCGACTGCAATGCGATCACCTCTTTCCATGCGACCTGGTTTGCCGGGGCAAGATGGCAGCATTTTTCAAAATACCCCAGCGCATCCCGGTGGTTCCGCATTCCCTTGAGGGCTCTTGCAAAAAGCAGGTTGATCAGATATGAGTCAGGATAACGTTCGACGAGGGGCTGCAGTTTATTCAGTCCTGACCGGTATTCTCCCCGAGAAAGATCGAGTGATACCTCTGCAAAAAAAAGGTGCGGTTCAGTCAGCATCGTGTAACTGCGAAAATATCAAGAGCTTCATGCTGTTATGCCGGTTTTTCCGGCTTCCTCAAGAGCGTATTGCAGCAGTCTGTCGATCAGCGAGGCAAAGGGTATGCCCGTTGCTTCGAAAAGCTGCGGATACATACTGATATCGGTGAATCCCGGTATGGTGTTGATTTCGTTCAGGACAATCGCCCCGGTTTCTTCGTTCACGAAAAAGTCAACCCGCGACATGCCTCTGCAGCCCAGGGCTTTGTAAACGGTAATGGCTGCCTGGCGGACCTCATCAAGAAGCGGTTTCGGCAGACGTGCGGGAATGAAGAGTTGTGCGGCGTTGTGGATGTACTTGTCTTCGAAATCGTAAAAATCGCTGCCAGGAAGAATCTCTCCGGCAACCGATGCATGGGGCTCCTCGTTGCCGAGCACGGCAACCTCGATCTCCCTGCCGGTTATGGCTGCCTCGACCAGCAATTTCCGGTCATGACGGAAGGCAAGTCTCAGGGCCTCGGGCAACTCTCCGGCATGATGAACCTTCGAAATACCGACCGACGATCCCAGACCTGCGGGTTTCACGAAGACCGGATAGTCGAAGCGACGTTCGATCAATTCGTGGAACGGTTCCGGCGCAGCCGTGTACTCTGATGCATACAGCGTCATCGATGGCGCAGTGACGATTCCGGCGTCGGCTGCACAGAGCTTCGTCAGCGCCTTGTCCATGGCGACAGCCGATGCCGTCACGCCACATCCGGTATAGGGAATGCCCACGGTATCGAGAAACCCCTGTATCCTGCCGTCCTCTCCATAGCTTCCGTGAAGCACAATGAAGGCCACGTCAATGGCCATTTCCGTAAAGTTGAAATCGAATGGCCTCTCCCCTGATGCCGAAACCGTCCGGTCAAGGAGGTCTGCGGTTGCTTCCCTGGAAGTTGAGCGCATGAGCGAAGAGAGGTCGAGATCCAGAATTTTCCCGGCAAGCCGGCCTGAAAACCACTCGCCGCGACGGGTAATATAGAAGGGTTTCAGCAGGTACTTTTCAGGGTCGATCATGAGCGCGATCGAACGGGCCGAAATGATGGATATTTCGTGTTCGGTTGATTTTCCCCCGAAAAGTAGTGCTACGGTTTGCTGTGGCATCGGTCAGGCGAAGGCGATAGTTGTTTATTGATGATGATCGTCATGCCTGCCACGGTCATTCTGCGGAGCAGTAACCGGATGAATGCATGCAGCACACCAGGAAACGCTGATTATGCGGAATGGGAGGGTAACCGGTCGGCACAATTCCTGAAAATACCCGTCCTTGCCGATACAAGCAACCCGCCGGGATGGAAAAAATCATTTTTCTTTTACGGGAGCATCATGGGGCCTGGCAGTAGCCGAGAAACTTCCCTGAGGCAGATGTTGTTGAAGAGTAGTCGGTGTCATTGCGCCAGGCGGCGTTTTCGGTCAATCAGATCTCCGTACCGATATGAAAAAAATGTTGTTCATACGTGTTGCCGTGTTTTTGTTCATGGTTTTATCCGCCTCCTGCTCGGGGATTTCCGTCATGAGCGATTACGACAAGGGGTATGATTTCAGCGGCAACAGAACCTACCGGTGGATTGCAGTGACGCAAGAGGACAGCAGTGACGCGCTTGCCGCAAATCCGCTCTTGCGCAAACGGGTGCAGTCGGCGGTCAACAGGGAGCTTGCGTCCAGGGGATTTGTGCTGGTTGCGGTTCCCGGCCGTGCGACCCTGGCACTTGCCGCCCGTGCCTTTGTCAGTCCAAAAAAGTCCCTCAGGTACACTCCCGATCCCTTCTGGCCGGGTGCATTCCGGCGGGGCCTGTATTTCCGGAACATTTTCCGGCCGGATCCTTTTCTGGTATATCCCGAATATTATACTTATGACGAAGCGGTGATCGTGATCGATATGCTCGATGAACGCTCGAGAGAAACCGTCTGGAAAGGTTCTGCAAAAGGGACGCTGAAACAGTACCGTACCGGAGATGCCATGCAGAAGGATATCGATCTTGCGGTATCGAAAATCTTTTCCGATTTTCCCCTGTTCAAGGCGGGGCAACGGTAAGGCTCTGCTCCCGTCGTTTGCCGCGGGGATGTTCTTCCTGCTTTAAAGGGTTTTGCCGGTGAAGAGGTTGTTTTCAACAGTATACGGAGTCGATACGGGCCTGAGGACGGGCGAGTGGAACATGGCGTTCGATCGCGCGCTCATGCAGTCGTTCCTTGACGGCCGTTTTCAGCGAAGGTTCGGTGCGGGAAGCTGCTTGTGGCGGTTTTACGGGTGGGAGCCTTTTGCCGTAACGATCGGCTATAACCAGGACATTTCCACTATCGATGGCCAACGCTGCCGGCAGGAGGGGATCGATGTTGTCCGGAGGCCTACCGGAGGCAGGGCGGTGTTCCATGCTGATGAGTTTACCTACAGTTTTCTTGCAGAAACGGAAGAACGGAACGCACTCATCTACCGCATGGTACACGAGATGATCATGCTCGCGCTGCAGGAGCTTGGCATCCGCTCCGAGTTCTGTCGTTCCACGCCTGGCGAGTCACGAAGCAAAGGGTCGCCGGTCACCTGTTTTACCGCTTCGGCGCGCTATGAGTTGCAGGTGAACGGTCGCAAGCTTGTCGGGTCCGCCCAGCGGCGGAGCCGGAACATCCTGTTGCAGCATGGCTCCCTCCCCCTTACCGGCAAGCACAAGGATATCGCAAGGCTTGTCGCTTCCCCGGATGAAAGTGAAGATCGGGCAATCCGGGTGGAGATGGAAAGAAAAACAGTTTCTCTCCAGGAACTTCTGGGTTATATTCCCCCCTACGGCATGCTGGCGGAACTGATGCGACAAGCCTCGTTCCTGCAGTCGGGAATCGGGATGACCATGCTCGATTACGGGGATCTCGAAGCGCTGTTGCAAACAGCGGCGGCGCCATCAACCAGCTAAACAGAAGGAAATGCAATGAACCGAGGCAACCAGCAGAAACCGGCGCATGTAACCACCCGAAGGCTTCTGGACATGAAAGAGAAGGGTGAGAAGATTTCCGTGCTGACGGCCTACGATTTCACCATGGCGCGCATCCTCGACAGAGCGGGAGTGGATGTCATTCTTGTCGGCGATTCGGCGAGCAACGTGTTTTCCGGCCACAATACCACACTTCCGATCACCATCGACGAGATGATCTACCATGCCAAAGCGGTGGTCAGGGGGGTTCAGGCTGAAACAAGCCGCGCCATGGTGGTTATCGACATGCCTTTCATGAGTTATCAGCTTTCGGGCGAGGAAGCGCTTCGCAATGCCGGAAAGATCATGAAGGAGCACGAATGCGACGCCGTCAAGCTCGAAGGGGGCAAGGTCATAGCCGAAACCGTCAAGCGCATCACCGACGTCGGTATTCCGGTCATGGGTCATCTCGGTCTCATGCCGCAATCGATCTACAAGTACGGCAGCTACAAGGTGCGCGCCGAGGAAGAGCATGAAGCCGAACAGCTGATCGAGGACGCCCGTCTGATCGAGGAGGCGGGGGCTTTCGCCATCGTGCTTGAGAAAATCCCCTCGCAACTTGCCCAAACCGTTACCAGCCAGCTGAGCATTCCCACCATCGGAATCGGCGCAGGCCTCTCCTGTGACGGACAGGTTCTCGTTATCAACGACATTCTTGGTCTCAACAGGGAGTTTCATCCCCGTTTCGTGCGGCGTTACGCCGATCTCGGCGCGCTTATCGAGAACGCTGTCCGGCAGTATGTCGATGACGTCAAATCGAAGAGCTTTCCCTCGGTTGACGAAAGTTATTGAAGGGAGCACTTTCTGAGGGAGTTGTTGAGTGCCCTTCCGGCTGTGCATAAGACTTTCAAAGCTGACCGAAAGATCGTACCTTTAAAATCGAATTTTATCAACAGGCCTTACTCGAGGAAAAGGCCGGTTATCCCCGCAGCAAAGCTGTTGGCTACCACTCCAATACTTTATGGCAGACGTTGAAAAACAGAGTTCCCGCAAACGGTATCCGCCCGTATTCCGGACCGATCCGGACGGGCGCCTGAGGCTGCTCCCTTTTGTTTCCCGCTCTTTTGTGCCTTCGGTTTTCACCGTCATGAACATGGTTTGCGGCTACATCTCCATCGTCATGGCGGGGCAGGGATCCTTTGCCGCCGCTTGCTGGTTCATCATCTTCGCGGCTTTTTTCGACACTATCGACGGTTTTATTGCCAGGGTCACCAACGGAATCTCGGATTTCGGCATTGAACTCGACTCCCTTTCCGATCTGGTCTCTTTCGGAGCGGCTCCGGCATATCTCGTTTACCGGTTCGCTCTGGAGGCCTTGCCGCTCAATACCGGTATTTTTCTGAGCTCCCTCGTCATGGTCGGCAGCGGCCTGAGGCTTGCCCGGTTCAATATCTCCCTGATCGGGTACAACAAGGATTCGTTTTCAGGACTCCCTTCTCCTGCCCAGGCGCTTACCATCGCGGGATTCGTGCTCTGGATGCTTGCCGAGCCGTTTCTTTCGGCGCAGTCGCTGCAGCAGGTGCTCGGGTGGCTTTCGGGAGGCCTTTCCCTGCTGATGGTCAGCAAGGTGAACTACGATGCCCTGCCGAAGCCGACGCATGACTCGTTCAGGCGGCAGCCGGTCCAGGTCACCCTTTATGTAGTGGCGATGTTCTCTGTGCTGCTGTTCCACGCGAAGGCTTTTTTTCTTGCCATGTTATTGTATATTCTGCTCGGGGTTATCCGCTCGCTCGGTCTGTGGATCCGGCAGTGGCAGATTTGATTTCTTTCACTCTATCCTGCAAGCACAATGCCATACAACGCTAAAATAAAGGTTACCCTTCGCCAGTCCATTCTCGACGTGCAGGGAAAAGCTGTAGAGCATGCCCTGAAAAATCTGGGATACACCACCGTTGACTCCGCAAGAATCGGTAAATACATCGAAGTGGGCATCAATGAGACAAGCCTTGGTGAAGCCGAACGGATATGCAATGAAATCTGCCAGAAACTTCTCTCGAATCCCGTCATGGAGAATTATACCTTCGAGCTGGAACAAGTCAATTAAACGAATCCGATTATGGCCGATATTACAGCCGGAGTGGTTGTTTTTCCCGGTTCCAACTGTGATCACGATACCGAAAATGCCTTGGCATCGTTTCCCGGTCTCAGGCCGGTGATGCTCTGGCACAATGACCATGACCTGCAGGACGCCGATCTGATTATTCTTCCCGGTGGATTTTCCTATGGAGATTATCTGCGGGCGGGAGCGATCGCACGTTTTTCCCCGATCATGAAGGAGGTGATCGAGTTTGCACGCAAGGGATATCCGGTGCTTGGAATCTGCAACGGTTTCCAGGTGCTGCTTGAAAGCGGTCTGCTTGAAGGAGCCCTTTCCCGCAACCGTGACAAGAAATTCATCTGTTCCGGCACCTCCATCAGGGTGGAGAACGCCTCCACCATCTTCACTTCCCGCTATGCGCGGCACGAGGTGCTCTCCATTCCCATCGCTCACGGTGAGGGCAACTATTTCGCACCTCCTGAGGTGATCGGACGGCTCGAGGAACAGAACCGGATTGTCTTCCGCTACTGTGATCCGCAAGGGATGGTGACACCTGAATCGAACCCCAACGGATCGGTCGGCAACATTGCAGGCATCGTCAACCGGGAAGGCAACGTTCTCGGTCTCATGCCGCATCCCGAAAGGGCCAGTGAGTTGCTGCTCGGATCGGATGACGGGCGGAGGCTGTTCGAGTCGGTGTTCGAATACATCGTCGGAAGAGCGTAACGGTGTAATCCCGTGTTTCCATGATCCGCAAACATGCCGACTCCGCTTCCCGGCGACGTGAGCGGTTCGATTCCGGACGGGAGGAACCGCCCGGAAGTAAGGTCGCGGATGCAACACTGCAGTGCCGGGATTCCTCCATCTGCGCCAATCCGCAGGAGCCGGGCGGTAACAGGGGGGTCGGCAAGGTGATTTCATGGCTCTTTTTCGATTTTGCCAACACCTCGTTCAGCGTCATGATGGTGACGTTCGCATTTCCCCTCTATTTCAAGAACGTGATCTGCGGCGGCGATCCCTCAGGCGATGTACTGTGGGGGGCCGGTGTGAGTCTTTCCATGCTGCTCGTTGCCGTTGTCTCTCCGGTGCTCGGCGCCGCATCCGATTACACCGGAATGCGGAAGCGGTATCTGTTTTTTTTTACCATGCTCTCGGTGCTTGCCACCGTTCTGCTGGGTTTTTCGGGCCCTGGCATGGCTGTATCAGCGATTATCCTTTTTGTGCTCGCCAACATGGGCTTCGAGGGCGGCCTGGTTTTTTATGACTCGTACCTGAAGGAGATAACGTCGGAAAAGAGCATCGGCAGGGTTTCCGGCTACGGCTTCGCCATGGGGTATCTCGGTTCGCTTTCTATCCTGCTGCTCATGAGGCCGCTGCTCGGTGGCGGCATCGTTCCTGAAAACGCCCTCAATGTGCAGACGGGTTTTTTTGTGACCGCACTTTTTTTTGCTGTTTTCTCGCTTCCGCTTTTCCTTGTTCTCAGGGACGACAGGAAACGGGACGGCAGGGCGATTTCACTGCCGCTCGTGGTGCGCTCCATCAGGGAGGTGACGCATACCGTCCGTCACATCATGAGTTATCCCGATCTCGCACGATTTCTGCTCGCCTATTTCTTTTACAATGACGCCATACTTACGGTCATCGCATTCTCTTCGATCTACGCCCAGAATACCTTCGGTTTTACGACCGGGGAGCTTATCGTGTTTTTCATGCTGGTGCAGACCACCGCGATTGCCGGTTCGGTTCTTTTCGGCTTCATCACCGACCGCATAGGGCCGAAACGCACCATCGTCTTTACGCTCATGATCTGGTTCGTGGTGGTGCTGGCTGCGGTTTTTGCCGACAGCAAGGAACTGTTTTTCCCTGCCGGAATGCTTGCCGGCATGGCTATGGGTTCCTCGCAGGCGGCTTCGCGCTCCATGATGGCCAAACTCACTCCTCGTGAACATGTTGCGGAGTTTTTCGGTTTTTATGACGGGACCTTCGGAAAAGCTTCGGCAATAGTCGGCCCCCTGGTGTTCGGCATGATATCAGTACAGTCTGCCAGCCAGAAAGTTGCGCTTTCCTCGCTGCTTGCTTTTTTTGGAATCGGCCTTGTGCTGATGCTTCGGGTTCGTTCGCAACACCTGCCTGAAGCGCTCTGCAGTGAATGAAAACAGCCCGGCGTATCCTCTGGCGCCCGGCTGTGATATCAAAAGGAAAAACCATGATACAACGTCCAGCTTCCTTGCAATGGAGACCCGAGGGCATTCCGGTTTATTTTCTGCGTGTACTGCCGTTTTTCTGGAAAAACCTGCTTCACGACCGGGTTTTTCTCAGTGCGGGATCGCTTGCCTTTCAGACGCTGCTCTCACTCGTGCCGTTTCTTGCGGTCACCCTTTCCGTGCTCGGAGTGTTTCCGTTTTTCGCAAGACTCAATCGTTATGTCGAAGAGTTTATCCTGCAGAATTTCATGCCTTCGTCGGTTGAGCTGTTCAGGAGCTATATCGGGGAGTTTATCGGAAAAACCTCCACGGTGCCTTTTGTCGGCGGTGTACTGCTCTTTATTATCGCACTTTCCCTTATCTCTACCATCGACAGCGTTTTCAACGCAATCTGGAAGGTTCGCACACCGAGAAAGCCCATGCAGGCCTTCACACTTTACTGGACAGTGCTGACGCTTGGTCCCGTGCTTATCGGGGGCAGTCTCGCGGCAAGCTCGTACGTATGGTATACCGTTTTCACGGAAGGCCCCCTGCTGGAGATGAAGATGCGGCTGATCTCCTTTCTCCCGTTTCTGAATTCGCTCGCCGCCTTTTTTCTGCTCTATGTACTGGTGCCTAACCGGAGGGTGAGGTTTTTGCATGCCTTGAGCGGCGCATTCGTGGCGGCAGCACTTTTTGAACTTTCCAAAAAATGGTTTGTGTTTTATGTCAGCCGCTTTGCTACATTTGAGCATATCTATGGTGCGCTTTCGGCCGTTCCGATGCTGTTTTTCTGGATTTATCTCGGATGGCTTGTCGTACTGACCGGTGCGGAGCTGGTCTTCAGTCTCGGCGCAGTGGGCTCCGGCCCGGTTGAGCAGTCGCCGAAAAAAACGCTTCAGGGGCTTGAACCCCTCCTTTCGGTGCTGGGAAGGATATGGCAGGCGCAGCTCGGCGGTTCACCGCTAAGGGTTCGGGGAGAGCACGGAAGAGATGCCCGGATGATCGCGTTGCTGCTTGAAAAGGGCGTGGTGCACGAGACTGCTGCCGGTGAGCTTGCCGTCAGTATCGATCTCTACGGAACAACCCTTTTCGATCTGTACAGCAGGATGCCGGGGGATATGGCTGAGCATGAAGCGCATCCGGGCAACGGCGAAAACGAAATCGGGCCGCTTGCCGCAATCGAGGATTCGGTTACGGCGTGCATGAAGGAAAGGATGGGCTTGCCGGTTGCCGCACTCTTACAGGATTCATTTACAGGGAGAGCATGAGTTATCAGGTCATAGCAAGGAAATACCGTCCGAAAACCTTTGCCGATATTACCGCACAGGAGCATATTACCCGGACGATCCAGAATTCGCTGCGCATGCAGCGGCTCGGCCACGGCTACATATTTTCAGGTTTGCGGGGAGTCGGCAAGACCACGGCGGCCAGGGTGTTTGCCAAGGCGGTGAACTGCCAGAAAATCATCGAGGATGCGGAATATCTGAAAACCGTTACCGAACCGTGCGGTGAGTGCGAGAGTTGCCGGGATTTCGACGCGGGGACCAGCCTGAACATCGCCGAGTTCGATGCGGCCTCGAACAACAGCGTCGAGGACATTCGCATGCTCCGCGACAATGTCCGCTACGGTCCGCAGAAGGGACGTTACCGGGTGTACATCATCGATGAGGTGCACATGCTTTCCATTGCTGCTTTCAACGCCTTTCTGAAAACGCTCGAAGAGCCGCCGCCACACGCGATTTTCATTTTCGCCACTACTGAACTCCACAAGATTCCGGCGACCATCGCATCCCGCTGCCAGCGCTTCAATTTCAAGCGCATCCCTCTCGGGGAGATACAGCGTCAACTGCAGATGATCTGCGATGCGGAAGGTATCGACGTCGAATCCGATGCGCTGCAGCTGGTCGGCCGCAAGGCATACGGGTCGATGCGTGATGCGCAGAGCATTCTCGACCAGGTGATCGCCTTTTCGGCTGATCATGAAAACGGCGGAGTCATCAGTTACGCAAAGGTTGCCGAATTGCTCAACTATCTTGACGACGATCATTTTTTTGCGGTAACCGATGCCGTTCTGGATCGGAACCCCGCCGCCATGATCGACATCGCCCAGTTCGTCATCCAGAACGGCTATGACGAGCAGGACTTTCTTGAAAAGCTCGTCGAGCATATGCGCAATATCCTCATGGTGCAGAACCTGCGTTCGCCGAGGCTTGTCGAGCGGCCTGAAGCGGTCCGGGAACGTTATCAGCGCGATGCGCTGAAATTTTCTCCCCTTGCGCTCATGCAGATGATCGATTTGTTGCTGTTGACCTCCAGGGAGCTGAAATTCCAGTTCGAGTACCGTTTCCGCTTCGAACTGGCGCTTCTGAAGCTTATCGACATCGCATCCGGAGGAACAGCGCCGCACGCCGATCAGGCTTCAGGCGTACAGCAAAAAAAAAAGCCCGTACTGAACCACTGAAGCCAGGGGACGGATCTGCGGGTTCCGCCAAGCCGGAAGCCCCGGTTCCGGCTCCTTCCTCTTCCAAACAGCTCGGTCAGGACATCGATCTCGGTTCCTGGCAGAAAAAGCTTTCCGGGTTCGCCTCGGGGTTCTCTCCGGTTTCCCGTCAGAAAAGCCCGGTGCCGGGTGAAATTGCCGAAGATGCTCCGGAGCTGACGGATTCACTGCCGGACATCGAGTCCCTGAAAGTCGAATGGCACCAGTTTCTCGAGGCGATAGCCAGGGCCGATCACAGTGTGCTCTCTGCCCATCTGAGCGCCTGTGAACCGGTATCCTGCAACGAGAAAGGTGTTTTCACGGTTTCGTGCTGCAGGAAGTTCTCCTACGAGGAGCTGTTGCAGGAGCTGCCGTCACTGCAGAAAGAACTTGCCGCCTTTTACCGGCTTCCGCTTGCGCTTCGTCTTGTCTACGACGCGGAAAAGGACACCTGCACGAAAGAGAAAACCGTCTTTACGCTCTTCGACGAACTTTCCCGGAGCAACAGCGTGGTGCAGTTCATCATCAGGGAGTTCGGAGGGGAACTGGTGTACTGACGCGGGCCTGAAGGGTTTTATAAATCAGCAAAAATTCCCGATATTCAGACTTTTTCGGGTTACAACACTATCACCATAATACAAGAACGGAAAAAGATATGCATAGAGCTGCAGCAGGTGCGGTCACTCTTCAGAACAGGTTTCGAACGGATTATTGCGGGCTGCTTGGTCCGGACGCTGAAAGCCATTCCGTCCGGCTCGGGGGCTGGGTTCATCGCAAGCGTGACCACGGCGGACTTATCTTCATCGATCTCAGGGACCATACCGGCATCTGCCAACTCGTCATACAGCCCGAACAGCACGAACTTTTCAGGGCCGTCGAGCACCTCCATTCCGAGTCGGTGATCACGGTTGAAGGCGTGGTGGTCAAACGCAGCCCCGAAACCGTCAATCCCCGCCTTTCTTCAGGAGAAATCGAAGTGGTGGTGCGTTCGGTCAATGTGGAAAGCGCTGCCCATCCGCTGCCCTTTCCGGTAGCCGACGAGGTGCAGACATCCGAGGAGCTTCGTCTGAAGTATCGCTTCATCGATCTGCGCCGCGAAAAACTTCACGAGAACATCATTTTCCGCAGCAGGCTCACCGCCGAAGTGCGCAGCTATCTCGTCGAGCGGGGTTTCATCGAGATCCAGACGCCCATTCTTACCTCGAGTTCTCCCGAGGGCGCGCGCGACTTCCTGGTGCCGAGCCGACTGCATCCCGGCAAGTTCTACGCCCTGCCCCAGGCACCCCAGCAGTTCAAGCAGTTGCTCATGGTTGCGGGTTTTCCCCGCTATTTCCAGATAGCACCCTGCTTCAGGGACGAGGATGCCAGAGCCGACCGCAGTCCCGGCGAGTTCTACCAGATCGATATGGAGATGGCCTTCATCGAGCAGGACGATCTGTTCGTGATTCTCGAAGGCATGTTCCGTCACCTCACCGAATCCATGTCGAAAAAAAGGATCACACAGTATCCGTTCCCGCGCATCAGTTACAAGGATGTCATGAACCGTTTCGGCAGCGACAAGCCCGACCTTCGCATTCCTCTTGAAATCCGGGACGTTACGTCACTTTTCGTGGATTCATCATTCAAGGTGTTCGCCTCGAACACCAAAGAGGGGTCTTGCGTCAAGGCGCTTGTGCTCAAAGGGCGCGGTAACGAATCACGGCTTTTCTACGACAAGGCAGAGAAACGCGCCCGCGAGCTCGGTTCGGCGGGTCTTGCCTACATCCAGTTCCGAGAGGAGGGTCCGAAAGGTCCGGTCGTGAAGTTTCTCGGCGAAGCTGAAATGGAAAGACTGAAATCCGGACTCGGCATAGAGACCGGCGATGTGGTGTTCTTCGGTGCGGGAAAATGGGAAGCAACCTGCAAGATCATGGGTGGCATGCGCACCTGGTTCGGTGATCTTTTCGAACTCGACCGTGACGAGCTTTCCTTCTGCTGGATTGTTGACTTTCCCATGTACGAGTACAACGAGGAGGCAAAAAAGATCGACTTCTCGCACAATCCGTTCTCCATGCCGCAAGGCGAGATGGAGGCGCTCGACACCATGCAGCCTCTTGACATTCTGGCCTACCAGTATGATATCGTCTGCAACGGCATCGAGCTTTCCAGCGGTGCGATCCGCAACCACCGGCCCGACATCATGTACCGCGCCTTCGAAATTGCCGGGTACACGAAGGAGGAGGTTGACCAGCGTTTCGGCCACATGATCGACGCATTCAAGCTTGGCGCTCCACCGCACGGAGGAATCGCTCCCGGCCTCGACCGTCTTGTCATGATCCTTCGAGACGAGCAGAATATCCGCGAGGTAATCGCTTTCCCCATGAACCAGCAGGCCCAGGATCTCATGATGTCGGCACCCTCGGAAGTCATGGGGCAGCAGTTGAAGGAGCTCTGCCTGAAGATCGAACTGCCGCCTGCCAAACAGTAAACAGAAGGCCGGATGATCGTTGGCCGTTAACGGTGACCGGTGAGTCGGAAGACGAAGAATACTGACGGCTGGAGATCAAAAGAAAAAAGGGGCTTCAGAACCTCTTGCTGTTGAAAAAATACGCTATTTTTATTAATTTTTTGCTTGCATTTTTTAATCGGGCAATAACGGATGAATTGTCATGCATTATCAGCAGTTTGTTATCGGGGGAGTCATCCTTTTCGTCCTGATCTGGCTGAGGGTGTTTTGGCGACTGCTTTTCAAGGATCGGTACGATTCGTGACGTCATGGCAGCCGGAAGCATGGAGCAGCCTCCATGATGTTCCCCGGGGGAGTTCGGAACGGTACCGTGAACAGTGACCGGGAAAACCTCAGAGGTAAATTTCGGGTGTGAGCTTGCGGGTGAAACGGTTCATGAGGAAGTTCACGAACCAGACCCAGTTGAGCGGCTTGCCCTGCATGCGCTTCATGATGGCGCTGCCCTTGTAGACTTCGCGCTGCAGCTTGATGAAGTTTTCAAGCAGCTTCTCGCCCGAAAGCTTCTTCGGTTCGAACATGTAGTGATAGGTGTCGTACTTGTCCCAGTCGAAGTGGCGCACGCGGGATTTCATCTCCTCGAAATAGGGTGTGCCGGGGAATGGAGTCACCAGAGAGAAGACCGGGAACTCGATGCGGTTCTCCATGATGAAGTCGTAGGTGGCCTGGAAGCTTTTTTCGTTGTCGTCGTCGAAGCCGAACATGAAGTAACCCTGGATGGCGATCTTGTTCCTGTGCAGGTTGTTCACCGCCGTCGCATAATTCTGCAGACGGTTGGAGCCCTTGTTCATGCTTTTGAGGATGTCGGGATTCAGTGACTCGAAACCGATGCTCATGAGGTCGCAGCCCGATCGTCCTGCGATTTCGGCAACCTCCGGTTTGTGCAGGAAGTTCATGGAGATGTTGGCGTTCCAGCGCACATCGAGCTTTGCCATGCCTTCAAGCAGTTCGGTGAAGTATTGGGGCCTGAAGCTGATGTTGTCATCCATGAAGGAGAAGCGCACGAGCTTCTTGCCGAGCCGTTCCTGATGGGAACGCATTTCATCGAGCACGAGATCCATCTCGCGGTAGCGATAGCTCTTGCCGTAAACGGTAGGCGTCGTGCAGAAGCTGCATCCGACCGGGCACCCTTTGGTGGCAAGGATCGGAATGAGCTGGCTGTATTTCCTGGCGTGAGGGGAGTTCAGCGCGAAGCTGAAATCGGGCCGCTGCATAGAGGTCATGGGGCGCAGTTCGCTGGCCTTGTAGATGTTTTTCATTTTGCCGCGGAAAATATCTGCGGCAAGCTCTTCCCAGACCGACTCGATCTCGCCGTAAATCACACTGGTGCAGTGCGAGGCTGCCTCGTCGTGCAGCATGGTAGGGTGTACACCGCCGAGCAGCACGATCTTGCCCTGTGCTTTCGCACGATCACCGATGCAGTAGGCGTTCCTGGCATTGAGCGTTCTTGACGTAATTGCTACGACGTCGTAGTCTGAAAAATCTTCGGGAATCGTATCGCCGGTTCTTTCGTCGAGGAAGGTGACGTCGAAGAATCTGCTGGCGAGGGTTGCAACCATGATCAGGTTCAGGGGCATGCTTACCGTACCTGAATCGACCATCATGCTGGTCTGGCTTTTCGGCTGGACGAGCAGCCATTTCTTTCTGGATTTCTCTCGGGATGCAAGCTCTTGCAGGAGGTCATCGGGATACCCTGCAGAGGAAGAGGACGGGGCGACTACAATCTCGGCTTGTTCGGTCTGCATACCCTGAGGCAATGGTGTTGGAAACTTGAGGGAGTGCCGGTGAAAGGTTCCCTTGAACTGCGAATAACAAGGTATGAAAAGTTTTGCAAAAAACCGGCCGGCAGAGCGGAAAAAACGGATACCTCTTTTTCCTTACGGTTTCTGGAGCACCGCTACGGTAAAGCGGCTCACGCAGACAAGCTTCTTCTCTTCGTTGCGGATACGGATGTCCCACACCTGCGAGCTTTTTCCGAGATGCAGTGGGGTAGCTGTGGCGTATACAGGTCCTTCGCCGTTACGTACGGCACGGATGTGGTTGGCATTGATCTCCTGGCCGACGATATAGGATCGTTCGCGGTCGATGCAGTAGGATGCTGCAATGCTTCCGATTGTCTCTGCCAGGGCAAGCGAAGCGCCTCCGTGCAGGATGCCGAGCCGCTGGATGGTGCGGTGGTCCACCGGCATTCTGGCAACCATGTAATCAGGACCGACTTCGGTCATTTCGATACCGAGATGACGGGCCATCTGACCGTCGATGATCTGGGTCTCGTTGATCTCTTCAGGAGTGACGGGAACGGTGAAAACCGGTGCTGGTGCCATGGCCTTACGGGTGTTGTCGGTAAATAATCGGGAAAGGAGAGACGGGAGCGGGTGACGAGATTCGAACTCGCGACATTTTGCTTGGGAAGCAAACACTCTACCAGCTGAGTTACACCCGCTTGTTATCCGACCTGAAAAAGCTGTTCCGCGAGTCGATTGCAGCGTCGGTCGCGATGAATCGGGATCGAAATCCTCATGTACCCGATGCGCATTGCTGTTTTTTGCGCTCTCCCGCACAAGACACTTTTCCCGGGTAGCTGCAGAGAGCGGTAATCCGCTTGCGAGGAGACACTGCGGAGCATTTCGGTGTGGTGAGAGAGGGAGTTGAACCCTCGACCTCAGGGTTATGAATCCTGTGCTCTAACCAACTGAGCTATCTCACCGATGGGCTGTTAATATAGAAAACAATCCGGAAAAAACAATCAACCCCGTAATCTATTTTTGTTTAACGGTCTCATCACCGGCGCGCAGTCTGCGGTAGATCGCCTCGGCCGCTTCCACATCTTCCGGCGTGGTGATCTTCAGGTTGTGGTAGCCGGTTTCATACACCCTGATCTCCTGTTCCGGAAAAAAACGCTCGACAAGCGAGGCGTCGTCCGTGCCGTACCACCCTTCAAGCTCTGCCTGCTCGTGCGCCTGGATGAGCAGTCCGCTCCGGAAGCTCTGGGGGGTCTGTACCTGCAGGAGACGGTTCCGGTCGGGAGTCTCTCCGAAAAAGCCGGGATCGCTGGCGATGAACTTGATGGTATCCTTGGGTTTTGTCGCGGGTACGCAGGCTCCGTACTGCATGCTCAGACGCGAGATATCGTCGATCTCCGAAGGTCTGATGAACGGCCTTGCCCCGTCATGCACCATGATGATGTCCGGTGAGGTGCGCGAGTTCGCCATTTCCCGCTCAATGAAGCGGATGCAGTTCCGGATCGAGTCCTGCCTCTCCTTGCCGCCCTCGATGATGGCCCTGATTTTACGGAAGCCGAAGGACATGGCCATCTCCTGCAGGGTTTCGATATTTTCGGTTCTCGTGGCGATATGCACGGAAGCGATGGTGGAGGCCTGCTCGAATGCGTTCAGCGTATGGTAGATGACCGGAAATCCTCCGATTTCAAGCAACTGCTTGCTCTGTCCGTTCTGCAGTTGCATGCGTTTGCCGATACCGCTGGCGGCAATGATGGCATATGCGGTGATGGTCATGATGCGCAGGAGGTATTGGAATGGATTAATGGATGAACATGGCGTCTCCGTAGGCAAGAAACTGGTAGTCGCTTTTCAGGGCAGTCTTGTAGGCTTCCATGAGCAGGCGGTGTTCTGCAAATGCACTGACCACCATCAGGAGCGTGGTTTCCGGCTGCTGAAAATTGGTGAGGAGCGCATCGGTTACCTTGAACTGGTAAGGAGGGTAGATGAACTTGTCGGTCCAGCCCCGTCCGAACTTGATTTTTCCGTCCACGGTGGCGTTGGCTTCAAGCACCCTGCAGGTGGTCGTGCCTACAGCGATGACCCTTCCGCTTTTGTTGATCTTGGTTTCGTTGATCTCCATGGCGGTCTGGTAGGGAATATTGAAATATTCCGAGTCCATCTTGTGCTTCGAGACATCCTCGACCTCGATTGCACTGAAGGTGCTCAGACTCGGGTGCAGGGTGACCGGCAGGATCTTTACGCCCATTTTCTGGATTTTCTGCAGGAGAGGCAGCGTGAAATGCAGGCCTGCCATCGGGGCAACGACGGCTCCGGTCTGCGATGCATAGACCGTCTGGTAGTCCTCCTTGTCCGCATCTTTCGGCTTTCTCGAGAAGTAGGGGGGAAGCGGCACATGGCCGATGCGTTCGACAAGATCGAACACGTCGATTTCAGGGTTCAGAAACCGGATTGTTCTTCCCCTCGAAGTGGTGTTGTCCACGACTTCGGCAACAACATCCTCGTCAAAGTAGATTTTGTTGCCTACCCGGACTTTTCTTGCAGGATCGACCAGCACATCCCAGAGACCGGCCTCCTTGTTGAGCACGCGAAGCAGGAAAACCTCGATTTTCGCATCGGTTTTTTCCTTCTGTCCGAAAATCTTTGCGGGGAACACCCTGCTGTTGTTGACAACAAGCAGGTCGCCTTTCTTGAAATACGAGACGATTTCGTCGAAAACCCTGTGCTCTATCTCTTTCTTTCGCCGGTTCAGCACCATGAGCTTGCATTTGTCGCGTGGTGACGTCGGGTGATCGGCGATTTTTGTTTTGGGCAGGTTGTATCTGAAATTGGAGAGGCGCATAGGCAGTGATGCGATAGATCGTCAGTAAAAGTGAAAAATAAAAATAATACGCTTTTCAATGTAAAAGAGCAATACAACGGGTGCCGGCGTTGTTCAGGATGATCATGCCACCTCGACAGGCGTTCCCTCCTCAAGGGTGAGATGCCGGCCCGCAAGGCAGGCTCCTGCCTCACCGGTTTCGGAAGCCGTCAGCAGCACCCCGATCCGGTTCTTTTCGATGGAAATGGAGTAACTGTTTTTCCTGAAACAGATGTTCAGTTGCAGTTTTTTCCACTGGGCGGGCAGGTTCGGATGTACGTTCAGCTTGCCGTCATAGAACGAAATTCCCGCGAAGTAGCGCAGCACCGTGTCGAGCGTGCCGGCCATGACCCCGCAGTGGATGCCTTCCTGGGTCGTTCCCCCCTGGGTATCGCTGATATCGCTCTTCAGCGCTTCGGAGAACCATTTCCAGGCGGTTTCGTGTCCGTTGTCCAGGTAGCTTGAAATGATCGAGTGGACGACCTTGCTCAGAGTGGAACCGTGACTGGTTCTCGGCTCGTAGTAGGCGTAATTCTCCCTGACCAGGCGCATCGCGTCAGGCGCTGCATAACCGTTTTTCTGCAGCAGGCGAGCGACCTCCCCCGGAGAAAGCGTAAAGAAGGTCATGAGCACATCGGCCTGTTTTGCCACCTTGTAGTTGTCCGGCGAGTCTCCCTCGGCTTTCAGTATCCTGTCCATGCGGTGGATGTTGCCGTACTTCGAGCGGTAATGCGCCCAATCAAGCTCTTTCAGACCCATATAACCGTCGAACTGTTCGAGGATGCCTTTCTGGTCGATCAGGATGTTCATGGAGCTGCTGATGTCACGCCATTTCTGCAGTTCATCAAAACCGAGATGAATTTTTTCAAGCAGCGCTCTCAGAACAGCTTCGTCGATGGTTTCGCTGATTTCAACGGCTTTCTCGAAGAGCCAGACAGCCATGATATTGGTGTAGGCATTGTCTTTCACGCCTTCCTCGCCGCTTTCCGGAAGCGCTTCATGGAACTCGTCGGGTCCCATGACGCCCTCGATATGGTATTTGCCGGTTTCAGGCGAGAAATTCGCGATGCTTGCCCAGAAACGAGCAATCTCGAACATCATCTCGGCACCGTATTCATCGAGGAATGCCGTGTCACCGGTATCGTAAACGTATCGCCAGGTGTTGTAGAACACCGCAATCGAGACGTGGCGCTGCTTTCGGCTCAGATCGGGCCCCCAGGTGCCGCTTTTCGGGTTGAAATGGATGATCTGGGTATCTTCCTCGCCGTCGTCCGCCGTCTGCCACGGATACATGGCTCCCTTGTAGCCGTTTTCGCGTGCATATTCGCGTGCGGCGTCAAGACGCCTGTAGCGGTACATCAGCAGCGCTCTCGATATCTCGGGGAAAGTCCTGTTGAAGAACGGCAGAATGAAGATCTCGTCCCAGAAAACATGCCCGCGATACGCCTCTCCGTTCAGTCCCCGGGCGGTCATTCCTGCATCGATCGTGCTGTTGTGTGGAGAAGCCGCGCAAAGCAGATGGTAGGTGTGCAGGCGCAGCACCTTCAGACTGAAGCGGTCGCCCTCGATGGACAGTCCGGTTCGGTTCCAGATTTTATCCCATTCCGCGCTGTGGGCATCGAGGAGTCTCTGGAACGAGTCCTGCTGCTGAAGGGATTTTTTCGCATCCTTGAGGGCGCTTCCCGATCCGCCCTGGTCCAGCGAGGTGTGTATGGAGGCAAGCTTCTCGATGGTGCAGCTCTTGTCGGGATCGAGCTGAAGCCGGAACGACTGGCTGATGAGCCGCTCGCCGGAGTCGGTAGTGCGTTCGGCGGCAACGTCCTGACCGTGGCAGATCACTCTCGTCCGGAGCCCTGTTGCAATGCTGTAATGCGAGTGACTGGTCTGCACGTGCAGGAAGATCGTGTCGTCCATGCCGGATGCCTCGATATGTTCGAGGTGGTCTGATTCCAGTTCGCTGTAGCGCACTACACCCTTGTTACTGATCGTGCCGTCGATGGCCGAGCGGAATTCGACCGTTCCGGTGTAGTTCACCGGACGAAGGGTGAAACGCATGGCGCAAAGGTGCGGATTTGCCATGCTGGCGAAACGCCGGCTGCTGATTCTGCTGATTCTGCCGAGGTTGTCCTGGATCACGATTTCCCGTTCCATGACGGCGTTCCTGATATCGAGGAGCTGCCGGTAGCTGAGGATTTTCTGTGCAAAGGGATCGATGAAATCGCCTCCTCCGATTCTGAACTCCAGGGGCAGCCAGTTCGGGCAATTCACGAAATCGTTGTTGAATACGGTCTGGCCGTGCACATCTGACGGCACCCGGTTGTAGATTCCTGCGATATAGGTTCCGGGATAGTGGTGCATCGAGGCTTTCGAGCCTTCATAGGCCCCCCTGATGCCGAGATAGCCGTTACCGATTGAGGTGAGAGCTTCACGGAGTTTTTCGTCCTTCGGCAGAAAGCTGTTGTAGGTCAGGTTCCAGCAATCCCGGACAAGTCCTTCACGGAACCACTCTTCGATATCCCCGAGGACGATCTCTCCGAGATCGCGCACGACGATATCGGCACCCTCTTCTTTCAGTTTCGATCCTTCGATTTCACGAGCGATGCCGAGCACGAGTCCGAAATTGCCGCGCGATCCGGCCTGAACACCCGATATGGCGTCTTCGACCACCACGCATTCGTGCGGTTCGAGGCCCAGATTTCTTGCGGCCGTGATGAAGATATCGGGGTTGGGCTTGCCTTTCAGGTTCATTTCGATGGAGACTTCACCGTCAACCCGTGTTTCAAAGAGATGCTCGAGTTTGGCAAGCTGCAGGATCATTTTACAGTTACGGCTCGATGAGGCGATACCGATGCGAATGCCTTTTTCGATGAGGCTTTCGATGAGCCTGACCGAAGACCAGTAGACCTCGGGGCCCTCTTTGATGAGGATTTCGGTAAACAGCGTGTTCTTGCGGTTGCCGAGTCCGCAGACGGTCTCTTTTTCAGGAATGTCGTCAAGCTCGCCAAACGGGAGTTCGATATCCCGGGAGGCAAGAAAGCTTTTCACGCCCTCCATCCTGGGTTTTCCGTCAACATACCGGTGATAGTCGTTAACCGGATCGAACGGAACGAACGGTTCATTGTTCACTTCCGCATAACTTTTCAGGAAGGAGTTGAACATCGACTCCCAGGCAAGGCTGTGCACTTTGGCCGTACCTGTGATTACCCCGTCAAGATCGAATATCGCGCCTTTAAATACGGTACTCATTACCACGTATTATAGTTTATAAAGTATTACGGAATTTTTTACAGTGACAGAAGACCCAGAATGGTGAGCAGGATGTCGGGTGTCGGAACGGTATAGCAGTTCGGACAGATCTTCTCGACCTGCTTCTTGAGCTTTTCGTCTCTTGTGACAAAAATCGACCAGACATCGTCGAACATCTCGACAGCCTTTTTCAGCATGGGAATATCCGATGAGGTGTCCCCGCAGACAAGATTCGGGCCTTTTGCCGTCTCAATGCCGAGCTTGCTGGTAATAAAGGCAAGTCCGTCTCCCTTGTCGAAATCCTTGATCGATGCGCTTTCGGCGTCGACATCGATGGTGAGAATGATCTCGATGTCAAGGCCGGTATCCTCTATCCGGAAGTTCCTGCTTTCAGGGTCTATTTCCCTGACGATTCCCTTGACCTTTTCCAGAAATGCCGATGACTCCTCGTCCTTGATGGAACGGCTGATATCCTGCCGGGCAACGGTTGTCTGTCCGAACTTGATCTGCATGGCAGAGCCGATGAAATTGAACTTTTCAAAATCGGGATCCTGCAGCATCACATGAAGCCGGTCGTTGAGAAGGCGGATCAACTTCTGCTTGTTCTCCTCGATGGGATAACTGTTGAAATGTTCGTCGAGATCAATGAACTCCCGCCCTTTGGAGCCGGCATAGACAAAGGTGTTGCTCGGATTGATCGAGACGTTGAGAATGCCGAAATCCTTCAGCGGAGCCGATGTGATGAAGATCGGGTACCGGCAGCAGTTCCTTGCGAACCGGCTGATGAAGACGGAGTTGTAAATCGGCTGGATGGAGGAGCGATACCGCCCGCAGTAGTTGTTTGTCGTGCCGTCGCGGTCGGTTACGAATGCGTTGAACCGCTTTCCTCGCAGCATGTCGATGCCGTGGTTTACGTAGGTGCGGAATCCGGGGATGAACTTGGCGAGATAGTCGATGAACTTGTCCTCGCCATATTCAAGATAGTAGATGTCCTTCTGCAGCTCGCGGATTTCATAGGTAAGATCGACCTCGATCTGTTTCATGCCGTCTATCTTGAGCAGCCTCTGGCCTGTATCGTCATCGATGTAGATGGTTTCGAGGGAGTACATCGCGTTCTTGAGAGACTCCAGGCATGAGCGTCCGACAACTCTCTGCTTGATGATGTTCCTGACGATCGGTTCCCGCAGTTCACGTGTTTCTGCTTTCAGTCGGTAGAGTTCCTTGAGAGTCCTGATGTCCTGAAGCGTTATAGGCGTGTTGCATGTGCTGAGCTGGTGCTCTTTCAGAATCGTTTCGTGCATGCGTAACCGGTAAGGAAGTGGAGATGGCGTAGAACGAATACCAATCTACGCAAAAACGGAACAAAAGATTTAAAAAACTTTTTTGTTAACGGAAAATACAGTATCCGGAAGTTTCCCGCACAGCTGTTTCCACTTTTTCAGCGGAGGGGCATTCCTGCAGGAACACCGAACCGTTCACGGAGCGTTCCGGCAATGCGTTTGTGCAGTGACTGCGGATTTTCAAGCGCATCGAGTACCACAAAACGGTTGCTGTCAGCGTCGATGATCTCCCGGTAACCCCGGCACACTTTCCGGTAGAATTCCAGTCCGGAGCGTTCCATCCGGTCAAGTTCGTTCTCCTCGAAGGCCAGGGGAAGCGATTTTTCGGAAAACTTCCTCATCAGGGCGTTTTCAGGAGAGATGTCAAGGTAAAAGGTGATGTCGGGTCGCAGGTTGAATGTTGAGAGTGCGATGACGGTTTGCAGCATCAAGTGGTCAATGCCTCTTCCATAGCCCTGGTAAGCGGTTGTCGAATCGAAAAAGCGGTCGAGAAGAACAGTTTTTCCCTCCTCGAGCGCCGGAAGGATGACCTGTTGCACAAGCTCGGCACGGCTGGCTGAAAAAAGCAGCAATTCACCGATAGGGCTGATGTCGCAGCGGCTTTCCAGCAGGATTTGCCGGATTTTTTCCGCAGTTTCCGTTCCGCCGGGCTCCCGCAGCACCAGTACCTCGTATTCCTGTTCGGCGAGCAGTTTCTGCAGTTTTCCGATCTGCGTTGATTTGCCTGCGCCGTCGATGCCTTCGAAGGTTATGAGCATGGCTTGCAGGGTGAATGGTGTTCTGAGAAAATGAATTCCTTGACGGTGTCTGAAAACTTATCCGGGTATTCAAGCATCGGTGCATGCCCGCAGTCGTCAAACATGACGAGCTTCGAACAGGGGAGTTCCGATTGCACCGATCCGGCAATTTTCGGGGAAATATACTGGTCCCGGTCGCCCCAGATAATCAGCACGGGAATATCCAGTTCTCCGAGTCGGGCGCGCAGGCCGGAACGGTGCAGGTCAAGTTTCATGAGATTCCGGTTCAGGGACATGACCGTATCGAAAGCCTCTGCGTCGCGAACCGTTTCGAGGTTCTTCCGGTACGAAGAGGGGTCGACCGCACTGCTCCGGTGAAAAGCGGCGGCAAACATCTTTTCGGACATTTTTTCCCCTGTCATGACCTTCTTCAGCACCTGGCGCACACCGGGCAGGCTGATGGTGCGGGCCCATGCAGGAATATGAATGAACCCGTCAGTGTTGCTCAGCACCAGTTTCCGGTAGGTGCCGGGATAGAGGAGTGCAGAGGCGAGCAGGTACTTTCCCCCCATGGAGTGTCCTGTCGCATGAACGGGTTCACCGGTGCTTCCGGTTTTTTCAAGGAATTCCCTGATCAGCGCAGCGTAAAGCTCCAGCGTGTAATCCTTGTTCCGGGGCTTGTCGGAAAGCCCGAAGCCGAGCAAGTCAAGGGCAAGCACCCGGAAAGAGGCGGCGAGGCGCGGAATCACCTGTTCGTAAAAATCAAGCGAGGAGGAGATGCCGTGCAGGAGCAGCATGGTGTGTTCCGAACCTCCGGTTTCGATATACCGGTGCCGGTGGCCTCCGAGAGTGATATACCGGTTCCGTGGTGCCATGGCTGAAGGGTACGGATTCTGTTTCAGTAAACCGTTAAAATACACATCACGATGCAAAATTGCTGCCGGAGGGGTGAATTTTCCATGCCGCTGCCATCCCCTCTGCGAGCTGATCAATGCGGCTGGCCCGACGGACGGATGATGATTTCGCTGACATCAACACGGGCAGGCTGTGAGAGCGCGTAGAGAACCGCACGAGCAACATCATCAGCCTGCAGCTCAGGTGTTCCGGGTTTCGGAAGATGCTCCCAGAAGGGTGTATCGACCACCCCGGGCTCGATGAGGGTGACGCGCACTCCCGTTCCGGCCATTTCATTGCGGATGGCCTGCGCCATGCCGGTTACGGCCCATTTTGTGGCGGAATAGAGGTTTCTTATCGAGGTGATACGGCCCACTACAGATCCCGTCAAAAGAAAATGGCCCTGTGTTCTTGCCAGTTCGGGCAGTGTCAGCCTTGCTGTGGCTGCAGCTCCGAAGACGTTTACCAGCACCATTTCCCGCCACTCTTCCGGACGATCCTCTCCGCCGAAGAAGGAAGAACCTTTGGAAAAACCCGCATTCGCCAGCACGGCATCGATGCGTCCAAACCGTTCGAGGGTTCTTTCCATCATCACCTGCTGTGCTTTCCATTCCGAAACATCGCATGCAATAGCCATTGCGCGTTCATTGCCCAGTTCGCTGACCAGTGTATCGAGTTTTTCCATCGACCTGGCGGCAAGCACGACACGGTAACCGGATGCCGCAGCGAGTTTCGCGGTTGCAGCCCCGATGCCGGAGGAGGCGCCGGTAATAAGAAAGACCTTGTTTTCCCTCATGGTGTTCATCTTGTGGAATTAACCGGAAAGTATTTGCAAACATAGAAATAATTGTTGAATTTTTAGTGAGGGTGAGAGTCTCTGGTGCTCTGGACTGGTTCATGGAAGCTTCCCGGACCGGTTTTTTCATTGCGGGCCACTTGGCCGCAAGGGCTTGAAAATAAAAGGATGTCTCACCCTCCCGTTGCGAGTCAGCCGCAGAAGATCATTTCTGCAGGCAACCGGAAGCCTGCCTGCGGAGAGCATTCTGCTGGCCGTTCCGGCGGGCATCGGCATGGTGGTAAACCGCGTCATCATGGAGGTAAATCCGCGTGTTTGCGATATTCTCGGTTACAGACGCGAGGAGCTTGTCGGGCAGAATTCCTGTATGCTCTATCTCTCCGATGAGGACTACAATTATGTCGGCAAAGAAAAGTACCGCCAGATAGCCGGGCCGGGTTCGGGGACTGTCGAAACCCGTTTCCGGTGCAAGGACGGACGCATCATCTTTGCTTCCCGGGATCGTCACTGAAATACCGGGGCAAGCCGGTCCGGTGCCACTGCGGGACTGGAGCGGAAAGCTCCGGATGCGGATCAGGGAAGAGTGTTCAGCACACGGCAGGCTTCGAGCAGTTCCGGGCCGGCAGCCCGGTGGACTGCGCCGTCGACGCCCCCGCCTCCAGGCAGCGCTGCATTGGCGGCGTTGACGATTGCGTCGCGACCGCAAGCTTGGTGATATCGGCCTTCATGGCGCGTATCGGGAGTTTCCTGTGCATTGCCGGTCAGGCTTTTTTTACTGCAGCGAGCGGATTTTTCCGATGATATCCCGGTGCGGGTGCTTCAGGAGGTCGTCAGCGTGTTCGGGCAGGGTGACGTGCCGGGCAACCACTTCGAGCATGCGCTGTTCAAGATGCTCGGAGATGTCGAGCATGTGGGTAAGGTGGTGCTGGAGTTCATAATGGATGAACTTTTCGGCATGATGCTTTTTCATCTTGCCCAGCAGTTCGGCAAGCATGGTGGCATCGAGGTGTTTTGAAACCTCGCTGAAATAGTCGAGAGGGAGGTCATTGGCGTAGCCGGTGGCCTGATCGACACCCATTTTGCGGCAGACACCCGCCGCGATGGGCGGCCTGATGTGCTCGACCATGAGTGGAATCACCACGAAATGCGGAATGTATTTGACGATCATTCCGATGGCGTGGTAGAGTTCCTCGAACCCGTCGGTTTTACGGGTAACGACTGACTTTACATACGATGCCACGATTTCCTGCTGGAGCGGATGCAGGTCTTTGAGTTCTTCGGGTACGGGAATATCGGTCCATGCCAGCGCTTCCTGCAGTTCACTCATAGGGCGGTTTCGTTGCGACGTTGACGGTTTCGGGCTGATCCTGTGTTTCGGCAAGAATGCAGTTTATCAAAAAAATCGGGAAGAACGAACCGTACGCAGGGAAATCCGTAAAGAGCGGGAAAAATCCTTGTGTGATTGTCCTTATGGGCGGGTTTCCCCGCATCAGGGAGTGCGGCATTTTTCGATTGATTGATCAACAACGGCGGCATTTATGGTGTTACTTACAGTGGAAGGCCTCGGCAAGCAGTACGGACTCAAGAAACTGTTCGAGGATGTTTCTTTCGGCATTGACGACAGGGACAAGATCGGCATTATCGGAGCAAACGGGAGCGGAAAGAGCACGCTGCTGAAAATTCTTGCGGGTGTTGAAACTCCCGACAAGGGCCGGGTGACGGTTACCGGCAATCGCAGGATCGCCTATTTGCCCCAGGAGTCGCCATACGATCCCGACGATACGGTGATCGAGGCCGTGCTCAAGTCCGGCGACAACGCCATGCGGCTCATACTCGATTACGAGCTTGCGTGCCACGAACTGGAAGCCGGGCATGCCGAAGATCACGATGCACTGGTGGAAAAAGTGAGCCGTCTGTCACAGGCTCTCGACGCAAGAGGAGCGTGGGAACTCGAGTCCAATGCCACCGTGGTGCTTGGCAAACTCGGGCTTGACGACGTCACGGCCAGGATGGGCTCGCTTTCCGGAGGCCAGCGCAAGCGGGTGGCGCTCGCCCACGCTCTTCTAACCCCCTCCGATGCACTGATTCTCGACGAACCGACAA
This sequence comes from Chlorobiota bacterium, assembly GCA_016866305.1. GTDB lineage: Bacteria > Bacteroidota > Chlorobiia > Chlorobiales > Chlorobiaceae > Chlorobium. Next base: position 28,169 of record VGMX01000004.1, on the reverse strand, counting down.
ACCATCTCGACGCAGACAGCGTGGAGTGGCTGGAGAACTACATCCGCAGGTACAAGGGCGCGGTCATCCTCATTACACACGACCGCTATTTTCTCGACCGTGTCGCCAACCGGATGTTCGAGCTTGACGGACGTACAGCCAGAACGTTCAGCGGTGGTTATGCATCGTACCTGCAGCAGAAGGATGAACTTGCCGCACAGGAAGAGCGCGAGGACCGCAAGCGCCAGGCATTGATCCGCCAGGAGCTCGAATGGATGAGGACCGGTTGCAAGGCTCGCACCACCAAGCAGAAAGCACGTATGCAGCGGGCCGAGGATCTGGTCTACGCTCCGAAGAAAACGGAACAGCTGGCAATGGAGATCGGGTTCGGCGCGGAGCGTCTCGGCGGCAAGATTGTCGAATTTCACCGGGTTTCGAAGTCGTACGGGGAGAAAACCCTGCTGCAGTCGTTCGAATATCTGCTTCAGAAAGGGGACAGGATCGGCATCATCGGCCCGAACGGGGCGGGAAAAACCACCCTGTTCGACATGATCACCCGAAAGGTGCAACCCGACAGCGGCCATATCGATATCGGCAAGACCGTGCGGATCGGTTATTACGACCAGGAAAGCCGTGATCTCGACGACGACAAGCGGGTGATCGAATACATCCAGGATGAAGCCGAGCAGATCAGAACGAAGGACGGAAAGGTGTTTTCAGCCTCGAAAATGCTGGAACGGTTCCTGTTCGCTCCTTCGACGCAGTACAGCTCTATCCGCACGCTTTCCGGTGGCGAACGCCGTCGTCTGTACCTGCTGCGGCAACTGATCGGTTCGCCCAACGTGCTGCTGCTCGACGAGCCCACCAATGATCTCGATATTCCCACCCTGCAGGTACTCGAGGATTATCTCGACTCCTATGAAGGGTGTCTGCTCGTGGTGAGCCACGACCGCTATTTTCTCGATCGCACCGTCGAGCATGTCTTTGCTTTCGAGGAGGGAGGCAGGATCAGGCGTTATCCCGGCAACTACAGTGTCTATCTTGAGATGAAGCCGAAAATCGCCGAAAGGCCGCAGGAAAAAACTTCTGTCCCGAAAGAGCCTGTTTCCATGGACCCGGCCCAGGCCGCGCCGAAAACAAGGAAACTCAACAGTAAGGAAAAACGCGAGATTGAAAGGCTTGAAGAGGGGATAGCAGAAGCGGAAGCCCGCCAGGAATCGATCAACAAGGAGCTTGCAGTTGCCGGTTCCGATTTCCAGACCGTCCAGCGTCTGGGAGCCGAACTGCTTGAGCTTCAGCAAAAACTTGATCGCGACATGACCCGCTGGAGCGAACTCGCCGAATTTGCCTGAACCAAATCGTTGCCGGTACAGCATGACGATGATCGACACCTTGTTTTCAAGACTTCAGGCCCTTTCGGATGAAAAGACCGCGGGTATTCTCCGGAGGTTTTTCAAGACCGGCCCCGGAGAGTATGGAGAGGGGGACATGTTTCGCGGAATCCGTGTGCCCGTGCTTCGCAAGCTGTGCCGCGAATTTTCCCATGCGAGTGTCGATGATGCCGTCGGGCTTCTGGCATCCGGGTGGCATGAAGACCGGCTGCTGGGTCTCCTGATGCTCGTCGAGCGCTGCAAAAAGCCGGATGAAGCGAATGGAACCCTGATTTACACGCAGTACTGTTCCCGTACCGACAGGATCAACAACTGGGACCTCGTGGATCTTTCCTGTCCGCGGATCGTCGGTTGCCACCTGCAGGAGCGCGACCGCCTGCCGCTGTACCGTTTCGCCCTGTCGGAGAGCCTGTGGGAGCGCCGCATCGCTATTGTCTCGACCTTTCATTTCATCAGGTGCGGCGAATTCGACGATACGCTTGCCATAGCCGAAAGGCTGATGGGCGACAAGGAGGATCTGATACACAAGGCAACAGGCTGGATGCTCCGTGAAGTCGGCAAACGGGATGAAGAAGTGCTGGAAGGGTTTCTTTCGCAATATTGCCGCAGGCTGCCGAGAACGATGCTTCGTTATGCCATCGAAAAGCTGCCGGAGCCACGCCGACAGGCCTGGCTCAAAAGGCGGATCTGATCAAGCCGGCCACTCACAACGCTTTGTCCGCGGCTCACATTTTTCCTACTCCTGAAATTCCGGATGTCCGGTCTGCCACAGGCCGAAACTCAGGATGTCGGCCAGCGATTCGAAGTTTTTGGTTTTCGAGTTTCCCATACCGTGCCCGGCCTCGAAATCGGTGAACAGGAGCACCGGTTTGCCCGAAGCGGTTGCATGCAGCAGGCGCGCGGCGAATTTGGCCGGCTGCCAGGCGATTACCCTCGGATCGTTTATTCCTGCCGTAACCAGCGCAGCAGGGTAGTTCACGCCGTCACGCAGGTTGAGATAGGGGTCCATGGCCATCAGCGCCCTGCACTCGGCGGGAATTTTCATGGTGCCGAATTCCGGGACGTTTACCGGTCCGTTTGCCGTAGTCTCGCCGCGCAGAGGATTCATCGCTCCGACCTGGGGAATGGCAGCGGCGAAGAGATCGGGTCGTTCGGTCATTGCCCGGCCTACCATGATGCCGCCAGCGCTTGCTCCGTTGATGGCGATATTGCCGGGAGAGGAGTAGGCGTTTTTAACCAGATACTCCGCCATGCTGACAGCGTCTTTCCAGGTATTGGCCTTGGTGGTTTTCATGCCTGCCGTATGCCACCGGTACCCGAGTTCCCCTCCGCCACGGACGTGCGGCACCGCCAGTATGCCTCCTTTCCATGTCCAGAGCAGCATCGAAGGGCTGAAAAACGGGGTCATGGAGTTGCCGTAAGCCCCGTAGCCGTAAAGCAGGACAGGATTGGAGCCGTTCTTCCGGAGGCCCTTGCGGTAGATAAGCGAAAGCGGCACCTCGACGCCGTCGTGCGAAGGAACCATCAGCTCTTCTACGGCAAGATCCTCATATTCCGGATAGAGAGCCGGCGAGGAGAGGGTTTCGTTGACGAATGCACCGCTTTCGGCGTCGAAACGGAACCGGCGGTAGTCACGGTTCCATCCGGCAAGCACCGTCCAGACCTCAGGATACCTGAACCCTTTTGACGAAAGCGTTATGGTGCCTGCCTGGAAGGGGAGAGTGAGCTTTCTGGAGAGAATGCTTCCGTAATCCTGATGGTAGAGCTCCTCCTGCACTCCGTTCAGCGAAAGGGTGTAGAAAATACCGCTTCTGGAGAGGGCGAACCCGCTCAGTTTGGCTCCGCGGAACTCCGGTACGACCACTTCGGCTTCTTTCAGATCGGGTTTCTGCAGGGATGTTTTCAACAGCCTGAATCCAGGAGCGTTTTTCGGCGTGTAGAGGTAAAGATCCTTTTCCGTTACGGCGAAATCGTGGATTTCGTCTTCCGGCCTGAAAAGCCTTTTCCATGTGATTTTTTCCTTTTCAAGTTCGGTGACGGGAGCGTAATAAACCGTGAGACGCCGGTCGACATTGGAAACGAAGGCGAAAAGAGAGCGGCTCTCTTTGTCGTAGGATACTTCGGGAATATCGTCGGGATTGATGTTGAGTTCGGCGTTCAGGGTGCTTGAAAAGATTTCCCTGTCAGCCGACGGATCGGTTCCTGCCTTGTGCAGCCAGGTTTTGCTGGCGTACTGTGGGTTGTTTTCAGCTTTTGAGGGTGCTTCCAGCCGATTGTACAGAAACGAGCTTCCGTCGGCCGTCCACGAGGGGGAAGCGAAACGGCAGCGGCTGATGGTTTCAGGGTAGAGCTGAACGGTTCCGGTTTCCATGATCAGAAGCGTGGCGTTTTCCGAGCCGTTGGGGTAAACGGTGAAGGCCACTTTCGATCCGTCGTCGGATGGCGAGACGGTTCCGATGACATAGCTGCCTTTACCATGCCCGGAATATGTCGCCGGATCGAACAGCAGGGTTTCCTTTCCGTTGAAACCGTCCCTGCTGTAGAGTTTTCCGGTTTCATCTCCGGGAGTCTGCTTCAGGTAGAAGTACCGGTCGTTATCGGTAATGGCGAGATTGTAGATTTTTGCGGATTTTCGTCTGTCGAACTCCCGCATCTTCTTCAGCAGCTCTTTTCTGCCCGGAATGCCGGACAGGACTTTTCGTGCGAATGCCGACTGCGCTTTCATCCACTTGAGCACTTCCGGATCTCTCAGCTTTTCCATATAGCGGTAGGGATCTGCTACGGTGGTGTCGCAGAGTGTTTCCTGAACCGGCTTGACCGGCGCAGGCCCTGGCGGCTCTGAAAGGAGTTTTGTCAGGTCACCGGCTGTTGTCACTGCCGGAACGACAAGCATGAGAGAGATCGTGAGCAGGCTGTTTCGAAGGGTCATAACAAACGGTCAATGGTTGTTCATCTGTACGGAGGCATTGCATCGGGTACAGCTTTTCCGTATTCCGGAACCTGAGGATCTTTTATCAGGAAAGAAGAATATATCAATCCAGCGAAAATATGATGCCGACAAGTTTTTCTCCCGGCCAGGTGCCCCGGGTTTCTCCCTGCGGGCGCAACGGCAGAAACCGGTCGCGATTCTCTGGATCACGACCGGCTGCTTCAGGCTTTGTTTTGCGAGTTATCTGCCTTTGCCGTTTTTTTGCCACGTGTTGCCGTCATCGTAGCGGCCGTTCCCCCGCTTGTCCTCAAACTGGTGCCGGTTCTCTTTTTCCCACCTGTTCCCGTATTTTTCCCGGAACTCGATATCGCGATGCTTTCTGATCTCAGCCCGGCGGTATTTTCTGATTTTGTAAGGAAGCCGGTGCTCCTTGACAATTACCCACTGACTGCGGTACGAGGGTGAACGGTACCAGTAGCCGTTTTTGTAGATGTAGTAGTACTTGTTGTAACGGATGATGTCGTAAGCATTATCCTTCGAGACCGAATAGCCAAGTTTCGGTACGAAGATGAACCCCGGCCAGGAGTTGATGACGAATTCCGGCCTTCCGGCGGTTCTTACATGAACAATGATATCCGCATCCGCATCTGTTCCTGGCATTCCTGCAAGCAGCATTGCTGCTATTCCCGCAGTTATCCATCTCTTTTTTTTCATCGCGCCGTTTCCTGTGTACGAATTGATGAAGCTGACGGTATCGGCTGTTTCACGAAGGGTCATCTTCTGCTTTCATATGACCATCTGCCGTCGTTTTCCCTGTTCTCCCGGTCGTTGGCACGATTGTCATCGTTCCGGTTGTCCTTTCTGTCGTCCGGGCCGTTCCATCGCCCTTTTTCCTTTTCACCGCCCTTCCGCTTCATGGTGTTCATCTCCTGCACGTCCTTGCGGTTGGAGTGGAGTTTTGTGCCGTTGTCATCCGTCGCGCCTTTCCCGAAACGGAAGCTGTTGTCGGGTGCATTCCGCTCGATCCTGCGGATTTCATCGAAACGCCGGTCATTGTCCCCTGCCCGTTTGCTTTCAAACCGTTTCGGATCCGCTTCGTTCATGCGCCTTTCCCCGATACGCGGCCCCTGGTTGAGCTTGCGGCAGCTGATCTGCTTTCGGTACTCGAAGTCGCGGAGCCTTCTGATCTCCCCCCAGTTGTACCTTCTGATCTGCCGCGGCACCCTGTCGTAGTTGACGATGACCCATGGGCCGCGTTTGTGTGACGCACGGTACCAGTAGTTGTCGCGGTAGACGTAGTAGTAGTTGTCATACATCACGATATCCCACGGGCTGTCTATCACGACCGAAAATCCCAGCGCCGGGATATAGATGAAATCATACCGTTCAGCGCTTTCCATCCAGCGGTTGTCGTGCAGCCTTCTGTACTCGAAGTCGCGGAGCCTTCTGATCTCCCCCCAGTTGTGCCTTCTGATCTGCCGCGGCACCCTGTCGTAGTTGACGATGACCCATGGGCCGCGTTTGTGTGACGCACGGTACCAGTAGTTGTCGCGGTAGACGTAGTAATGGTCGTCGTAGCGGAGCATGTCCCATTGGCTGCTCCTCGCCACGGAAAATCCGAGATCCGGCACATAAACGAAGTCCGGCCAGACATCGACGGATATGGGAGGGCGGTCATAGACGCCGATATTCACGTTGAGGTCTGCGTTCGCATCCTGGGGCATGTTGCCGAGAAGCATGCCTGCTATTCCTGCCGCGGTCAGCAACTGTCTTTTCATGGTTGTTTTGCTGTTTATGTTTTATCCGAACTGATGGTTGCATCGTTTCTACCTGTTCAGACGTTCAATCCATCCGGATTCCTGCGGAAAAAATAAAATGTGCTGCCGGCCTGCGATATTCCGCGAGCAGAGATCGGGACATAAGCCGCCGGCGCTGGCGATTGTGCTTCCTGCGCACCTTTTCGCCCTTTCACAGACAAAGGAAGGAAAAGCAGTATCGGCAGTTTGCGACCGGTTTTCAGCTGCGGATCCGGTTTGCAAGCACGGTTCTGATCCTGTCGAGCGTGCGGAGCATGTCTTCGGGAAGCGGGGCGCTGAAGCGCAGCTTTTCGTGTGTGGACGGCTGGCTGAAGCCGAGGATTTCAGCGTGCAGGGCCTGACGGGGCATCCCGGTGAGCAGATTTTTTACGAAGCTTTCGCTTCTGCTGAAGGAGAGCGGTCTCGGTGCGGTTCCGCCATACGTTTCGTCACCGAGGATCGGGTGTCCGACATGCTGCATGTGCGCCCTGATCTGGTGGGTACGCCCGGTATGCAGGGTGAGCGAAACGACCGAGAACCAGCAAAGGTTTTCCTCGACTGTATAGTCGGTTACGGCATGCTTGCCATCGGGGCCTTCAAAAGGGTAGTTCGCCATCACCTTGCGGTTCTTTTTCGACCTTCCGATGTTGGTCCGGATGGTGCCTGCGGAGGGATCGGGGACACCCCATACAATGGCCTTGTACACTTTTTCAACCTGGCGCTGTGCAAACTGCCGGGCGAGGCGGTGAAGCGCCACGGGATTTTTTGCGATGATGATGAGTCCCGAAGTGTCCTTGTCGAGCCGGTGAACGATGCCTGGACGGAGTTCCGTGTCGTCAAGGGTTCCGGCATTCCTTCCGATATGGTGCAGAATCGCGTTGGCGAGCGTGCCGGTCCAATTTCCGAATGCGGGATGCACCACCATGCCCGGTTCCTTATTGATCACCATCAGGTCGTCGTCCTCGTAAACGATTTCGATCGGTATGTCTTCAGGAGCAAGGTCGGGAGCGGGCGGACGAAGGAAGGTGATCCGGATGGTGTCGTATGACTTGATGCGGTAGTTCGATTTCACCGGCTTGCCGTTCACCAGCACCCGTTCCTCTCCGATCGCTTCCTGTACCTTGTTGCGCGTGGCGTTCTCGATCTGCTGGGTCAGGTATCTGTCGATCCGCATCGGGGTCTGCACCCGACTTACCTGCAGGGTGATTTTTTTCGGTTCAGGCGTTGCTGCTTCCGGTTGCTGCGATTCGTTTTTTAAAGAGTGATTTTGCATTTTGTGGAACTTGATGGCAATCCGGCAGGAGTTCTCCGGATGCAGTATACTAAAACCATGGGATTTCTTACGTATGCAGGAGCAAATGGAACAGGGTGCCTACGATGTCGATATTGCGGTCATCGGGTCGGGTCCGGGCGGGTATGAAGCGGCCCTGAAAGCCGCCCGCAGCGGCATGAAGGTTGCACTTGTCGAGAAAGGCGCCCCCGGCGGGGTCTGTGTGAACTGGGGATGCATTCCCACCAAGGCGCTCCTGCGCAGCGCAGCCGTGTTCGACGATCTTTCGAAGGGTTCTTTATACGGTGTGGTCGCTCAAAGTCCCTCTTTCGATCTTGCACAGGCTGTCAGGCGAAGCCGCAACGTTGCACAGAAACTTTCCAAAGGCATAACGTTCATGCTGAAAAAGGCAGGGGTGGAGTACCTGCAGGGCGAAGCCCGCATCAGCGGTCGGCACGAGATTGCCGTGTTCCGGGAGGGTGCCGAAACCGGCAGGATTACGGCAGCCTCCATCATCGTTGCCACAGGCGGGAGGTTCAGGAAACTGCCCGGTCTCGAGCCCGACGGACGGCGTATCATCACCAGCCGCGAAGCGCTTGCCCTGAAAGCGGTGCCGGCATCCATGCTGGTGCTCGGCGGCGGCGCCATCGGTGTGGAGATTGCCTGGTTTTACTCCAGGGCCGGTACAAAGGTCACCATCGTCGAAATGATGCCGCAACTCCTTCCTCTCGAAGAGAGCGAGATTTCGGAAGCCCTGCGCCGTTCGTTCGAAAAGGAGGGCATCGTTATCCATACCTCATCGAAGCTCGAACAGGTTGCATCCAGCGAAGACGGGGTCGGTGCGGTCATAGTCCGTGAAGGTGCCGAGCCGGTTCCGGTATCGGCCGAATGCCTGCTGGTTGCGGTTGGCGTGACCGGCAATACCGAAGGGCTGGGGCTCGAAGAGGCCGGAGTGGAGCTTTCGAGGGGTTTTGTCGTGACCGATGAGCAGTGCCGTACGGCTGCAGGACATATCTTCGCTATCGGCGATGTGCGGGGTGGCATGCTGCTCGCGCACAAGGCATCCGCGGAAGCCGCCGTGGCTGTCGGTGCGATTACGGACAAACCGGTTCCGCCGGTTGACGAGACAAAAATCCCGAGATGCGTCTACGCCGAACCGGCGGTTGCCAGCGTGGGACTGACCGAGGAGCAGGCGAAAGCCTCGGGCTACCGGGTCATGACCGGGCGGTCGATGTTCGCCGCGTCGGGAAAGGCCAACGCTTACGGCCATCTTGACGGTCTGGTGAAACTGGTTTTCAACGCTCTCGATCACCGTCTTCTCGGAGCGCACATTCTCGGTCACGGAGCCGTGGAGCTTGTCGGGGAGATTGGCCTTGCCCGCCATCTTGAAGCGAGAGCCGAAGATATTGCCCATGCCGTGCACGCCCATCCCACGCTTTCGGAAACCGTCAGGGAGGCGGCCGAAAACGCGCTTGGATAGCGTAAAGTCAAAAACCTTCCGGAAGTGCGAGAACTATTTTCTATTGTCTCCTTAAAAGCATAAATTCAGAGTTTATTATTTGAGTTTTAAAAAAAACAGTAAGCCTTTGCCTGTGAATAAGTTCACGCTTCAGCAGGCGGAGTAATAACCAAAAGATCAATTATGACTCAGACTGAAACAGCTGCAAAAAAGAACGCCGCAGCCAAGGCAAAAGCAGGTTCGGATGCGCCGGCAACCCAGGAACCGAAAAAAGCGGCAAAGCCTGCCGCCAAAAAGAAGTCAGGCCTTGCATTTCCTTTCACGGCCATTGTCGGTCAGGAGGAGATGAAGCTCAGTCTGATCCTCAATATCATCGATCCGAGGATCGGGGGTGTGCTGGTCATGGGTCACCGGGGCACCGGAAAGAGCACCACCGTGAGAGCTCTTGCCGAAGTGCTTCCCCTGATCTACCGGGTCAGGGACGATATCTACAACCGTACTCCCGAGCAGTATGCCGAGGGTGACGGGGTCAAGAAGGGGAGCAAGGCCATCGATCCGGCAACCCTCAAGACCGAAAAAATTCCCGTTCCCGTCGTCGACCTTCCTCTTGGCGCCACTGAAGATCGTGTTTGCGGCACCATCGATATCGAACAGGCGCTCACGAGCGGCATCAAGGCCTTCGAACCCGGACTGCTCGCCCAGGCCAATCGCGGATTCCTGTATATCGACGAGGTGAACCTGCTTGACGACCATCTTGTCGATGTGCTCCTCGATGTTGCCGCCAGCGGCAAGAACGTGGTCGAGCGCGAAGGCATCAGCATCCGCCATCCGGCACGTTTCGTGCTTGTCGGCTCCGGCAACCCTGAAGAGGGTGAACTCCGGCCCCAGCTGCTCGACCGTTTCGGTCTTCATGCCCGTATCATTACCATCTTCGATGTCGCCAAACGTGTCGATATCGTCAAGCGTCGCCGCGAGTTCGACGACGATCCGGACGGTTTCATGAAGAAATACAATCGTGAACAGCTCAAGCTCCAGAAGAAGATCCAGCAGGCCAAGGAGCTGCTGCCGCAGGTCACCATGAACGACAGCGTGCTCACCGATATCGCCAGGCTCTGCATGAACCTCGGCATCGACGGCCACCGCGGCGAACTGACCATCACCCGTACCGCGCACGCCTATGCGGCGTTCCAGGGCGCCAAAGAGGTTACCATGGACCATGTCAGGGAGATCGCCGGGCTCTGCCTGCGCCACCGTCTGCGCAAGGATCCGCTCGAAACTCTCGATGCTGGTGAAAAAATCGAACGTGAACTCGCAAAAGTCCTTGGAGAAGCGGAAGCAGTATAATGATAGCTTTTACCGATATCGTTGGAATGGATCTGGCCAAGCAGGCGCTCATGCTGCTGGCCGTCGATCCCTCTCTTGGCGGGGTGGTTATTCCCTCGGCAGTTGGTTCCGGCAAGTCAACTCTTGCAAGGGCATTCGCGGACATTCTGCCTGAAGGCACCCCGTTTGTCGAACTGCCGCTGAACGTGACCGAAGACCGCCTGATCGGCGGTGTCGATCTCGAAGCAACGCTTGCCAGCGGTGTACGCGTGGTGCAGCACGGTGTGCTGACCAAAGCGCACGGGGGCGTGCTCTATGTGGATTCGCTCAGTCTGCTCGACAGTTCCGCCGTGTCACACATCATGGACGCCATGTCGCGCGGAGAGGTGCTCGTCGAACGCGAAGGGCTCAGTGAGGTGCACCCGGCGAAATTCATGCTTGTGGGCACTTACGATCCCAGCGACGGTGAAGTTCGCATGGGGCTGCTCGACAGGATCGGCATCATCGTGCCTTTTACCGCCCAGAACGATTTCCGTGCCCGCAAGAAGATTGTCAGCACCGTGCTCGGTACACGTGACCTTGAAGATACCGAGGACGAGCTGCGCATGCTCAGGGGCCTTATTCAGGCCGCAAGGGAACAGCTTCCGCACGTCTCCATCACCGGTGATCAGGTCAAGGCGCTTATCCAGACCGCGCTGAGCCTCGGCGTCGAAGGGAACCGCGTCGATGTGTTCACCGTTCGTGCTGCTCTTGCCAGCGCTGCGCTTGCCCAGCGCAGCGATGTCGAGGAGGAGGACATGAAGCTCGCCATCAAGCTGGTGCTGATTCCCCGCGCTACCCGCATGCCGGAGCGCGAGGCCGAGTCCGACGAGATGCCGCCGCAGGAGGAGCCGCCACCGCAGGAGGAGCCGGAAACCGAGGAGGAAGACGCTCCGCCGGACACTTCCGATGCTGACTCCGAAGCCGATGAGGAGCAGAAGGATACGCCCGACATGATCGAGGAGCTGATGATGGACGCTATCGAAACCGAGCTTCCCGACAACATTCTCAATATATCGCTTGCCTCGAAAAAGAAGGCCAAGTCCGGCAGCCGCGGCGAAGCGCTCAACAACCGGCGCGGCCGTTTCGTGCGTGCGCAGCCCGGCGAGATGAAGAGCGGCAAGGTCGCGCTCATTCCGACGCTGATTTCCGCAGCACCCTGGCAGGAGACCCGGCGCAGGGACAAGAAGATGGCCGGAAGGCCGAAAACCGCCCTTATCATCAGCAAGGATGACGTGAAGATCAAGCGTTTCCGTGACAAGTCCGGCACGCTGTTCATCTTCATGGTGGACGCATCCGGGTCCATGGCGCTGAACCGCATGCGCCAGGCCAAGGGTGCCGTGGCAAGTCTGTTGCAGAATGCCTACGTGCATCGCGACCAGGTAGCTCTGATCTCGTTCCGCGGCAAGCAGGCCCAGGTGCTTCTGCCCCCTTCACAGAGTGTCGACCGCGCCAAGCGAGAGCTCGACGTGCTCCCTACCGGAGGCGGAACTCCGCTTGCTTCAGCGCTCTATCTCGGCTGGGAAACCGCCAAGCAGGCGCGCACCAAAGGCATTTCGCAGATCATGTTCGTGCTCATAACCGACGGGAGGGGAAACATCGGCCTGCAGTCGTCGTTCGATCCTGATGCGGCAAAACCGTCAAAAGAGGATCTTGAAAAAGAGGTCGAGGCACTTTCCGGCTCCATTTGCGCCGACGGCATTGCCGCCATCGTGGTCGATACCCAGATGAACTACCTGTCGAGGGGCGAAGCTCCCAAACTTGCCCAGAAACTCGGCGGACGTTATTTTTACCTCCCCAACGCCAAGGCGGAACAGATTGTCGACGCCGCTCTCAGTTTTTAGGAGATTCCCGAGCATCCTGTGTATTCTCCGAACAGACACAGGATGTTCCGAGGAATTATTTGCCTCTTTATGATATTAGATGTACACGCTTTAACGCAACAGGTCTTTCGTCTAATGCTCACCTATCAGTCACATCATGTCTACTCGCCGCAAAATCGCCGCTATTGTAGGGCTTGAGCAGTACAATGCCGGCCTCTGGAAAAAAATCAAGGGGCTTCTCCAGAATGAAGCCGAACTTACCCAGCTGAGTGATGTCGATCTTGAAAAGCAGACTTCCGAAGCCGCAACGGCCATCCGGGAGAGCGACGTTGTCTTCATGAGCATGATCAACTTCAAGGAGCAGATCGACTGGTTCAAGGAGCAGCTCGAGAGTTCCTCGAACGAGAAAACCATCTTTGTTTTCGAGTCGATGCCCGAAGCCATGTCGCTCACGAAAGTCGGCAACTATGCGGTCGGCGACGGAAAGGCGGGCATGCCGGACATGGTGAAGAAAGTCGCAAAGATGCTGGTCAAAGGGCGTGACGAGGACGCGCTCTACGGCTACATGAAGCTCATGAAGATCATGCGCACCATCCTGCCGCTTGTGCCGAGCAAGGCCAGGGATTTCAAGAACTGGCTGATGGTGTACTCCTACTGGATGCAGCCGACTGCCGAGAACATCGCCAACATGTTCCGGCTCATTCTCCGCGAGTATTTCAACGTGCAGGTGAAGGTTGAGCCGATCGTGGATGTGCCGAACATGGGCCTGTACCATCCCGACGCTCCCGGCTACTTCAGGGACGTGAAAAGCTTCAAGGTCTGGGCCAGGAAGCGCGGCGTGAACCTTGAAAAGTCGCAGAAGATGGCGCTCCTGTTTTTCCGCAAGCACCTCCTGCAGGAAAAGACCTATATCGACAACACCATCAGGACTCTCGAAAAACAGGGCCTCAACGTCTTTCCTGCCTTCGTCATGGGTGTGGAAGGCCATGTGCTTGTCAGGGACTGGCTGATGAGGGAGAATATCGATCTCCTGGTGAACATGATGGGCTTCGGCCTTGTCGGGGGACCGGCCGGTTCGACCAAGCCGGGTACGGCCGCGGAGGCGCGTCACGAAATTCTCACAAGCCTCGATGTGCCCTATATCATTTCCCAGCCGCTGCTCATACAGGATTTCGAGTCATGGCAAGAGCTTGGCGTCTCTCCCATGCAGGTGACCTTCACCTACTCGATTCCGGAAATGGACGGCGCCATATCACCCGTCATCCTCGGTGCGCTCAAGGACGGCAAGATCGAAACCGTACAGGAACGTCTTGAACGCCTTGCGCTGCTCTCCCGGAAGTGGCTGCGCCTGCGTGCCACCGGCAACCGTGACAAGCGCGTTGCGTTTGTGGTGTACGACTACCCTCCGGGGCTCGGGAAAAAAGCCACCGCGGCACTGCTCGACGTGCCGCGTTCTCTTCTGCAGATCCTGAAGCGCCTTCAGAAAGAGGGGTACACTGTCGGAGAACTTCCTGAAACTCCTGAAAAGCTGTTCGAAGCGCTCGACCGTGCGACGGACTACCAGATCATGCAGCAGCGTTCTGATGCCTTGAAGGTCAATTACGAGAAGTTCAGGGAACTGACCTCGGTTCGGGAGCGCGAACGCATCGAGGAGCGCTGGCAGGGATTCCCCGGCGAGATTGTGCCGATCGGCACGGAAGAGGTGTTTGTCGGGGGCATCAGATTCGGGAACATCTTTATCGGTGTGCAGCCGCGCATCGGTGTTCAGGGAGATCCCATGCGTCTCCTGTTCGACAAGGCCAACACGCCGCACCATCAGTACATCGCCTTCTACCGCTGGATCAGCCGCGAGTTCGACGCCCATGCGCTGGTGCATGTCGGCATGCACGGCTCGGTCGAATGGATGCCCGGCCTGCAGACCGGCCTGACCGGCGACTGCTGGCCGGATGCGCTGCTTGGCGAGGTGCCGCATTTCTACATCTATCCGCTCAACAACCCGAGCGAATCCACCATTGCCAAACGGCGCGGCCTTGCCACCATGGTCTCTCATGTGGTTCCTCCGCTTGCAAGGGCGGGTCTCTACAAGGAGCTTCCGGCTCTCAAGGATCTTCTTGCCGATTATCGCGAGCACAACAGGGGAGGAGAGTCCGAAGATGTCGATTCGGTCCAGGAAGCCATCATGCAGAAGGCCGAGCTGCTCAACCTGACCGACGACTGCCCGCGCAGGAGCGACGAGTCGTTCAGCGACTTTGTCAGTCGCCTCTACATCTATATTCTGGAACTTGAGAACCGGCTGATTTCCAACTCCCTGCACGTGTTCGGAGAATCGAGCCCTGTCGAGTCCCAGATCATCACCATTACCGAAACCCTCAAGAACCGGGGCGAAAATGGCCGCACGCTGCCCTACATCCTCTTGTCGGGTTCCGGAAAGAACGGTCACTTCGACAGCTATGAAGAGCTGACCGGCATGTCACGCAAAGGTGACGACCATGCCATCATGCTGCGTGAATGGGCCGAGGATGCCTGCAAGGAGTTTGTCCGGCAAGTCATGTTCGACCGGAAGAGTCCCTCAGCGGTTTTCGAGTCCCTTACCGGAGGCACGAAAATGTCCCAGGAGGATCTGCCGTTCGTCCAGCGCCTTGTCCAGGAGGGCAGTATGATGATCCAGGCCCTTTCCGACAACAGGAGCGAGATGGAATCTCTCATGAAGGTGCTCAAGGGCGGTTACATCCCTTCGGGACCGGGAGGCGACCTTGTCAGGGACGGCATGAACGTGCTGCCTTCGGGACGGAACATCCACTCCATCGACCCGTGGAGGATTCCCTCCGAAACCGCCTTCAAGCGCGGCTCGCTCATCGCCGACGGGCTCATCAGGAAGCACCTGGCCGAAAACGACGGACGGTATCCCGAAACCATCGCCGAGGTGATCTGGGGCCTCGACACCATCAAGACCAAGGGCGAGGCCGTGGCCGTGGTGATCAGGCTCATGGGCGCCGAGCCGGCTTACGACGCGTTCGGCAAGATCAGCCATTACAACCTCACCCCGCTCGAAAAGCTGGGCCGTCCGCGCATCGACGTGCTCATGCAGCTCAGCCCGATCTTCCGCGATGCATTCGGCATTCTCATGGACCAGCTCGACAGGCTGGTGAAGGATGCCGCCAGGGCCGACGAGCCGCACGAGATGAACTACATCAGAAAGCATGTCGATGAAGCGATGGCCGAAGGTTCCGATTTCGAAACCGCGACGTCAAGGCAGTTCACGCAGGCTCCCGGAGCATACGGCACCTATGTGGACGACATGATCGAGGATTCCGCATGGGAGAAGGAGGACGATCTCGACGACCTGTTCATCCGCCGCAACAGCTGCGCCTACGGAGGAGGCCGCAAGGGAGAGAAGCAGTCCGAAATCCTGCAGAAGCTGCTCGGATCGGTGGACAGGGTGGTGCACCAGGTTGATTCGACCGAGTTCGGCATCTCCGACATCGACCACTACTTCTCGTCTTCCGGTTCGCTGCAGCTCGCCGCACGCCGCAGAAACACGAAGGCTTCGGACATCAAGCTCAACTACGTGGAATCGTTCACCTCGGATATCAAGCTTGACGATGCCGAAAAATCGCTGCGGGTGGAGTACCGCTCGAAGCTGCTCAATCCGAAATGGTTCGAGGGCATGCTCAAGCACGGGCACAGCGGAGCCGGCGAAATCAGCAATCGCGTGACCTACATGCTGGGATGGGACGCCGTGACCAAAAGCGTGGACGACTGGGTGTACAAGAAAACCGCCGAAACCTACGCCCTCGATCCTGAAATGCGCGAGCGGCTCGCCACGCTCAATCCGCAGGCCATCAGGAACATCGTTGGCAGGATGCTCGAAGCGCACGGCAGGGGCATGTGGAAGGCCGACGAGAGCATGATCAACGAGCTGCAGGAGATTTACGCCGATCTGGAGGATCGGCTTGAAGGGATGACCGACGACGAGTGATTGAGGTGTTTCACAACTTCGTGCGCATGCAGCGGTCGAAACGCGATTTCACCCTGTTGGCGAACCAGCTTGTGGAGAGATTCCTGCCTGAAAATTTATCGCTTTTCAGGGGGATCTCCGGCATTCCGGCATAGATGGTATTGCCGAATTTCGATTTGTGCAAAGCCGAGATCGTCTTGTACGAGAAGGTGCTCTCGAAATCATATCGCTTTTCTTTCCGGAAATCCTTTTTGATCTCCTCTTCGCTGAAATCCATTCCCGTATCCTTCAGATAATCGATGAATATGCCATAGGTGGTCCCGAAGGCGCCATGGCCATTCCTGTAGCTGAGCAGGTCGCCATCGAGAACGATGGCTTGATGCGTTACATTCGCCAGCATCTTCTGGAACCCGACGTTCCGGCAGGTATAGTGGCCGGCGTTGTAGTCTGCGAACACATGCCTCCAGTCGTTATAGCGGTGTTTGTAGTCGAGCAGATAGGCGCTTCCGTAGAAAACACCCCCTTTACAGGTGTAGAGGATTTCGCGGATATGTTTCTTTCCGACGTTCTCAGGTTTTTCAGGGTATTGCCCGGCGAATTTTACCGATACCTGCATCGAGCCGAGTGTGGTGATAAGATCGTCTACGTCCCTGTCGATCACCTGGAGAATCGGTTTGGTGACCTCGGCGGCGATAAACTCGTTATACCACAGCTCCACATCGCGCTCGCTTTCGATGGAGTCAATGTTTTGACGGAACGTTTTCCCGTTTGCAGCCTCCTGATCGAGTCTTGAGTCAATGATAAACCGGATGATCGGGTTTCCTTCGGCATTGTTCAGCTTGTTCAGCAGGATTTTGCCCACCCCGGGTGTTTTCGGAACGGTTTTGAAGCCGCTTTCCTGCGCAATGACCGCAATGACGGCGCACGCATTTTCCTTTCCGGCAGGTACGCCGATCTCCTGAAGGCTCTCTTTTATCACTTTTGCCCAGATGTCGGGTGAATCAAGTCCCGGCGCGGCCACGAGAATCAGTTTTTCAATCTGCGGTTCCGAAAGGCCGGCATCATCCTCTCGGTTGCAGGCTCCGAGAAGCAGGGTGAAAAAAAGCGTGAAGAGTGTGACGAGTGCAATGCGTGTTTCTCTGATCATATCGGGCACATGATTGTCGGCATAAACATTGAATGACACCGCCGTTCAGGAAATAATCCGGAGTTCTTAAATCCGGGTGCGCATGCAGTGGTTATATCGGGATTTCACTCGCTGGGCGAACCATTTCGTGGAAAGGTTTCTGCTTGCGAATTTCGGGCTGTCGAGGGGAATGTCGGGCAGCACGGCATGAATCAGGCGGCCGTATTTCCGCTCGTGCAGTTCCGCTGTTGTCCTGTAGGACCAGGTCTTTTCGAACTCACGGCTCTTTTCCTTCGAAAAATCGCTCCTGACCTGATTTTCATTGAATTCAACCCCTTTTTTCTTCAGGAAACCGACGAAGGCCTCATAAGTGGCCGACGGGGAGGAGTCGCCGTTTTCATAGCGCATCAGGTCGCCGTCCATGACGATCTTTGCTTGTGCCAGATTGGAGAGCATTTTCTGGAATCCGGCGTTCCGGCACGTGTAATGGCCTGCGTTGAAATCGGCGAACACATACTTCCAGTCATCGTAATCGCGTTTGTAGTCGAGCAGATATGCCGTTCCGTAGAAGACGCCGCCCTTCAGCGTATAGAGCATGTCTCTGACGCTCCCGAACCCGGTGTTCCGGGGTTTTTTCGGGTACTCTTCGGCGAATTTCACTGAAACCTGCATGGAACCGATCGTGGTGACCAGGTCGCTTGCATCCTTCCGGAGCACGAGAAGAATCGGCTTGGTTATGCTGGCGGAGGTGAACTCGTCATACCATTTCTCGAAGTCAAGTTCGCTTTCAATCGCATCGATGTTTTCGCGGAATGTCCTGCCGTTCGAGGCCTTCTGATCAAGTCGGGTTTCGATAATGAAACGCATGACCTCGTTCGATTCAGCAGATTTGATCTTTTCCCGCAGGATTGCTCCCATTCGCCGGTTTTTCTGCGATATCGAAAAACCGCTGACCTGCGATATGACGGCCACCACGGCAGAGACATGCTCCTTGTCGACGGGCTGGCCCAGTTCTTCGAGGCTTTCCTTTATGGCTTTTGACCAGACGTCCGCAGAAGGGGTGTTCGGCCTTGCCTGGAGGACCATTTTTTCAATCTGCTCTTCTGTCAGGCCCAGCTTCCTCTTTCCCAGACATCCGCCGAGAAACAGGGCGAAAAGCAACACAAATGCTATGAATCGTTTTGTTCGCTGCATGGTACTTGATTTCCTTGGATAATGCCCCCTTCCGCTGCCGATCTGCTATCTGAAAACCCCGGTTCATTGCCGGGGTTCTCTGGAGCTGTTCCTGCAGATGTCACATCGAAGTGGAATAGTTCGGCGCTTCCTTGGTGATCTTCACATCATGCGGATGGCTTTCGCGCAGGCCTGCCGAGGTGATGCGCACAAACTGTGTTTTTGTCTTGAGATCGTCTATGGTTCCTACGCCGCAATAGCCCATGGCCGATTTCAGTCCACCGATAAGCTGGTAGACCACTTCGTCGAGCTTGCCTTTCGAGGGAATGCGTCCCTCGATGCCTTCCGGCACGTACTTTTTCGATTCGCTCGAGGTATCCTGGAAGTAGCGGTCGCTGCTGCCTTCCGGTTCAGACATGGCGCCGAGCGAGCCCATACCCCGATAGGTCTTGAATTTCCGGCCTTCGTACAGGATTGTTTCTCCGGGGCTTTCGTCAGTGCCTGCGAAAATGCTGCCCATCATCACCGAATCCGCCCCGGCGGCAAGCGCCTTGGCGATGTCACCGCTGTACTTGATGCCGCCGTCGGCAATGATCGGCGTGCCGGTTTTTACGGCTTCTCCGGCGCAGTTCATGATGGCCGAGAGCTGCGGCATTCCTACGCCGGCCACGATTCGGGTGGTGCAGATGCTTCCGGGTCCGATGCCCACCTTCACGCAGTCCGCTCCAGCCTCGACGAGGTCCCGCACCGCTTCAGGTGTTGCGACATTGCCAGCGATGACCTGCAGTTTCGGATACGCTTTCTTGATGGTTTTCACCGTGTCGATAACGGCCTGGCTGTGGCCGTGAGCGGTATCGACCGCCACAACATCGACGCCGGCCCCGACAAGCGCCTTTACCCGTTCCAGGGTGTCGGCCCTGATACCCACGGCGGCTCCCACCCTGAGGTGGCCCTGGCTGTCCTTGCAGGCGTCCGGGAACTGCTTGCGCGTCTGGATGTCCTTGAAGGTGATGAGTCCCTTCAGGTTGTTTTCTTCATCGACGATCAGCAGTTTTTCGATCTTGTTTTTCAGCAGGATCTCCTCCGCAGTTTCCAGATCGACGTCCTCCCTTGCGGTAATGAGTTTCTTGCTTGTCATGATGGTTGCTATGCCTGCATCCAGGGACGGCTTGATGCGCAGGTCCCGGTTGGTGACGATGCCCTTGAGCTTTTTCGAGGAGTCTCCGTCGTAAGCCGGACGTTCGATGACCGGTATGCCGGAAATGGAGTGGCGCAGCATGAGGTCAAGTGCGTCCTGCATGGTGGCGTCTTCGTACAGGGTGAACGGATCGCGGATGATGCCGCTTTCATACCGTTTCACCTTGGCCACTTCGCGCGCCTGGTCCTCGATGGTGAGATTCTTGTGGACGATGCCGATGCCGCCCGAGCGGGCAAGCGCAATGGCAAGGCGTGATTCCGTTACGGTGTCCATGGCTGCGCTGACAAGCGGTATGCGCAGTTCAATGGATTTCGTAAGCCTGGTTGCAACCCTGGTTTCCTTGGGGAGAATATTTGAATAGGCCGGTATGAGCAGAACGTCATCAAACGTGAGTGCTTCGTAGAGGATTTTCGTCATCGTCAGGCAGGTTTTTGAATTACCGCGAAATTGAATCTGCCAATTTACGAAAAGTGCCGGGACTATGGTAATGTTAATCGCTGTCGGCATCTCGCCGAAACCATGGGTTACCGGCACCAACAGACGGGTAAAAAGCCGGTTACGGGAATTTTTATCGGTATCGGGTTTTTGAAAAATGAAAACAGAGTGTAAATTACAGGCCTTTTATTACGGAGAGGTCGCATAGTTGGTCTAGTGCGCTCGCCTGGAAAGCGGGTAGGGTGTAACAGCCCTCGAGGGTTCGAATCCCTCCCTCTCCGCCAAAGACCGGTACTAAGTTTCAGGTTGGAAGTGCTGAGTGGAAAGAAAAGGCAAAAAGCTGGAAAAGAGGGAAGGGTGAGAACCCTCGACCGGGTTCGAAAACGGCTTCAAGCCGTTTCGACGGTGAGCGAAGGCGAGACCGCCCCGAATCAATCCCTCCCTCTCCGCCAGGAAGAAAGCAGAAGGATACTTGAACAGCAAAGGTCTTTCAGGGAAAGGTGAAGGGGAGGGGTGAGAACTTTTTTCTGTGGCATTTTTCTTCCGATTCGCTATCTTTGATGCCTGTTCTTTATGGCAGCTGGAGGATTAGCCTAATTGGTAAGGCAGCAGTCTTGAAAACTGCCGGGTTCACGCCCATGGGGGTTCGAGTCCCTCATCCTCCGCACAAAAATTATTCAGGAGAGGTGGCCGAGTGGCTGAAGGCACCGGTTTGCTAAACCGACGTAGTTCGTAAAGAGCTACCGAGGGTTCGAATCCCTCCCTCTCCGCAAAACAGCAGTCTACAGCTGTCTTATGTAGTCCGAAAAGCCCTGATTTTACAGGGCTTTTCTTGTTTTGGGGTCTTCTGTTGTCTAAATTGGTATTGTGAAGTCCGGTGGTGTTGGAGGTAGTAATTGGGGCACGTCCCCTCCTTTATGGCGTTTGACAGACTTGAGTAAACTTTGTCGCCCTAAATTCGCCGAATGCTCATAAAAACGCCGGTTAATCAAAAATAAAATCGATTTTCGAATATTATTGTTTTAAATTGAAAATATTTTCAATCTATCCGCAATAATATGCTTATCGAATTCTGCGTCAAGAACTTCAGAAGCCTGCGTGATGAGCAGGTACTCAGTCTCGTTGCTACTAAAGACAGCTCGCTGAACGATACCAACACGTTGGCCACAGGCGTCAAGGCGGTCCCACGGATTTTGCCAAGCGCCGTGATCTATGGTGCTAATGCCAGTGGAAAATCCAATCTCATCAAAGCATTGCAGTACATGCGCGGTGTTGTAGTCGAATCGGCCACCATGATACAACCAGGCCAGACGTATGCAGTGCAACCCTTCATGCTGGACCTCTCATCAGAAAAGGAGCCTACTGAATTTGAAGTCACCTTTGTGCTTGATCATGTGCGGTATCAGTATGGTTTTAGCATGACCTCGAAGAGGATTGTCAGCGAGTATCTTCTCGTTTACAAAGCATTTAAGCCACAGCAATGGTTTGAGCGTCATTACGATCCTGCTCAGGATAAAGATGTCTACGATTTCGGATCCGGACTCAAAGGACAGAAAACCATATGGGAAAAAGCTACCCGACCAAACGCATTGTTTTTATCGATGGCAGTTCAACTCAATAGCGAAGATTTACGTCCGGTTTTCGACTGGTTTGCACGAAATCTGGTGATCTTCAATGAACAAACTAAACTGAATAAACAGTTTGCTTTTCAGCTGCTAAAAGATGTGGAAAGTAAAAAGCGGATATGCGACTTCCTCAAAACAGCAGACATTAGTATTTCTGATATCGAAATCGTTACTGATAAAGTGCCCGGAAAAAAGGTGCATTTTGATCTGACATCCGGAAAAACTGAGGTGCAAAATGAAGAGATCGAAGAAAGCAGATTGCGTTTCACCCATGTCACTGATAGGGGGCAAGCAGTCTTTGATCTTGATGATGAGTCCAATGGCACACGTATCCTGGTATTCCTTGCAGCACCTATTCTCGATATTCTCGACAAGGGTCTTACGCTGGTCATCGATGAACTGGACACCAGTCTGCACACACTTCTTGTAAGAGAACTGGTAAGACTGTTCCATCGCCCTGAAATAAACAAGAGAGGTGCACAACTGATTTTCACCACACATGACACATCCCTGCTCGACGCGCCGGATCTGTTCCGACGGGATCAGATATGGCTGGTTGAAAAAGATACTAGCCAAGCCTCAGCATTGGTAGCTGTTGCGGAATTCAGTCCCCGCAAAAACGAGGCCTTGGGGAAAGGGTACCTGATTGGTCGTTATGGGGGCATTCCCTTCCTGACCCATCATTCAGGGGAGTTTGAGTGATGGTGCGTGATAATTCCCCTAAAATCCGGCAGGCAATGCAACTGGAACGAAAGCAAGGACGACGGGCCAGCTATGATCGGATATTGATTGTTTCTGAGGGAAGTAAAACCGAGCCGAACTACTTTAACGAAATCCGCTCCTCATTTCGTCTGCACACCGCCAACGTGGTAGTACGTCCCAGCGAACTTGGAACAGCTCCTCTTCAAGTTGTCCACTATGCGAAACAGCTTTTTCTTGACGGTGACAGGCATCGAAACATCCAGCGCCTCGCTTTCGAGAAAGTTTTTGCCGTGTTTGATCGTGACGATCACGAGAGCTATTCAAATGCGTTGAAGACAGCCGAATCGCTTGATGGCGCGGACGCTACGCGCCTCGCCATCGGCGCTGCGGATGACCATCCGCTTTCTGTCCCGGCGCTGACGCGCCAGGCCATCAAGCGGCTGCAGCGGACAGCCGCCCCCGCGAGCAAGCTCGCGTGTTCGTCTGCCGCTGATCCGCAGCGCCGATGGCAAACTCAGGAACGACAACAAGCAGGTGATCCGATTCCAGGCTGTTCCGTCGATACCAAGCTTCGAACTCTGGCTACTGCTTCATTTTGAAAACGTTCAGTCACAAATCGACCGCCATGAAGTTCTTCGCCGGCTGAAAAAGCATATTTCCCAATACGAGAAAGGATATATAGGAACCTTCAATATGACTCACGAGCATTTGGGGTTAGCACTTTCGCGAGCTGAAAAACTGGGACAGCATAATTCAGCTTACACTCATCCAGAACCTTATACGGCTGTTGGTACCCTCGTGCAATTGCTTACCGGTTTACGAGCGTGACCCGTCCTCGCCAGAATTTTTTAAAAAATATCTGACAAATATTATTTGGGGGCAGATTAGGGGGATTTTCTTGATTGTGGTAAATATAATTGATTATTAAATAACATTATAATGTCATAATTATAGACCCGGACTCTCGCCAGGAAAATCAGTGTTGAGCAGTGAGTGCCGAGTGCTGAGTGAACTCGGGAGAAAGGCACTCTACCCCCGTTTTACTTGAAACGCTCCGGCATACGCTTCCCTTATGTATCGTCCGGCCTCGCCCATGAAAAGCAGCACC
Source organism: Chlorobiota bacterium (assembly GCA_016866305.1). GTDB lineage: Bacteria > Bacteroidota > Chlorobiia > Chlorobiales > Chlorobiaceae > Chlorobium. Next base: position 4,835 of record VGMX01000004.1, on the reverse strand, counting down.
ACCGGGCAATCCTTTATGTGTACAACCCCGTAGCTGCCGAACAGGTGCTTCTGTTCGCCGACCGATTCGACTGCCCGCCACGGAATGAAAATGGGAGGGGAGAGGACCCTGAACATGAAAAAGATGTCGAGATGCAGCCCCTCGGTGTCGACGGACACGAACAGGATGCCCCGGTAGCTTGCCGGAAACAGCGGGAAGCGCCTGAAAATGGCCGAAGCGAATCTGAAATGCCGGCCCCCAAGCTGGATTGTCTTTCCCGGAAACCGTTCGGCAAGCAGCGACCATCCGCCGATTTTCGAGAGCAGGGCGCTTACTCCGGTCCACAACAGGGCGAAAAAGAGCAGAAACAGAAATGGCAGATAGAGGAGAAGCGAGGTGTCGTTCATGATTTCGAGTGGTTTTGCCGTTATCCCTTGATGACGGCAAGCGGTTTCAGCCGTGCCACTTTTTTTGCAATGCCGGACTGGCTTACGACGCCAACGACCTCGTCAACGTCCTTGTATGCCGAAGGAGCCTCTTCGGTGAGTCCCTCTTTCGAACCGGCCTGCACGACAATGCCTTTTTCCTGAAGCTCGCGCAGCAGCTCTCCGGCATCTGTCTCTTTTCGCGCCCTCGTGCGCGACATGGTTCTGCCCGCTCCGTGGCAGCTTGACCCGAAACTTTCCTTCAAGGCCTCTTCCCGGCCTGAAAGCACGTACGATCCCGTGCCCATGCTGCCCGGTATGAGCACCGGCTGGCCGGGGAAGGCGCGTGTCGCCCCCTTGCGGTGAACAACGAGTTTTTTCGGAGTGCCGCCGACGGTATGGGTTTCGATTTTCGCGATGTTGTGCGCCACGTCGTAAAGCAGTTCAAGGCCTTCATCCCGGCCGAACAGCCGTTTCCACGCCTCGCGGATCTCCCACGTGATGAGCTGCCGGTTGGCCCAGGCGAAATTCGCGGCAGCCGACATGGCTTTCCAGTAGTCTTGCCCTTCGGGCGACCTGAACGGTGCGCAGGCAAGTTCCCGATCAGGCAGGGAGAAGCCGAAACGCGCCAGGGAGCGGTTCATCAGGCGGATGGAGTCCGTGGCCACCTGGTGGCCGAGGCCGCGTGAGCCGGTGTGGATCATCACGCACACCTGATGGCGGAAAAGCCCCATCCGCGCGGCTTCGGCTTCGTCATAAATCGCCGAAACGTACTCGACCTCCACGAAATGATTTCCCGCCCCCATGGTGCCGAGCTGGTCGTGGCCGCGGGCTTTGGCGTGATCGGATACCAGGGAAGCCTCTGCCGCATCAAGACACCCGCCGGATTCGATGCGCCTGATGTCCGCTTCGAGACCGTAGCCGAGCTCAAGCATTTTTTTTGCTCCTCCTTCAAGCACGGTATCGAGCTGTCTCCCCTTGAGGCTCAGCATGCCTCCCTTGCCGACTCCCGAGGGTACTTCCGCATAGATGGCCCTGCCGATATCCCCGAGCCGTCCGGAGAGTGCCTCTTTCTGCATCGACGAGCACAGCAGCCGGACGCCGCAGTTGATATCGTAGCCGATGCCGCCGGGGGAGATGATGCCCTCCTCCTCGTCGAACGCCGCGACGCCGCCTACCGGAAAGCCGTATCCCTCGTGCACGTCAGGCATGGCGAGCGCGTATTTCACGATTCCCGGAAGGGTGGCCACGTTGACAAGCTGTTCGAGAGAGCGGTCCTGCAGAATGCGTTCGATCATGGACGGGGTCGCGTACACCCTTGCCGGCACCCGCATGTCGCTGCGGTACGAGCGGGGAATTTCCCGCACGAAAGGGGAGAGCTCTCTCAGTGCGCTTTTCGGGACCATGGCGGTATTTTTCTATATGTCAAACACAATCACTGTTTTCCACTCCCGGTTCCTGTTCCGGCGTATCTCGGCTTCGTGCCAGGTGACGGCCTTGATGTCCCTTCCGAGCGAAGCGAAACGCTGCCCGGAAAGCGTGGCCCGGAGCGAGGTGTCCGTAAAGGTATGCAACGCGATATCACGGAACGTCGTTCGCTGCAGTTGGGTCTGGAGCAGCACGTCGTTCAGGAAGTCGATGAGCAGCGCGGTAACGTCGGGAGCTTCAAGCGAGATCTCCGCCGTTACGACTTTCGCTTGCTCAGGCAGGGTGGGATCGAGGATCTCGTTCATGGCCTGAACCGCGTCCGAAAACAGCTCCACGAGCGACGCCGCATGCACGTGCACCCTGACGTCGGCGGTATGTTCAAGGATTTCGTAGGGCATGGGTGCACCTGCCTTCATTCAATTTCGATGCCGTAGCTGTCCAGCAGGTCGACGACCCCCGGCAGGGCGAAGCGCGCTTTGCGGAGGCGGTTGGCTTCGGGGTTGATGGAGTAGTTGAAGGCCGTGCGGAAATCGGCTTTTTCGAGGTTTGTGTGGTGAAAGAGGGCTTTCAGGAGGTCGCTTTCGGCAAAAGATGCTCCCGTGAGGTCGGCTTCGGTGAAGTCCGCCTCCTGAAGGTCGCAGTTTTTGAACACCGTCTCCTTCAGGCTGAGTTTGAGAAAGGTCGTGAGCTTCATCATGCAGCTTTCGAAGCGCAGTTCGAGCAGAAAGGTCCTGCACTCGCCGAACTGCACGCCGAGCAGCTTGCACTCCCTGAAGAGCACCTCCTGCAGGCTCAGGTTTTTCACCTTCGCCAGGCTGAAATCGCACCCTTCGAAGGTGCAGTTCCTGAAGGTCACGCCCGAAAGCTCCGCGCCGGTGAAGCCGCAGCCGAGAAAACGGCACTCCTCGTACACGCCGCAGAGCGGGTTATCGGCGTCGAAAACGGTTTTCTCGAAAACCCGGTTCTCGGTAAGCTCGATGTTCGTTTTGTTCGCCTTGTTCATGCCTGCAACTTACCATCCGGAAACCAATTCCGGAAATCCGCCCGAAGCCCGTTCCGCTCGATGCCGGTATCGCGACTCCCGACAGAGTGGCAGCGACGACTCATTGTTCCTGATTGCCTGATTGATCAAATTCATTCGTATTTTACACAGTGTTAACACTGAAACCTGTATGTATAAAAAAAAGATGGACAGATCCTCCGCATTGCATCGCCTGAAATCCATCCAGGCCCCGATTCTTGTTGACGGGGGATACTGGCAGTTCGGCCGCATGCTCCATGTCCTGACGGACGAAGGAATGATCACCGTGGATTGCCGGGTGTACGACCCCCTGCTCGGCCCCATCGAGTTTTCGCTGCAGCATTATGCGGAAATAAAGGATATAGCCAAGGAGAGCGAATCGCTCGAAGAGAACGAGGATCTCGACCCCGACGAAAAGCTGTTTCTCTTCAACGACGGCAAGCCGGATGTGCCGTATTTCGCTTTCCAGCCTCACGATGACGCCGCTCTCGGCGACTATGTCTTTTCATCGGATATAACAGCGATCGAGAACGCCTTCATCGAGCAGGCACTCGGCGGGAAGGTTGAATCATGGGAGGGTATGGATGAGAAGAAGCTGATCGAATGGGCTGAGAGGGTTGAGGCGAATTCGGATGCGGGGGCGTAAGCCGGTTGTTTAGGTGTTGTCGTTGCTGAAGAAAGTCCCCGAGAGTTTGCGCAGGGATACGTAAAAGGATGTGATGTTACAATAAAGAGATTAAAATGATGGAAACTGAAGATTATAAAGCATTGACTGATTATCGTCATGAATTGCTCTCAACAAAACAAAAAACCCAAGACAATACAGATAAGTACATAATTACACTATCAGGTGGAGCAATTGGCATAACAACATCTTTTTTCAAGGATATTTCAATAGACGAAGGAGTTTTGCTGTTAATTGCCTGGGTGTGTTGGGTGTTAAGTATTTTAATGGCACTTTATTCTATGTCAACAAGCATAAAAGCTCATGAAAAAACAGTAAGTCTGATAGATGAAGGGATTCGAAATAATAATGATTTGATGTGTATATATGATCATATTGATAAAAAAGTTACCAATTCTTTGGACAAGAATACTCGGCGTGTAAATTTGGCGGCCAAAATATTTTTTTTATTTGGTTTTATTGTTGTCGCTTTTTTTATGTTCACGTTTCTTTCACAAAAACAGATTCCCTCTATGGCAAACACAGAAAGAAAAGTCATCACTCAGGATGGGCAAACCATTCGACCGGTTCCACCAGTCCTCAATTCAAATATAGTAAAGAAGGGACAAACGGTTTCTCCGCCGCCTCCAAAGCCACCACAAACACCAACTCCACCTCCAACAAAAAAATAATGATATCACCGGAGTTGGTTAAGCTGTTTATGTTAAGGGAGGGAGTCGGAGCCGCTGTGCAATAGCTTAAAAGCTTGTGTTTTGCAGGTAAAAAGTGTATGACTTGTTGAAAATATAACGATGATAAAGCTATATGCCACGAGGTGCGAGGCTTGACACGCCGGAAATGCTACAATTATGTCATGAGGCGGGATTGGTTTTTCTTGTGTTGAGACTTGTCACGCACTGATTGAGTGAGGTGAATTGAGTATATTTTAAGGTAGTCATACTTTGTTATCGAGGAGGTGGAGAATTATGGGAACAGAAGATAAGCGCATGGCGACCGAGTCAATTGACATTCAGATCCGGAAAGTGCTTGAACGGCATAACGCCATCCGTTTGGCGATTTTGTTTGGCTCATTGGCCAAAGGTGCCGCTCACTCTGAAAGCGATCTCGATCTGGCGGTCGGTGCGGATCATCCGCTCGATACAGATGAAACAATGGAACTGATTGCAGACCTTGCGCTTTATGTCAATAGAGATGTCGCTTTTTCTTGAAAAAACTATTCACTTTTTGTCCGGGTTCAGCACCACTTCCCGGTTAATGCTCCATTCTCTTGCCGGTCTTGATCCCCATCGTTCAGGAT
>VGMX01000003.1 GCA_016866305.1 Chlorobiota bacterium | reverse complement strand
GGCTCGGGCTGCCGCTTGCCAAAGCCCTCATTGCCGAAGGACATGCCGTCAAGGGCTCCACAACGAGGGAGGAGAAGCTCGAACCGTTGCGCGATGCCGGTATTGAGCCCTTTCTTGTGAAGCTCGACCCTGAAATGGAGGGCGAGGATCTTACCGATTTCCTGCAGAGCGATATTCTGGTGGTGAACATTCCTCCCCCCCGGCGCGATGATGTCGTGGAGTTTCATATCCAGCAGATTTCGTCGCTTATCGACGCTCTCGGACAGTCGCCGGTACGATCGGTGCTTTTTGTCAGCTCCACTTCGGTTTATCCCATGCTCAACCGTGAGGTGAGCGAAGAGGACGCCGTCGATCCGGAGTCTCCGTCCGGGCAGGCACTGCTGCATGCCGAAGAGATGCTGCTGCAGGAGACCGGCTTCCAGACAACAGTGCTCCGTTTCGGAGGCCTGACGGGATACGACCGGAATCCCGTTGCGTATCTCGGCCGGATGAAAGAGATAACCAATCCCCTGCAGCCCATGAATCTGATCCATCGGGACGACTGCGTGCGGATCATCATGGAGATCATCCGGCTTGGGCAGTGGGGCGAGGTGTTCAATGCATGCAGTCCGCAGCATCCCCTGCGCCGCGACTATTACGCACGTGCGGCTGAAACTGCCGGTATTCCGCTGCCGCCTTTTCCGGAACCCGGAGAGCATGGCGTCTTCAAGCTTGTCAGCAGCCGCAAGCTCGAAGGGGCGCTTGGCTACACCTTTCTGCATCCCGGAGCGTAATGGAGCGCACCATGACAGCAGATTATACGGCATTTCTCCTCGCCGCTCCTTCGAGCGGTTCAGGCAAGACAACCCTGACGCTGGCCCTGCTGAGGATTCTGGCCAGGAGGGGGCTTGCGGTTCAGCCCTTCAAGTGCGGACCGGACTACCTCGACACCCGGCTGCACAGCCTGGCGGCCTCTTATGGAGGGCGCCGAAGCAAAGGAATCAATCTCGACACCTTCATGGCCTCGGAAAACCATGTCCGCCAGCTGTTCTTCCGTTATTCGTCGGACTCCGCCGTTTCGGTTGTCGAGGGGGTGATGGGGCTGTTCGACGGTGCGGAAAAATCCGAGGGAAGCAGCGCGCACATTGCTGCACTGCTCGGCCTTCCGGTCATCATGGTGGTTGATGCAAGCAGCATGGCCTATTCGGCGGCTCCGCTGCTCCACGGTTTCCGCACCTTCGATTCTTCCGTACGGGTTGCCGGTGTGATCTTCAACCGGGTCGGCACCCCGTCGCACTACAGCTATCTCGAAGCGGCGGCAAGGGATGCGGGTGTGGAGCCGCTCGGTTACGTCCCGACCGACGGAGCCATTGCCATCAGCGAGCGCCATCTCGGACTCAACACTTCGCTCGACTACGACCGTGAAGGGGTCATCGAGGCTATGGCCGGGCACGTTGAAAAGAGTGTTGCCGTAGACCGGCTTCTGGAGCTTTCCCGCATCGGGATGCCGGAAATCCCTGCGGATCGTTCGCCGAAACGCACAGGCGTTTCCGCTGGCCGCAGGGTGATTGCCGTGGCCAGGGACGAGGCGTTCAATTTCCTGTACGAGGAAAATCTCGATGTCCTGCAGGAGCACGGGGAGCTGGTTTTTTTCAGTCCCCTGGAGGATCAGCGTCTTCCTGAAGCCGATCTGCTCTGTCTTGCGGGAGGGTACCCGGAGCTTCATGCAAGGCTGCTTGCCGAAAACCGGGTCATGCGTGAAGCGGTTGCCGCCTATTGCCTGCAGGGAGGGTGCGTCTATGCCGAGTGCGGCGGACTGATGTATCTTGGCGGATCGCTTCGCACTGCGGACGGAACAGCCTATCCGATGTGCGGCGTACTCGATCTCGACACCAGCATGCAGGATGCCCGGCTGAGCCTCGGCTACCGCAAGGTGCGCTTCGGGCAGGGGTATCCGAAAGAGCTGCGGGGCCATGAGTTCCACTACTCCCGGATTGAAAGGGAGGGGGAGCTGAGGAGTGTTGCCGCCGTTACCAATGCGCGCAACGAGCCCGTTTCCGCGGCGGTGTTCCGCACCATGAACACGTTTGCTTCCTATGTGCACCTCTACTGGGGCGAGTCACGGGATTTTCCGGGTTTTCTCATGGAGGAGGGGGCCGCTAAAAAGAGTTGATGTCCGGAAATCTTCGTGGACGACCGTGAATACCCCCAGACCGGTTCCGGGCCCTTCGGTTGCCGGATTCAGTTCCGGCAGGGGCATATCTGTGCGAGGCGCCGAAATGCACCGTTACGCAATGAACGGGGGTTTCGCCGGTTCCGTTACAGGATAAACTCCAGATCATAGCCCTCATCCTCGCTTTCCCTGACGAACAGGAGCAGTTTTTCCAGGAAGTCCACGGTTTTCAGCGGATCGATCCTGCGCAGGTATGCGACGGTCATCGGCTGGTCCTGCCAGCCGAGTACGATGGTCTCGCTCTTTTGCCGATCGATCTTCCCGGCGGCATCCGAAAGGATTGCCACAAGGCGGCCAAGGTTGCTCCGGTGCAGGAACGCCTCGTCCCAGCTGTCGAGCCCGTTGCCCGATTCCGAGAGAAAGGGCAGGGCGTTGCACGCCTCGATGATGCCGTAATGGAACAGTGCCGCGTAGTCGTGCGCATCGATCGGTAACGAACGGTAGGCCCGGTAAGCGGAATCTCCCAGCCGCACCCGGTTGACCGTTCCGGTCCGGTAAATTGAAAGCTCCCGGTGTCCGGGATTCAGATCGTCGATAAGGATATGCTGTATGTTCATGCCGGCGCTGGTTTCCCTCAGAAACCTTTTATGGAAGGATGCTGTTTTGCTTTTACTGCCAATTGGTTTTCAGGCCCGATATTTATATAATTAATTTTGGCTTATCGATATACATCAGCGGTCGTTTGCAGAGGAGGGGATTCGGGGAACTGTAAAACAATCTTATTCAGACAGAGGAAAAGAATGGAAGGAAATTTTTCAAATAGAGTTCAGGATGTCATCCGTCTCAGCCGCGAGGAAGCTCTCCGGCTTGGTCATGACTATATCGGTACCGAGCACCTGCTGCTCGGCCTCATCAGGGAGGGCGAAGGCATCGCCGCACGGATTCTCAAAAACCTTAAAATCGACCTGTTCCGGCTGAAACAGAAAATAGAGGACAGCACGCATCCGAAGGTTCCCGCAACGCAGATGGGTAATGTACCGCTCACCAAACAGGCCGAGAAGGTGCTGAAGATCACCTACCTCGAAGCGAAAATCTGCAAGTCCAACATCATCGGCACCGAGCATCTCCTGCTGTCGATCCTCAAGGGTGACGACAACATCGCCGCCCAGATTCTCGAGCAGTTCGGCGTCACCTACGATCTGGTGCGCGATGAACTGATCACGATCACGACCGGGAAAAGCGAATCGGACGAACCCCCGATGGAGGGTTCCTATTCGGCGGGTTCGGCTGAACGTCTGCCGAAAAAAGGTGACCCCAAGCGCGGCGAGCGCACGAAAACCCCCGTGCTCGACAACTTCGGGCGTGATATCACCCGTCTGGCTCTCGAGGACAAGCTCGACCCGATCATCGGGCGTGAAAAGGAGATCGAGCGCGTCGCGCAGGTGCTCAGCAGACGCAAGAAGAACAATCCCGTCCTGATAGGCGAGCCGGGCGTGGGGAAAACCGCCATCGCCGAAGGGCTCGCACTGAAAATCGTGCAGCGCAAGGTGTCGAGGGTGCTCTACGACAAGCGGGTTGTGGCGCTCGATCTTGCCGCGCTTGTAGCCGGCACCAAGTACCGGGGCCAGTTCGAGGAGCGCATGAAAGCGCTCATGAACGAACTCGAGCGTTCGCGCGACGTGATTCTCTTCATCGACGAGCTGCACACCATCATCGGCGCCGGAGGTGCTTCGGGTTCGCTCGACGCCAGCAACATTTTCAAGCCGGCGCTTGCCCGAGGAGAACTGCAGTGCATCGGGGCCACCACGCTTGACGAGTACCGCCAGTACATCGAGAAGGACGGAGCGCTCGACCGGCGTTTCCAGAAAATCATGGTCGAACCCGCTTCGGTTGAAGAAACCATACAGATTCTCAACAACATCAAGTCGAAGTACGAGTCGCACCATCATGTAAAATATTCCGAGGACGCCATCGAGAAAGCCGTGAAGCTCTCCGAGCGGTACATCACCGACCGGTTCCTGCCTGACAAGGCCATCGACGTCATGGACGAGGCCGGCGCACGCGTTCATCTGAGCAATATCCATGTGCCAAAGGAGATTCTCGAACTTGAAAAGGCCATCGAGGCCATCAAGACCGAAAAGAACCAGGTGGTGAAGATGCAGAATTTCGAAGAGGCCGCAAAGCTTCGCGACAAGGAGAAAAACCTGCTCGAAGCGCTCGACCACGCCAAGCAGGAGTGGGAGGAGCGCGCTTCGGAAAGCGTGTACGATGTGACCGAAGCCGACATAACCTCGGTTATCGCCATGATGACCGGAATTCCCGTGGTCAAGGTCGCGCAGTCGGAATCCAGGAAGCTGCTCTCGATGGAAGCCGATCTCATGAAGGAGGTCATCGGCCAGGACGAAGCCATCAAAAAGATCACCAAGGCGATCCAGCGAACCCGTGCCGGGCTCAAGGACCCGTCACGTCCGATCGGTTCCTTTATTTTTCTCGGCCCCACCGGAGTCGGCAAGACCGAGCTGGCAAAGGCGCTTACCCGCTATATTTTCGACAGCGAGGACGCCATGATCAGGGCCGACATGAGCGAGTACATGGAGAAGTTCTCCGTCAGCCGTCTTGTGGGTGCGCCTCCCGGCTACGTGGGTTACGAGGAGGGCGGACAGCTTACCGAAAAGGTGCGGCGCAAGCCATACTCCGTAGTGCTTATCGATGAGATCGAAAAAGCGCATCCCGACGTGTTCAACATCCTGCTCCAGGTGCTCGATGAAGGTGTGCTGACCGACGGCCTGGGCCGCAAGGTCGATTTCCGCAACACCATCATCATCATGACCTCGAATATCGGAGCCAAGGACATCAAGAACATCGGTGCGGGCTCAGGCATGGGCTTTTCGGCGCCGGACGATACCGTGGGCAGCTACAAGGCCATGAAGTCAACCATCGAGGACGCCCTGAAGCGGGTGTTCAATCCGGAGTTCCTGAACCGTATTGACGACATCATCGTTTTCCACCAGCTCGAAAAGCAGCATATCTTCAAGATTATCGACATCACTGCAGGCAAGCTTTTCAAGAGGCTTCGCGAGATGGGCATCGAGGTGGAGATCGACGAGAAAGCCAAGGAGTTCCTTGTCGACAAGGGGTATGACCAGAAGTACGGTGCCAGGCCGCTCAAGAGGGCGCTGCAGAAGTATGTTGAGGATCCTCTTGCCGAGGAGATGCTCAAAGGCAGGTTCTCCGACGGCAGTCTGATCCGGATCACCTACGACGAAACGCAGAAGGAACTGCGTTTCATGGAAGGCCATGAGCAGGAGCAGACCGGCAAGATCGAGGTGACACCTCCCGGGGAGAAATAGGGTTCTTTCGTTTCATGAAAAAGGCACTCCGGAATTCCGGGGTGCCTTTTTTTTCTCCTATGCTTCCGGCGGCCGGGGATGATCCCTTACGGCGGCAAGAGACTGCTCGAGCAGTTCGTCGGGCAGTGCGTAGTCGGTAACCTTTCCCGAAAGGAATGCGTCGTAACCCTGCAGGTCCATCAGGCCGTGCCCCGACCAGTTCATGAGAATAACCTTCTCTTTTCCTTCCTCTTTTGCCTTGTTTGCCTCCCGGATGGTCTGCGCGATGGCGTGCGAGGTTTCGGGAGCGGGAATGAACCCTTCGGTATGGGCGAAGAGCAGCGCGGCTTCGTAGCACTCGGTTTGCGGCAGCGCCGTGGCGTCGATCAGTCCGAGCTGCTTGACGTGACTCACCAGGGGCGCCATGCCGTGATAGCGCAGGCCTCCTGCATGCAGCGCCGGCGGAATAAAGCGGTGTCCGAGGCTGTGCATGGGCAGGAGCGGCGTCATTTTCGCCACGTCACCGGTATCGTAGATATAGGGTCCCCTGGTGAGCGTGGGGCACGCTTCCGGTTCGGTTGCGATCACCTGTACCGGTTTGCCATGGATTTTATCGCAGATGAAGGGGAAGCTGATGCCTGCGAAATTCGAGCCTCCACCCGCGCATCCGATCACCACGTCCGGGTAGTGTCCGATTTTTTCAAACTGCTTTTTCGCTTCAAGTCCGATGATGGTCTGGTGCAGCATCACATGGTTCAGGACGCTGCCGAGCGCATACCGGGTATCCTCCCGTTCGACGGCCTGTTCGATAGCCTCGCTGATGGCGATGCCGAGGCTTCCGGGCGTATCGGGCATTTCCTCGAGAATTCTGCGCCCTGCGGCGGTCTGGGTACTCGGGCTCGGGATGCATTCAGCGCCCCAGGTTCGCATCATGGTTTTTCTGAACGGTTTCTGGTCGAAGCTGATGCGCACCATGAACACCTTGCACTCGATGCCGATAAGCTTGCAGCTCATGGCAAGAGCGCTGCCCCACTGGCCGGCTCCGGTTTCCGTGGTGAGGTATTTGATGCCGAATTCCCGGTTGTACCATGCCTGCGCAACCGCAGTGTTCGGCTTGTGGCTGCCGGCAGGTGAAACCCCTTCGTTCTTGTAGTAGATTTTTGCCGGGGTGCCCAGCGCCTTTTCGAGCCTTCGAGCCCGGTACAGCGGAGAGGGCCGCCACAGTTTCAGAATGCCGAGCACCTCCGGCGGGATGTCGATCCAGCGTTCCGAGCTCATCTCCTGCTCGATGAGGTTCATCGGAAAGACCCTTGCCAGATCATCGGGCGATACCGGCAGGCCGTTCATGCCGAGCGGCGGAGGCATGGGTGAAGGAAGATCGGCCTGGATGTTGTACCACTGCCGTGGCATTTCATGCTCTTCGAGGATGACCTTGGTGAGATCGGAACTCATGGCGGTAAGGTTTTTTGTTTGCGGAAAACGCAGGTAAAACGGGGAACGGCTGTTCATTCAAGGTACCCCGTAAAGGTACTCAATATCGGTGACAATGGACAACAGCCGGGAAGAAAAGAGAGGTGGGAAGGTGCCGAAGGCGGGGATCGAACCCGCACGTCCATTGCTGAACACAGGATTTTAAGTCCTGGGCGTCTACCAGTTCCGCCACTTCGGCATCAGGGAGTGCCAACAGGGTAGTCAATTTACTCTCTTCACTGTTTTTAACAAAATAAAAGGCCGCTCTTCGATTCCGGACTCATCTGCGGAAATGGTCGAAACCGCCGAGATCGCCGAGGCTGACGGTCATGCCGTACATGTCGGTAAGCAGGATGCCGGTCTCTTTTTCCGTTATTTCTCCGATCACCGAAATGTCCCGGTTGCCGTCGATACTGCCGGCCAGTTCTTGCGGCAGTGTAAAGAGCAGTTCGTAATCCTCACCTCCCGCGAGTGCCCAGGTAATGACATCCTCCTGCAGTTCTTCGGCTATTTCCCGTGCCTTTGGGTTGATGGGGATTCTGCTTTCGTAGATGGTCGCACCGGTGCCCGAAGAGGAGCAAAGATGCCGAAGGTCGGAACCGATGCCGTCGGAAACGTCGATCATCGCCGATGGAGTGATGCCGTTCTCATGGAAAAAACGGACTGTGTCGAGCCGTGCGGCAGGCAGGAGGTGGTGCCGGATCGCTTCGCCGTACTCCTGGAGGTCGGCCATGAGGTCCCGGCTGTAAGGTTCGTTGCTTGAAATGTGGTCGATCATGATGTTTTTTTCGCGCATGAGCACTTTCAGGCCGGCTGCGGAGCCGCCCAGCGTTCCGGTCACGCATACCAGGTCACCCGGCTGTGCGCCGCTGCGCATGCAGAGCCTTTCAGGTGTCGTCCGGCCGGTCATGGAAATCGTGATCACCAGGCCGGAACGGGAGGCGGAGGTGTCCCCGCCGGCGATGGCAAGTCCGTATCCGGAGGCCGCATGGCTCATGCCCCGGTAGAGTTCCTCGATCATTTCCACCGGGAACGGATTCGGGATGGCAAGAGAGACCAGCGCATAATCCGGCAGCGCATTCATGGCGCAGATGTCCGAAACATTGACGCTGATGCACTTGCTGCCGAGATGACCGAGCGGAGTCGTCAGCAGATCGAAATGCACCTGTTCGGCCAGGAGATCGGTTGTTGCAACCTGCAGCGAGGTTTCCGAAAGCCGCCAGACTGCACAGTCGTCCCCGATGCCTTTCAGAAGCGAGGGAACTTCAGACAGCGTCGGTTCCACAAGTTTCGAAAGCCGGTCGATCAGCCCGAATTCGCCGATATCCGAAATAGCTTTGTATGACATATTTTTACGTACATTGAAGAGCACCGCTACAAACCTGTTGTGCGAGCGAATGCCTGCATGCTGCTGCGGATTCCGGATTTTCCGGCGCCGTTTGCCTTGCTGTGTGGCTCGCTTATGACATTTTCTGGAAGCACCCGATATGATCCCCCGGCTGCAAGGCAAGGGAGCGGTTTCCAGCAAGGTACGGCAACATCCGGAAATGCCGCCGGAGCGGCTGCTTCAGTCGTTGACAATAGTATAACATAGACAATTTTCCGTTTATCATGGGTTTTTTCGACAAGTTCAGGATATCGCGCCTTAAGGAGGGTTTGAGCAAGACACGGGATACGCTTCGTGAAAAGATTTCCGTCATCACGCAGGGAAAAACCGAGATCGATGAGGAGTTTCTCGAAGAGCTCGAAACCATTCTTGTCGCCGCCGATGTGGGGGTTGAAACCACGCTCGGCATTGTCGATGCGATAACCGAAAGAGCGAAAAAAGAGACCTACCGCACCGAGGATGAGCTGAACGGCATGCTGATGGAAGAGATTCAGCACATGCTTCTCGACACCGACAGTGCGCATCCGCTTGATTTCGAAGCTCCGCTTCCGGAAAGTCCTTATGTGATTCTCGTGGTGGGTGTGAACGGTGCCGGCAAAACCACCAGTGTAGCCAAGCTTGCCTACAACTACGACCGGGCAGGCAAGAAGGTCATGATAGCCGCCGCAGATACATTCAGGGCCGCCGCCTATGAGCAGCTGAAAATATGGGCCGACCGGGCGGGCGTGCCGCTTGTCGGCCAGGGACAGGGAGCCGATCCCGCTTCGGTAGTGTACGATGCAGTCAGTTCCGCCGTCTCCCGCAATGCCGACGTCGTGCTTGTCGATACCGCAGGGCGCCTGCATAACAAAAGCCATCTTATGGAGGAGCTTGCCAAGATCATGAGGGTTGCCCGCAAAAAAGTGCCTACAGCCCCGCATGAAGTGCTGCTTGTGCTCGATGGCACGACCGGCCAGAACGCGGTGCAGCAGGCCAGGGAGTTTACGAAATTCGTCAATGTCACGGGCCTGGTGCTTACCAAACTCGACGGTACGGCAAAAGGCGGCATCGTGCTTTCCATTTCACGGGAGCTGAAACTGCCGGTGAAGTATATCGGTGTAGGTGAGAAAATCGACGACCTGCAGCTTTTCGACCGGGAAACCTTTGTCGAGGCGCTTCTGGGACGTCAGCAGGAGTGAAATCCTCTTTGTCCAGTCATGTCCGGCAGTTCCCTTCTGAGTCTTTCGAGGAGTCCCTCCGGATCGGAACAGGAGAGCAGGTGTGTGCTGTTCCGGGTGTCCTGCGCACCGAGCCGTGCAGCGGGTACCGACGTTTCGGGAGCGGCTTCCAGATAGCGGGCAAGCACCGGTTCGAGTTTTTCCGGGCTGCGGATGATCAGGATGTGAAAAATCGCCGACCCGGGAGTGTCGAGCAGGTAATCGATATGCCAGTGCAGTTTTTTTTGCAGGGGCTTCGGTGTGCTTTCGGGCGCAAGCTCTTTTTCCTGCAGCAGTTTCACCATCGCCTCATGGATGGCGTGCGGTTTTTTTCCGGCCGTTCTCGAAGCATGCCGCAGAAGGCGTCGGGCAAGGGCGGATCCATTGCCTGTTCGCCCAAGCGCCGAACCGAGATAGAGGTAGTTTCCGGCAGGCAGAAACAGCGGTTTTCCCCTGAGAAATTTTCCGAAAACCAGGTGAACGGGTTCGGAAAGCCGGATAAACAGCAGATAGGTGCCTTGCCGTTGTGTACCGCAGGAGAGGGTGAACTGTTTTCCCTTCATGGATTTTTTCAGATTGTTGAAACAGGATCTCGTGTTGCCCGTAAAGAAATGTACGGTATTCTGAACATAACGCATCCCGGTCGTCAGACGGCGGTCTGGTGCCGGAGCATTTTCCGGTGAACGGCGGGGAGAGGGTTTTTGCCGAAAGGCGCCGGGAGATGGTCCGGGAGCTTCGCCGTAAAGGCATCGGCAACGAGCGGGTGCTCGATGCCATGGAGAGGGTCGAGCGGCACCGTTTCGTTGATGCGGAGAGCGCTCCCTACGCTTACGAGGACTCTGCCTACCCGATCGGCCATGGTCAGACCATTTCCCAGCCCTATACGGTGGCTTATATGACCACCCTGCTTCTTGAGCGTTGCTCCCCTCCGGGCAAGGTGCTTGAAATCGGAACAGGGTCGGGTTACCAGGCGGCGGTTCTCGACGCGCTCGGGTTCATGGTTTATTCGGTGGAACGCATTCCCGCATTGCATGTACGGGCGGTACGGCTCTTTCAGGATCTCGGGATTGCGGTTTCATGCAGGCTCGGGGACGGTTCTCTCGGCTGGGAAGAGGAGGCTCCGTTTGACGGGATCGTGGTTACGGCGGCGGCACCGCACTGTCCGGAGCAGCTTCTCCGGCAACTGGCTCCTGGAGGCTGTCTGGTTATTCCGGTCGGTGAGCAGGGGATGCAGCAGATGACCGTTTACCGTCGTTCGGAAGGAGGTTTTGAAAAGGAGCTTTTTCACCATTTCGCTTTCGTGCCGCTTATCGGAAGGGAGGGTTGGAATTGAAACGCTTCTCTGTTAATTTGTACACCAGCCGGCTCGAGCAGATAAACTGCAGGGAGATGTCCGGTTGTCCGGTTTTTTAATCAAATATTATTCAAGAGGTGATGAGTTATGGCTGTTATGTCCAGCTTGAGGGATAAAACGCATGTTATTCTGTACGCTCTTCTCGCGGCATTCCTTGCCCTGATTGTTTTCGAATGGGGAATGAATTTTTCCGGTTTTTCCGGAAAAACAGGCGGTGCCGCAGGCAAGGTGAACGGAAAAGAGATATCGAGTGCGAAGTATGAAGAGATCTACAAGGAGTTTTCGGAGAATTTCCGCAGGAGCAATCCCGGTGCGGAGATGACACCTGAAATTGAACTCGGCATCCGTGAGCAGGCATGGAAGATCGCTGTCGATCAGTCATTGCTTGAAGAGCAGTTTGAAAAGTTCGGAATTGCCGTTTATGATAACGAGATTGTTGCCGCGCTCGACAGCGACAATCCGCCCATGATCATCCGGCAGAATTTCGTCAATCCTGCTACCGGAACCATCGACCGCCAGAAGCTCGATGCCGCCCGGCGTGACCCGAATAACAAGGAGATGTGGCTCCAGGTCGAGGATATCGTTCGTCGCGAGCTGAAAGTGAACAAGCTTATCCGGGCTTTGCAGACCATGGTGCCGGTCACGGACCGGGAGCTCGAAGCCGTCGTCAGGAGGGAGTACACCAGATTCTCGGCGTCCTTCATTCCTGTTCCCCTTGATTTCGCCGGCGATGACAGTAAATTTGCCGTAAAGCCGGATGAGGTGCAGAAGTATTACGACAGCCACAAGGAACAGCTCAAGCAGGCCCCCACAAGAAAAGCCGATTATGTGTTTTTCCCGC
Organism: Chlorobiota bacterium; assembly: GCA_016866305.1. Classification (GTDB taxonomy): domain Bacteria; phylum Bacteroidota; class Chlorobiia; order Chlorobiales; family Chlorobiaceae; genus Chlorobium. The sequence continues at coordinate 139,552 of VGMX01000003.1, read as the reverse complement.
TGGTTCCTTCGGCAAAGGACAGCAGCGCTGTGCGAAGTGAGCTTGAAGCCATGCGTTCCGAGTTCAGCGCCGCCCCGAATGACAGCGATTATGTGAAGGTGCAGAGCGACAGGCCTTCCGGTATCAATGTTCAGTACAGCCGCGCGGATTTTTCTCCCGCTGCAGGCGCGGTGGTTTTCAGCCCGGCCAATGCAAAGCCGGGAACCATTATCGGCCCGGTTGCCGATAACGGGTATTACCGGATGCTGAAAGTCAAAAAACTCACGACCGGGGAGCCGGTTGCGAGGGCATCGCATATTCTGCTGCGTTTCAATCCTGCAAGCAGGGAGGATGTCGCCAATGTGCGTGCACGAATGGTGATGATCTACAAGAAGCTTCAGGAGGGCGTGCCCTTCGAAACGCTTGCAAGGCAATATTCGCAGGACCCCGGCAGTTCGGTGCGCGGAGGCGATCTGGGCTGGTTCGACAGGAAAAGTGTTGTTCCCGAATTTTCCGAAGCGGTGTTCAGCGCACGCCCCGGATCGCTTACCAGACCGGTACAGACGAAATTCGGCCTGCATATCATCAGGGTGAACGGTTTTGACCAGAGCGCCCTTGTCTGTTCCGAGGTGGTCCGCCTGATCAGGCCTTCGAGCGAGACCGTTGACGGCGCCAGACGCCTTGCCACGGCATTCCAGATGCAGGCAAAGGAGCAGGGCTTCGACAAGAGTGCGGATTCGGAAAAACTTCGCGTAGCCAGAACCGGCAAGTTCGGAAAACATACCCCGATTGCCTTTATCGGCTATAACGACAAGATTTCCGCTTTTGCCTTCAAGGCTTCCGAAGGGGATCTTTCCGATGTTCTCGAAACCGATAAAGGGTTTTTTGTGATGCGGCTGACCGGCAGGAACGATACCGGATTCCGGCAGCTTGACGACGAACTGAAAAAACGCATCACTGCTGAACTGTTGCGTGAAAAGAAGGAGCAGGCGCTCGAGAAAATTCTTGCCGGCATTGCCGCAAAACCCGCAGCTTCACTTGAATCGATTGCTGCGTCCAACAAGGCTTTCGGTATGGTCAAGGCGGACGATATCCGCTGGACGGACGGCTATATCCCGGGTTACGGCATTGATCGTCCGCTTGTCGAAGCAATGTCCGGGATGAAGACCGGTGTCCTGTCCGCTCCGGTCAAGACCATGGGTGGGTATGCGCTGGTCAGGCTCGATAAAAGGGTTCTGTCGCAGGATGTCGATCTGAAAGAGGTGAAGAAAGGGGTGCTCCCGAACCTCATGCGTGCAAAGCAGGAGCAGTTCTTTGCCGAGTATTTCGTGACATTGCGCAAGAACGCGAAAATCGAGGATTTCCGTCCGTAAGGCTTCGGGATGCCGGACGGGAAACGTTACAGGGCCGCCAGGAAATCTTCCAGGCGGCCTTTTATTTTTTCAGCGGAATCAAGCCGGATGCATTCCAGGGCAAGGGCTTCCGTTTGGTCGAGCGTGACGGTTGCCACCATTTTTTTCAGTTTCGGAATATCGGCGCTGACAACGCTGAATTTTCTCAGGCCGCACCCGATCAGGAACGGCAGGGCCATGGGATCTGAGGCCATGTCGCCGCAAATCGACGCGGTACAGCGGTTTTTCTGTGCCGTGGAAATGATCCTGTACAGTTGCCGCATGATCGCGGGATGAAATTTGTCGAACAGATCCTGAACAATCACATTGTTCCGGTCAACGGCCAGGGTATACTGCGTCAGGTCGTTTGTCCCGATACTGATGAAGTCAACGCATGCTGTTATCTCTTCGATAATTTCGACGGCTGCCGGAACTTCGATCATTGCCCCGACAAAGGGTTTTTCGCAGGCATGACCACTCTGTCCGGCGATTTCACCGCAGAGCTTGTCAAGCGTTGTCTTGATGATGCCGATCTCCTCGAGTGAGGTGATCATGGGCAGCAGGATGTGGATATTGCCCTGTGTATTTGCCCGAAGCACCGCACTGAGCTGGTTTTCAAGGATTTCAGGAACATCGATGAGAATTCTGATGCCTCTCCAGCCGAGATTGGGATTGGGTTCCCGTACCGGCGAATAGAGCAGTTTGTCTCCCCCGATGTCGAACAGCCGGATCACAAGGGGCATCGGCGCTATGGTTTCAGCCATCTCCCTGTAGTAGCTGAACTGTTCGGTTTCTCTGGGTACCTTGGTTCCGTCGATAAAGAGGTTTTCGGTCCTGAAAAGGCCAACCCCTTCCGATCCCGATGTTTCGAGCCCGTCCAGTTCCTCCTTGAAATCGATATTGGAATAAAACGATATCCTTACCCCGCAGCGGGTATAGGCGGGCTGATCTGCGGTGAGGGATGCGTCGGCTTCGAACTGCAGTTCTTCGTCACGTTTTTTACTGTAGCGTGCGATGGTTTTTTCCGTCGGATGGACCACCACTGTTCCGGTGGTGCCGTCGATAATGATCTGGTTTCCCGTGGCTACCAGTTGCGAAAAGTTGCCGAGCCCGACGACTATCGGGATATTCAGCGATTTGCAGATCAGGGAGATATGGGAGGTTTTTCCTCCGGTATCGGTGACGAATCCCTTGACGTTGCTTCGGCTCAGCAGGATGACGTCGGCAGGCGAAAGATGCTCTGAAACCACGATGGTGCCTTCAGGTATCCAGGAGTGCAGTTTTCTGATATGCAGGTTCCTGATGATCCTGTCCTTGATGTCCCTGAAATCGCAGGCGCGTTCCTGGAAGAACTGGTCTTCGGAATTTCTGAACTGTTCAAAGTAATGGCCGAACTCTTCTTCGACCGCGAGGGCGGCGGTCACTCTTTCCTCCCTGATGCGGCCGGTAATGGTGTCGATAAGCACCGGATCGTGCATCAGCATGATCTGGGCTTCGAAAAGGTTTGCATATCCCTTGCCGAGTTTGCGCGTCGTAACCCGTTCAATTTTTTTCAGCTCCTTCTCGGAACGGGTCAGCGCACCGAGAAAGCGTTCGATCTCCTCATCGACGTTTCCGGCTTCCAGCGTCTTGATTTCGTGTTCATACTGCTCCTTTTCAAATGCGTAGGTGGTTCCGATCGCAATTCCCCTCGATGCACCGATACCGCGGAAGGAATCTTCCCGGGGAGGCCCCGATGCGACGATTTTTTTCTTCCGCCCTTTTTCCGGTTGTGCGCTCGGCTCTGCCTGTGTGGTTATGTGCTCACTCATACGCCTTGGTTAAAAGGGTGCATCGTCCTGGTTGATGAAGGAGGCCGAAGGGATATTTCGCGATTCCGGTGGTTCGGGCAGCGCATGCTGGGGATCATCCTGGCACCCCTCGTCCTGACCTCCTGAAATATACACATTTGCGGTTGACTGGAAGCGTCCGTAATTTTTCATGAAAAGCAGGCGAATGTCACCGATCGGGCCGTTTCTCTGCTTGCCGATCACGATCTCGACGATGTTTTTCGTCGATGATCCGTCCTCGAAAGTCTCCTTGCCGTACATTTCCGGGCGGGAAAGGAACATCACCACGTCGGCATCCTGCTCGATCGATCCGGACTCCCTGAGATCGCTCAGTTGCGGACGCCGGTCTCCGGAACGCTGCTCGACCGACCGGTTCAACTGGGCAAGGGCGATAACCGGAATGTTCAGCTCCTTGGCAAGTGCCTTGAGTGAACGGGATATCTGCGCTATTTCCTGTTCACGGTTGGATTTGCCGTCCCTGACCGGAGTGACCAGCTGCAGGTAGTCGACGACAACCATGCCGATATTGTGCTCCTGTTTCATCCTCCGGGTTTTTGCCGAAAGCTCCATGATGGAGATACCGGGCGTATCGTCGATGAACATTTTTGCGTCGTTCAGCTTGTCCATGCTGTTGATGATCCGTCCCATCATCTCCGGGGTGATGCGGCCGGTCCTGACGAGCTGCGACTCCACGTAGGCTTCGGCGCACATGAGCCTTATGGCAAGCTGCACTTCGGCCATTTCAAGGCTGAAAAACAGCACGGGCGTATTGAAATCCACGGAGGCATTGCGCGCGAGGGCAAGGGAGAAGGCGGTTTTCCCGGCAGAAGGCCTTGCCGCTATGATGATCATGTCGGATGGCTGAAAGCCCGCGGTGAGCTGATCGAGTTCGGAAAATCCCGACCCCACTCCGGTTATGGAGGATTGCGACGCGCGCAGATTCTCCAGAATACGGATGCCGTTCTTGACGAGATCCTTGATCGGGGAGGCCTTCTTTTTAATGCCGGCCTGGGAGATATTGAAAAATTGCTGGGAAGCATGTTCCACCAGATCGAAAATATCCATCGAAGAGCTGTATGCCGCAGAGGATATCTTTGCCGATATGGAGATCATCCTCCGGTACAGATATTTTTCCTTGGCAAGACGCGCATAGTATTCCACGTTCGCCGCACTGATCACTTTACCGGAAAGCTCCGCAAGATAATGCCTGCCGCCGACCGGTTCCAGTTCGTTCATTTTCAGCAGCTCCTCGCTCACCGTGATGAGGTCGATGGCCTGCCGTTTGTGATAGAGCTGCATCATGGAGGTGAAAATGATCTGATGCCGCCGCTCATAGAAAACCTCGGCGCCGTTTTCTCCGAAAATCTGGATCACCTGTTCGACGGGTTCCTCCTCGAGCAGGATGCATGCCAGCACCTCCTGCTCGATATCGGTCGAGTAGGGCGGAACCCTGCTTTCCCTGCTGAAGTCGATATCCTTGCTGAAATCGACGGCTTCGGATTTCTGTTTTCCTGCTGTTCTTGCCATGTTCATGGGTTGATCACCGTGTTCTGCAGCATGTCGTAATGGCTGCGCATCATCTGGACGTCCTCCCAGCATCCCCGTTTCCAGTCGGGGTTTCTCAGCAATGCCGCCGGATGGTAGGTGACCACACAGTCGAACCGTTTCCAGCGGATGATTTTCCCTCTCATCGCACTCATGGAAAGGGTGTTGTCGAGCAGCGTATTGGCGGCTACCCGTCCGAGCAACAGCAGCATGTCGGGATTGATCAGGTCGAGCTGGGACGTCAGCCAGGGGAGACAGCAGTCAATCTCGTCCTGCAGCGGATTGCGGTTCTGGGGAGGCCGGCACTTGAGAATATTGCAGATAAAGACATCCTCACGCCTGAACTGCACCGCCATCAGGATTTTATCGAGAAGCTGTCCCGAGCGTCCAACAAAAGGACGGCCCTGGGCATCTTCATCCGCGCCCGGTGCTTCGCCGATCACGACAAGGCGTGCCCGGGGGTTTCCCTCTCCGAACACGAACCGGGTGCGGGTTGACGCCAGCCGGCACTTCGTACACTCCTTCGAGTCTTCATAGAGCGCATGCAGATCGCCGTACAGCGGTTTTTTCCCCTCTACAGCCTTTGGCTCGGGTTCATTTTCTTCGAATAACAAGCCCTGCATGTCTACTTTTCTGTTGTCATGTTTGCCGCCGGATCGCCCATCAGCAGCTCGACATGGTCAAGAAGACGCCGGGCAGCTTCTTTTTTCGGCATCAGGGGCAGGACGGTTTCCATGTGGTTCCTGTCGATCAGGGTAAGTGCATTGGTGTCCACCTCGAAGCCCGATGTTTTCCTGTCGAACGTATTGAATGCCACGAGATCGAGATTTTTTTCCTGCAGCTTGCAGCGGGCATAGGCAATCCCTTCACCGGTCTCGAGGGCAAATCCAACCGCAAGCTGCCCCGGACGTTTTCTTGCGCCGAAATCCGCGAGGATGTCGGGATTTCGCACCAGCTTCAACTGCATTTCGGGGCTGTTTTTTTTCAGCTTGCCTTCGTGCGGTGTTTCGGGGCGATAATCGGCTACCGCCGCTGCAGCGATAAATACCGCACAGGTGCTGTAGAACGGCTTTGCGGCCTCATACATTTCACAAGCGTTTTCAACGTCAAGACGTTCCACACCCCCGGGGGTTTCCAGGTTGACCGGTCCGGTTATGAGCGTTACCTCCGCACCGCGCTCTCTGGCCGCTTCGGCAAGTGCAAAGCCCATCTTGCCTGATGAGTAGTTCGAGATGAAGCGCACACCATCGATTTTCTCCCTGGTCGGTCCTGCGGTAACGACCACCGTTCTGCCGCTGAGCGGAGAGCCGGTTGCGCTTTTCTGCAGTGCTGCCCCGATCCGCCCGGCAATGATCTCCGGTTCCGGCATCCTGCCGGTTCCGCACTGCCCCGACGCAAGATCGCCGGTTTCAGGTTCGATGATGGTGCATCCCTGGGCGGCAAGCGTGGCAATGTTGCGCTGCACTGCCGGTGACCGGTACATCTGGCCATCCATTGCAGGAAAAATCAGTACCGGTTTGTGCGGCCTGAGGGTAATGAAGCACGCCGAGAGCATGTCATCGCACATGCCGACGGCAAGACGGGCAAGGGTATTTGCCGTTGCGGGAGCTATCACCAGCGCGTCCGCCCACTCTCCCAGCGAAATGTGCCGGGTGAAATCGGTGCCGGGCTGGTCGGCAGGCGGGAACATTTCCCGGCAGACCGATTCTCCCGAAACCGTTGCAAGGGCAAGTTCGCTGACGAAGCGGCTTCCCGAAGCGGTGAGTGCGATCCGCACATCTGCTCCGGCTTTTTTCAGGAGCCGGACAAGCTGGGGGGTTTTATAGGCGGCAATGCCGCCACTGACACCGAGAATGATTCGTTTCCCTTTCAAGGCCGTTCTTTGTTCGTTACTGACAGGACCGTACAGAGTAATGTATAAAAATGTAACAACTTATTTTTTTTCATCCGATGAAGGTGCGATGCGTTTCCAGAACTGCTCCCAGGAATGGAAACGCTCGCGGTAGGAGATGCTCGCTCCCCAGGTTTCGGAAGGCCTCTGCAGGTTGGTGTTCGAGGCCTCGCCGGTAAGCTGGCCGTAGGAACGGTAAGCTTCAAGGTACACTTTCGGCGTTACCCGATATTCGATTTTCTGCGAGGTGCCGTAATAATTGAAGAGCGCCTTGTCCCTGATGTCCGGACTGCTTCCGGTGCCCACAAAGCGCACCTTGCCGTTGGTGCCGGGAATGTTGACCGCAAAATACAGGTCGAGTCCGCTGAGCTGGCCTTTTTTGTCGACACCGAGATTGACGTTGAAGCTCTCCACTCCGGCGATGTTCTGCACAATCCGTGAAAGCTGGGAAGAGACCAGCCCGGCTCCAGTGGAAAGTCCTGCGCTCGATACCGCGATACTGCCGTACTGCCCGGTGCTGCCGGGAGGTGCGTACCACTGCTTCGAAAGCAGCATGGAAAGCACGTTGATTTCCGCATTGGGGTCGATCTGGCTCGGCTGCCCTCCGATCATGCTCTGCGACGCATAGGGCTGCATCTGTTCGTTCAGGTAATAGCCCATGCCCACGCGGGGTTCATTGAGCGTGCCGGTTATGGCGAGCAACAGACGCACGTTCACGCTGAGATATCTGGTGCCGTAGAGATTGTCCATTCTCCCGTCACGGATTTCCGCATTGTTCCAGGTGATTTTGCCGCCGTCTTCCAGATCGAAATTCGTATTGGAAAAACGGTACTTGCCATCGGTGATATTGACCGAGCCGTACAGACGGTATCGCTGGTTGCTCTTGTTGATGATCAGATAGAGATTTCCGATCGACGCTTCAAGCTCTTCTCCCCTGAGCCGGTCGAAAATAACCGTGTATTTCAGCGGTTCGACACTGCTGAGCTTCAGCTCCCGGATCTGGAGGATGTCGAGCAGCGAATAATAGAACTCGGCGGGCTTTTGTGGAGAACCGTTTCCGGTGCCATTTTTACTGTTTTCAGCCGGATAACGCGGGACGAATTCAATGAATTTCTCCGCACCGACATATTTCGCGCTCTCGTTTGCACCGGTCCTGTAAAGCGAGAAATCGGCGTTGTCAATCCGCATTTCCCCTTCGACGACCGGTGAGGACAAATCGCCGTGCAGGCCGATGTTGCGGGTTGTGCCGGTGATGGTGCCGAAAGAGGTTTCATCCTTGCGGTCTTTTTTGTTGAACAGCATCAGCTTTGAACAGCTTGCGCCGAGTGCAAGGGTTTTCGGTTCAAGCTGCACGAGCCGGATCACGCCGCTGATGCGTCCGGTGCCCTGCAGCATGTCCCTGATGACGATGTCCTTCAATTCGACCTGGCGGGGATTGACCTCGACTTCGCCGTTCAGTACATAGGTTACCTGCGTCGGTTCCAGCGTGATGCGGGTGTCCCTCAGCCGGCTTGTCAGGTAAATGTCCGGTTTCGGTGTTCTGCCTGCGATGGTGAGGGTTGTCGGGATGATTCCCTTCGCGTTTTCAAAGAACGGCAGCACGTATTCGAGGAATTTCGCGGAAAGGTTGTCCGAACGGAACGACGCGCTGACGGATTGCTGCTCGGGGATCCGGATTTGCAGCGGAAAATAGTTTATCAGAAGCGGCAGGGAGCCGTTTCCTTCGATGGTGTTTACCGGAATTGACGATGTCTGGCCGGAAGCCGTAGCGGCGGTACTCCGGAAGTCGAATCCGAGGCGGTTCCCGCTGTGGCGGGCGCTGCACCGTACGCTGCCCAGCACCAGCTTGTCATAGCGGATGTTGCTGCCGGCGAGGGTCAGGGTGCTTGTTTTTCTTCCAGGCGCACCGCTTACGGTAAGTTTGCCGTTCAGGGTTCCCGCAAGGGTCGGCTGGGTTCCTGCGGGCGATTTTCTGCCGAAGCCGCCAAGATCGACATTCGAGAGCGTGCACTCGAATGTTCCCGGTTTCGTGCCGCTCAGCAGGCCGTCAAGAATAACCTCCTGGTTCCCTTTCGTGACGGCAAGACGGTTGAATGTCGCCGATGAACTGCTGATAAGGATGTGCGAGCGTGACGGTACCTGCCAGCTCCCGGCGCTGTTGCCTGCCGAAAACCTGTTGAGGGTGAAGTCGTAGGTTCCCTTGCTGTGCCTGGCTGAAAAAGCGGACCTGATTTTCCATGCCTGATCCGGGAGGTCCCCGTCCAGCGTTGCCGAAAGCTGTCCGGGCTCGTATGCGGCATCGAAGAGAATGTTTGCCGATTTTATTCCCGCAACGGCGAGGTTTGCGGCTTTTCCCTGCAGGATCGCCTTCGCTACGCCCTTCCTGCTGCAGTCCATGGTTGCGGTGCCGTTGAAATTGCCGAGTTTCGGGCCGGAGCGGCTCGAAAACGACGTGATATCCATCAGGGAGGAAAGCGTGCAGAAGCCGCTACGATAGGACAGTTCTCCGGAAACGCTTCCCTGAAGTTCGATATCCCTGACAGGAAAAACAAGGACAAGTGGCGCTATGTCGCGCACATCGATACGGTACGTGACCTTGAAGGGTTTGTCCGGTTCAGGGGCAGGAGGGCTTTCCATCACCGGCAAGGCACTGTTCCAGAGACTCCTGGTTCTGATTTCACTGGTGAGACCGTAAGCGGCAAGCTGCAGGGCGCCCATCAGCTGTTTCAGCGAATAGTCCCCGCCGATGGATGCGTCAAGGAAATCGCTTTTCACGGTTACCTGAGAGGTGGCCTCACGCTGTGCGATTGCTACGGCAAGTTCCGATTTGTCCTTCAGACGGAATTCATTGATCGATGATGGTTCAAAACGCATGGCAAATCCGGCGTTCAGCGACTGCGGATCGAACCCTTCGCCTTTCAGTGCGAACGATCCGTTCAGATCGGTCACGAAATCGGCGGCATCGAACGCTTTTGCAAGATTGATTTTTCTTATCCGGCCATCGGCTTTGTATCCGGGCTTCGGATTGTTCCAGTCGATCTCTCCGGCGGCTTCGAGCAGCTCGGCATTGTTCTGCAGCAAAACCGTTGTCTTGAGGAGTGCCCGGTTGTAGTCGATGGAGAGGGTTCCGTTGCTGATCGCCTGTCTTTCCCAGAACGAATCCTTGAGTTCCGCGGACAAGGCAAGTTTTTCGAGGCTTTTCAGGCCGTTGCTGAGCCCGTCGAAATTTCCTGTTGCCCGGATAAGGTTTTTTCCGCTTTTTCTTCCGGCAGCCTCGACAAAGCGGTACGCTTCAAGATCATCAATTGCAAACGATCCTTTCCAGGCTATCTTTTTATCAAGGTCACCTTGCGCTTCGGCATCAGTTGACAGTTTTCCGATGCCGGAGAGTACCGTGAGGGATGCTTTCGCCTGTTTCAGTGACCCTTCGGCGGTTCCGAGAAACGTCACTGCGCCAAATTGCGCGGCAGCTTGCCCGTAAGGATTTCCGCTCAGCAGGCTTGTGAAAAACTCCGGCTCAACCGTGGAGCTGTCGCAGGCAACCTTGAAGGAAAGTGATTTCCTGTCCTTCAGGTGCAGCAGTTCCCCCTTGAGTGCAAGCCGGCTTTTTCCCCGGACAATCCTGGAGTCGAGGAGGTGCAGGGAACCTTCCGCTGCCCTGGCGTTGCCCCTGATGCGGTAAAGGCCTTCCGGCAGAAGAAGGCCGGGCTGGAATGTTTTCAGGTCGCTGGTGTGCAGGTCGAGGGTGTTGATGTTGACAAATGAACGGCTTGCAGCAAGGCGGTCGAGCAGGTTTTTTGATCCGCCCGGTGCAAAGATGTTGAAATCATCGAGCGATACGGAGAGCTCGGCACGGCTTCTGCCGCTTTTTGCCTTGAGGGCGAGCAGTTCGGAGCGGCTTGTCGAGAAATGGAATTTTCCCGATCCTTCCCGCAGGCTGAATGCGTGCGAGGGCAGGCTGAAACCGCCTTTTTCAAGCACGCCGCTCAGCAGATTCTTCTTGATCCGGAAAGCGGAGATGTTCAGGTTGATGTTTTCGGCGCGGTAACTCTTCGGGGCTGTTCCCGCACTGTTTTCGGTCCATGAGGCGGCTGCGTTTTCGAGAACGAGTTTCTTGCAGAAAAAACTCTCAAGCGGGGCTTTGCTTGAATCAGGTTTGCGCGATGTGAAGATGATATCGATATTGCGCTTCCCGTTTTCCCGCTCGATAATCCTTGCCTGAAGGTTCCGTGCGCTGATTTTTCTGAACGAAAGCCTCCTGATCTCGGGCTGCAGCAGCATGAGAAAATTGAAGCGTGAGCTGATTTCCCGGGCGGAAAGCGCCGGATGAGCGACACCCGGTTCATAGATTTTCGGTTCGATGAGCACCACCCGGTTCGGAAAGTTCAGTCGAACTTCCCGAAGCTCGAGTTTCCCGAGAAACTCCTTGTTGAAAAGCAGTACAAGCTGTTCCCGTGCATACCGGTCGAGCACCCCGCTGTTCAGGACGACTGCTGCGACAATTGACAGAACAAGGATGAGCGCGGAGAGTCCCGTCAGCAGCAGAAGAATGTACCGCCTGATTTTTTCCACGTTCACTCTCCGCCGGTATATCGTTGAAGAATGGTTTCGATGATGCCGCTCGTCGAGCGCGCGGCAAGGAGCGGAACGGTCTGGACGCTGCCGCCGCTTTCAAGCACGGCTTTGGCTCCGGCAATCCGTTCTGCCGGCCAGTCCGCACCCTTGACCAATATGTCGGGGAGCAGCATGCCGATCAGTTGTTCCGGCGTCTCTTCGTCAAACAGGACAACGGCGTCCACAGCTTCCAGCGCGGAAAGCACGGCAGCGCGGTCGAGTTCGCAGCAGACCGGACGGAGCGGGCCTTTTATGGTTCTGACCGAAGCGTCGCTGTTCAGGCCGATCACCAGCACATCGCCGAGCGTCCTTGCTGCAGCGAGGTAGTGCACATGCCCTGCATGGATGATATCGAAACAGCCGTTGGAGAAAACAACACGTTTCCCTTCCGATTGCCACCGGCGTACCTTCAGGAGGGTTTCACTCTGTGTGAACAGTTTGGATGCCATACCAGTCCTTCCAGGACTTCATGTTACGGGGCCACTTCGTATAAATAACAAATATAATGCTATTACTCACTCGTGCACATCCTGAAAAACTTGCGGTTTTCTTCTTTGCAACGGTTTCGTACCTTCTGATAGGCCTGTTCCTCCAGAGGTGTTTCCGGGCGACATTCGCCCTGAGCCGGCGGTTTATTCACTCTTTCAGTATGATAGTCATGCAGATGTTCAGACAGGGGCGTGCGTTTTGAAAGCCGGAGAGTTCAGGAAAAGGTTGATGGATACAGCCAAAACAGCTGTCCAGAAGGGAACGTTCGCCGTGCTGAGCTTTTTCGGAATTCCGGTACGGAAACTCTCCCTCCGCCAGACTCGCCGTCTTGCATTCCTGATCGGGGATTTCCTGCACCGCATTATCGGCCTCAGGAGAAGCCTGGTCTACCGGAATCTCAGCCTGACGTTTCCGGACAAATCAGCCGCTGAAATCCGGCGCATTGCCAGGGATGTCTACCGGAACCTGGCGTCCACGCTGTTCGAGGTGCTGCGGCTGCCTCTTGTCAGGAGCCGCGAAGATGCTGCTGCTCTGGTCGATATCGATGGTTCCGGGTTTCTGCACAGGACTCGTGACCGGCAGTCAGGCGCGGTTATCGTTTCAGCGCATTACGGTAACTGGGAGCTCATGGCAATGGCTTTCGGGCTTCTGGTTCATCCCGTCACCATTATCGTCAAGCGTCTTCACAACCGGCCGATCGACCAGCAGATCAACGAGTACCGCACCATGATGGGCAATAGCGTGGTCGATCAGAGCCAGTCGCTCAGGCACGGGTTGCGACTGCTCCAGAACGGCGGCATGCTGGCTATCCTCGGTGACCAGTCAGATCCCGATGCGGCCAATTACGGCGAATTTCTCGGCAGGAGGGCATCGATATTCCACGGGCCTGCTTTTTTTGCACTCAAGGCAAACGTGCCGCTGTTCGTCACCATCTGCCACAGCAATGGTGACGGCAGGTACACGATCGATATCCGGGAAGTCGAGACGTCGGATCTTTCCTTCAGCAAGGATGATATCGCCACCCTCGCCTCACGGTATACCAGCGTGCTCGAGGAAGAGATCCTTCGGCGTCCGGAAGAGTGGTTCTGGCTGCACGACCGCTGGAAGCGGTCGGACAGGGAACCTGCATCCTGATCCGTTGCCGGGTTTTCCTGTTTCATGCGCGCCAAATCCCTTTACCATTGCAAGCTGTCAGGCTACAGCATTTTCTTTCCGGACCGAGATGCCGTTCAGTATGTAGCAAGCCGTTCAGAAAAAAACTATTGAATACGGTGATCCAGAGTATGATCGGAACGGACAACTACAATGGCAACGTTACAACTGAAACAGTCTTCAAAATCTTGAAAACCGACTGGATTTGTGTGGCTCCAAGATCGGCAATCAACAAGAGCATTGATGAAAACCCTTCGAGTACTTCGAGTTTTTTACAACCGGAAACAGTCGCATTCATCGTTGGGGTGCCTGTTTCAGATCGAGTAATGACGCAATTATTGACAGTCTGAAGCAATGGTTCTTCAAATGAACACTTTTTCCTTGCAACTCTATGTACATTTTTTTTAGAAAAGCCTATATTGAAGAGAGTAATATATCAATATAACAGCAGCACCAGCATGCCAACCAGCCCTGAGAAAAAATGGCTTCAATAATAACAAAAGAGGGCCTTCTTAAAAAAAAGCGAAGAATAGTCAACAAAATCAATAACTTTTTCTTGCTTCAGCAAAGGCTAAAAAAAAACAGTAATATCTGCTTATGGTATAAAATTCAAATCAAACTGGGATGACGCTACGTTCCGATTTTATATAGCCGGAACCTATAGGAAAACATTTTCTTCTTTTATAAAAAAATCAGAAGACCTTTCATCTTTATCGATATTGGGGCAAATCAGGGTCTTTATACAATTCTTGCCTCGAAAAATAAATATTGCCTCAAGGCTTATGCATTTGAACCTATTCTCGAAACAGCAAATACGTTAAATGAGAATATAAAAATCAATAAATGTGAGGCAAAATGTACGGTAATACAAAAAGCTATTTCAGATGTAAATACCTCAAGGGTAATTTCTTATAATAGTAGCCATTCGGGGGCAGCATCTTTGGATAGAATTAGTGATAGTGCAGTCGCAATAAGTGTCACAGTTATAAATGCTCAGGAGCTTGACAAAATACTTGTTGGTATTAAAAACGAAATAATAGTAAAAATAGACGTGGAAGGGCACGAGGAAATTGTCCTAAGACAGCTATTTGCATCCAATTTCAATCAACACATTTCTGCGGTTTTTTATGAATGTGACGAGCAATGGATTGATTACAAGTATGTTCAGGATATGCTCGAATTTCAAGGGTTTAAAAATTTTATAAAAATAGGAAGCGGTACTCACTGCGATATACTGGCCTTGAGAATATAATAAAAAATCAGGAAAGTCTTTGTCTGTGGAAGAAGCCCGTGATCAAGTTGACCGGCAAAAATAAAGTTTTTCATAGCTCTTGTTTGTATGCATGCGATATTGAATGTTGCTATGACTTGCCTCCCGCCCACAAAAAAAACTTTTTGTGTAAAAATGTGTAATTTTTTTTTTGACTTCCAATAAGCCATGTCGTATGGAAAAATGTTTTGCTGGATTCTTTTTTTATTTTATGATAAAATAAATTTAGTCGGTTGTGAGAAAAAAAGGAGTGATTTATACCTGTATTACTGGTGAGTATGATGAATTGATAAGTCATAAGTATGTGGATACTGATTACGATTATATCTGTTTTACTGATGATGTTGCTGGCAATGAAAAGTCTGATTCTATTTGGGAGTTAAGAGAACTCTGTTTTTGTGAATTGGATGATGTCAGAAACCAGAGGTGGCATAAATTGCACCCTCATATGATGTTATCTGGATATGAAAAAAGTATATATGTTGATGCAAATATCAATATTGTTAATTCAAAAATGTTTGATGATATTGGTGTGGCTATTCAGGCGAATAGAAAAATGTCAATGCTTGTGCACCCGGATAGAGACTGTTTATATGATGAACTGAATGCTTGTTTGGAGTTGGGGAAGGATAAGGAAGATGTGATGAGAATGCAGGTAGATCTTATTCGATCGAATTTTTTTCCAAAGAACCATGGGCTTTTTGATACAAGTGTTATTTATAGATGTCATAATGATAGGTATATAATTAAGATTATGGATGATTGGTGGGTATGGATAGAGAAATATTCTCGTCGTGATCAATTGAGCCTTACCTATGTGTTATGGAGAAATCAGTATAATATGATGCCATTATCTGATCATACCTACAGGCGTGATCCTGGTGTTGTTTATAATTTCGGTACAAAGCATGTTACAAAAGAAGAGTTGATTCTGCAAAAAGATATTCTTGCTCAAGCAATTATTGAGAGGCTTAGCCAAGAAATAAAAAAAATAACTGACTCCAGTTTTTGGAAGATAACAAAGCCTATTCGTAAAATAATAAATTCAATTAAAAAAAGATTGAGTGAAAAAATGTAGGGCTTGTTATATGCGTGATGTCGACAGCCGATCTTTGATAACAGCAAAGTCACCAGAAGCTAAGTTTTTCTGCAATGAGTCACATAAGCTAAACGAAGAGTTTTTTTAGTCAGCGAGCCGAATCCCGCATCGAACAGGTTGTTCTTTCTCTCTGTCCGGCAGAGATTGCAACCGATTTCGGAGAGAGCTGTGGAGTGATGGTTGTTTTTATTTTGTAGAAGGCTTGACTCTTTCAGGCAATTTCCCGCAGAGTCTGGACCTTTTTGAGCTGAAAAGGCTTCGGTATGCTTTGACTCTACTTTTCAGGGTATCCCTATGTGTATTGGTATTTGACCCATATTGGTGTGTTGGATATACGTAAAACTAATGAGTGTTTTGATTTGATAATGTACATTTTTTGTCTTTTTTTATCTTAAAAGTTAGTTTCCTGTATGTTTAGAGGGGTGTAGTTGTTTGGTGATAAACGTAATTTTTATGGATTAAGCGGATGCCTGTCTTTCAGATGAAACCTATTGCGGATTATAACTGATAACCGGTATGTAGGCCATGTGATGGGTAATCACTATCTGCAATATAGATTATCATCGTTACAGAAAATTATTTTTTTATTTTCAGAATTATGAGTAAAGACTTTGATGAGGCTAATTACTTATTTGCCAACCCCGATGTCGCCAATGCTGTGGCTACGGGTGCATTTAAGAGCGGTTATGAGCATTATGTGAAATACGGAAAGGCAGAAGGGCGGATGTGGGGTGAAAGTCAGAGACAGAAAAAGGCCTTGTCGATGCTCAATCGGCAAGGCATTGGTTTAGAGATTGGGCCGAGTTACAGCCCGATTGCACCGAAAAGAAAGGGGTTTAATGTTCATGTAGTCGACCATTTGAACACCGATGCATTGAGAAAAAAATATGAAGGCCATGGCGTTAATATCGATAATATTGAAGATGTTGATTTTGTCTGGAACGGACAGCTGCTTGCTGAGCTTATCGGTCAATCAGCGATGTATGACTGGATTATTGCAAGTCATGTTATTGAACATGTCCCTGATTTGATAACATTTCTCCAGCAGTGCCAGAAGCTGTTGAAGAGAAATGGTTATCTGTCACTGATAATTCCAGACAAAAGGACCTGTTTCGACTATTTCAACCCGATAAGTTATACCGGCGCATTTTTGGATGCATATTACGAAAAGCGCATAAAGCCGTCACCAGGCCAAGTGTTCGATCATTTTTCAAATGCATGCAAAAATGGAGAAAATATAGCATGGGAATTGGGGCGAGAAGGCAAATACAAGCTTGTCCATGATGTGAAAGAGGCAATGGATATGATGCGAAAAAGCAGGGATGACGGGGAATATGTCGATACTCATTGCTGGAAATATACGCCAGACAGTTTTCGGTTGCTCATATCGGACTTCAACGCTCTTGATCTGCTCGATATGCATATCGTCAAGGAATTCGATGTTGACGGCTGTGAGTTCTATATGACAATTAGGTCTTGGCAAGGGCGGGACAGTACATGATAGACTGAGTGTGCTGAAAAAAATGGTTGGCCAAAGTTATAAATAATTGTTTCACGTTGAATCCTGAGATGTCGAAACCGCTTGTTGTGGATCTTGACGGAACCCTGATAAAGACGGATCTTCTGTACCAGTCTTTGTTTTCCTATGTCAAGAGGTATCCGCTGACCCTTTTTTCCCCCTTCGTGTGGTTGTCAAGGGGAAAGAGCCGGCTCAAGGAAGAGCTTGCACGGCACATCGATATCGATGTATCGGTGCTTCCTTACAACCAGACGGTTCTGGAGTTCATAAAAGCGGAGCGTTCGAAGAATCGCCCGATCATTCTTGCCACTGCCAGTCACCGCATTCACGCCGACCGCATCGCGCAACACCTCAGGGTGTTTGATGAAGTCATGGCGACCGAAGGCCAGGTGAATCTCTCTGCTGCGACAAAGCGGGACTGCCTGGTTTCGGCTTACGGCAGGAATGGATACGATTATATCGGCAACTCCCAGGCCGATATGGTGGTATGGGAATCCGCCGAAAAAGCGTATCTCGTCAATCCGGAACCTGCCGTCGAGCGCAGGATGTCAGGCAAACCGGGGGTCGAGCGTATCGGTGCCCCGGTTCCGCACGGGATCCGGCTTTGGCAGCGGGCCTTGCGTACCCATCAGTGGCTGAAAAACGTGCTTCTGTTTGTGCCGCTGATTGCCGCGCATCGTTTTGGCGATCTGCAAGCCATCCTGACCGGCCTTCTGGCATTCATGCTTTTTTCCTTGTGTGCATCGAGCGTGTACATCCTGAATGATCTGATGGATATGGAGGATGACCGGCACCATCGCACGAAGCGAACAAGGCCGTTTGCTTCCGGTGACCTGCCGATCAAGGCGGGCATCGCCGCTTTTTTGCCTCTGTTGCTGGTCTCTTTTTCTCTGTCATGGCTGCTAATGCCATGGCGATTCACAATGGTGCTGGGGGTCTATTATGCCCTGACCCTGATGTATTCGTTTGTCCTGAAAAAAATCATCGTCTCGGACATCATCATTCTCTCGTTGCTCTACACGACGAGGATCCTTGCCGGGGCCTATGCTTGCGATCTTCTGCCGACCTACTGGATGTTGGCATTCTCGATGTTTATCTTTCTCAGTCTTGCGCTGGTCAAGCGCTACTCCGAATTGCGGGACGCTCGCGAGAACGGCAGGAATACGCAGACTAAGGGCAGGGGTTACTATCCGTCCGATCTCGAAATGATCGCCGCTCTCGGGGCGGCTTCGGGATATTTATCCGTGATGGTCATGGCCCTGTATATCCAGGATCCTGAAACGGTCAGACTCTATAACAATCCGAAGATCATCTGGCTCGCCTGCCCGGTGCTGCTGTTCTGGATTACCAGGGTGTGGTTGCTTGCCCACCGGGGGGCAGTGCATGACGATCCGGTGATTTTTGCTGTAACTGACAAAGCCAGTATCGTCGCCGGAGCGGTGTTCGGGCTGATATTTGTCACGGCAGCCATGTGAAGGTGGGTTATTGCAATACAATGCAGAGAATCGGGAAAGAATGTGTTATGAACGGTCATGAGATTTGTGGATGGGGGCGATATCCGGTGATAACGGTGGAGGTTCATGCGCCCAAAGTGGTTTCTGCAATGGGCGGTCTGCTGCGCGATGCGGCAGGATCATCAATTCTTGCGCGCGGACTCGGAAGAAGCTACGGCGACAGCTCCCTGAATGACCGGGTGATCGAAACGCGTTACCTCGACAAATTCATTGCATTCGATCCGCAAACGGGTGTGCTGACCAGTCAGGCAGGAACGTCTCTTGCCGAAATACTGAGGGTGTTCTTGCCGAAAGGGTGGTTTCTGCCGGTGACGCCAGGGAGCCGGTTTATCACCCTTGGAGGAGCTGTGGCGAGTGATGTGCACGGCAAGAACCACCATGTCAGCGGCTGTTTTTGCGAGCATGTCGAACGTTTCGAGGTGATGGTGGGCCCGGATCGCGTTGTCACCTGCTCGAGGGAACAGGAGCCGGAGCTGTTTTACGCTACCTGCGGCGGTATGGGGCTCACCGGCGTGATTCTGACGGTTTCGTTACGGCTCAAGACCGTCACCAGTGCATTTATCGACCAGCAGACATTCAAGGCAAGGAATCTTGCCCATTCTCTGGAGCTGTTCGAACAGAACAGCAGAAGCACCTACTCGGTAGCCTGGATCGACTGTGTCGCAACCGGACAGAACCTTGGCCGGTCACTGGTGATGACCGGTGAACATGCCGCCGACAACAAGCTTGATTTGCCGGTGAAAAAGAGTCTGGCGGTCCCTTTCGACATGCCGCCCGGTATGCTCAACATCCACTCGGTCAGTCTGTTCAATACCCTGTATTACAACAGGGTCAGGGGAGACATGGTCAGAAAGCGGGTGCATTACGAGCCTTTTTTCTACCCGCTCGACGGGGTTCTGCAATGGAACCGGTTGTACGGAAAAAACGGTTTCACCCAGTATCAGTTTGTGATACCGAAATCCGCCGGTCTTCGTGGCATGAGCGGGATACTGCAGGAAATTACGAAATCCGGGAAAGGGTCATTTCTCGCCGTGCTGAAAGTTTTCGGTCAGGAGAACCCGAACCACCTCTCATTTCCCATGGAGGGCTATACCCTGGCTCTCGATTTCAAAATCGAAAAAGAGCTGTTCCCGCTTCTGGAGCGGCTCGACGCCATGGTGCTCGATCTGGGCGGCAGGGTGTACCTGACGAAAGATGTCAGGATGTCGGCTGCAACCTTCGCCAGAAGCTATCGAAAGATCGATCTTTTCCAGTCCGTCAGAGAGCGGTACGGGGTCAACGGTGTTTTCGCATCTCATCAATCACGACGTTTGGGACTCGACTTATGAAAAAAGTGCTTGTTGTCGGGGCTTCATCGGCCATTGCCGAAGCTGTTGCCAGAATATTTTCGGGACAGGGCGCAAAATTCTACCTTCTTGCAAGAAACAGCGAAAAACTCTCCTCTCTGGAAGCCGACCTGCTCATCAGGGGTGCTGCGTTGGTGCATTCAGAGCGGTTCGATATCAATGAGCACTGGAGGCATGAAGTGATGCTAAACACGGTGTCGGAAGTCTTGGGTGGTATCGATGTGGCGCTTGTCGCACATGGCACCCTCGGGAACCAGCAGGAGTGTGAGCAATCACCGGATCTCGCGTTGCAGGAACTGCAGACCAATGCGGTCAGCACCATCGCATTCCTGACCCGGCTCGGCAATCTGTTCGAAAAGCAGGGGCGGGGCACCATTGTCGTCATCAGTTCCATAGCCGGTGACCGTGGCCGGCCGTCGAACTACGTTTACGGCACCGCGAAGGCTGCCGTCACGACGTTCTGTGAAGGGTTGAACGCGCGGCTGTTCAAGGCGGGAGTGCATGTCATGACGGTCAAGCCTGGGCTTGTGGCAACACCCATGACCGAAGGTCTCGATATGCCGAAAGCGCTTCTCGCAGAGCCTGAGCAGGTTGCCGCCGATATTGTCAGGGCGATGGAAAAAAAGATCGACACGCTCTATACGCCGTGGTTCTGGAAATACATCATGGCGGGAATCGTACACATTCCCACCAGTTTTTTCAAGAAACTGAATCTCTAAACTGATGGGGGTAACCATGAAGGCCATGTCGAAACTCAAGCGAGAAAAAAAGACGCCGCTTCTTTACGGGTTGTCATTCGTATTGATTGTGATTGGTGTCAAGCTGGTCATCGTCGCCTTCTTCGGTAGTTCCGTCCCTTTCTGGGATCAGTGGGATGCGGAGGTAGATTCGCTCTATCGCCCTTTTCTTGAAGGGTCACTCCGGATCACCGACCTGTTTGCTTCACACAATGAACATCGGATATTTACGTCAAAAGTGCTAAGTCTTGGGTTGTTCATACTGAACAAAGGCGTCTTTGATCCCATGTTCGAGATGTATGTCAATGCAATCCTCCATGTTGGAGCACTGGTCATGTTGCTGTTTCTTATGCAGAAAGGACTTCCGGGAAACATGAAGCCGTTGTTGTTTACATTTGCGACAATCCTGTTTGCAGTGCCGTTTGGAAGCGACAACACTCTCGCAGGTTTTCAGTCCTCGTTTTACTTTCTCATGCTGTTCAGTTTCCTGTTGCTCTGGTCGGTGCATCGTTTCGAAAGCGCGCCATTGAAATGGATTACCGGAATTGTATTGGCGGCTTTCCTGAGTTTTTTTTCGGTGGCTTCCGGTTCACTCTCCATTGCAGCTGCAGCCGGATTGCTGTTTGTCAGGTGGCTTGTTGGTGTTGATCGGAAATCCCCTTCTGTAATACTATTCTTTACGTTGCTTGTCGCTTTCTTTTTGGCAGTTAAATCGACGCCGGTTATTGCGCTTCATGCCAGTTTGAGGGCTCAAGACCCTCTGGAATTCACGATTGCAGTTGTCGCAGCGACAGGGGGTGGCATCATGTACCTTCCCCTTGTCGTTTTCATGTTCCGGCAGTTGATCAAGCCTCCATCTGCCGAAGCCCATTCATGGTTTATCTTTTCTCTTGGCCTGTGGATGTTCGGTCAGATTCTGGCTATCGCATACGGGCGTGGTGACGGAATCCTCTCTTCCCGCTATCTCGATCTTTTCGCAGTCGGCATTCTCCTGAATTGGTACTGTCTCATGATTCTGATTCATGAGGAGGTGCGTCCGGTTCTTGCAAGGAACGGCATGGTTTTCTGGATATTTCTGGTGATAACCTGCCTTGGAACGTTCACTCCGAGAATAATGCGTGATATCGAAAAAAAGAAAATGGTCACCATCCGGAACCAGGAAAACGTCAACAGTTATCTTATGACCGGAAATCTCGCTTTTTTGCAGAAAACACCCTACAGCGAAATTCCCTATCCCGATGCGGCGAGGTTGAAGTCGCTTCTCGACAACCCTGTTATCAGCAGTATTCTGACACCTGCTGTCAACAATCACAATACGAACCGGGGCCTAAGCCTCTATACTGAAAAATCGAGAAAGCATTTCATACTTGCAGGGAGCATCATGCTCTTCTACGGAGCAGGGTTGTTGTTGCTTATAACTACCGGCAGGTGGGAAAAAGGATATGAAAGAGAAGCTTAATTACGCTGGTCTTTTCTTGCTGTTCCTGTTTCTTGGTATGTCGAGAAGGTTTGCACAGCTACAGTATCCCAGTGTCTGGGATGAAGATGGTTCTCAGATTATTCCAGGGATCATGAGGAACGGTTTGCATGCCTTGTTTGAGCCGGTTAATGGCTATCTGGTCCTGGTGCCAAAACTGATTTCGTTTGCTGCGCTGCAGCTTTCCGTTTATCAGTACGCCCTTACCACGACGCTTTTCAGTTTCATGCTGATGGCGATTATGGCTTTTGCTGTTGCTACAAGTCCAACGAAGTTGCATGGACGCAGTTGGTGTGCTTTGGCCATGTTTTTCATTCCATCCGATCCCGAGGTTTTCGGATTGCCGCTCTATACGTTCTGGTGGGTTTCCGTTCTGCTTTTTCTGCTTGTCTTGTGGGATGAGGAAAAGGAACTGCCGTTGCTCAGGGGTTTGTATGTCTTGCTCGGCGGCTTGTCCTCTCCTGTCATTGTCATGCTATTGCCGTTGTTCTATGTGAGAAGCTTCAGGTTCAGGGGTAAACCCGCCGAACATCTTGTCTCGGTTCTCTCAACGCTCATTGCCATTGCGCAGTTGCAGTTTATTTTCGATACAGACGTTTCTGCCCATTCTCCTTTAAGTTCGATCGCTGCAAATGTTATACCGAAATTCTTTGGTGGCTTTCTTGTCGGCAATATCTGGCATGCCGGCATGTGGTTTGCCGGGTCGCTCCTGCTTGTCCTGATTGCAGTTTGGGTTTACAGTACAAAGCCATTTTCTGCCACGTCAACGGTTGCTGTGTTGCTTTATCTGCTTGTAGTCAGCATTGTATCTATCCGTATTGCGAGTCGATCCCGCGATCATTCACCAAAAGTTTGCCGGGCCACGGTATTTCTTTTATCCTTTTCTCATCATCTTCTGGGTAGTTATCCAGATCGTCTATGCGAGACAAGGGTATCGTTATCTTGCGGCCATCTTTCTTGTTGCTGCTGCAGCCAACGCTCTCCCGGTATGGTCGCGTTCACACGATGACCTGCGCTGGAAAGATCATGTCAGGAGCAGCTGCTTTTTCCCCGCTTACACGTTTCCCATCCAGTATAACGGGGAACGAGCATTGGCATGGAAGATGAGTCTGTCAGGTCAACAGGTCACGAAATTTCTTGAAAAAGACAGTTTTTACAAAAACGCAGTTTTAAAAAATTCTCAAGTCTACCCATATACCGAAATTATAGTAAAAAATCTTGAGTTATTAAATGTTGCATCTGTCGATGTCATGGTAAGAAAAATTTCTAATAGTGCTGATTTGCATAAAAGTGTTATGCCTGGGTTTATTATTTCAGGCACCCATACCGCATCCGATGCGGATAAAGGTGAGATAGTCTTGAATTTGCATCGTGGAGATAGACTGTTATACAGATCAGGTTCTTGCGGCAATAGTTGTCGTGTGATTGTCGTATCACGTGAAAAACAGTTTTTGCAAGAACTCCCAACCTCTTCTGAATGGACTTGCCTTGAGTTCTCAAACAGGTTGTTGCCGGATAAATTCAAGTTAAGGTTTCTTGATGAAGGGGGGGCTACTGGTCAATGGATAGCTATTGCGTTAAAGAGAAAGTATTGAAAAATAAGGCTTGAAAAAAATTATTAGTGTTTGATGATATTGTTGTGATGCAATGCAGTGAGATTTGTTTATTTTGAATATTAAATGAGGAAGAAATGGGAAATCTTGATTTGTCAAGACTGTACAAAAACCGTTTTTCAGAGGATGTTTTGCCAAGAAAAAAGGCAATATGGGAAGTGATTTGAGGGGGTATATTCAGCGTTTTATCAGGCCTGGTGATACTGTTGTTGATGTTGCTTGTGGTTATGGCGAATTTATAAATAATATACACGCCAAAAACAAAATTGCTTTGGATATTAATCAGGATGCCAGATTTTTGTTGGATCCAGATATTAAATTTTATGAGGTTCCAGCAACTGATCTTGCGTCTGTTGTTGCCGGCGAGGCAGATGTTGTATTTACGTCCAATTTTCTTGAACATCTCCCGGACAAGACAACTCTTGATAACTTTTTGGAACAGGTACATAAATCCCTTAAGGCAGGAGGCGTCTTTATTGTTATGGGTCCGAATCTACGCTATTTACCAGGTGAATATTGGGATTTTTATGATCACAATCTTGCCTTGACTCATTTATCATTATCTGAGGCGCTACAATTAAAAGGGTTTACGGTTGATTTGTGTGTGGATAAGTTTTTGCCGTATACAACACAAGGCGCATTGCCTACACATCCATTATTGGTTGGCTTGTATTTGCGCATGCCCTTGGTGTGGAGGATTTTTGGTAAACAGTTTTTTTTAGTTGCGAGAAAATAGTGAAGTATTTCCTTTGTTCAGATTTGTTCTTTTTTTTGCTTTGGATATATCCCAATAAATAATCAGTAAATGACTATAGATCATCATAAAATTGTGCTCCCTGGAGGAGCGGGGCTTGTCGGCCAGAATCTTGTGGCGTTTCTCAAGCGCAAAGGATACCGGAACCTCGTTGTGCTCGACAAGCACAAGGCTAATATCGGGATTCTTCGTACGATGCATCCGGATATAACGGTCGTCGAGGCCGACCTTGCCGTTCATGGTCCGTGGGAAAGCCACTTCGAGGGGGCTGATGCTGTTGTTATGCTGCAGGCACAGATCGGCGACCTGAACTTCGAACCTTTTGTGCGCAACAATCTGACCTCAACCGAAATCATCATCGGACTGATCAAACAATACCGTATTCCCTACACGGTGCATATCAGCTCCTCGGTTGTCGAATCGGTTGCTGACGACCATTACACCAATACCAAGAAGCAGCAGGAAATCATGGTGCTCGAGAGCGGTATTACCACGGTTGTTCTCCGGCCAACCCTGATGTTCGGCTGGTTCGACAGGAAGCATCTCGGTTGGCTGTCACGGTTCATGCGAAAGGTGCCGGTATTCCCGATTCCTGGAGACGGCCGATACATGCGCCAGCCGCTCTATGTCGGCGATTTCTGCTCGATCATCATCAGTTGCCTGGAGTCGGGTATCAGCGGGAAGGTGTATAACATCACCGGCCTCGAAAAGGTGGATTACGTCGATATCATCCGCGAAATCAAGAGAGCGACGAAGGCCGGATGCATGATCGTTCATATTCCGTATACCCTCTTTTCAGTGCTGCTCAGGATATGGGCTGTGTTTGACAAAAATCCTCCGTTTACGGCGGATCAATTGAAGGCCCTGACGGCTGGCGACGAGTTCGAGGTGATCGACTGGCCGGAAATTTTCAATGTCAAACCAACGCCCTTTGCCACGGCCATCGATGAAACGTTCAATGATCCGCAGTACAGCAAAATCGTTCTGGAGTTCTGAGCAATGAAAGGAGAGCGTATTGCGGTAGTTGGAGCCGGACCGATGGGGCTCGGTGTGGCGTATCAGCTTGCAAGGATGGAGCATGTGCCGGTGGTGTTCGAGTCGGATGACCGGATAGGCGGTATGACGGCTACCTTCGACTTCGGAGGTCTGGATATCGAACGCTACTACCATTTTCACTGTATTTCCGACAGCGCTGTTCTCGATCTGTTGAAGGAGCTTGGTCTGGAAGAGAAAATGCATTGGGTAGAAACGAAAATGGGGTATTTCCACCAAAGGAAACTGCAGCCGTGGGGTAACCCTGTTGCACTTCTGCAGTTTTCCGGTCTCTCGCCTGTTGCGAAATTCCGGTACGGTCTTCACGCATTCCTTTCAACCAGAAGGAACGACTGGAAGCCGCTCGATCGTCTCGAGGCGACCGGATGGATCAGAAGGTGGGTCGGAAACGAAGCGTTCGAGGTGTTGTGGCAGAACCTGTTCGAATACAAGTTCTACAACTATTCGAACCAGTTGTCCGCGGCATGGATATGGAGCAGGATAAGACGCATCGGGAGGTCGCGCTATGATCTGTTCCGCGAAAAACTCGGGTATTTCGAGGGGGGATCGGCTACTCTTTTGCAATCGATGAGAGCGTTCATTGAAAAAACGGGGGGTGAATTTCTGCTCGCGACGCCGGTCGAGAGAATCGAGATTGCCGATGGTGCGGTCAGGGGCGTTCGGGCGGGTGGGGAATTCATGCCTTTTTCCAAAGTGGTGAGCACAGTGCCTTTGCCGTATATCCCCTCCATGATTCCCGGATTGCCGGAAGCGCTGCTGAAGATGTTCTCGTCGGTGAAAAACATCGCCGTGGTTTGCGTGATCGTCAAGCTCAGGAAGCCGGTAACCGATAATTTCTGGCTGAATGTCAACGATCCTTCCATGGATATTCCCGGGCTGGTCGAGTACACCAATTTGCGTCCGCTGGGAGATGATCACATCGTGTATGTGCCGTTCTACGTGCCGGCTGAAAACCCGAAGTACGCCGATCATGACCAGGTGTTTGTTGCAAAAGTGACGAGTTACCTGAAAACGATCAACCCTTCCTTGCGGGACAGCGACGTCGTGATGACCAGGGTGCAGCGGTATCGATATGCGCAGCCGGTTTGCGGTCCCGGTTACCTCGATACCGTCCCTCCAGCGGAATTGCCGGTCAGGGGTCTCTGGGTGGCCGATACGTCGTATTACTACCCGGAGGATCGGGGCATATCAGAGGGAATCGGTTTCGGCAGGGAACTTGCAAAAACGGTGACGGCATGATCAGGCACTACATTTCCCGGCAGTTTGCTGTGTTTCTGTTGACGGGGGGCATTGCCGCCGCTGTCAATTTCGGTAGCAGGATCGTGTTTAGCCTTTATGTAAGTTACCAGGTCGCCATCATACTTGCCTTTATCGTTGGCTTGACGACAGGTTTCATTCTTGCCCGTGTATTCGTCTTTACAGAAAGCAGTCAGAAAATTCATCATTCTGTACTTTATTTCGTGCTGGTGAATCTTCTGGCGCTTCTCCAGACATGGCTGGTGAGTATCGGGCTGGCGTTTTATGCCCTTCCTTATCTTGGTATCAGGGAGCATGCGCACGAGATCGCTCATGCTGTCGGCATCATGATACCGGTGTTTACAAGCTACATCGGTCACAAAAAGTATTCTTTTGCATGACAGCCCGTTGGTTTTGTGGAGGGCCTCGGGTAACAGGCTTGCAGTTATGCTGTTTTGGTTCAGCGTGAATTGGAGAATTCAGCCATTTGAGTTAGCGTACAAAAACGGAGGAATTCACCATGCGAAAACAGCGAAAAAATTACACCCCACAAGAAAAGGTTTTCATTCTCAAACGACATCTGGTTGACCGAATACCCGTCTCTGACCTGTGCGATCAATACGACCTGCAACCAAATGTTTTCTACCGCTGGCAGAAGGAGTTTTTTGAAAACGGTGCTTCCGCTTTCGAAAACAAGCAAGACTGCCAGCACAAAGCCGAACTGAAACGCATCGAGCAGCTTGAAGCCAAGTTGCAAACCAAAAATGAAGTGCTCTCTGAACTGATGGAAGAGCATGTCAAGCTAAAAAAAGAACTTGGGGAACTCTGAGCGCGTCCTGGGTTCCCCATGATACTCGTGATGCCGTTATCGGCTTCGTCCAGTTCTGGGCCAAGAAAAGCGGCATTGCCGTGACGCGATTCATCGAGTGGCTGGCTGTTGCTCCCAGCAAGTATTATGACTGGCAGAGTCGTTATGGCAAGGTCAATGAGCATAATGGGCTGAATCCTCGTGATTTCTGGCTGGAAGAGTCAGAAAAGCAGGCCATCGTCAATTTCCATCTTCAGTTTCCTTTGGAGGGCTACCGTCGTTTGACCTATATGATGCTCGATCGCGATATCGTTGCCGTGAGTCCCAGCAGTGTTTACCGTGTGTTGAGTGCTGCCGGACTTCTGCAGTGCTGGAACCGGAAACCCGGCAAAAAAGGAACAGGTTTCGTGCAACCCTTACGGCCGCATGAACACTGGCATATCGATGTATCCTATGTCAATATTCTCGGAACCTTTTACTACCTTTGCAGTATTCTGGATGGGTGCAGCCGGTACATCGTACACTGGGAACTGCGTGAAGCTACGACCGAGAAGGATATCGAAATCATTTTGCAGCGTGCACGGGAGAAGTTCCCGGAATCCAGGCCACGCATCATTTCCGATAATGGGCCTCAGTTCATTGCAAAGGACTTCAAGGAATACATCCGGCTGACCGGAATGAGCCATGTGCGCACCTCACCGTTTTATCCGCAGAGCAACGGTAAACTGGAGCGCTACCACAAGACCATCAAAACCGAATGCATCCGTCCCAAAGTGGCTCTTTCGCTCGAAGATGCCAGAAATCAGCTTGCCGATTACATTCGATTCTACAACGATGACCGCTTGCACAGTGCGATTGGCTATATTGCCCCAAATGACAAACTCGGAGGTCGTGACAGACAGATTTTCAAAGAACGTGATCAAAAGCTCGAAGCCGCCAGAGAGGCTCGAAAACAAAAACGTCTGCAAATGAGGCGTAGACTCGATTCTAATCAGGTTGTACATGCAGCAATCAACCTTAACCAACTAACCTTACTGGCCGGGTTCTCCATTTTCAGCTGAGGCAAAACAATGCGAGGTGCGGCACAAAAGTGAAAACATCAGTAACGGCGCCATAACACTCGCCCGTGGCGCACCCCGGAGCTATTTTCAAAAGTTGTGTTTTAGCAATTAGTCAGGAAAGGCAGAACTGAGGCGGTAGGTGTTCCCTTGACCAAAAATCAAGGAGCACGGCAAATGAGAACAGAGCAGACCATCATTCCAGAGTTACTTGGCCAAGGAGCCAGTCTGGAAGAATTTGCAAGGCACGCAGCCCAACAGATGATCGCCATGGCTATGGAAGCCGAAATCACGGCCTTTATGGAGCAACTTCAGCACATCAAAACTGCGGAAGGCAAAGCCACCATGGTGCGCAATGGATACCTTCCAGAACGAATGATTACAACGAGTGCCGGGCCGATAGCCGTCAAAGTACCGCGAAGTCGATCATCGAACGAATCACTTAAACCCTTTGTCAGTGCTCTGATACCGAAATACATGAGAAAAACCCTGCAGATCGAAGAGGCCGTCCCGCTGTTTTATCTTGGAGGCCTGTCCAATCAGGATTTTATTCCCTGTTTCGAAAAGTTATACGGAGCACTGCCGCCCGGATTGTCATCGGCATCAATCAGCCGCATGAAACAACTCTGGCTGGAAGAACATCGCGCATGGAACAATCGTGACATGAGTCTGTCTCGTTACTGCTACCTCTGGGTGGACGGCATCCACTTCAATCTTCGACTCGACGAGGGACGCCTCTGTGTCCTCGTTGTCATGGGGGCCACCAAGGAAGGCAATAAGGAACTGGTTGCCGTTTCGGGCGGCTATCGTGAAAGCGCCGAGTCTTGGCTTGAACTGCTTCGTGACCTCAAGGAACGGGGCATGCCTTCACCGAAGCTTTGTATTGGAGACGGAGCCCTCGGGTTCTGGAAAGCCATCCGTCAGGTTTACCCTCATGCAGAACACCAGCGTTGCTGGGTTCACAAGACCGCCAATATTCTGGACAAACTCCCAAAAACCGTGCAATCAAGTGCAAAGTCACTGATCCACGACATTTACCGTGCAGAGACGGAACAAGATGCCCGAGACGCCTATCGCCGGTTCCAGGAGCGTTATGCGGCCAAGTATCCCAGTGCAGTGGCCTCGTTGCTTAAAGACGAGGCATCAATGTTCTCTTTTTATAAATACCCGGCAGAACATTGGCAACATATTCGCAGCACGAATACCATCGAATCAGCATTTTCAACTGTTCGGTTGCGCACGGCGAAAACAAGGGGGCAGGGAACCATGGCAATGACGCTGGCCATGGTTTTCAAGCTTGCCGAACGAGCCCAGCACAAGTGGCGGAAACTCAGAGGGCATCAACTCATCCAGAAGGTTTTCGATGGTGTCAAATTTATCAATGGAGTCGAGGAGCAACTTGCCGCTTAAAATTCAAAACACAACATTTGGCAATTTCTCTGGCGGGATAGAAACATAGGATTGAACATAATTTATCAACTTGAACTCATGATTGAAGTAGCTGCAGTTACTAAACCGGCAAGAATCGTCGAGCCTTACGGGTGGGCCGGGCATATCCCGTTTGCGTTCTGGGTCATGAAAGCGCTTGCCCCTCGTGTTTACGTTGAACTCGGCACCCATACCGGTAACTCCTATTTCGCATTTTGCCAGAGTGTGCACGACAACCGTTTGCCGACACGATGCTATGCCGTCGATACGTGGAGAGGCGACGAACATGCGGGATATTACAGCGACGAGATCTACAGGGATGTCTCCAATTATAATGAAAGGCAGTACAGTGGTTTTTCGCGGCTTCTGAGAATGCCGTTCGATGAAGCGCTCGGAGCGTTCAGCGACCACTCCATCGATTTGCTGCATATCGACGGACTGCATACCTATGAAGCCGTCAGGCACAATTTCGAGAACTGGTTGCCGAAAATGAGCGACAGCGGGGTCGTGCTTTTTCATGACATCACCGTGCGGGGGGCTGATTTCGGTGTCTGGAAGTTCTGGGAGGAGGTCTCTCCAGGATATCCGCATCTGTCGTTCGATCATTCGCACGGTCTTGGCGTACTTGTTGTTGGCAAAAATGTTCCTCCGGCGTTTTCGCAGGTACTCCGGGAGTTCGGCTCGATCGAGGGGCAGGATCACAGCAAAGCATATTTCGAGCGTCTCGGTAAACTCGTCGAGGCAGAATATCGCTTGAGAGTTTTGCAAGAGGTCAATATGAAACTTGGATTCGCATTGAAAGAAGAACATGCGTGTCTTGAGGAGGTGCAGAACAAGCTTGATCGAATGATGAAATCCAGCAGTTGGCGTATTACCCAGCCCTGGCGCAGGTTTACCAAATCATTCAGAAAAAAGTCGAGAAGAATCAGGAGTCTGCTGAAGGGGAAAAAACAAACACGGAAAGAAAACGGCTATGACCGATGGCTGGAGATGTACGATGTTCTTGGAGACGAGAGCCGTAAACGGATTCAAAGCGAGATATCCGCCATGGAGCAACCGCCGCTAATTTCGGTCGTTATGCCCGTGTACAATCCGGATCCGGCCTTTCTCAAAGTGGCAATGGATTCGGTTGTCAACCAGTTGTATCCCCATTGGGAGCTGTGCATTGCCGACGATCATTCACCTGACGAAGGTGTCAGGGAGCTGATCCGGTCATATGCAGAAAAAGACTCCAGGATCAGGTATGTGTTCAGGACAACCAACGGCCATATCAGTGAAGCGAGCAACTCGGCGATTCAGTTTGCAACCGGCAGTTTCATGGCTCTTCTCGACCATGACGACCAGTTGCACGAACTGGCGCTGTTCTATGTGGCAAGGGAGATCCACTCACATCCTGAAGCCGATCTCATTTATACCGACGAAGACAAGATCGACGAAAACGGCAGGAGATACAATCCGTATTTCAAGAGTGATTTCAATTACGACCTGTTTCTGAACCATAATATGATTTCTCATCTTGGCGTTTACAGGCTGGCTCTGATCAGGGAGATCGGCGGGTTCCGGAAAGGGTTCGAGGGGTCGCAGGATTACGATCTTGCACTACGCATGATCGAGAAAATTTCTCCTGAAAAGATCCAACATATCCCAAAGGTTCTCTATCACTGGCGAGCGCATCAGGAAAGTACTGCGGCGACGATTAAAGCAAAGCCATATGCTTTGATTGCAGCGATGAGAGCCATAGACGAGCATCTGCAGCGCAGGGGGATTTCCGCTACAGTTGAATCATTCTCAGGTGGTACGTTGCGTGTCCGGTATGCCGTGCAGGACCCGCTTCCATCGGTCGAGATCGTGGTGCTGACCAGGGACAAGTCGGAAGTGCTTAAAACGTGCATCGAGTCGATCGTCTCAAGAACCACCTACAGGAACTACACCGTCACGATTGTCGATAACGGTTCCGTTGAACCCGAAACCATGCATTATTTCGAAAGCCTGCAAAGCAATTCGGGGATTTCCGTTGTTCGTGATGACAGCCCGTTCAATTTCCCGAGGCTGAACAACAATGCCGTCAGACGATCGACAGCAGATTTCGTTTGCCTGTTGAACAACGATACCGAGGTCATCACTCCCGAGTGGCTCGAAGAGATGCTTGGCCATGCCGTGCAGCCCTGGGTTGGCGCAGTCGGCGCAAAGCTCTGGTATCCCAACAAAACCCTGCAGCATGGCGGCATCATTACCGGTCTTGTAGGGATAGCCGGTCATGCGCACAAGTTTTTCGAAGAAAACAATCCCGGTTATTTTGGCCGAGCCGGTCTTCAGCAAAGTTTCTCTGCCGTAACGGCAGCCTGCATGCTGGTTCGCCGTTCCACGTATCTTGAGGTGCATGGTCTGGATGAAGAGCACCTGCAGGTGGCTTACAACGATGTGGATTTCTGCCTCAGGCTGATAGAAGCGGGGTACCGGAACGTCTGGACTCCGTATGCTGAACTTTACCACCACGAGTCCCTTACAAGGGGGTATGAGGATACTCCCGAAAAGCAGTTGCGTTTTCAGAAAGAGATCACGTACATGCAGCAGCGATGGGGGGATATCCTGCCTCAGGACCCGGTCTATAATCCGAACCTCACCCTTGAGTCAGAGGATTTTGCTTTGGCCTGGCCGCCGCGAACCGACAGGGAGCTGTATCATGGGTGACGCGCCTCCCGGGCACAACCCGTGGTGATCCCGGATGCCGGAGAGGTGACCTTTTTTGTAATGCAAGCATGAAACCGTAGATTGTCACGGAACATCCGTTTGTCAAAGAGAGAATCGTCCATGAAATTGTTTTTACGGCTCATTCGCTACCTCGCTCCCTCGAAAGGCAAGATAGCCCTTGTCATTGTTGTCAGCATCATCACCTCCCTGCTCGGTGTCGTCTCGATCTATTCGGTCTTGCCGCTGCTCAACGCGGTGTTCACCTCCGACCGCTCGATCGAGGCATCCCGCGATTCCGGAAAGCCCGAGCCGGAAGCCGGGGAGGTCAGGACGGAGGCCAGGCCGAAGCCCGGGCTTCCGGCACATATTGGCGGGGTGAACGGTTTTGATGCCGACAAGTTAAAAGCGTCGGCAAAGGATCTCTTCGAAAATGCCTTCAAAGCCGAGACAAAGCAGCAGACGCTCTTCAATATCTGTGTTTTTCTTATCGTTTCCTTTGCGCTCAAGAACACCTTTGTCTATCTGAACGGGCAATTGATCTACAGAATCCAGACCAAGACGGCCAAAAAGCTCCGTGACGACGTTTTCCGGAACATTATCGAAATGCATCTGGATTACTTCAACAAAAACCGGGTCGGCAATCTGATGAACCTGGTGTACAACGATGTCCAGGCAGTTAACAACACGATCAACTCGACATTCGTGAATTTCCTGCAGAACCCCTTTTCAATACTGGTGTATCTGGGTGTCCTGCTGGTGCTGAGCTGGAAGCTCACGCTGTTTGCAGCGGTTTCGTCACTCTGCATCATGTTCGTGATCCGTTCGATCGGAAAGCGGCTGAAAAGTCTTGCAACGAGTTTCCGTACGCAGATGGGTGACATGAACTCGGTGCTGCAGGAGAAGTTCAGCGGCATCAAGGTCATCAAGTCCAGCGCGTTCGAAGATGTCGAGCTGAAGAAGTTCCAGAACTTCACCCGCGACTTCAGGAGTCTGGATATCCGTATTGCCAGGCTGAGGAACATCATCGGCCCGATGAACGAAACCCTGCTTATCGCGGCAATCGCCATGGTGTTGTGGTTCGGCGGCCTGCAGGTGATTGACGGAAGGATGACCTCCTCGGAGCTTATCATGTTCGCCTTTACCCTGTACTCGACTATGGGGCCGATCAAGATGTTCGGCGATGTCAGCACCCAGGTGCAGCTCGGTGTGATTTCAGCCGAACGGTTGTTCGAGCTGCTCGATGCGCTGCCCAATATCAAGAACGGCTCGAAACCGATCAGGGGATTTTCCCATTCGATCAGGTTCGAGGACGTCTGTTTCAGGTACCGGAACGAAGCCGATGCCCCCTACGTGCTCGACCATGTGTCGTTCGAGATCAGGAAAGGCGAAATGGTCGCACTGGTGGGTCAGTCCGGTTCCGGAAAGTCCACGGCAGTCGATCTGCTGCTCAGGTTCTATGATGTCAATTCCGGGCGGATCACCATTGACGGTGTCGATATCAGGGAGTTCGACTACAAGCAGCTTCGCCACATGATCGGCGTGGTGAGCCAGGAGGTGATCCTGTTCAACGATACCATCGAATCGAACATTGCCTATGGCGTCAGGGAGGAGGTGCGTCATGAAATGGTCGAGCGTGCGGCAAAACTCGCCAATGCACATGGATTCATCGCCGAAAAGCCGGAGGGGTACCAGACGCTTGTGGGTGACCGGGGAATCCAGCTTTCCGGGGGCCAGCGGCAGCGTCTTGCCATAGCACGGGCGATGGTGAAAAACCCGGAACTGCTTATTTTCGACGAGGCTACCAGCGCGCTGGATAACGAATCGGAGAAGATCGTGCAGGAAGCCATCGATCATGCTCTCGAGAGCAGGACCGCGCTGGTTGTCGCCCATCGGCTTTCGACAATCCGGAATGCCGACAAGATCATTGTCATGGAGAGGGGCCAGGTGATCGAGGCAGGCAGTCACGCCGAACTGCTTTCGCGGGACGGCTTCTACAAGCATCTGTACGATATCCAGTTCGCAGGCAAACGGGCATGACCTCTCTTCCTGCAGTTTGTGTGGTCTGTCACGGTCCGGTTCGACTTTTGTAACGATTTCATTTTCAGGGATATAATGAACCCATGAGCGGCTATTCGATATCTGCGGTTATGGCGGTCTACAATCCTGACCCTGAGTTTTTCAGAAAAGCGCTTGATTCAGTGCTGCAGCAGCTCGTGCCGGTGCAGGAGCTGGTCCTGGTCAACGATGGAGGCGGGGAGGATTTCAAGCGCGTGCTTCCTCGGGATCCGAGGATCCGGGTATATGAGAAACGGAACGAGGGCGTTGCCGCAACGAGAAATTTTGCCATTGCCCGTTGTTCGGGCGATTATATCGCGTTCCTCGATCAGGATGATTACTGGTATCCTGACAAGCTTCAGAAGCAGATGGCCATGATTGCTTCACCCGGAGAGGTCTGCATGGTGATTTCAAGCGTGGATATTGTCGATGACCTTGGCGTAACGATGCTGAAAGAAAACATTGCCAAGGTGGCTGCTATCTATCCCCGAAAAACACAGGGCAGTCACTTTTTGCTGCACCTTGCCGAAGGGAATTTCATCTTTTCTTCAACCCCGGTCATTCACCGCCAGGTGTTCGAGCGTATCGGAGGTTTTGATTCCTATACCCAGCCGCATGACGACTGGGATATGTATCTGAGAATAGCGTTTGCAGGATTTCCCGTGCATTGCTACCAGCATGGCCCGTTGTCGGTTTGGCGTTTACACGACGCCAACGAGTCGAATAAAATGAAAGCCATGCTGCGTTCAAAGTGCCGGGTCGAACGCAAACTGCTGCGCGTCGCACAGGAAGAGTCTCTTCAGATGATATTGCAGACGAATTTGCTGATCGACTATGTCGAAAGGGATAACATGCTGTACAAGACAGGCCAGTTCCGACGTTACCGGACGCTTGTCAGGCGTCACCTGATTGCACTCGCCAGAGATCGCGGTAACTACAAGGGCGAGATGGCGTCTTTTTACAGCTCTTTTGCAGGACGAGTCCGAAAGATCATGATCAAATCGGTCAGGCGATATGTTGTTTCATATTTTCGGGGCTAAGGCATGATGAACGGTATTCCTGCAACGTTCAGGAAACTTTTTTTTCCGGGATGGTTCTGCAGGATGGTTGCCATCTGTTCCTGTACCCGCTGCCGTTCATAGTTTGCAAGGAAGTGTCTGAGGCTTTCTTCACCCATGCTCGATCTCAGTCCGGGACTGGATATGAGCGATTCAAGGGCCTGTTCCCACTGTTGGGATGAAGATGCCAGAAATCCGCTCCGTCTGTCAATGACCGCCTCCATGTTGGCGCCAACTGCCGAAGCGACGACCGGTTTGCCGTACGACATGTACTGCAGCAGCTTGAACGCGCATTTTCCCCTGCTCCATTCGTCGTCTTCCAGCGGCATGATGCCGATATCGATGGATCCCAGCCAGCTTTTTTCGGATTCCTGAGACCATGGGGTAAACTGTGTCTTTGCCTGCAGTCCTTCAGGGGGTCTGCCGCTCATAATGGAAATCGTGACACCGGGATGCCGCTGCTGCACAGCGCACAAGGCAGCGTCGATCAACCTGAGATAGGGCAGGGTGCCGTTTCCCCCGATCCAGCCGATCGTGACCGGTTTTCCTGGCGTCGGGGCTTGTTCCGGGACAACTTCAGGGGCAGGGTAAGCCGTGGGGACAAGCCTCACGGCATCGGGGTTTAACCTGCCGGCATAAGCCGCAAGCGCGTCACTGCCGGCAAACACCAGCGATGCTTTTCGTATTATATGATTGATGCGCTGTATCATGACGCTCGATCCCGGATGCTTGTCCTTGAGCTTTCCCTCATGACCGGTCTGGGGTGCGTAAAGGGCGTCGTCAAAATCGTAGAGCAGCATGGATCGGTTGGCGATCATACTGACAAGAAAAGGGGCGAGGGGTTTGCGTTGCAGCCAGACGTAATCATACTTTCTGCTTTCGAGTGCTATGGCAATCTTTTCGATATAGTTTTTTCCTATGATGTTGACCGGATGCATCTCAATTCCGTACTCCTGCCAGTGAGGAAGAAACTGTTTGACGCGGTACCGGTAACTTGCCTGGTTTTCAGCGATATGAAGACACAGGATTTTCATTCGGGATGCGTTAACTTGTTATCGTTGTTTTGTATCGATGCTCTTGTCAGTCAATCATGGTTTTAGTTACAAAAAAAAGGGTAGAGATAAAAGCAACCGGTTTCAGGTGAAAAACCGTTCAGAAAAACGGCGCCGTCATGCATTTTTTTCTCATGCTGCTGTATGACTTCGCAAGCAGTCGTGCCCGACGAGCTTTCATGATCAGGGGTTTTATGAGGTGGCACCGTTTGGCGTTTTTTCGTTGACGACATAAAAGGTACAAGGATTTCCGATTCCTGACGTCTCACCCGGTGTACGGGTTTCAGTTTGATGCATTGGTTCCGAACCCTCGAAAAACCTAAAGAAGAAAAAAACAATGAAGAAAACCTTTTTGACGACCACCATGGCCATTGGCGTGCTCTGCCTTGGGGGAAATGCCCTGGCAACGGATTATAATGCTGGTGCTTTCGGCAGCAGACCTGCCTTTTCCGATATGAGGGATGGAGCCGGGAAGCCTGCAGCTCCCGGTAATCCGGGAAGTCCGGCAAAAATGCGGCCACCGGACGAGTCGTTTCTGCAAGGCAACCTTGAGATGCTGCAACTGACCGACAAGCAGGAGCTTGCCATAAAAGATATGGAGAAAAGATATTCCGGGCAGTCGTCGCCATACCGGGACAAACTGCGCCAGCTTGAAAAGGAACTGATGCAGGAGTCATTGCAAAAAGCTGCGAACAGGGCGAGAATTTCGATGTTATCGGATATGATCGGCAAACAGCACGTCAGGCTTGCCCTTGTCAAGAGTGTTTTCTTCAAGGAACTGGCGAGCATGCTCTCACCTGAGCAGCTGAGCAGGATGACAACCCTCAGGGAGCGCCCGATGCCCCCGTCCCGCTGATCGGGGAGCTGCAGGAACTGCAGCGGCGGCAAGAGAGTCACGCATATCCGGAGTTAAGGCCGGCAGGGGGGGATCGCAACCACTGCCGGCTTTTTTTTGCAGGTTATGCCAACAGTTCCCTTGTCCCGGCAATAACGGTTTCCGGCTTGATATCGCTGACCAGCGCTGTCGGAGATACCACCATGATGCTCTTGATGAGCAATGGCCTGAAACGGCTCTGGTCCTGGGGGGCTATGCCGTAAAGCCCAAGTACCGGAGTGCCGGAACATGAGGCGACATGGACCAGTGCCGTGTCGGGTGTCACCAGCAGCCTGAGTTTCTGGACGAGCAGCCTGGCCTCGTAAAGATTTGCCGTTGCAGGCGACCGGACAATATTCTGGCACTGCAGCTCGAGGCGATGTTTTTCCGGGAGGTCTCCGGGAGCTGAAAAAACAATGAACCGTTCATCCGGAAATGCCTCGACCAGTTTTTTCCAGTTCTCTTCGGTCCAGTAGCGTGTCGGTCCTCCGGCGCTGATGTTGAGGCCGATGCAGGAGTGTTCATGCAGGGACTCGACAAATGAGCGCAAGGGTTCCGATACGGGGTGTTCGGGAATATACGGCCGGCACTCTTCCGGCAGGAAGGGTTTTCCGAGAATGGAGAGCAGTCCGCAGTTTTTCAGAGCGACAGGAGTGTGGTAATCGAGATCGACCAGGTAATCGTAGATTCCCCGGTGAAACTCGCAGTCGATACCGGCTTTTCTGGCGGCTCTGATAACGAGGGAGTGCAGCAGAAAACTGGTTGACGGGTGGTCTTTCGTGTTGAAGAGCAGATCGAAACGTTTCGTCAGGATCTCGCGGTAATAGCGCCATGCTTTATGCTTTGCCAGATGGAGTCTGTCGATGTTGCGGTCGGATTGAAAAAATCCGTAGACGGCCCTGCTGAAGGTAACCACATGAACCGATGTTTCCGGAAAATTCTTTTTCAGGAGCTTCAGCAGCGACGTCAGGAGGATAGCGTCGCCGTACTTTTCCTGTGCGAGGATGACGATATTGCTGAGTGCTCCTGTATATGGTGGTTGCAGGAGCGGTTTCTGCAGGAGCATCTGCAGCAGTCGAGCAAACTTCTGGCGAAACCGGCGCTGCTTCTTCCACTCTTTTGTCATCGGGGCGTCTGTTTTTGCGCAACCTTGTCAAGCAGATGGGTTTCGAGCAGATCGGCCATTTTTCTGACGGTAAAGTGATCCTTGACCCGTTTTTTCCCTGCCATTCCGAGTGATTTCAGTCGCACAGGGTCATCAATGACCGAGGCTATTGCCGCAGCAAGGGCTTCTGCATCGGCGGGCGGAACGATCAGGCCGGTTATGCCGTCCCGCATCAGTTCCCTCGCTCCGTTGACGTCTGTGGCGACAACCGGTTTTTCGACGGCCATTGCCTCCATCACCACATTGGGCATGCCCTCGAACAGTGATGCCAGCACAAAGAGATCGCATCCCTTTAGCCAGGGGTAGATATCCTGCGTGAAGCCTTCGAAAATGAACGACTCTTCAAGTCCGAGCGCATTGACGCGGTTTTTCAGCTCATGTTCGAGTTTTCCTTCGCCCGAAACGATGAAGACCAGGTCGTTTCTTGTTTTGGCGAGCATCGATGCGGCTTCGATCAGGTGGATGAACCCTTTCTGCTCGGAAAGCCTGCCGGCACTGTAGATGATTCTCTTTCCGGGAAAACGCGCCGAGAAGTCTTCAGGGAAGATGGTTTCCGGAATGACAATCCCGTTATAGATGACTTCGACGAATTCCGGAGGAAACCAGCCATATCCGGCGTAGGTCTGTTTGATGGTGTTGCTGTTGGTGATGATTCCGTCGCAGAGACGCGTGAGGCTTATCCTGTGTTTCCATTTTCTGCTGCAGAGCAGCATTCCGTGCCGGGCCAGCACGGCCGTGTTTCCCGCAATGCGGGCGGCGAGGCCGGCTACACGGATATCCTTGTTCAGGTTGCAGATCAGCACATCCGTGCGGTTTGCATTGAGATAACGTGCAACCTTCAGGGTTTTCAGCGGGCTGAAATCGGATCGGATCTCCATGACCATCGTTTTTACACCTTTTTGGGAGGCGTAATGCAGAAGTCGCGAGTTTTTTTTACTGGCGAGGGTGACGTTATGGCCCCTGTCGGCAAGACTTTTTGCTGCAGTCACCATCCATTTCTCGCCGCCACCGAATTTGTTGCGGCCGATGGAGTTGACAAAGAGAATGTTCATGAGTCTTGCTGTTTGCTGCGGGTTTCGGTGCAGAAGTCGAGGATCTCCTTTTCCATGCTCGATATCGAGAATTTTTCTGATGCCGTCCGTTTGGCCGCTGTGGCCAGGGTCCGGCGCATGGAGGGGTTCCGGAAGAGCTCGCTGAGGATTGCGGCGAGTTTTTCCTGGTCGTCATAGGATACCAGAAAGCCGTTTACGCCATCCTCGATGATTTCGGCGGCTCCTCCCGAAAAGGTGCTGACCGGAACACATTCAAGGAACATGCCTTCAAGCAGCGCGTTGGACAGCCCTTCCGACTTTGAAGCGGAGACGAAAACGTCGGATGTTTTCATCAGCGGGTACGGGTTCTGGAGAAACCCCCTGAAAAGGACTTTTTCGCTGATGTGGAGTTGATCTGCCAGAGCTTCAAGCTCTTTGCGTTCAGGGCCGTCTCCGGCAATGACCAGCCCCGCCTGGGCACCGGGGGAGAGTTCGAGAAAACGGGCAAACGAGCGGATCAGAAAGTCGAATCCTTTCCGGCTAATGAGCGTACCTGCCGAAACGACGGTAAACGGGAAGGGTTCCGGATACTTTTCGTGCGAGCTTTTTTCCAGTTTCCTGCAATCCAGGCCGTTGTAGATGACCCGTATTTTATCGGGCCTGATCCACGGAGTCTCTTGCAGGGTTCGTTTAATCTTTTCGGCATTGACGATAATTCCGTCGGCAAGGATATGGTAGACAAGCTTTTGCAGCAGGGAGCCTTTCAGCGGCCGGTCGATACCGAGGCGGAGAATGTTGGCGGCTCCGCACATGCGGCCTGCAATTCCGGCAAGCACATAATCCTTGCGCTTCGTGGGAATAAG
Organism: Chlorobiota bacterium; assembly: GCA_016866305.1. Taxonomy (GTDB): domain Bacteria; phylum Bacteroidota; class Chlorobiia; order Chlorobiales; family Chlorobiaceae; genus Chlorobium. Next base: position 98,961 of record VGMX01000003.1, on the reverse strand, counting down.
GACGTCGATTCGTTCGCTGCGGATAATGCGAACCAGCCCGAGGAGCGTCAGAGGATCAATTTCCGCGATGAAGGGAAGCCTGAATTTTTTGACCGGAAACCTTTCGCCAAGCCGGGGATCCCGATAGGCAAGGAAAATGCCGTTTTTTTCGGCAAGAGCCTCTGCTGCCAGCAGGGTCCATTTTTCGTTGCCGCCCCATCCTTTACGGGCGGAATTCAGGAAAAGAAAATTCATGTGAAGGCTGTTTGTTCTGCAACAGGATTCCCTGAAGCCATCAAGGGCATGATCCTGCTTTTTTACCCGAAGTTACAAAAAAAGAACTCCCGTTATATCTCGGTGATTCCGATTGAGCTCCTCCGTTCATGCCGACGGCTTTTGTTTGGCATTGAACGCTTTTTTTGTTACGGTTTTGTAAAGAGACTTGTAAAATCCAATTCGATGTATTGAAAATTCCGCTTTGTCATGATCGATCTCAGTGATGCGCATCTCCTGGGGAAAGGTTCGTCAAGGGAGTGTTATGTTCATCCCGAAGACGACAGTAAATGCGTTAAGGTGACCTATTCCGCAAACCGCGGCATCACCCGCGAAGAGATGAAACATTACCGCAGGTATCTCCGGAGGGGAATTTCCTGGGATATGATGGCCAGGGCTTACGGTTTCGTCTCGACCAGTCGGGGAGTAGGGGCGGTTTTCAGCCTGGCCAGGGATTTTAACGGAGAAATTTCCGGATCGCTCGATTTTTACCTGCAGAAGACGCATGAAACGATGATTTCCGAGCGGGAGCTTCGTTCCGCCATGGCGGTCTTCAGGTCGTATCTGCAGAGGGAGCGCATTATTGTCAGGGAGTTGAAAGCCGATAATCCGATCTATCAGAGATTGGGTCCGGCTACCGGCAGGCTGATTCTGATCGACGGTGTCGGTAATAACGAGTTTCTGCCCGTTGCAAACTATTCCGTGCTGTTTGCCCGTCGGTCATTGAAGAAGAGGTGGAAGAAGTTCGAAGACTCTCTTCTCTCGTCGTACCCCGACAATCCCGTACTGCGGATGGTTGTGGAAAATTTACAGCGCTGATTTCCGGCTTTTCTTCCGAAGGCAGAATTCGCTCAGTTCCCGTTTCATTATCGCAAGCGTGAAGCCGGTTACAACGGTTTTCCTTGCGGCCATGCGAATCGTGTCGCGCAGTTCCGGTTTTTCGGCAACCCGCAGAAAAACTTCCGCAAGCTGTTGTTCATCTCCATACTCCACCAGAAAGCCGTTTTCGCCGTTCCCGATAAGTTCGGCGGTTCCTCCGGACTGAGTGCTGACCGGTACGCAGCCGAGGTACATGGCTTCGAGCAGTGCGTTTGAAATGCCTTCGCTCAGGGAGGTCATGGCGAAAACGTCGCTTGCGGCCATCCAGGGGTAGGGGTTTTCGACAAATCCGGTGAAGCGTACCCGCCTGCCGATGCCGAGCTCGGAGGCAAGGCTTTCCAGCTCGGCCCTTTTCGGTCCCTCTCCCATGATGATCAGGCCGGCATCGGTTTCGGGTGCAAGCCTGAGGAAGCGGGAAAACCCTCTGAGAAGGAAGTCGTGCCCTTTCCGGTTCGTCAGCACTCCTGCTGTCGCAACAAGAAACGGATAGGGCTTTTCAGCCGGCGGTCTGCCGATTCGGTCAAGCGTGCCGGTATCGACGCCGTTGTAGATAACCTTTATCTGCTCCTTCCCCATGAACTTCGAGAGAAGGAGCTCCTGTTTTATTTTTTTTGCATTGACGATGATGCCGTCCGGGAGGGTATGGTAGATAAGGCGGTGGAAGATGGGAATGCGGAGCCGACGCTGGATGCCGAGCCGTAAAATGCAGGTTATGCCGCATGCTTTTGCTGCAAGACCTGCGAGCAGGTAGTCTTTTCGCTTGGTCGGAATGATGACTTCGATCTGTTCATTCCAGATAATGCGGATGAGCCTGAAAAGGGTGTACAGGTCTATATGGCTGAGGCAGGGGAGGCGGTATTTTTTTACCGTGAAACGGTTTCCTATAATTTCCCGTCGATAGGCAAGGAGTACCTCATGATCTTCGGAAAGGGTTTCCGCAGCCATACGGGTCCATTTTTCCGTTCCGCCCCAGGTTCTTGCGGAGTTCATGAGGAGAATTCTCATGGAGAGACCATATTGGTTTTTATGCAGGCAGCCGGACATCCCCTGAGCATTTTCCGGGTGGTTTGCGGCAGCTATTTCGTATACTCAGCATCGGTTCGGTGTGCCGGACTTTCAGCAATATCAGACGATTTTTTTAATTATCCTCCGGTCATTTGCATGATGCTTCAGCAGGATACCAGGCCTTCATTCCTTTTCAGCACCGTTGTGCTGTGTGCCATCATGGCGTTATACTCTGTTGCCGGCGGCATTCTGCTGATGATTATTCCCGGCGGAATGGCTGTCGTTGACGATCCCATGCGGGGCGGCTCTCAGGTTGTTGCCGCAATGCGCCTTGCCCAGGTTGGCGCTCAAATACTCGTTCTGGGGCTGCCGGTGCTGCTGCTTGCAGCAATGCACGTGCGGGAACGTGTGCCGGTATCGTGGAAATCGCTGCAATTCCTTGGTTTCAGCCGGACGGTTTCATGGCGACAGGTGGCGTTTGCCGTGTCGGGTATGGTTCTGCTGCAGCCGGTGATCCATTCCGTTATCGAATTGCAAAATTTCTTGTTGTGGCCGTCTCTCGGGTCTGCAGGGAGAGCCGTGCTCGAGAGCCAGCGGCTGCTCGATGCCATGATTGGCCGGCTTGCAGGAGTGCATTCACCTGGGGAAGCCGCTGTGGTCTTCGCTGTGCTTGCCCTGACGCCGGCTTTGTGCGAGGAACTGCTGTTCCGGGGTTATCTGCAGCAGAACTGGTACAAGGCGCTTTCTCCTCAAGGTTCGGTGCTCTTTACAGGATTTGTTTTTGCAGTTTTTCACCTGAGTGCGGCCAATCTGGTTCCTCTTGCGCTTCTTGGATGGTATATTGGCTATATTTTCATGAAAAGCGGCAGCTTTGCCGTCCCGTTTTTCGTGCATCTGCTCAACAATCTTGTGGCGCTTGCGGTGCTTCATGCCGGCGGTTCCGAGGCCGCATTGCCGGAAGACAGGCTGATTTTTTCATTCTGGTGGTGGATTGTCGTTGCCTGCTGCCTGCTGCTTTTTGTTTCGTTCATGCGCCGTTTCAGGAGTGTCTGCCCCTGAAACGATTTCGATATTGTCTGGATACAACCGTTTGTTTATGGGTAAGCTTCTGAGCGCCAATCTGCTGCAGCGGGTTCTTGTAGCTATCGCGGGCATACCGGTTCTGGTCTGGGTGATCCAGCTCGGAGGGCTGCCTTTTTTTCTGCTGGTGCTGCTGCTGGCACTTGCGGCAACCTACGAGTTTTACCGGTTAGCCCTCCACAAGGCTGTTCCGCCACCTCTCTGGCTTGTGCTTTTTCTGAGTGCGCTGATCCAGTTGAACTTTTATGTTTCCGCAGTCGATACCTGGGAGTTGCTGCTTGGCGTTGTGCTGCTGCTCTTCGTGACCGAGCTTTTTCGAAAGGAGGGTTCCCCCCTGCTCAATCTGGGTTCCATCCTGACGGCCATCCTGTATGTGAATCTCTGTTTCGGCGCGCTTCTCATGCTTCGCCGGCATGGCCATAACGGCGAAGGGGCGTCACTGGTGCTGCTGATGTTCATCTGCGTCTGGGCAACCGATATTTCGGCCTATTTCGGCGGCAGCCTTTTCGGCGGCAGGCTGATCAGGCGCAAGCTGTTCGAAAGGCTCAGTCCCCATAAAACGTGGGAGGGGTATCTTTCGGGATTTGCCGGAAGCATTGCTGCCTGTCTGTTTTGTTTCTATCAACTGCCCGGTCTGATGCTTCCGCCGGTTTTGCTGACCGGAATGCTTGTCGGAGCAGTCAGCCCTGCGGGTGATCTTATCGAATCGATGTTCAAGCGGGATGCCGGGGTGAAAGATTCTTCCGCTCTTATTCCCGGTCATGGCGGTGTGCTTGACCGTTTCGATACCATAATGTTTGTCTCTCCGATTGTATACTTTTTATCCTCCCGGCTGTGATCTGGTGCGGGATCAATTTTTTTTATATTACCGCTTCTCTTTTTCCACAAAAAAGCCGGCTTTCCCCTGTTAGGGATATTTAACCGCAAGGTCTTGTGATAATGAAAATCGAAAGTCTTCTTTCTGCAGGCTGTATTGCCCTCGGTCTCGATCTGGAAACCAAAAGCCAGGTCATCGATACAATGCTCTCGATTGTTTCCGGCCATGCAGGCATTACCGATGCCGCCAGACTGCGGGAGGATGTGCTCCGTCGCGAGCAGGAGATGTCAACCGGTATCGGCAAGAACATCGCCCTTCCCCATGCGAAAACCGCAGCTGTTGATCAACCGGTACTTGCTCTTGCCACACTGAAGCACGATCTGAACTTCGATTCGATTGACAACGAGCCGGTCAGGATTATCTTTCTGCTGGCTACGCCGGAAGCCATGCTTGCAGAGCATCTGAAGCTGCTCGGGCGCATTACGAGGCTGGCGGGACGTGCCGATTTCCGTGAGCGGCTCATTGCCTCCAGATCGCCGGCAGAAGTGCTTGGTCTTTTCCGGGAGGAGGAGAAGGATTTTCCCCAGATCTGAGACAGGAGTCGGGGGAGCTCTCCGGTGTGGTTATGGTTCCTGAAGTCCTTGCGATCCCTGTTGTTCACGAGTGGAAATCAGCAGGGAGGAAGCAGGGGGAAGAAAGATTGCATAGTGAATTGCATGAGGTTTAACAGAACAGGCACGTTATAGAATCGTATGCCGCATTATCAGATAGTCAAGGGTGCGAGGGATATTTTCCCCGATGAGATGATTCAGTGGAAGCGTGTCGAGGCGGTTATCGGCGGGCTTGCCTCGATATACGGTTTCAGCGAGATCCGTACACCGGTTTTCGAGTATACCGAACTTTTTCAGCGCAGTATCGGAGCTTCAACCGATATCGTCGGCAAGGAGATGTTTTCCTTTCAGCCGGAGCCGGGAGGGCGTTCGATAACGCTTCGTCCCGAAATGACCGCGGGGGTCATGCGGGCGGCTCTGCAGAAGAATCTTCTGGCCTCCTCGCCGGTGCAGAAACTGTACTACATCAGCGAACTGTTCCGCAAGGAGCGCCCCCAGGCCGGACGGCAGCGCCAGTTTTCCCAGTTCGGAGCTGAATTGCTCGGTGCCGCTTCGCCGGCTGCTGTTGCCGAGGTGATCATATTCATGATGCATGTCTTCGAATCTCTCGGTCTCAGCGGACTCAGGCTCAGGATCAATACGCTCGGCAATAAGACCGATCGCCAGCGATACCGTGAGGCGCTCAGGGCCTATCTCGCCCCGTATTACCGGCAACTTGATGATGCCTCAAAGGAGCGGTTCGAGAAGAATCCCCTGAGAATACTCGATTCGAAAAATCCGGACATGCAGGATATTGTTGCCGGAGCACCGAAATTGCATGACTACCTGGGAGGTGAGGCGCTCGATGATTTTGAGAAGGTGCTTGCCTATCTTTCCGACAGGGGGATCGACTTCCAGATCGACCATCTGCTTGTGCGAGGTCTCGACTACTACAGCTATACGGCATTCGAAGTGACAAGCTCCGCGCTTGGAGCCCAGGACGCGCTTGGCGGGGGAGGGCGGTATGACTCGCTTGCGCTGGAACTCGGCAATGCTTCGGAGATTCCTGCCGCTGGTTTTGCTGTCGGAATGGAGCGGCTCCTGATCGCCATGCAGAAGCAGGGTCTTTTTTCACAGCAGGAGGCTCCGGGTCCGGCTGTCGCTGTCATTGTGCCGCAGCAGGAATATTTCGACCGGGCTTTCGGGATTGTCAATCTGCTCCGCCGCTCAGGCATCAGCACGGTGATTGATCTTGCGGGAAGGAGCATGAAGGCGCAGTTGCGCGAAGCCAACAGGATGCATGCCTCCTGGGCTCTTTTTGTCGGAGGGGAGGAGCTTGCAACCGGGCAGTATCCCCTGAAGAATCTCGTGGCGTCCACCCAGGAGACGCATACGCTTGACGGCGTGGTTGACGTGCTGCGACAGTCCGCTTCAGTAAACCCCCATTGCGGATGAACACGCTTCATACGGTCACCCTGTACGGGAAAAAAGAGTGCTGCCTCTGCGACCAGGCAATGGCGGTTTTGCACAAGGTTCAGGCTGTCGAGCCATTTGTGCTTGAGAAAATCGACATCACCTCCCGTGCGGATCTGCTCGAGCGATACGGTGATCACATTCCAGTTGTTCTGGTTGACGGTGTCGAGGTTTTCCGGTATCGTATCCTGGAGGACCGTCTTGCGGCTCTCCTTGCGGAACCGGTTCGGTAATATTCCTTTGTCCGGTACCGGTGTTTCTGCCTGCGCCTGCAGCACCTTCCGGTACCGGAGATTCTCAAGATGACGAATCCAGGCCATGCTGAAATTCATTCTGCTTCTGCTGCTTCTGTATCTCGCCTTGCGCCTTGTGCTCAAAGCGCTCGGCAACGGGGTGTTTATCCGTTACCGCAAAGGGCCTCAGGGAGCCGATTCCGAGCAGTACGCTTCCCGGCCTCCTGCAGAGGAAGCGGATTATGAAGTGATTGAGACGCAGCTTAAGGATAACGACCGGGTTATTTGACTATTGCCCCCTTTTTTTGTACATTTGCAGGCAGGGATCGAGAAGTCTAAGTTGACCGAAGTTACAAGTGGGGCTTTCCCCACTTTTTTGTTTTCCGAAAAAACGGATATGCCGGTGACGATGGAAGAAAAAATCAGACGTTGCGTGCTTCAGGTGCTGGAGTTGTCCGCAGGTACGAAAGCAGAGGGGGTCTATTTGATCCGGGTACAGGTCAAGGGAGCGGCAAGGCACCGGAAAATCGAGGTGCTGCTCGACAGTGACGCCGGTATCCGGATTGATCAGTGCTCGTTTCTTGGTCGCAGGATAAGGGAGCAGATCGAAAATGACAGTGAGCCGCCCGTACTGTCGGGCGAGGATTTCGATCTTGTTGTTTCATCGCCGGGTCTTGGTGAACCGATTATCATGCCGAGGCAGTATCTCCGGCACACCGGCAGGCTGCTGCGGGTCGTGTTTGCCGGTGAACAGGGGGAAGAGGTTGCCATGACGGGACGTCTTCTGAGGGTGGTGAAGTCAGGCGATGCGCCTGCGGCCCTTGAGCTTGCTCCCGTTCAACCCGGGAAAAAACACGCCGGCGCGGTGAAAGAACCGGTCGTGATTGTCCTTGAGCGGATCATCAGGGCAGTTCCGGAAGTGGAGTGGTGAAAAAGACGGGGGTATCCAGAGAGTTTTTCTTTTATAAAAAGCACAATCAGCAAAGAGATGGCGAGAAAGCAGATAAAAGCGGAAGGTCCGGACCGGAGGGCGCAGATTGCCGGTGCGTTCGGCGAAATCGAGCAGTCGAAGATTTTTCTTGACAAGAAAACCGAGAGTGCGGCTGTAAAGATGGATATAGCGGACCTTCTCAAGGATATCATCCAGAAGCAGCTTCGCAAGGATTACGATCCGGAAGTTGAGGCCAATATCTTCATCAATCCGGAGCGGGGCGATTTCGAGGTTTATCTGCTCAGGAAGATCGTCAGCGAGGTCGATATTCCTGCGATTGAAATCAGTCTGGACGAAGTCAGAAAAATCGATGATTCTCTTGAGCTTGGGGACTCTTACGAAGAAGGGCCTATCCGCCTCGAAGATTTTCTGAGCAGAAAGTCGATACAGATTATCAAGCAGTCGGTGCAGAAAAAGGTGCGCGATCTCGAGCGGATGGTTGTGTACGAGGAGTGTCTTGAAAAGGTCGGCGAGGTTGTTGCCGGAGAGGTATACCAGATCCGTTCGAACGAGGTGATCTTCACCTACAACACCTCAAAGGATCATCGGGTGGAACTGGTGCTGCCGAAATCGGAGATGATGAAAAAGGACAATCCCCGCAGAACACCCCGGATGAAGCTCTATGTCAAGCGTATCGAGCGGGAAAAGGTCAAGGTGCGTCTGGACGACGGGAGCGTGGTCGAGAGGGAAAAGCCCGACGGCGGCATGAAGGTGATTGTTTCAAGGGTTGACGACCGTTTTCTCTACAAGCTGTTTGAACATGAGGTTCCCGAAATCCTCGACGGTCTCATCGTCATCAAAGGAATTGCCCGTGTACCCGGCGAAAGGGCGAAGGTTTCCGTTGAGTCGACCAGCGCCCGCATCGATCCTGTCGGTGCAAGTGTGGGGTATCGCGGCAAGCGCATCCAGAGCATCGTCAAGGAGCTCAACAACGAGAATATCGACGTTATTTACTATACGGACGAACCGCAGATCTACATCGCCAGGGCGCTGCAGCCGGCCAAGATCGATCCGCTCACGGTACATGCCGACATGAAGACCCGCAAGGCGAGAGTCATGCTCAAGCCCGACCAGATCAAGTATGCGATCGGCAAGAACGGGAACAATATTCATCTGGCCGAAAAGCTGACCGGCTACGAGATCGACGTGTATCGTGACGTTATCGACAAATCGATGGAAGATCCCACCGATATCGATATTATCGAGTTCCGCGAGGAGTTCGGCGACGACATGATTTACCAGCTTCTCGATGCCGGCCTCGATACCGCCAAGAAGGTGCTGAAAGCCGGAGTTGACGAGATCGAGCAGGCACTTGTCGGGCCGGTAAAGCCCGAGGAGATCCTTGTTTTCGGCAAGAGCCAGGGCCGCAAGGCACCGCAGAAGCCCAGGGAGCGGAAGGTTACGGATGATGAAAAACGGTACTGGGGAAAGATCGCCGACAATATTTACCGGACGGTGAGGGAGCAGTTTACCGACGCCGATCTCCGTGACCTGTTTGATGAGGGAGTTGAGCAGGAGTCCGATAGTGCGGATAACGACGCATGAACGGAGCATTCCCTCGGAGAAAACAGAAAAGGATAAAGAGTTTATAAAATGCACAGGAGGATGTAATGGCCATTGAGGAGATGGAAAAGAGATACCGTATCAGCGACATAGCAAGGGAGCTTCAGGTCAGTCCGCAGGAAGTCCTGCATTTTGTCAAACAGGAAGGGGCCAAGGTGGCCTCTACATCCTCCATGGTTGATCAGGGCATGCGCGAAATGATTTTCGGTCATTTCAGCGATGAAAAGAAAATGGTTGACGAGACCATGAAAATCCGGCAGGAGAAACAGCGCAGGCTGACCAGGCTTGAAGAGCAGTCCCGGAAAACCTATGAAAAGGAGCGCCAGCTCAAGGAAACGCTCAGCAGCGGTTCCTCCGTTGCTCCCGGGGTTCATGAGGTCCGCAAGGAAGCCGTTGTTTCACCCCTGAAGCCAGCTTCCGCAGCAACGGCGCGGGAAGAAGAGGCGCAGGAGATGCCGGCGGCAGGTGGTGCTCCGTCCGGTGAGCCGGTGCAGGCAGGGATGACTCATCCGTCGGAACCGCCGGAAGTCCCGATTGGCGGAGAGCATGCGGTTCCGTCTGTGGAGCAGGACCTTCCCCTGAAGGAGGAGCTTCCGGTAAACGAACAGCTGGTCTCATTTGAAACTCCGAAGAACATCGGGGGTCTGACGGTTATCGGCACCCTTGACATGCAGTCCGGTTTTGACCGCGGCGAGGGCGACAGAAAAAAGAAGACCCGCAAGAAGAACTTCAGGGAACAGGCCGACGCGCTCAAGGATGAGTTCGAAATGTCCGTTCACGATGAGGGTTCTGCCGAGGAGAAGCTTGCGGCCAAAAAGAAACTGATCAAACCGGCCGGCGAAGCCGGAACGACGACGGCAGCCGATGATGCAGCCAAAAAGAAAAAGGGCAAGAAAAAGAAAAAGCCCGAAGTCGATGAAAAGGTGATTTCGGCGAACATCCGTACAACCATCAGCGGCATGGACGACAGCGGAGGATCCGCTTCGCGCCAGAAATTCCGCAAGATGCGCAAGATCGAGCGCGAGAAGGAACTGGAGGCCGCCGAAGCGTTCCGTGAATCGCAACAGGCCATTGTCAGGGTTACCGAATTCGCATCTCCTCACGAGCTCGCCGATCTGATGGGTGTTACCGCCAAGGATATCATTCAGAAGTGCTTTACGCTCGGCAAGTTTGTCACCATCAATCAGCGTCTCGACAAGGAATCCATCGAACTGATTGCGCTCGAGTTCGGTTTTGAAGCCGAATTCATCTCCGAGGTCGAGGCCACCGCAGTTTTCGAGGAGGCCGACGAGCCGGAAGACCTGGAGATCCGGCCGCCGGTCGTGACCATCATGGGTCATGTCGATCACGGCAAGACTTCGCTGCTCGACTATATCCGCAACAGCAACGTCGTTGCCGGCGAATCAGGAGGCATAACCCAGCATATCGGCGCCTATGAAGTCACCGTTGAGGGAAAAAGAAAAATCACCTTCCTCGACACACCCGGCCATGAAGCGTTTACCGCCATGAGAGCCCGAGGCGCACAGGTAACCGATATCGTCATTCTTGTCGTGGCTGCTGACGACAGCGTCATGCCCCAGACCATCGAGGCGATCAACCATGCCAAGGCGGCCGGTGTGCCGATTGTCGTGGCGATCAACAAGGTGGACAAACCTGAAGCCAATCCGGAAAAGATCAAGACCCAGCTTTCCGAAGCCGGTGTTCTGGTCGAAGAGTGGGGTGGTGAACACCAGTGCCAGGAGATTTCCGCCAAAAAAGGTATCGGTATCTCCGAGCTCATGGAAAAGGTTCTGACCGAGGCTGAAATCAGGGAGCTGAAAGGCAATTTCTCCCGGGAGGTGCACGCCAGGGGCATCATTGTGGAATCCGAGCTCGACAAGGGAAAGGGCGTTATTTCGACGGTGCTTGTACAGCGCGGTTTCCTGAAGGTCGGTGATCCATTCGTTGCCGGCAATACGATGGGCAAGGTACGGGCCCTTATGGACGAACGGGGGAAGCGCATTGCCGCGGCCGGTCCGTCGCAGCCTGTCAGGGTGCTGGGTTTCGAGGACCTTCCCCAGTCCGGTGACGCGCTGACAGTCATGCCTTCCGACAGGGATGCGCGTGAGCTTGCCCAGAAGCGCCAGGTGATCCGTCGCGAGCATGAGTTCCGCAGAAGCACCAGGGTGAAACTCGACAGTATCGCGCGCCAGATCAAGGAGGGGCTCATGAAAGAGCTGAGCGTGATCATCAAGGCCGATACCGACGGTTCGATACAGGCGCTGGCCGACGGTCTCATGAAGATTCACAACGAGGAGGTGAAGGTGCAGATCATTCACCAGGGTGTTGGCCAGATTACCGAAACCGATGTTCTGCTTGCGGCTGCATCCGACGCCATCATCATCGGCTTCCGGGTCCGTCCGAACGTCAACGCCAAGAAGCTTGCCGAAAAGGAGGACCTCGATATCCGGTTCTACAGCGTAATCTATCACGTGCTCGAGGATGTCGAGAAAGCACTTGAAGGCATGCTCTCGCCTGAGCTGCATGAGGAGAGCCTCGGTTCACTCGAGGTGCGGCAGGTCTTCCGTGTGCCGAAGGTCGGCAATGTTGGAGGGTGTTACGCGCTGGAGGGCAGGATATTCCGCGATTCGAAAGTTCGTCTCCTGCGCGAAGGTGTCCAGATATACGACGGCCAGCTCGACGCTCTCAAACGGTTCAAGGATGATGTCAAGGAGGTCGATGCCGGCTACGAATGCGGCATTTCCCTGAAGAATTACGATGATATCAAGGTGGGTGACATCGTCGAAGCGTACCGGATTGTCGAGAAAAAACGCAAACTCTGAACAACGCAATACGGGTTATGTCGATACGTACGGAAAAGGTGGCTTCGCTGCTTCAGCATGAACTTGGTTCGATCCTCGAAAAAGAGCTGCCCCGGAAAGGCGCGCTGGTGACGATTGTCGCGGTCAAGGTTACGGCCGATCTCGGTATCGCCCGGTTCTATGTCTCCATCATCGGGACGGAAAAACAGCAGGCCGAGGTGATGGCGTGGCTGCACGAGGAGACGAAGTTCCTGAGGAAACTGCTTTCGGCCAATATCCGCAACCATTTCCGGAGAATACCCGAGATCGAGTTTTATGAGGACCGGCTCTATGAAAAGGCCAACCGCATCGAGCAGTTGCTCAGAGAGGTAAGAAAATCGCCGGAACAGTACGATTGATCGACTGGGCCGGAAAGGGGTAAATGGATGCTGGAACAGGATAGCGGGCAGACCGGCCGCAACGAGGGCGCGTTTCTTCTTGTTGACAAGCCGATGGACTGGACCTCGTTCGATGTTGTCGCCAAGATCAGGAATACATACCGGAAAAACGGGATGAAGTGCAAGGTCGGGCATTGCGGCACCCTCGATCCGAAAGCCACCGGTCTTTTGATTCTCGCAACCGGGCGCATGACCCGGGAAATAGCAGCTCTGGAAGTATTGGACAAGGTGTATGAAGGCACCATACGGCTGGGCGCTTTGACGGAAAGTCATGATACGGAAACTCCCGAGTACGCTCACTGCGAAACCAGTCATCTGACACCGATGCAGATAGAGCAGGCCGCTGCATCAATGGTCGGCCCCTGTCTGCAGCAGCCGCCCATGCATTCCGCCGTCCGGCACAACGGCAAGCGACTTTATGAGCTCGCCCGGAAAGGCCAGGTGGTCAGGGAACGGAAAGCAAGGGAAATCATGATTCACCGGTTTGCAATCACAGCCATCGATCTGCCCACGGTATCCTTTGTGCTTGAAGTCTCAAAGGGAGCCTATGTCAGGGTTGTCGCACATGAGTTCGGTCAGGTTCTCGGTGTCGGCGGTTACCTTTCTTCACTCAGAAGGACGGCGATCGGAGCCTATGACATCAGCGCATCGCGAAGCGTGCCGGAAACGGTTGATGCCATTCTCTCCGGATTCTCCCCGCCGGCCGGACAAAGGAGTTAAAAGCAGGATGCAGGTTGTTTTCTATCAGAACCGAAAGCTTGCTGTTCATGGAGATGGCGTTGCTGCCGTACCGCAGCCGCAGGATTCGGCAGTAACCATCGGTTCATTCGACGGCGTGCACAGGGGGCACCGGAAAATCATTTCAAGCATGCTTGAAACAGCGCGGCAGCGTTCGTTCAGAAGTGTTGTGGTTACCTTCGATCCGCATCCGAGACTGGTGCTCGGCAGTGAAACCGGGGAACGGCTCGATGTGCTGACAACGCTCGAAGAGAAAATAGAACAGATTGCCGAATTGGGTGTTGATCTGCTTGTTGTCGTGCGTTTTACATCCGAACTTGCCGAGTGGAGTTCCGAGAACTTCATCGAGGAGCTTCTGGTCAGGACGCTGTCGGCAAAGAGTGTCACGGTGGGTTACGATCACGGTTTCGGCCGGAACCGGCGCGGGAGCGGAAAAACGCTTGCCGGGCTTGGCGCTCTCTTCGGCTTTTCCGTCCAGGTGGTTGAAGAACTGCGCATCGAAGGCGAGCATGTTTCAAGTACCAGGATCAGGGCCTTGCTGAAAAGCGGCATGATCGCCGAAGCCAACCGCTTTCTCGGCGAGCCTTACGTTCTCAGCGGGACGGTTGTGGAAGGCAGAAAGCTCGGACGTGCGCTTGGATTTCCAACCGTGAACCTGAAGCTTTCCGACCCGCAGAAACTGATTCCGCACGATGGCGTGTATATTGCTGCAACAAGTATTGACGGGGTGCATTATCGGGTCATGATGAATATCGGCAACCGCCCGACGGTTTCCTCAGAAGAGGGCAGGTGCGTCGAGGCCCATATTCTGTGTTATTCCGGCATGCTTTACGGCAGGGCTCTCCGCTTCAGCGTGCTTGCCTTCATCCGGCGGGAAAAAAAATTCGATTCCATCGATGCCTTGCAGGCGCAGCTTGAAAAAGATAAAAAAACGGTGGAGTTGTTTTTTGAATAATATTATATTAAAGGTCATCCGATTTAACATACTAAACGCATTACCATGAGTCTGACAAAAGAGAACAAGAGTGAGATCGTTACCAGGTTTGGTGGACGCGAACAGAATACCGGCAAAGCCGAGGTTCAGGTTGCCCTGTTCAGCCGCAGGATCACCGATCTGACCGGCCATCTGCAGCAGCATCCGAAAGACAAGCATTCCCGCCGCGGCCTTCTTATGCTGGTCGGCAAGCGCAAGAAAGTGCTGAATTATCTCAAGAACGTCGATATCGACCGTTACCGGAAAGTGATTTCCGAACTCGACCTTCGCAAGTAAGCTGTACTTTCGCCTGATTTCTGCAGGGGTGTTTCCTGCAGCTTTTCATTTCAATAACGAACGCAGCAAGGGAGATGCCATGTTGGAAAGCATGACCGGTTACGGCAGTGCGGAGAAAGTGGAGAACGGGCTCAGGATACTTGCCGAGCTTCGGTCGGTCAATAACCGGTTTGCGGAAATCAGTGTCAAGCTTCCCCGTCAGTTGTCGAATTATGAACTCGATATCAGGGATCTGGTGCGTTCCCGGTTTCAGCGAGGCAAAATATCGGTCTTTGTCCAGGTGCAGGCCGAGCGCGATCGCCACATTCCTGTCGTTGTCAATCCTGATCGGGTGAAAGCCTACAGGGACCTGCTTGAAACCGTCAGGCATGAGGCGGGCATCGAGACACCGGTTTCCCTTGAGCACCTGCTGAAATTTTCTGAAATATTCGATACCGAGAGCCGTACGGAAGAGAACAGCGAGTTGTTGTGGTCTCTTGTGCGATCCGTGCTTCCCGATGCCGTCGAAGCGCTCAAAACCATGCGCCGCAGGGAAGGTGAAGAGCTTTCCCGGGATTTCGCTGCCCGGATAGCTGTTATTGAAGCTACCCTTGCCGATATCTCCCGCCTGGCCCAGGAAAATCTTGAACAGACGAGGATGCGGCTGGCCGCGAAGGTGGAGAGCGTTGCCGGACGTGATATTGCCTACAGCCGCGAGCGTCTTGAGATGGAGCTTGTGCTTGCAGCCGACAAGCTTGATATCACCGAAGAGCTGACGCGTTTTGCCTGTCACAACAAGTTTTTTCTTGAAGAACTGCACAACCATGAAAGCGGTACCGGCAGAAAGCTGAATTTCCTCCTTCAGGAGCAGCTTCGAGAGGCCAACACCATTGCTTCGAAATCCCAGAATGCGGATATTTCCCAGCTGATTGTTCATATAAAGGAGGAGCTTGAAAAGATTCGCGAGCAGCTCCAGAATATCGAGTGAAATTGCATGATGCAGCAGAATGCTCCAAGGGGAAAACTGATTGTTTTTTCTGCACCGTCGGGTACCGGCAAGTCGACCATCGCCGCCAGAGTGCTTGAACGGGTCGGATCGCTTGCCTTTTCCGTTTCGGCAACCACGCGGCCGAAACGTCCGGGTGAAGAGCACGGGGTTCACTACTTTTTCCTTGACCGGGAGGACTTCGAAGAGAGGATAAAACAGGGCGGGTTTATCGAATATGAATATTTTTTCGGTAATTACTACGGTACGCTGCTTGACAGGACCCGTGAAGCCATCGATACAGGCCGTCACCTTTTGCTTGATCTGGATGTCAAAGGCGCACTGAACCTGAAACAGCTTTTTCCTTCAGATTCGCTCCTGATTTTTATCAAGCCCCCCGACATGGCGACGCTCAGGGAGAGGCTCATCAAGCGGGGCGGCGAACAGCAGGCGGATCTTCAGGAACGGCTCGACCGGGCAGAGCTTGAGCTTGCCTGTGCCGGAAAGTTCGATGCGGTAGTGATAAACGACAGTTTGGACCGGTCGGTCGAGGAGGTTACCGGACTCATCACGAAATTCCTTTCAACTCTGTAAATTCAAAAAGATATGTCGGTTAAACCTGTTGATCTGAATATGCTCAGAAGCGCACATGCCAATTTGTATGAAACGGTGGTTGCTATTTCCAAACGCGCAAGACAGATACATGAAGAGGAGCGCTCGGAGCTCGAGGAGAAACTGCTGCCCTACAAGGAAATGATCCGGAACCCGGCAAGTGAATCCGAATCCGACAGGATATTTCCCGAACAGATTGCTATCAGCCTTGAGTTTGAAGCACGTGAAAAAGCTTCACACAAGGCGGTTGGCGAGTTCCTTGGCGGAAAATACGACTACACTCTTGAAAAAGCTGTCGAAACAAAACCGGTTCAGGCTGAAGATGAAGATGAAACTGACGGGGATTAACCAGATTACCCTGCGTGTCAATGACCTCAGGCTTGCCGAGGAATTTTACGCAGGTATTCTCGGGTTGAAAATCGATCACCGTGTAGGCGCCAATATCACCTACCTGCGGCTCAATTCCGATATGCTCGTGCTGGTCAAGGCGGAAACGCCGGGAACTCCGGAAGCGCGGGATATCAGGGTCGACCATTTCGGTTTCCGGCTTGCTTCCGACAGCGAAGTGGACGAAGCGGCGGTTTATCTCGATGATCGGGGAGTGCACCTGGTAACGCGTCCTGCGCACCGGCGTGAAGGCAGGGCTTTTTTTGTGATGGATCCCGACGGCAATCTCATCGAGTTTTATTCCATGCGTTCGACGGGAATCCGGAAAGAGGCCGGTGTGCTTGACGAATCATCGCCCTCCATGCTTGCAGCCGACAGCCGTCAGAAAATTGCCGATGTTTCGGAAACAGCAAAAAAGCCGCGCCGGTCACGAAAGTGAAGACGGCGAAGCGGTGTTGTACTCCGGCCGGCGGAGCAGCTCCTCTGCTTCCTGCAGTTGTTCCGGAGTGTTGATTCCCCGTATTTCATCAGCAACACCGACCGTCCACCCGCATACCGTTTCCCCCTTGCGGAAACAGATGCCGATAACATCGGTCAGATAGTATTCGCCCTGCACGTTGTCCGAGCGGATCTCCCCGAGCGCCTGAAAGAGCACTTCAGCATCAAAGACGTACACTCCCGAATTGATTTCATTGACCAGGAGTTCCTGTTCCGAGGCATCACGGTGTTCAACTATTTTCAGAATATTGCCGCTCACCGGCGCTCTGATGATTCTGCCGTACCCCGAAGGATCGTCAAGCACTGCGGTAAGAACCGTTGCCGCAGCTTTCCGGTTACGATGAAAGGCGATCAGATGTTCGAGTGTGGCCGTCCTGACCAGCGGGGCATCGCCTGAAAGAATCAGTACTTCTCCGGTAAAGGACTTCAGGGATTCTTCAGCCTGCATGACGGCGTGACCGGTGCCGAGCTGCGGCTCCTGCAGAACCGTGATGACCTGGTAGGCTCGGGTTGCCGCTCTCACCTTCTCTGCATGGTGGCCGACGATAACAACGGTTTTATCGGGATGGAGACGTCCTGCGGTTTCGAGCACGTATTCGATCACCGGTTTGCCGTTCGCGCAATGCAGCACTTTCGGCAGGTCGGATTTCATGCGGGTGCCCTTTCCCGCAGCCATGATCAGTATCGAAAGAGGCATGGGTCAGTTACTGGATAGTGGTTGCAAGGGGGTCATCGGCTACGACAGCTGCTCGTCTTCCTCACCGATCCGGTGCCGGCGTTTGGGATTGTTTTCACGATCGACAATCAGCACCATCGGTTTGTGCAGGGGAGCTTTCTTTGCATCGATGAGGGCGAAGGTCATGATGATGATTTCGTCTCCCGGCAGTGCGCAACGTGCAGCGGCGCCGTTGAGCTGTATTTCCCGTGAACCGGGAGCCCCCTTGATGATATAGGTTTCAAAACGTTCCCCGTTATTGTTGTTGACAACAAGCACTTTTTCATTGGGAATCATTTCCGCCATTTCAAGCAGTTCACTGTCGATCGTGATGCTCCCCTCATATTCAAGGTCACCGCTGGTTACGATTGCGTTGTGAATTTTTGATTTCAGCAGATGTAGTTTCATGAAGACGTTGTACGGTTTGTTTATCTGATTAAAGCTTCCCCGCTTCCCCGGAAGATCCTGTACCGTTTCAGGGACTGATCACTCTCAAATCCATAGCCCTCGATGAGGCCCTCGCGACCGGAAATCGTGACATGGCGGTTTGATCGTATCATCCGGTCAGCAGCGGTTCGTTTGAGATATCCGGTTCTTATGACGGTGCCGTTGCCTGTCGAGGCCACCACATTGCCGGATGCCTCGATATCCTGATTTCCATGAATGATTGCCTTGGCGGCCTTGATGACCGTTGGGGGATTCTTGTCCCGATTGTAGACGGTAACGGTGACACCCCGGTCGAGATGGAAGGTGTTTTTCCCCTTTTGCCGGTATTCGGTCGCATGCCCGGCCCGGACGGTACCTTTTCTGAAGCCGGCATCGTACACGGAAAGCGTAATGTTCCAGCTTTCCTGGACAGGATAGCTTTCCGTATCGAATGTTGTTTCAAGAAAACGGCGCTCCTTTCCGGGAGCGCCGCAACCGCCTGAAGACAGCAGAACCGTCAATAGCAGAAGAAAGGCAGACAGTTTCAATGTCGGTTTGTAACGGTATTATTTGATGTTCAACTGGTTCATCACCTTGACGGTAAGGTCATGATCCGGGGTGCCGTAGATCATGGCCGACTTGTCAAGCACCAGGGTGAATCCCTCCTTCTGGGCAACAGACTGGACGGATGCAAGCGCTTTCTGGCGGATCGGGGCAACCAGTTCCTGTTCCTTTTTATCGACAACACCGCCACGGCCGAATTTATCCTGCTGGTACTTCTGAACGGCCTGGCCTTTGATGTTCAGTTCCTTTTCCTTCTGTTCCCTTGCAGCTTTCGTCATGCCGGCAGCTTGCTGCTTGTATGCAGCCACGGCCTTTTCGAAGTCCTGCTTGAGCCGGTCGAACTCTTTCTGAAGCGGAGTGACCGTTGCCTGAAGGGTCGCTTCGGCTCTTTTCGTTTCCGGCATCTGCTGCATGATTTTACCGAAATCAACAACACCTGTTTTTTCAGCTCCTTGAGCAGCATCCGCTGCCGGAAGCACAAGGATGACGCCGAGGATCATTGCGGTAATAACCCTGCGAGTCATGTTCATCATACGTCCTGCACAATGCATCATTTTCATCATGTATCGTCTTTTTGTTTTGTTTTCTACCTGTTACGAAAGCGGTATAATGAAATTTATACCTATCAAAGGTAAGAATTCCCTGATAAAAACCATAACTGGCAGGTATCTGTCGTGCAGAACCGCGTAACCGGGGTTTTATGAACAATACCCGTATCCGTTTCACCACATTGCCCGGAACACTTCGTCACGAAATCTGTAACAGCGGGAAAAAGAGTTGCAAGGCAGACTGCCGGGAAGGAAGGGTGCAAAGGGATCGGGATCGAGTGTGAGCATCAACTGATGCTTGACCGGTGCATCTGCACGGTCGTCATCAGTCCGCACAGCACGATTTACGCTCCCGGCGCTGGCCGGTGAGTGGGTGTACACTGCCCGCCGTGAGCTTTTTCAGCGGTTTTTCTGAAAGAACTGGCCCGGGAGCTGGATGACGGCTTTTTTCAGTTCCAGCTCGAACAGCAGAACCAGGAGTACCGAGATATCGATCCCGGTTTTTTCCGCGAGGCGGTCCAGATGCAGCGGCTCTTCTTCCATCTCCGCAAGGAGTCTCTTTTCTTCATCTGAGAGAGGTGCTTGCGGGAAAAACGCTTTTTCCGGCCGGTTCGGTATATGGTTCCCGTGCGGAAGCCGCAATTCTTCAATAATATCATCGGTGCCGGTGACGGCCTTGGCCTGTCCTGACTGGATGAGCCTGTTGGTGCCTCTGGAGCTTGCGGAGTAGATGTTTCCCGGAACGGCAAAAACCTCACGGTTCTGTTCAAGGGCGAACGAGGCGGTAATGAGCGAGCCGCCCTGAAGGTCGGATTCGACAATGAGCGTGCCCAGTGTCATGCCTGAAATAATGCGGTTTCTCTTCGGAAATTTTCCGGGAAGGGGTTCCGTGCCGAACCACTCCTCGGAAACGATGGCGCCCTGTTCAATGATTTTCGGCCACAGCTTGCCGCGAGGATCGGTGTAGATATTGTCGATGCCGGAGGCAAGCACGGCGATGGTTCTGCCTCCGGCCCTGAGTGCCGCTTCATGAGCGGCCTGGTCTATGCCGTAAGCCAGACCGCTGACGATCTCGAATCCACGCAGAGCCAGTGCTTCTGAAAACCCGGAAGCGGCTTTTTTCCCGTACAGGGTGGCTTTCCGGGTTCCGACAACAGCAAGGGAAGGTGGTTCCGGACGGGAAAAGGTTCCCCGCACGAAGAGGCAGGGCGGCGGGTCGTAGATTTGCCTGAGCAGATCGGGATAGAGCGGATCAAAGATCGTCACCAGCCGTGCGCCGACTTGTTCCGCCTGCTCCATCTGCTCGTGGGCGGCCTGTTCGGCGGTTCGTCGTTTTGTCCGGTCGCCGAGAAAACCGGCAATCTCTTCGGCCAGGCGGGTACCGATGCCCGGCACACGCAGGAAATCGTCACTTGCCGCATCGAGCAAACCGGGTGTGCAGCCGAGGTAGCTCGTGATGGCGTTGATCCTTGCCGGTCCGAGTCCCGGAACACGGGAGAGCATGAGCAGGATAACGCCGGCGTCACGGCCGGACGGCGGGATGTTCATTCCTAGATTCTCAGAAGTCCCTTTTCATCAGCATTGCGGCGAATCCTTTCAGGTATTCGCGCCCTTCGGCGAACGGGAGCGGTGCTACTGCCGCGAGCGCTTCCTCGGTTTCACGATTGATCAGGGCTCTGGTTTCGTCGATCACCCCGCACCGGAGATAAATTTCCTTCACCTCTCCGACCCGTTCGGCGCCGATGCCATTGTTTTCGATAACGGACAGAAGCAGTTCCTTGTCTCTCCCCGAAGCAAGTTCGATGGAGCGAAGCAGGAGGTAGGTTTTTTTGCCGTTGATCACATCACCGCCGGGAATTTTTCCTGACTTGCCGTTATCGGCCATGATATCGAGAAAGTCGTCCTGGATCTGGAACGCCCTGCCGATTTTTTCACCGAAGGTCACCAGGGCTTCAAGCTGTTCCTGCGATGCGTTACCGGCAACGCCACCGGCCTCGAGTGCGGCGGAGATCAGCCTTCCGGTTTTTTTTGCAATCATGTCGAGATAATCGGCAATGGTGGCGTTCTTTTTTTTCTCGAGTTCCATGTCGAGTGCCTGTCCTTCGCAGATGGTGATGTTGGCGTGATTGAGGATGTGTATCAGCTCCCGGTGGCGCTGGGTTTTCGACTGAAGGGCCAGCTCGTAGGCATAGGCAATCATCATGTCACCTGAAAGGATTGCCGCGTTGGTGTTCCACTGCTTGTGTACGGTCGGTCTGCCGTGTCGCAGGTCAGCTTCATCCATGATGTCGTCATGCATGAGGGTGAAGTTGTGCAGGATTTCCACGGCAAGCGCGGCATGCAGGGCATTTTCCGCCGAGCCTGAAACGGCTTCGGCCGCAAGCAGGGTAAGGAAGGGTCGTATCCTCTTGCCTTTCCCCTCAAGGATGTATCTGGCCGGAGCATAGAGCGTTACCGGACTTTCAGTGCTGAAGCAACCGGCAAGGGCCTCGTTGATGCGCTGGTGGTAGCGGCGGTATTTCTCTTCGACAAGTGGCTGGGCGAGGGTGATAGTCATTACAAAATCGGTCGATGTTTAGAGGTAAGATGCTGTTTCTGAAGCTGTTCCGGAGAAGCCGATCCGGTCAGGAACATGACGGCCCTCAGGTCGTTGAGCCAGGTTTCTATTGTTTCCTCGAGTTTTCCTTCGTGCACCGAAACGAGAAGTCTTCCCGCTGATGCGGCAATGCCAGCTCCGAGCGCCAGTGACTTGGCAATGTCCATCCCGCTGGAGATGCCGCCGGATGCGATAATGTCGAACGGTGCACATCCGGGCAGTTTTTTCAGTTCTGCCACCTCGATGATGCAGCGGGCAGTGGGGATTCCCCAGTTCAGGAGTTCCGTCAGGGCTTCAGGGCTGAAACGATTTTCCTCTCCGGCCTGCTGCAGGTACCGCAGTTCCTCGACTTTCTGCCAGCTGATGCCGCCGGCTCCAGCCACGTCGATCACCCTTACTCCGGTATCGAGCAGCTTTTGCGCGCACTCCCCGGATATGCCGCAGCCGACCTCTTTGGCGATGACCGGCACCGGTACGGTTGCACAAAGCCGTTCGAGCTGGTCGAGCACATGCCGGAAATCCGTATTGCCTTCCGGCTGGAAAAGTTCCTGTGCGGCGTTCAGGTGTACAATCAGCGCGTCGGCTTCCACCAGTTCCACCAGGGTATGCATATCGGATTCGGCAAGTCCCCCGGCAACTTCCGGGGCGCCGATATTGGCAAATACCGGAACGGACGGGGCGTATTTTCTGACAACCGAAAACGTCTCCCTCTTGGAACTGTTTTCAAGAGCCTGGCGCATGCTGCCGATGCCGAGAGGAATGCCGAAATGCTCCGCAGCTTCCGCAAACCGGCGGTTAAGCCTCAGTGCTTCGTCATACCCCCCGGTCATGGAGGAGATCATCAGAGGAGCGCCTATTTTTCTTCCGAGAAAGGTTGTCGAGAGTTCGACATCCGAAAACCGGATTTCCGGAAGGGCGTTGTGCCGGAAATCAAACTGCTCGAATCCGGAGGTTTTCCTGTCGAAGCGGACATCTGCATGCAGGCACAGCTCGACATGGCTATGCTTCCGTTCAATTGTTATATTGGAATGTGCGTCATTCATGCCGGCCTGTATCGGTTGCCGTTCGGGATTTGGTATGCGTGTCCCTGAAAAACACAACTTAATAAAAATATCCCAACTTTTCAGCCATTCAACAGCTGCCGGTCATGCTGAAAACACTGTTCGATATCGCCCTGCGGCATCTTTCCGGTCGCCGCCGACAGACGTTTGCCACCATAGCCGGTGTTGCCGTCAGTACCATGGTGCTCATCACCACCATTTCGCTTACCAGGGGCCTTCTCGACTCGTTTGTTGATATCATTGTCAATGTTGCGCCTCATATTACGATCAGGGGAGAAAAAATCGATCCCGTTCCGGTTGACATCCTTGGCAGGGCGGGCGGCCGGAGTGTTGCCATCGTTGAAGACAACATCAAAAAGCAGGAGCGCGAAGAGGTTCGGAATTACCGGCAGATCCAGGATATTTTCAGCTCGGCGCTCTACCGTCGCGAGGTTGTCGCGGTTTCTCCGTATGTCGAATCACAGGTCATGGTGATCAAGGGGAACCGCAACGAGCCGCTGGTGCTGAAAGGGGTGGATATCGAAAAGGAAAACGAGATCAGCGGTATCAGCGGCAAGATACAGAGCGGCAATCTCGACGCTTACCGGAAAACCGCCAATGCACTGCTTGTCGGCAGGACGGTGGCCCGCGACATGAAGCTCAGGGTTAACGACGAGGTTGTTATCATTCCCGCTTCGGGAAAAAGCCGGCAGTGCAAGGTGTCGGGTATTTTTTTTACCGGCGTCAATGCGGTTGACAACAGCGTTGTCGGTTCCCTGAAACTTGGCCAGATTATCGAGGGTTTGCCGACGAACAAGGTGACCGGCATTGCTCTCAAGGTGAGGGATCCGCTCGACAACAGCCGGCTTTCGAGCGAACTGGAGGCGGTGACCGGTTACCGTGCCGTTACCTGGCAGGAGCAGAACGCAAGCGTCCTTTCGCTCTTTGCCCGTATAGGCTACATCGTTTTCTCCCTTGTGGCTTTTGTGGCGGTAGTGTCGGGCTTCGGGGTCGCCAACATTCTTGTGACCACCGTGTTCGAGAAAAGCCGTGATATCGCCATCATGAAATCCTTCGGATTTTCGGCCCTTGAACTGGTCGGCATGTTCATTCTCGAAGGGTTCATGGTGGGTCTGGCCGGTGCTCTTGCCGGAGGGGTACTTGCCGTCGGCTCCATCAATCTGTTTGCCAGCATACCGTTCGAAAACTCGCAGGGCCCACTGACCAAAACCGGATTCAGCATGTCGCAGAACCCGCTTTATTTTGTCTATGTTATCGGGGTTACCGTGCTCATCAGCACGCTGGCGGCGATTCTGCCTTCCGCCAGGGCCGCTAAGCTGGAGCCGGTCAAGGTGCTCCGCGACAGCAGTCTGTAGCGAACAGCTGCAGGAAAGGGACGTCACTGCCCACCCTCCATCTTGTCTTGCTCCTGATGCTTCGCGATGGATATTCAGTCCTTCACGGCTCCTGTTTTCCTTCGGGATGCTGCAGCAGGTAAAGCTTGTAGTAGAGGCCTTTGCGGGCAAGCAGTTCCTGATGGCTGCCGGTTTCCCTGATCTGCCCTTTATGCAGGACGATGATCCGGTCGGCTTTCTGGACGGTCGAGAGCCTGTGGGCGATCATGATCGACGTTCTTCCCTGCATGAGCCAGGCGGTTGCCGACTCGATCAGCTGCTCGGTTTCCGTGTCGACGGAGCTGGTGGCTTCGTCGAGAACGAGAATCTGCGGATTGTAGAGCAGCGCCCGGACAAACGCGACAAGCTGTTTCTGGCCGGCTGACAGCCCGCTGCCGTTTTCCCGCACCCTGTAGTTGTACCCGCCCGGAAGCCGGCTGATGAAGCGGTCGGCTCCAACGATACGGGATGCTTCGACAATCTGTTCATCGCTCACGCCGGGGTTGCCGAAAGCGAGATTTTCCCTGAGTGTTCCGGAAAACAGAATGACATCCTGCATGACCACCCCGACAAGCCGGCGCAACGACTGTCCGCTGATCGAATTCAGTTCGGTTCCGTCGATTTGGATCGTCCCCCTGCTGTATGGGTACAGGCCGGAAAGGATATTGACGATGGTTGTCTTGCCGCTGCCGGTCGCCCCGACAATGGCTATTTTTTCACCGTGCAGGATGTCGAGCGAGATATCCTGCAGCACCCAGTTTGCGTCTTCATAGGCGAACCAGACCTTCCTGAACGCAATGGAGCGGCTGAATGGTGCCGGGGCATCTCCGCTTTGCGCATCGCTGTTTTTCTCCGGGGGTTCCTCGAGCAGCCGGAAAATGCGGTCGGAACTGGTGACGGCGGTCTGCATGATGTTGAACTTGTCGGAAAGGTGCTGAAGCGGGCGGAAAAAAAGCCAGATGTACTGTACGAATGAGACAACCACGCCGATGGTGAGATCGGCATTCAGGAGCCGCACCCCGCTGTACCAGATCACCAGGCCGGCCGCGACCGAACTGAGCAGTTCGATGACCGGGTAGTAAAGCGAAAAGTAGAATACCGTCCGGATATTGGCATCGCGGTGATCGGCATTGATGGCTGCATAGCCGGCGTATGCGGATTTCTCGCAACCGAAAAGCTGAACGACGTTCATGCCGGCGATATGCTCCTGAAAAAAGGAGTTCAGCCTCGCCAGATGGGTTCGTACATCCATGAACGCAGAACGGACACGGTTTTTGAACGCGATCGTCGCGTAGAGCATCAGCGGCAGGATGCCGAGCACCAGCAGCGTGAGCTGCCAGTCAAGCCAGAACATGAGCACCAGAATGAAAAGTACCTGCGAGATATCGCCGAGAATGGAGATGACGCCGCTTGAAAGCATTTCATTCAGCGACTCGACGTCATTGGTTGTTCTTGTAATGAGCCTTCCTATCGGATTCCGGTCATAGAATCTCGCGGGAAGCTTCTGCAGGTGTCTGAAAATGTCCATCCGTATCGCGCAAACCGCCTTCTGGCCGATAATCTGCGTGATCCATGTCGCACCATACTGTTTCAGTCCGTCGAGCAGAATCACGGCCACAAGCAGGAGGCTTGTCATGCCGAGGCCTTGCAGGTCGTGTTTTGCAATGTTGTCGTCGATGGCGATTTTCGTGAGAAATGGTCTGAGCGGACCGAAAACCGAGCCGGCAAGCGTGATGAGGATGGCGGCCGCTATGAGTGCCTTGTAGGGTCTGATATATGCGAGAAGCCTGGAGACGATATAGAGATCGACTGATCCTTTCCGTCTTTTTTTCAGCGTTTCGTCCTGTTGCGGTCTGAAGCTTTTCGCCGCTTGCGTTGCACTACTCATGTGGGGCTCTTGCCGGATAGGAATTCAGGGTGCTCAACGGCTCCAGGATGCTGAAACATGCTTTTCGATATGCAGCATCATTTCCGCCGCCAGCCTTTCGGCATCCTGCCGTGTCGGTGCTTCGGTGTAGATGCGTACGATGGGTTCGGTATTCGAAGCCCGGAGATGCGCCCAGCACCCGTCGAAATCGAGCTTCAGTCCATCGAGCCGGCTGACGGATGCGTCGGGGTACTCCGCAGCGACAGACCGGAACATGGCGTCGAGTTTCCCGGCATCGAGGGAGCCGAGCCGTATTTTTTCCTTTGCCATGACATAGTCCGGAAACTGCCGTCTGAATTGCGAAAGCTTTCCCTTTTCGTTCACCGAGCGCCAGTTGGTGAATGCCTGCACAAACAGTGCGATACCGGCAAGGGCATCCCGCCCGTAATGCAGTTCAGGAAGGATGATGCCTCCGTTGCCCTCGCCGCCGATGGTTGCGCCGACCTCCTTCATCATGGCCGTAACATTGGCTTCTCCAACCTTTGCGCTGTAGCAGGGCACGCCGTGCAGCCGGGCGATGTCGGCAAGCGCCCGGCTGCTTGAAAGGTTGTTGACGACCGGCCCCTTGTTGATGCCGAGGTAGAAGTCGGCACAGGCCACGAGACTGTACTCCTCGCCGAACAGCGAGCCGTCCTCGGAGATCACGGCAAGCCGGTCGACATCGGGATCGACGATCAGGCCGAAATCGCATCCCGAGCGGCGCATCAGGTCGATGGTTGCGCCGAGGTTCTCTTCCACCGGTTCGGGGTTTCTGGGGAACAGGCCTGTGCCTGTGCAGGCGGCAAGCACGAGATCGCCGATACCGAGCCTTCCGCAGAGCTCCGGTACGATGGCGTACCCCGCACCTTCCACGCAGTCGATGAGCACCCGGTAGTTTTGTGCGGCAATGGCACGGGGATCGATGAATGGCAGAGCGATGATCGTGTCGATATGGATGTTGTCGTAACCCGTGCTTCGGCTGATGGAGCCCACGGCGTTCCATGCCGCTGCCGGGAACGACTCCCCGCCGGCAATCGCCATAAACTCTTCCACCTCGGCAGCATCAAGAAATTCGCCGCGGTGGTTCAGCATTTTCAGGGCGTTCCATTCGACGGGATTGTGGGAGGCGGTAATGATCAGTCCTCCGTCCGCCTGTTCGGCAGCGGTAGCCATCTCGACCGTCGGTGTGGATGCTATGCCGATGTCAAGTACGTCGCAGCCGCTGAGGGCCAGCACATTGCCGACAAGTCCGGCGATCTGTTTTCCCGTCGGCCGGGTATCCCTTCCGATAACGATACGCGGGCGGACGCGCTCTCCACTCCTGCCGCGCATGGTCATCGAACGCCGTATCCATGCGGCGAACGCCGAAGCGAACGCCGTGAGATTCTGCGGGGTGAGGCTTTCTCCGACCACTCCACGGATACCGGAAACGCTGATCATCAGGCTCATAAATGCGGATGGTTAGGGTTGATCGTGTCAGGTTACCCGAAAATGCTGAACCAATATAACAAAAACCCGCCATTCCCCCTTTCCCGGCTTTGCGGCAGGCCTGTACCCGGACCCTGAACGCAATGTTTTTTGTTTTTGACTTTTTACGTATTCTTGTATATTACATGCCTTTTGTTATCAAGAAAAAGCAGACCAATACTCTAACAGCATCCGTTTATGCCTTTACACAAGTCGGCTGAGAAAAGACTCCGTCAGTCAGAGAGAAGAAACGCCAGGAACAGGGCAAGAAAAAAAGAACTGAAGGTGGTTCTGAAGAACATGCAGAAACTTATCGATTCCCGCGCCGACAAAAGCGAAGTCGAAGCGGCATACCGTTCTGCTGTCCAGAAGCTTGACCGCCTGGGCGTCAAGCGCTATATTCACGCCAACAAGGCATCCCGCAAGAAAGCACAGCTGACCAGGCTTCTCAACAGTTACGGTAAAGCAGAGTAATCGGGGTATTCGTCATACCGGTTTTCATTGTTACGATACCCGTCCGGTCCCCACTGCATATGCAGCAGTGAATGCCGGGCGGGTTCAGACACTCCACTCATGTTTGCATATTTTCGCGGCAGACTGGTTTCAGCCCTGCCGGAAGAAGCTGTTGTCGATGTATCCGGTATCGGGTACCGGCTTCTCATTTCCTCATTTACCTACCGTCAGCTTCCCGATCCGGGCGAGGATGTCCTGCTGTATTCGCATCTTTCCGTCAAGGAGGATGCCCATCAGCTTTACGGTTTTTCAAGCGAGGCCGAGCGCCAGCTTTTCCGCCTGCTGCTGCTTGCTACCGGTGTCGGCCCGAAACTCGCCCTTGCCGTGCTTTCAGGCCTCCAGGTTCACGAAGTGCACGAGGCAATCGTGACCGGTTCGCCTGAAAAGCTTTACGGTATCAGCGGAGTGGGAAAGAAAACCGCGGCAAGGATCATTCTCGAACTGAGAGACCGGATTCTCAAAATGTCTCCGGTCTCCGGCAAGCCTGCCGGCCAGGAATCACCCGGACACCTTGCTTCACAGGTGAGGGACGATGCCTTCGCAGCCCTCGTGACCCTCGGTTTTTCACGAAATGCGGTTCAGAAAGCCGTAACGGTCATTCTTGAGGGGAATCCCGGTCTCGGTGTCGAAGAGGTGGTGAAGTCGGCACTTGTCTCGATGCATAACCCATAGCCAGGGGGCGGTACGTTGGATTACCAGCAAGCACTTGATTTCCTCTATCCTCTGCACCGGTTCGGCATGAAGCCCGGCCTCGATCGTGTCAGGCGTCTGCTCGATGTTTTCGGATCGCCCCAGGAGCGGCTCGGCACCATCGTGCATGTAGCCGGAACAAACGGAAAAGGTACGACGGCCTCGGCAATTGCCGCAATCTTTCAGGCGGCCGGGAAAAAAACAGCGCTCTATACTTCTCCCCATCTTGTCGATTTTACCGAGCGGATGCGTATCGACGGGTTCCCGATAGCACCGGAAAGGGTCGCCGCCTACTGTTCGGTCATGAAGGATGCGGTTGTATCGCTCCAGGCAACGTTCTTCGAAGCCACGACAGCACTTGCCTTCGCATGGTTCGCCGATGAATCGGTCGATGCGGCGGTTATTGAAACCGGCATGGGCGGACGGCTTGATGCCACCAATGTCGTTCAGTCCGATTATGCGCTCATCACTTCGATCGGGCTTGATCATACCGCCTGGCTCGGCGCCTCCCTGTCCCTGATCGCCCGTGAAAAAGCCGCGATCATCAATGTGAATTCACGGGTTTTTACCGCGGTTACCGATTCAGAAGCACTCAGCGAAATAGTCCGTGCCGCCGAACTGAACCGGGTTCCGCTTTTCAGAACGGGAAAGGATGCCGCCGTTACGGTACAGCGGCAGGAGCCGGGGATGCTGGAGTTTTCGCTCTCCACTCCGGTGCGGGACTACCCGCGGCTGCAGGCACCCCTGACAGGCGCTTTTCACACCTCCAATCTTGCGCTTGCCGTCATGGTTGCCGAACAGGCCGGTATCGGCGAGGCGGCAGTCCGCAAGGGACTTGCAGACATGCTGCTGACCGGTTACCGTGCCCGGCTGGAAAAGATCGGTTCAAGGCCCGATATCCTGCTCGATGTTTCACACAATGCGGACGGCATGAAAAAAACCGCCGAGGCCATATCGTCATTCAGAAGCCGCTACCATCGCGTCTATGTGCTGATCGGCCTGTCTTCCGACAAGGATGCCCGTGCCGTTGTCCGTCATCTCCTTTCGCTTGAGGCCCGGTTTGCCGTGGTGACGATTCCCTCCGAAAGAAGTATCCCGTCGGGAGAGCTCGGTGCTTTACTGCAGGAGGAAGGGGCATGGGTGTCTGTTTTCGAAACCCCGGAAGAGGGTTTTGACGACCTCCGGCGACGTGCCGGTACCGATGACCTCATTCTCGTGACCGGCTCCTTTTTTCTTGCCGGAGAAATTCTCAGGCTGAAGCGCCTGCATCCGTGACAAGAGGCATATGCATGTTGCCCCGGTACTTTTTTATCAGAAAAAATTATATATTTGCATTAACTACAAGAAATCTTCTTGCATCCGTCTGGAACGTCCCTTTTGATACATCCCTGTTACATCCCTTTTTCATATACGGGCCCGGTTCCTCTGTATCCTTCTTTCCACATTTTTTCATGTCGAATGCCAGGGTTTTACCGGTAAAACGTCAAACATGCAGTAATGCGGCTTACAGGTCCCTTTCCGCCGGGCGTGCCCTCCCGATGTTCCGGCAATGTTCCGCGGCTTTTTTAACCACCACGATTTGAATACAATCACCAAAAATACCATGTCGAACAATTCGGTTTCCAAGGGTCTGGACATCAATGTACTCCAGAAAAAGAAAGTGTATGAGTTGAATGCTCTTGCAAAAGAGATCGGGGTATCTGCAGCCGGACTGCGCAAAGAGGAGCTGATTTTCAAGATCATAGAAGCACAGTCGCAGAAAACCACCGATCCCGAAAGCGCCCAGGTCATGGTCAATACCGGCGTGCTCCAGGTCATCCCCGAAGGGTACGGCTTTCTCCGGTCGGCAAATTACAACTACCTCTCGTCCCCGGACGATATCTACGTTTCACCCTCACAGATCAAGCGCTTCAATATGCGGACCGGCGACACGGTTTCCGGACAGGTTCGGGCTCCGAAGGAGGGCGAGCGTTTTTTTGCGCTGCTGAAAATCAATACCATCGACGGCAACGATCCCGAGATCACCAGAGAGCGTCCGTTCTTTGAAAATCTCACCCCGCTCTTTCCCCATGAACGCCTGAAACTTGAAACCCGCCAGACGGAGTACTGCGGCAGGATCATGGATATTTTCACCCCGATCGGCAAGGGGCAGCGCGGCCTGATCGTCGCACAGCCGAAGACCGGCAAGACCATGCTGCTGCAGATGATCGCCAACGCCATCATCAAGAACCACCCTGAGGTCTATCTGATCGTGCTGCTCATCGACGAACGTCCCGAAGAGGTGACCGACATGGCGCGCAGTGTCGAGGCGGAGGTGGTGAGCTCCACTTTCGACGAGGATCCCGAGCGTCATGTGCAGGTGGCCGACATGGTGCTGGAAAAAGCCAAGCGGCTTGTCGAGGTGGGCACGGACGTGGTTATCCTGCTTGACTCCATCACCAGGCTCGCCCGCGCGCACAACACCATCATTCCGCACTCCGGCAAGATCCTTTCGGGAGGTATCGACGCCAATGCGCTGACCAAGCCGAAACGCTTTTTCGGTGCAGCCCGAAACATCGAGGAGGGAGGAAGTCTGACCATCATCGCCACGGCGCTTGTCGATACCGGTTCTCGAATGGACGACGTTATCTTCGAGGAGTTCAAGGGTACCGGCAACATGGAGCTCGTTCTCGACCGCCGGCTTTCCGAACGACGCATCTTTCCGGCCATCGACATTCTCCGTTCCGGCACGAGGAAGGAGGAACTGCTCTTCAGCCAGGAGGAGCTGTCGAGAACCTGGCTTCTGAGAAAATATCTTGCCGACAAGAATCCTGTCGAATGCATGGAGTTCATGCGGGAGAAAATGGGAGACACAAAGGACAACAAGGAGTTTTTCAAGTACATGAATGCCTGAGTCCTGCCCGGCGAATCAGCCGGAAGCGGAAAGAAAGAAGAGAGTTCTTTGCAGATTATTAAAATAATCCTATATTATCACCCTTTAAAACAAGAGGAAATTTTACATGCCTTGCGGAAAAAAGAGAAAGCGTCATAAGATGGCGGTACACAAGCGCAAGAAGATGCGCCGGAAAAACAGGCACAAGAAGCGTCTGCGTTACCAGAACAAGTAAGTTCCCGGTGGCTTTCCGTACTGTTGTTTCAGGTCGAGAATATAGCTCAGTCGGTAGAGCAACTGCCTTTTAAGCAGTGGGTCGAAGGTTCGAGTCCTTCTATTCTCACGATAGAGAATGTTCTTTCTGTTGTTCTGATGCCCGAGTGGTGGAATTGGTAGACACACTATCTTGAGGGGGTAGCGCCGCAAGGTGTAGGAGTTCGAATCTCCTCTCGGGCACATCTTATTCCGTAAAAGCCGCTGTTATGCGGCTTTTTTGTTGAACGGCAGTTATCAACGATTCATCATTGACATGAACATCGCCGTCTGCATCTGTGAGGTGCCCGATCCCGTCCTGCCGGTAACCGTGACTGACGGAACACCCGATCTTTCGCGGGTGAGCCGCATCATGAACCCCTATGACGAATACGCCGTCGAGGAAGCCGTCAGGCTGAAAGAACGGTTTCCCGGATCGCCTGTCACGGCATTTACGGTTACGTCGTCCGGAAGCGGCCGGGAGGCGCTGCTGAAGGCGCTTGCCATGGGTGCGGACAGGGCCGTCGAGGTGCTTTCCGCTTCGTTGGCGGACTCCTTTCAGATCGCCTCGATGCTCTCTGCTGCAATCCGCACAACCTTTCCGGATGCTTTGCCGCAACTTGTCTGCTGCGGCCGGGAGTCTTCCGATTACCGGAGCGCTGCTGTCCCCGCCATGCTTGCCGGCATGCTGGGGATGGCTTATGCGGGAGCCGTTACAGCTTTCAGGGCGTCGGATGGAGTTCTGGAGCTTGAGCGCGAGACCGAAGGCGGAGTGGAGTGTCTCGAAGCCTGCTATCCCCTTGTTTTCTCTGCTGAAAAGGGGTTAAACACGCCAAGGAAAACCGGCATCCGCCAGGTCATGGAAGCCCGCAGAAAACCGCTTGAAACCCTGCATGTTGCCCCTCCTCCCGGTCCGCTGGTTCGTTTCTGCAGTGCGGAACCTGTGACGCGCAAAAGGGTGTGCCGGTTCGCAGCCTCACCTGAAGAGCTTGCCGGACTGCTGCTTCGTGCAGTACAAGGTGATGCAGGAGAGGGGGGGTAACGGCATGGCAGCATACCTGGTTTTTCTCGAACAGCGCGACGGCATCCTCGCGGAAGCCTCTGTGAATCTCTGGCATCGGGTTCAGCACCATGCCGTCCCCGGCGCTGACCGGGTCTCCGGGTTCGTTGCCGGTCCGCTTCGTCCCGGGGCTCTTGAGCCGCTGTTCGGCGCCGGTGTTGTCCATCACGCTGCCGAAGAGCGTCTTGCCCGTTCCTCCGAAACCACGCTTTCCCGTTTGCTGGCTGCTCTTGCCGCAAGAGAAGCGATTACCGATATTGTCATCGCTTCCACATCGGCCGGCAAGCGTCTCGCCCCTTGCCTTGCCCAGGCGACAGGCGCCTCGCTGCTTTCAGGATGCGTTGCCGGTGGTTTTCAGGAGCCGGTGTGCAGGCGCCCCATCCATTGCGGTTCGATTCTGGTGGCCTGTGTTCCCGAAGCGCCGGTCAGGATTTATCTGCAGGACAGACTTCCACAGGTACTCTTTACCGGAACGGAACATCCCCGGAGCGTTGCGTTCGACATCGTGCCGCATCTGGACGCGGATGAGAAGATGAACCCCGCTGTGCGTTCCATCACGGAGATATCCCGGCAGCGGGACATTTCGGAAGCCGGCATCATTGTGGCCGGCGGACGGGGTATGGGCGGGCCGGAAGGCTTTCTTCTGCTTGAAAAGCTTGCCGCCCTGCTGGGCGGGAGCGTGGGGGCGAGCCGCTCGGCAGTCGATGAGGGGTGGCGGCCTCACGGCGACCAGATCGGACAGACCGGCAAGTCGGTGTCGCCCGATCTGTATATCGCGGCGGGCATTTCCGGAGCGCTGCAGCATCTGGCAGGCCTTTCGGCAGCGCGGACCATCGTGGCCATCAACGCCGATCCCGACGCCCCGGTTTTCGGCGTGGCCGATTACGGAATCGTCGGTGACGTCCTCGCGGTGCTGCCCCGCCTGATCGATGTCCTCGGGGATGTTTTGCCGAAGAAATGATTAACCGTACTTTTCTGTTATAACAACCGGTACCATTAATTTTCCGGGAATTGCCGGTTCCCCACAACCATACAGAGCGATGCGTAAACTACAGGTAGATATACTCGGTCTTTCGACAAGTCCTCATACGAACGGAGCTTACGCCCTCATTCTTTATGAAGTCGAGGGCAAGCGCAAGCTTCCGATCATCATCGGCGGCTTCGAGGCCCAGGCCATCGCGCTCAAGCTCGAGAACATCAAGCCTCCCCGCCCCTTCACGCACGACCTTTTCAAGAACATCTCCGATGTTTTCGGCCTGCATGTCAACGAGATCGTCATCGACGAACTGCACAATGAAACCTTTTACGCCAAGATCGTCTGCGAGCTGGGAGGGGAGACCCATGAGATCGACGCGAGACCAAGCGACGCCATTGCCATCGCCGTGCGCTTCAACGCCCCGGTGTTCGTGACCGAGGATATCATGGATGAAGCCGGCATCAGGGAAGAGCAGAAAGAGGAGGGGGAGAGCGAAGAGCCTGAAGAGTCCTCTGCCGGGGAGATCGAAGCTGCCGCCGCGGAACCGAAATCTCCCGCAGGCAAGCTCGATGAGCTGGAAGCGAGACTCGATGATGCCATCAGCCGCGAAAATTACGAGGAGGCCGCCAGGCTCCGCGACGAAATCTCCCGCCTGAAAGGGATTGTCTGAATAAGTCGGAGATTTTCCTGTAAAGGCGTTACCCTCATCATGAAAAAAGGCTCCCGTACGGAGCCTTTTTTCATGATCGCGACCGATGCCGAGCTGTCAGAATCCTACGCGGAGGCCGAGCAGGATGTTGTGGCTTGCAACATTCATGTTGACTCCCTGAACGGAAAAGTCGGTGGTTGCAAAGTAACGGTAGCGGGCATCGAGCGCAATATTGGTGCCGATCGGTACGGCAAGACCAGCTCCAACCTGCCAGGCAAGGGTGGTTTCACTGACATCCACGCTGCCCTCATCTTCCCCGATGGCATCGCCATAACGGAAATCTTCAAAGCTGACCTGAGCCACACCAACGCCGGCCGTGGCATAGAGGTCAACGCCGCCGAGATCGATGTCGTAGTAGCCGTTGGCCATGAGCGAAAGCACGGAGATATCACCTTCTGCCGGAACTCCGACACCTTCAATGGTAAGCTCCGGCTCATCTACTTCGATCGCATTGACTCCGTCGATATCGTTCTGCTGGTAGCCGATTTCGGCTTCGAGGCGGTAGTCGCCGTAATCGCAGCCTATAGCGCCAAGCAGGGTCAAACCTGAGCCCATATCCAGTTTCTGATCGGTAGCGGTGCGAGTATCACCCATCTTGATATCGTTCATCCAGGAGATGCCCGCCATGCCGCTAAAAGTGAGAGATTCTTTTTCATGTGGATACACGTTGGAGGTTAACGAAAATGACTGGTTGAAATATATCACTTTCATAATGATGTCGTCAGCAGAAATGTCGGCGGCGGCAAAGTAGAGGCAGTGGGTATCGAGCAATAGCGCGACATTAGCGCTTGGATTTGGTTTGGTGGGAATGGGAGCTTGTCGACAAGCTACTGCCGACCGATATCGAGAGGGTTAAATGCAGAAAGCCCCATTAATGGGGCTTTCTGCATTTAACGAAAACTCTGAAGAAGCTTAGAAGCCGACTCTCAGACCGAGCAGTACGCTGTGGCTTTCGATGTTCATATCCTGATTAGTATAAGTTGACACATTATCAGGAGTGAAGTCGGTGGTTGCAAAATAGCGATAGCGTGCATCGATTTTGATATTATCAGCGACAGGCACAGCTATACCGGCACCAATCTGGTATGCCAGCGTGGTTTCGTGTACAGTGTAACCTCTATCAAAACCATCATCATAAACATCGTCAAAGGTTACCTGAGCTACTCCGATACCTGCAGTAGCATACAGCTCAACACCGCCGAGATCGAAGTCGTAGTAGCCGTTTGCCATGAGTGAAAGCAAGGATACATCTCCTTTCATATCAGACGAGGGGCTACCATTATCGGAATAGGAGTCGATCTCGTTCTTCTGGTAGCCGAGTTCAGCTTCGAGGCGGTAGTCGCCGTAATCGCAACCGATAGCTCCGGCCAAGCTCAGTCCTGAGCTTACGTCAAGTTCGTCACGGTCTTGATTTCCATCATAGTAAGAATCGTCAGCCTGAATATCGTTCATCCAGGAGATGCCCGCCATGCCGCTGACATAGTGATCAGCTGCGGAAGCAGGAGCGGCCCAGCAGCCGACAACCAGAAATGCAGCCAGAAGTGAAAGATTTTTTTTCATTGTTTCCTCCATAGGGTTTTGGTTCGTAGGAATCGAGATAGAAAAAAACAGATAGAACTCACGCTCCAAAAAGCTGGTCTATATTGTCAAAAGATACATTTACTTTCTGTATTTGTCAAAGTTTTCACAAGTTCGGAACCATTTGTCAGGCGCCGACCGCTTTCTCACTCCGCCATCGTTCCGAAGGTGAACATGAACTTCCACCCCTTCTCGTCGTCGCCCGGTACCTTGTCGAACCCGTAGCCGTAGTCGAGGCCAATCAGGCCGATAATCGGCAGGTAGAGCCGGAGGCCGAGACCTGCCGATTTTTTCAGGTCGCCGAAGTTCACCGCATCCATGTCCTTCCACAGGTTGCCGGCTTCGAAAAACGCCAGCGCGTAGATGCTTACCGAGGGAGAGAGCGTGATGGGATAGCGCAGTTCGGTGCCGAATTTCGAATACACCGTGCCGCCGTAGAGGTCGGAGTCCTCGTCGAGCGGTTCGCTGTCGCCGAGGCTGCGGTCGTCGTATCCCCTCAGCGGAATGGTGGGCAGCGATGAAAGGCCGCTGCCTCCCATGTAGAAGTAGTCGGTATAGGGCAGGTAGTCATCCTTGTCGAAGGTCGACAGATAGCCGTGCTGCGTCGAGAGGTTCAGTACGAGATTTTTCGTCAGCGGGAAGTACCAGCTGGAGTTCAGGGTGAACTTGTAGAAATTGATCGATCCCGGCAGCGGCCCTCCGGCAAGCTGTGCGGTCAGCACGTTCCTGCTGCCCCTGCGGGGATAGATCGGGCTGTCGATGCTGTTTCTCGAAATGGTCTGCGTGATGGAGAACTCGTCGGCCTCCTCCGGCGCATCGCCTTCATCTTCGATAAAGCTGACGAAACCGCCTTCGCTGTGGAGGTATTTCAGCTTCCAGTTGATGGTGAAGTAGTCGTCCGGCCAGGTGAGGCGCCGTCCTACCGAGAGGGTCGCGCCGTACTGGTCGATGGTTTTTTTGTTTTCATCGGTGCCGTCATCGGTGAAGTCGTAGGTGCGGTGCGTCTTGAAGAGCGAGAAACCAACGGCGGTCGGCCCTCCGAACGCCCACGGCTCGGTAAAGGAGAGGCCTATTGTGCTGTAGTTGTCGTTGCCGAACTGCCACTGCAGCGAGAGCTTCTGGCCGTCTCCGTGCGGCAGCGGACGGTACGCATCGGGGTTGAAAATATCCTGCAGAGAAAAGTTGTTGAAGGTGACCCCGAGCGCTCCGGTAAACCCGTTCGAACCGCTGTAGCCTACCGATGCATTGAAGGTGTCGGTCTGTTTTTCCGTGACGCCGTAGGTGATGTCAACGGTATTGTTCTCCTCGTTCGGCTGGATGTCGGGTTTGAGCGATTCCGCATCGAAGTAGCCGAGCATGTTGATTTCCCTGATGCTGCGCACGACGTTCTTGCGGCTGAACATGTCGCCGGGTATCGTGTAGAGTTCACGGCGGATGACGTGATCCTTGGTTTTGGTGTTCCCGGTGATGTTCACGGTGTTGAGCTGGAACTGCTCGCCTTCCCGAATGTAGATCATGAGGTCGACCCGGCCGGGCTCCGTGACCTGCTCCTCGAGCTTTGCCCTGAATGCAAGGTATCCCCGGTCGAGGTAGAGGGAACTGACGTCGGAGTTGTCCTGCGAAAAGTTCAGGCGCTCCTGGATGAGTTTTGCGTTGTACCGGTCGCCGCTTTTGATCCCGAAGGTTTTCTCGATAAGTTCCGTTGTGGCGAAATCCTTGGTGTTGCCGGTAAAGGAGACGTTCCCGATGTGGTATTCAGGTCCTTCCTCAAGGTAGATGTCCAGATACAGCCCTTTCCTGTCATCGGTATAGGTGATCTCGTCGTTCAGAATCCGGGCGTCCCGATAACCGTGCTCGCGGTAGAACTCCACCAGCAGGCTCTTGTCGTCCTGAAACTTGTCCTTGTCGAGTTTCGGCGAACCGAACAGCTTCCGCCACCAGGAGTTCTGGGAAGTTTCCTTGAAGACGCCCCTGAGTTTTCCCTGGCTGAAGGCGTTGTTGCCGTGGAAACGGATTTTTTCGATAGCCACCTTGCTGCCCTCATTGATGGCGATGACGGCCTTCACCCGGTTTGCCCCGGTTTCCTGCAGGCGGTACTGCGCTCCGGCGGTCAGGTACCCTTTTCCTGCATAGAGCTTCTCGATCCTGTTGACGGCCGTGAGCAGTTCCTGTTCGCTGATCTTCTTGCCGGTTCTTATTTCAGCGGTTCTCTGCAGTTCCTCGCTGTCGAACTTGTCGTTGCCTTCAAACGACACCGATTCGAGCAGGGGCAGTTCGCGCACAATGAATTTCAGCGAAACCGCCCTGCCGGCATGTTCGGTTTTTTCAACGCTGATTTCGGAGAACTGCTGCAACTGCCAGAGATACTGCAGCGCGCCGGAAATTTCCGGGCCGGGAATCGATATCCGGTCGTTGACCTTGAGCGGAAGACTTGCGGCAAGCTCACCGGCGTTGAGTGATTCAAGACCGCTGAAGGTGATACCGGTAAGGGTATACAGGTTTTTCTTCTCCGCAGTGCTGTTCTGCTGTCGCGTTGTCCGGGCTTTTTCAGCTGCTTTCGTTTTTGCTTCAACAGGAGTGCCTGCTGCGTCGAGAGCGAGAGCAACAAGAACCAGGGCTATCAGTTTGCGCATTTTTTTCATTGAACTTCCGTGTCGGTCAGGGTTGAAATCTTACTTGTTGGCTGTTTGTTTTGTCTTGATCTGCTCGCTTGTCTGGCCGAAACGCCGTTCCCTGCTCTGGAAATCCCTGATGGCATCGTAGAGCTGGGTACGACGGAAATCAGGCCAGTAGGTGTTGGTGAAATAAATTTCGGTATAGGCGCTCTGCCAGAGCATGAAGTTGCTGATCCTGAACTCGCCGCTGGTGCGGATAAGGAGTTCCGGATCAGGAATCATGTGTGTGGAAAGATATGATTCAAGAAGCTGTTCGTCAATGTCCGCCGGATCGAGCTTGCCGTTTTTTGCATCGAAAGCCATGGATCGGCATGCCTGCAGGATATCCCATTTCCCGCTGTAGCTGAGCGCAATGTTCAGCATCAGCCGGCTGTTGTTTTTGGTAAGCTCCATGGTTTCGCAGAGCACGCGACGGACGTTTTCCGGCAGGAGGTTCATGTTGCCGATCACCTGCAGACGGATGTTGTTGTCATGGAGCTCCTGTGTTTCCCTGCGGAGCACCCGGATGAGCAGCTGCATCAGCGCGGATACCTCTTTTTCAGGTCTTTTCCAGTTCTCGGTTGAAAAGGTGAACAGCGTCAGGTAGCCGATGCCGAGCTGGGCGCACGCTTCCACCACATCCCTGACCGAATCCACTCCGGCGGCATGCCCCTCGATTCTCGTTTTGCCTTTCAGACGTGCCCACCGCCCGTTGCCGTCCATGATGATGGCGATATGGTGCGGCAGTTCGCAGGTAGCCCTGATTTCTTCCTGTGCTTCCGCATCGACGGCGTCTATGTCCGATGAAAACCAGTGGGGCTTGAAGGCTGATGAGAGATCGATAGTTGCTATGCGAGCCATATGGTAAGTAATTCTTGGTGTCAACCCTGACAACGAAGTTGTCTCCCGCGGGGGATAACCTGAGTTCAGCCTGCTGAATTCGAAAACACTTCAAATTGAATAATATGCAGTTATTTCTTATTATACAAACCTTACATGGACAGGAAGATTCCGCGTACCGGTGTTTCATGACCCCCGGGAAACGGGCTTCCGGTTCCGCTTGCGGTACCCTTCCATCAATACAATACGGAACAGACGTGCAATTCAGTAGTTACCAGGATCTGCGCCAGGCGCTGATTTCCCGCCGCATAAGCTGTGAAGAGGTCGTGCGGGATTATCTCGAACGGATAGACCGGCATTGTGACGACAACATCTATATAACGGTTTTTCATGAACAGGCGCTCCGGAGAGCCCGTGATCTCGACGGAAAGCTCAATGCAGGCGGAGAGCCGGGGAGGCTGTTCGGCATGCCGATGGCCATCAAGGACAATATCGCCATGAAAGGTGCCAGGCTTACCTGCGCATCGCGAATTCTCGAGGGGTACGAGAGCGTCTATGACGCAACGGCAGTTCAGCGGCTTGCTGCCGAGGATGCGGTTTTTCTCGGCAAGACCAATATGGACGAGTTCGCCATGGGAAGCTCCAATGAAAATTCCGCCTTCGGCGCCGTGCCCAACCCGTTCGATAAAGGCAGGGTGCCCGGAGGGAGTTCCGGGGGATCGGCCGCGGCGGTTGCCGCGGGCCTGGCGCTTGTGGCGCTCGGTTCCGATACCGGAGGTTCGGTCCGCCAGCCTGCGGGATTCTGTGACATCGTCGGTCTGAAGCCGACCTATGGACGGATTTCACGATACGGTCTTGTCGCCTTCGCTTCCTCGTTCGACCAGATCGGCGTGCTTGCATGCAACTGCGACGACGCCGCGCTTGTGCTCGGGGTGATGGCCGGCAAGGATGAGCATGACGCCACCTCATCCTCCCATGATGTTTTGGATTACGGCGTGACGATGGAATCGGCTGACATCGAGGGACTGAGAATCGGGGTGCCGAAGGAATTTTTTCACGGAAGCCTGAATCCTGAAGTTGCGGACATGGTCTGGGCGAAGCTTCACGAGTGCAGGGAGCGGGGAGCGGAGCTGGTCGACATCGCGCTTCCGGAAAGTGATTATGCCATAGCCGCATACTATATTCTCGTCACCGCCGAGGCCTCCTCGAATCTTGCCCGCTTCGACGGCGCCCGTTACGGTTACCGTTCAGCCCTGTCGGAGGATGTCCAGGCCATGTATGTGAAATCGAGAACCGAAGGGTTCGGCAAGGAGGTCAAGCGGAGGATCATGCTCGGCACCTATGTGCTGTCGGCAGGTTATTACGATACTTACTACAAAAAGGCCCAGCAGGTCAGGCGGGTTTTTCAGGACAGGTACCGCGAGGCCCTGCAGAAGGTCGATGTCATTGCCGGCCCGACCTCTCCGTTTCCGCCGTTCGGTATCGGCGAGAAAATGGCCGATCCGCTTGAAATGTATCTTGCCGATGTGTTCACCGTTCCGGCCAGCATTGTCGGCATGCCGGCGGTAAGCGTGCCTGTGGGGCTTGACAGCAGGAGCCTTCCGGTAGGGATGCATCTGATCTGTGATTTCTTCGAAGAAGGGAAGCTGCTGGGGATCGCACGGCATATGCAGCGCCGGAAGGCTTCCCCGGCAGTTGTTTCATAACTATCAACTTCATCGCCATGAGTGTTTTAGTCAACAAGGATACCCGTCTGCTCGTCCAGGGAATTACCGGAGGAGAGGGCACGTTTCATACTTCGCAGATTCTCGAATACGGCACCAATGTCGTTGCCGGAGTTACTCCCGGCAAAGGCGGAGTGCTTTACCACGGCAACGAGAAAGACCGTTTCTGCCGTCCGGTTCCGGTGTTCAATACCGTCCGGGAAGCGGTTGAGAAAACCGAGGCCAATACCTCGGTTATTTTCGTGCCGGCTCCGTTTGCCGGAGATGCCATCATGGAGGCGGCCGATGCAGGTCTGAAGGTCATCATCTGCATCACCGAGGGTCTTCCGGTCAACGACATGATGAAGGCGTACGCTTTTGTCCGGGAGAAAGGTGCGGTGCTTGTCGGTCCGAACTGTCCCGGTGTGATCACTCCCGGGGAAGCCAAGATCGGCATCATGCCGGGTTTCATCCACAAGAAGGGCTCGATCGGGGTTGTTTCGCGCAGCGGGACCCTCACCTACGAGGCGGTTCATCAGTTGACGGCCGTCGGCCTCGGCCAGTCGACCTGCATCGGTATCGGGGGAGATCCCATCATCGGCACGCGCTTTATCGACGCAGTCAAGATGTTCTCCAGGGATGACGAGACCGAAGGGCTGGTGATGATCGGTGAAATCGGCGGCAGCGCTGAAGAGGAAGCTGCCGAGTACATCAGAAAGTATTTCAAAAAACCGGTTGTCGGCTTTATCGCGGGCAGAACTGCGCCTCCCGGCCGCAGGATGGGGCATGCCGGAGCGATCGTTTCGGGAGGAAAGGGTACCGCCGAGGATAAAATACGGGCCATGGAAGCTGCCGGGATCCGTGTGGTGGACAACCCCGGAGACATCGGCCAGGCCATGCTGAAGGCGCTCGGCAGGTAATATTCCCTTGAGAGCGCGTTGCGACGAAACGAGGCTGTCTCAGAAGCAACACTGAGACAGCCTTTTTATTGCTCCCCACCGAACAGGATGATCAACGGCACAAGAAAAAAGCGGGATATCATCCCGCCATCCTGGCAATGTTGTGTGCCATTGCCGCCAGTTCCATTTCGATTTCCCCTTTCTTAAGGCCTCGCACTCTGAATCCATAGCCCTGAATCTGCTGCGCTTCCAGCCATGCGTAATTTTCTTCCCGACCAAGCGATGCGGAGGCAGCAGCAGGTTCTCCTGCCTGAAAAATTGATATGTTTGCAAAAACGAAAAAAGTGATTAAATTAACAATTGTTAAGAAACGAAACCGGAATACGAACATGAAACATCCGAAAACCCGAATGATGTGCCGCAGCTGTCGCCATGGCGAATCAGCACCTGCCGGTATAAACACGAGAGGATACGGGATGTGACATGCATGTTTCATACTTGGGATCTGTCTCCTGAAAGCCGGTTCAAAGTGCCAGAACCGGCTTTTTTTATTTCCTGAAATAACTCATAAAAAACAAGTACCGCCATGTCCGTTCATACCCCGGAAACAAACAGCCAGGCCATACCGCTGCCCATTGTGAAGCTCAACCGCACCGTGCTGCTTGCCG
Source organism: Chlorobiota bacterium (assembly GCA_016866305.1). Classification (GTDB taxonomy): domain Bacteria; phylum Bacteroidota; class Chlorobiia; order Chlorobiales; family Chlorobiaceae; genus Chlorobium. Next base: position 56,301 of record VGMX01000003.1, on the reverse strand, counting down.
GCGTTACCGGAGCGATCGCTTTGCAGCAGCCCGTCTTCATTACCGTGCTCTTCCTTGTCATCCTGCCGGCAGTGCTTTTCGGCAGGCGTGCCAGCCTGATCTATATTATCGGCTCGCGCCTGCTTGCCCGGCAGAACGAGGGGGCTCCCGTGGAGAGCCCGCAGCTGATGCGCTTCAACAACGCCATCGCTGCAATCCTGCTTGGCTCGGCGCAGCTTGCGTTCCTGCTTGATGCGCCGCTGGGTGGATGGGTGCTTTCCGGCATCGTGGGGATTGCGGCCGCCGTGGCGCTCGGTGGGTTCTGCTTCGGCTGCTTCCTGTACTACCAGTTCAACCTGCAGCGCTACAGGCTTTTCGGAAAATGAACCTCGCTTTCCTCTCAACAACAGCAAGAAAAGACAACGCCATGAAACAGAACAAACCCTACCGTTTCGAAACCCTTGCCCTGCATGCCGGCCAGCCGGTCGATGACACCCTCTCCCGCGGAGTGCCGGTCTACAGGACGACATCGTATCTTTTCAGGGATACGGAACATGCGTCGAACCTTTTTGCCCTGAAAGAACTCGGCAATATCTATACCCGACTCATGAATCCTACCACCGATATTCTCGAACGTCGCATAACGGAGCTTGAAGGCGGGGCCGCCTCGGTTGCGCTCGCATCTGGAACGTCGGCCATCTTTTATGCCATCATCACCCTGGCCGAAGCGGGAGACGAGATCGTAGCCGCCAGCAACCTCTACGGAGGAACCTATACGCAGTTTGACGCCATCCTGCCGAAACTTGGCATTAAGGTGAACTTCGTCGATCCCGGGGACCCGGAAAACTTCCAGCAGGCCATCACGCCAAAGACCAGGGCGCTCTTCATCGAAACCATCGGCAATCCTGCGCTCGACTACACCGACGTTAAGGCTGTCGCAGATGTCGCGCACCGGAACGGACTTCCGCTGATCGTCGATGCGACCTTCACGACCCCCTGGCTCCTGAACACAATCGAACTCGGAGCGGACATCGTGGTGAATTCGCTGTCGAAATGGATCGGCGGGCATGGCACCGCCATAGGAGGGAGCATTACCGATGCCGGACGGTTCGACTGGTCGAAAGGCCGCCACCCGCTCTTCACGGAACCTGATGCCAACTATCACGGGCTGCGGTGGGCGCTCGATCTTCCCGAACCGCTCGCCCCTGTCGCTTTTGCCCTGCGGGTACGAACCGTACCGCTGCGGAATCTCGGTTCGTGCATTTCGCCCGACAATGCGTGGATATTCCTGCAGGGGCTTGAAACCCTGCATGTGCGGATGGCCCGGCATTGCGAGAACGCCCTGAAAGTTGCCGGTTACCTGCAGGAGCATCCGAAAGTGGCCTGGGTTCGCTATCCGGGCCTGCAGAACGACCCGTCCCATGCTGCGGCATCGAACGTGCTGAAAAACGGGTTCGGGGGAATGGTGGTGTTCGGGCTGAAAGGCGGGTATGATGCTGCTGTCGGGCTGATCGACTCCATCGACATTTTCTCTCACCTTGCCAATGTCGGCGATGCCAAGAGCCTTATCCTGCACCCGGCCAGTACCTCCCACAGCCAGTTGTCCCGGGAACAGCGATTGCAGGGAGGACTTCCCGACGATCTGATCCGGCTCTCCATCGGGCTGGAACATCCCGACGACCTTATCGATGCCCTTGATAAGGCGCTTCGGAATCTTCCCTGAATGACAGAGGAAAGCCTTCAGCAACGATGGGATCAGGGGTTGCCCGTTACGGGGCAACCTCTCCAACCCACTTCCGGAGCTTCTCCTGCAGCTCGTCCCTGACCGCGCGGAACAGCGCAAACTGTTCATCCACACTGCCGGAGATGGCCGCAGGGTCATCGACCGGCCAGTAATACCGGTTCCCGTCCATCAGGCCGGGCCATATTCTCGGACAGGTCGCCTGCGCCCGGTTGCACACAACAATGAGATAGTGAACAGGTACCTTTCCGAGATAGACTTCAACTGTTTTGGGTTTCTGGCTGCCGATATCGATACCGATTTCCCGCATGACTTCAACCGCAAGGGGATGCACCGCGTCTTTTGGCTCGAGTCCGGCGCTCATCGCCTCGAAACGGTCACCTGCAAGAGTACGCAGCAATCCCTCGGCCATCTGGCTTCGAGCCGAATTGCCGGTACAGAGAAAAAGCACGTTTTTTTTCTTTTCCATGATCGGAAGGGATAGAACGTTAATGAAACCGTACTGCCGTTCGCACAGTCCTCGTCAATTCAGCAGCGATCAGAAAGGTTTTTTTCGTGAAGCGCTGTGCTGTAGCATTTCATTGGTTACGATAAAAGAGGTCATCACGCTCAATTCCAGCAATGTGATCCTGATCCGGCGTTCTTGATGCCTGTTGTGCCTGACGACCATGACGGCAAATCTTCTTTTCAGCCCAGACAAGAAGCCTGCATTGTGCAGCGAAGGTCCATTGCCGATACTGATTTTTCAACCCCGGATCGATCTTCGAATCTCTGACTGTCCTGCCAGGGCTCAGGAACACGAGCATCCCTGATATCCGGCAAATCGTCATCAATGGCACTGTTTTTCAAGATATATCCGGAATTATTGAGGCATTGTTGCCGGCAGGTTACGGAAACGTTAAATCGGCAGAAAGAAAGCTCAGGACCTCCCGGTCAAAGTATTGCTCTCCCTGTTTTCCCGCAAAATTCGTTATATCTCATAATACATAACGAGAGTCTACAGAAAAGCCTGCCTGCAAACGAGGCATAACGACATAATCCAACCTGAATGTAAGAATATAATCGGCACTCCCGGGATTTATCCTTATTATTTAAGGTTTATTATTTTAATATTCTTAATTTATTATTAATATACCAGTATTGACAGCATAATCAAAGGGCCCTGTGCCGGGAGCATTTGGAACGGAACCGGACATAACCTTCCCTTGGCTGCCAGCCGTTTTCACGATGAGGCCCTGAAAGCGGCTCTTTTTTGCAAGGCGAAATATCTGACATGTTATAACGAGAATAACAGAAACCATGACGATGTACCAACTGCCCGATTCGGAGATTGAACGATTCATCGACGAGGATGTTCCCTGCGGCGACCTCACAACCACCCTGCTCGACATCGGCGGGAACCCCGGAACCATCAGCTTCACAAGCCGGCACCATACCGTGCTTTCTTGCACCGAGGAGGCCGCGAGGGTACTGGAGAAATGCGGGGTGAAGGTACTGTCGTGCCTGCCGAGCGGCACTGAGGCGGAATCCGGAACGACGTTCCTTGCCGCATCGGGCAGCGCGGCAAGCCTGCATGAGGGATGGAAAGTGGCAATGAACCTGCTGGAGTACGCTTCGGGCATCGCCACCCGAACCGCCAAAGTGGTGCGGGCTGCACGCTCTTCCAATCCCGGCATTTCGGTGGTCACTACCCGGAAGTCGTTTCCCGGCACGAAAAAGATAGCCATCAAATCGATCATGGCGGGCGGAGCGCTTCCCCACCGTCTGGGACTGTCCGAACCCATCCTCGTTTTCCGCCAGCATACGGAGTTCCTGGGCGGACTCGACGCATTTCTTGACCGGATTGCAAAGCTGAAAGCCTCCGCTCCCGAAAACCGGGTGATCGTCGAAGCCGACACCGCCGAAGAAGCGCTCAAGATAGCGGCTGCCGGAGCAGACGTGGTACAGGTGTGGATATTCTTGTGCTCTCGTCGGTCTATTTCGGCAAACCCGCCGACATCCGGCAGCATTCTGCCGCAACACTCCTGATCCAAAACAATTTCAGCATGAACAAGACAGCTCGGATATTCACTGCTCTTTTCGCGATGCTCTTTCTCGCCGCATCGCCGCTTCCGGCTGGCCAGGTAAGCATCACCGCGGCTTCGGACCTGCAGTATGCCATGAAGGATATCATCAGCGCATACGTCAGGAAAAATCCGGGCGACAAGGTGTCGGCGGTATACGGCTCGTCAGGAAAAGCGTTCTCCCAGATCGAGAATGGGGCCCCGTACGACATGTTTTTCTCGGCAGACATCAGCTACCCTGAGAAGCTGAGCGCTTCGGGTTCGGCAATTTCCAGGCCGAAACCCTATGCAATCGGAAGATTGACCGTATGGGTCACAAAATCAGGCGGACTCGATGCCAAAAAAGGCATCAGACTGCTCACCGATCCGAAAGTCGGAAAAATAGCCATGGCAAACCCTGAACACGCGCCTTACGGAAGGATTGCCAGAGAGGTCATGGAGCATTACAAGGTTTACGACAAGGTGAAGAACCGGATTGTGCTTGGAGAAAACATCCAGCAGACAGCACAGTTCGTACAGACAGGGGCTGCGGATGTCGGCTTGCTCGCCTATTCGCTCGCACTTGCCCCCGTACTTGCAAAAGAGGGCAATTACGTTCTCGTGCCTCAAAGCACCCACAAGCCGATCGTGCAGGGTTACGTGCTTCTGAAACCGGCATCGGGAAATCAGACCGCAGTGAAGTTCGAGCAGTTTATCGGTTCCCGGGAGGCAAGGAGTATCTTCAAACGCTACGGATTCACCCTGCCCAATGAATAAGCTTGCTGCCGTCATAAAGAGGGTGGAACGGCACGAATCGCTCTGCTTTCTCGAACTCGATGCTTCAGGGACAAGCCTCTCGATGCTGCTCTTCGACCTGAAGCCGGGGTTCAGCGAAGGAAGCCGGGTGCAGGCACTCTTCAAGGAGACCGAAGTGGTTCTTGCAAAACGGCTCAGCGGTGAAATCAGCTTCAGCAACCGCTTCCAGGCTGTGATCGGGAAAATCGGCACCGGGAGCATTCTTGCCGATGTCTCCCTCTCCTGCCCGGCAGGAGAGTTCAGCAGCATCATTACCATGAAGGCACTCCGACGGCTGGCGCTCGAACCGGGCGACGAGGTGACCGTCATGGTCAAGGCAAGTCAGATATCGCTGGAGGCCGCTCATGACGCTTGACTTTGCGCCGCTTCTGCTCACCCTGAAACTTGCAGCGGTGACAACCGTGATTCTCTACCTGCTCGGCATGCCGCTTGCCTGGTTCCTGTCGCAGACCCGCGTACGGATCAAACCGCTGCTTGAAGCGCTGTTCGCCCTGCCTCTCGTACTGCCGCCTTCGGTGCTCGGTTTTTACTTCCTGCTCGCCTTCAGCCGGCAGGGATGGCTCGGCAGCCTGTGGGAACATCTGTTCGGCCACCAGCTCGCATTCAGTTTCGACGGTCTTGTGCTGGGGTCGGTGATCTTCAGCCTGCCGTTCATGGTGCATCCTCTGCAGGCCGGATTCAATGCCGTTCCCCGCAACCTCATCGAGGCAAGCTACAGCCTCGGAAAATCGAAAGCGCTGACCATGCTGAAGGTGATTCTGCCATCCATGAAAAGTTCCCTGCTCACCGGCGGTGTGCTCGCCTTCGCGCATACTGTCGGCGAGTTCGGGGTGGTGCTGATGATCGGCGGCAGTATCGATCATGAAACGAAAGTCGCGTCCATAGCGATCTACGACCTGGTAGAGTCGCTCGATTACCAGTCGGCACACCTCTATGCGGCAATCCTTTTTGTCTTCTCCTTTGCGATTCTCATGACTGTCTACATCGTCAACAAAAAACTCGATCTGCGATGATCCGTATTGCCGTCGAGAAAAGACTTTCCGGTGCGAACGGCCCTTTCACGCTTTCGGTTGATCTGCAGATAGAGAACAGGTCAATCCTCACGCTCTACGGAAAGTCGGGAAGCGGCAAAACAACGCTTCTTCGCATGCTTGCCGGGCTGGAAAAACCCGACAGCGGGCGGATCGACGTGAACGGAGATACCTGGTTCGACAGCAACTCAGGCATCAACCTGCCCCCTCAGAAGCGCCGGGTCGGCATGGTCTTTCAGGATTACGCGCTCTTTCCTTCAATGACCGTACGGGACAATCTGCTCTTTGCACAGGAGAAAAAAGAGCCGACCAAGGTTGACGAGATGCTTGAACTCACCGATCTTGGGGCGCTGCGCGACCGCCACCCCGAGACGCTTTCCGGAGGACAGCGGCAGCGTGTGGCGCTGGCACGGGCAATCCTGCGCACTCCCGACATCCTTCTGCTCGACGAACCGCTTTCGGCGCTCGATCAGAAAACCAGAAGTCAGCTGCAGGACGAAATATTGAAGGTTCACCGCCGCTTCGGGCTCTCGACTCTCCTCGTATCACACGACAAACAGGAGGTGTTCAAGCTGTCGGACAGCGTCGCTGTCATAAAAAACGGACGCATCTCGAGAAATGGCTCTCCTCATGATGTCTTTCTCGACCGGATCACCTCGAACAAATTTTCGTTCATCAGCATCATTCTCAGCATCCGCAAGGTTGACTGCATCTATCTTGCTGTTATCGGAACGGGCAACGAACTGGTGGAAGTGGTGCTGAGCGAACGGGACGTGGCAAACCTGAAACCGGGCGACGAGGTGCTGGTGGCCTCGAAAGCCTTCAACCCGATTGTGATGAAGCTGAAGGAAACCCGGCAGAAGCCGGGCTCCTGAACATCCGGCTTTTCAACTTTTTACCTGTCGCTGCTGTTAACTGTTTACGGCGTTTGAACGTAACAATTACTTCCATGACAGCATCCGGCAGAAAGGTTTGCTTTATGACCGGCGCGTCCGGCAAACTCGGCAGCGAAATCGCACTCTCCGTTGCCGGACAGGGTTACACGGTATTCTTCACCTGGCATCACGGGGAAGAGAAGGCCGGAGAAACCCTTGAACGGCTTCGCTGGGTAAGTCCGGAATCGGCAATGGTGCAGTGCGACATTTCCAAACCTTCGGAAATCGCCGCAGCGTTCGGACGGTTCCGGGAACTGTACGAACGGCTTGACCTGCTGGTTGCAGGCGCATCGAATTTCTACCCCACCAGACTGCCCGAAGTAACGGAAACTGATTGGGACAGTCTGGTTGACACCAACCTGAAAGGCACCTTCTTCACCATGCAGGAGGCCGCAGGGATCATGCAGAAACAGCCGTTCATGTCGCGCATCATCACCATGACCGACATATCTGCGGGGCTGGTCTGGAAAAACTATGCCCCCTATACGGTCTCGAAAGCAGGAATCCAGCATCTCACGAAAATATTCGCACGGGAGTTCGCACCCCGGATCCTCGTCAATTCCGTCGCGCCGGGTACCATCAGCATGTATCCCGGACGGGAGGAGGAACCTGAGGAGAAACTGATCGAAAAAATACCGCTGCACAAGACAGGCGACCCCCTCGATATTGTTCGCACCATCCTCTTCCTTATGGAAAGCGAGTACATTACCGGAGAGGTCATCAATGTGGACGGAGGGAGGATGTTGTTTTAGCATAATGTCGTTATATTCCTTTTTTTGAATTCCGATCAACATCAAGCCAAACGTATATGGAACAGGAAGTCCCGGTCGTCATCCACAGCAGCGATGAAACCGAACCTCAAACACCGGACTCCTACCAGATTCCTGAACAGGTCAGGGAATTGGGAGCCACTGTTTCCGACGCGATCTCTTCGTTCATGGAGAGCGAGCAGTACGAGCAATTGAAAAAGAGCGTCGAAAAGATGAAAACATATATCAGGGAAAAACCTGTCCCGGCCATGCTCTACACGCTCGGGGCGGGAACCGTGCTTGGTTTTCTTCTGAAACGGAGGCGCTGAGCCCTATCGACCACTCTTTCCATACCATCATGATTCGTGAGACATTGCGAAAAAACCGGACGGAAGCTTCGAAGCAGAAACAGACCGGCATACCTGGGCTGATTGACGAAACCGTAACCTCCACCTATGAGGATGTGCTTGCCATTGTCGAGGCAAAAACCGAACTGGTTAAAATCGATCTCACAAAAAAAATATCGATAGCCGCAGCCCTGCTCCTGCTCGGCGTTGTCCTGATGATCGGAGTAGCGTACCTGATCACCACGATAGCGCTGCTGCTTGGCGAACTGACCGGGCACGTGTTCATCGGATACCTCCTGGTCAGCCTGGTGTTCCTCTCGTGCTTTTTCTTTTTCATCAGAATCAGGCCGCACCTGCTTCCGAACCTGATACAGAAACTTCTTCTCTCCACCCATGACTACAAATGAATCCCTTGACGGCATCCAGGCAAGGATTGAGGACCTGCAGAATACCATCGCCGAAAAAGAAGAACAGATCAGGCAAAGGGCGCGACACCTGAAAGATGAGTTGCAGGCCGAACTCTCACCTCTGGAAGTGGTAAGAAAACACCCGCTGGAAACTGCGGGTGCGGTGCTTGCCGCAGGGGTACTGATCGGCAGGGCGCTGAAACCATCCTGCAAATCTTCGCGACCAGCCAGGGCAATCCATGCCGAACCTGCTGGACCTTCCCGCTCAGGAATAACAACCGCCATGGGCCTGGTCGGTGTCGATATCCTGCGATCCGCAAAGGATCTCGGTTTCACTTACCTGCAGCGTTATCTGGACAGGAAAATACGGTAATGGTCGATTGCGGAGGCGTCTGCACAACATGGTCTGTGTTGCCCCCCGGAATGCACTGAAAAAGGTGCCCCGATTGCCGGCAGTTGCCGGTGATATTGGCATAACCGGAAATACATGATCGGTCAAACTCTCCGAGCGGATGTATTATCGGGAATTTCCGTACCTTGACAGGAGCACCACAGCCAATGCCCCGTTATGGAAAGGGGGGCAAAGCATTCCATACATTCAGCCAACATGATCACTACAACCATTACCGGAAATAAAGAACATTTTTATCTCAACCGGGCGGCAAGAGCACTGTTTCAACAGCATGATCCGGAGTTTCTCCGGCTTCCCGGGGATATGCAGGAAAGCCAGAAAAAAGCCGAGGAACAGTCCAGAATCTTCAACAACCATATCGGTTCCGCCGAGAGCATTCTTCCCGCACAACTGCACGGCATGAAACTGCTGCACGAGGTGCTGCACTATGTGCTTTCGAAAACAGCCGCTCGCCGCAATCCAGCTCTTCTTGGCGATGTGCGAAAAAATTTCGAGGCGTCTCTGCCGGAGCGTGACACCACGAGCTATCTTCACCGCTTCCTTGAATCGTTTCCGACAACAGGCATTTTCAGCGGAACCGAAAGGATGGAAACATTCCTGCAGGACAGGACGAACCGCGAAGAGGTGCTCGAAGAGTCCCTGCTGATCTGGCTGAACAACCAGAACCCGGCACTTGACCGGTTATCGGCGTTCATTTCCGACCGCGGGCTGCGTGAAGAAAACGCATACCGGAAGCTTATCCAGGTGATGCTCGGTGCAATGAAAGCCATGGGCTCCGCAGGACCGGGAGACACCGATCTGGCTGAACTGATCACCATGCCTATCCGGCATGCTCCGAACTCCATTCTCGACCAGTTGCGCTATATCAGGATGAACTGGGCTGAACTGCTTGAAGGCTCTCGATTCTGGCCGCTTCTCGCGGAAGCCATTGCGTATATCCAGGATGAAAACCGGTACCTCTTTTTTGAAAATCTCTCAGCGAATCCCGAGAGCCGAAAGGAGGGCGGATGGTTCGAAAAAGGGGCACATGCCCCGGATTTCAGTTCGCTGGAGAACGCTCCGGCAAACTACTCTCCCGACTCCTCGTGGATGCCCGAGGTGGTGATGATCGCCAAAAGCACCTACGTCTGGCTCGATCAGCTGAGCAAAAAATATGGCCGGCACATCGCCCGGCTTCAGGATATTCCGGACGAGGAGCTCGACCTGCTTGCCGGAAGGGGGTTTACCTCACTCTGGCTGATCGGCCTCTGGCAGCGCAGCCCCGCATCACAGAAAATCAAGCAGATCCAGGGCAACCCCGAAGCAAAGTCCTCGGCCTATGCGCTCGACCGGTATGACATCGCCGACGACCTCGGGGGCTACGACGGTTACCTGAACCTGCGCCACCGGGCCATGCAGCGGGGCGTTCGCCTTGCCAGCGACATGGTGCCGAACCACACCGGACTCGATTCCGAACTCGTGAAAAACCGGCCCGACTGGTTCCTGTCATCTCCCTGGTCGCCCTATGCGAACTATACCTATAACGGCCCGAATCTCTCAAGCGACCACCGGTACGGCATCTATATCGAGGACGGTTACTGGAACCGCTCCGATGCCGCGGTCACCTTCAAGCGCGTCGACCATTCGAACGGCGATACCCGCTACATTTACCACGGCAACGACGGCACCAACATGCCGTGGAATGACACCGCCCAGCTGAACTTCCTCAGTGCGGAGGTTCGCGAGGGAGTGATCCAGCAGATCCTGCATGTCGCCCGCATGTTCCCGGTGATCCGCTTCGATGCAGCCATGGTGCTTGCCAAAAGGCACATCCAGCGGCTCTGGTTCCCCCTGCCCGGCCATGAGGCCGCAGTTCCGTCGAGAACTGCGCACAGCATGAGCATGGCTGATTTCGATGCCGCAATACCAGTCGAGTTCTGGCGGGAGGTGGTTGACCGGGTACAGCGCGAGGTACCCGATACCCTCCTGCTCGCCGAAGCGTTCTGGATGCTCGAAGGGTACTTCGTGCGCACGCTCGGCATGCACCGTGTTTACAACAGCGCGTTCATGCACATGCTTAAAAAGGAGGATAACGCCGGCTACCGCTACCTGATCAAGAACACCCTGGAGTTTGATGCCGAAATTCTGAAGCGGTACGTGAACTTCATGAACAACCCGGACGAGGATACCGCAATCGCACAGTTCGGCAACGGCGACAAGTATTTCGGCATCTGCATGATGATGATCACCCTGCCGGGCCTGCCGATGTTCGGCCACGGCCAGGTTGAGGGATTCCATGAAAAATACGGCATGGAATACGCAAAAGCCTATTACGACGAGCACCCTGACGATCATCTGGTTGCTCGTCACTACCGGGAAATCTTCCCGGTCATGAAGAAACGTCCGATCTTTGCCGAGGTGTGCAACTTCTTCCTGTACGATGTCTACAGCCCGGAAGGAACGGTCAACGAAAACATTTTCGCCTATTCGAACCGGCTTGGCGACGGGAAGGCTCTTTTCATCTTCAACAATACCGTCAATCGGGCTTCCGGCTGGATCAGGACATCCTCCGGATACAGGGTCGGGGATGAAATCCGGCAGTCGTCACTTGTCGAGGGTCTCGGACTGAATTCGGAAAACGGGGTCTACATCGTATTCAGGGACCACGCTTGCGGACTGGAGTTCATCCGACCGGCAGCACAGCTTGCCTCTGAAGGGCTGTTTCTTTCACTCGACGGTTACCGTTACAATCTCCTGCTCGAATTCCGGGAGGTACATCCTTCGAAGCTCCGTCCCTATGATATGCTCTGCCGGGAACTCGACGGACGGGGAATCCCCTCGATGGAACATGCCGTGCTCCAGATGAGTCTGACCCCCCTTCACCGCATCATTACGGCGTTCCTCGACTCGCAGCATGATGAAAAAAGAGCCGGCAACGTGGAGCCGGATGCGTTCAGCAAACAGCTTCTCGTCCTGTTCGTCAAGGTTTCCACCCTCTACGCAGACCTTGTCGGGCAGGAAATCACCATTCCTGAAGGCATCGAAGAGAGGGCACTGGCGCTGTACCGGGCATCCGAAACAGTGCTGCACGGGGAAAACGACCATCAGGATGAGAACCCTGAAAGAGCAGACGAGCGGGTGCTCATCCTGCACTGGATCATTCTCGATTCCTTGCAGCGGATGCTTGCCGGAAACGGCCTTGTAAAGTCGAATCTCATCGACGATTGGCTGATGCACGACGCATTGAGCACATACTACAGGGAAAACGGCATGCCGGGCATCGCCGGAGGAACGGTTGCCGACCTTCTCGCCTGCCTGCTTTCAGCACCTGAAGCCGGGGAGTGCGGGAAACCGGAAATCGCCATGCTGGAAAGCCTCGACAAACTGTACCGCACCTGCAGCGGATCCGTGGAGAGGCTGCTGCAGATAGAGTACCGGTATCAGAAAACCTGGTTCCGGGAACAGGGATTCACGCTCCTTGCCTCATGGCTGATGCGCACCGCAACGCTGAACCTCATGGCTGCCCGGAATGAAACCGACATCGTGGCTGATGGGGAACCGCCATGCCCCGACGTATCTGAGCAACTCGGCATCCGTGCCTTTCTGGCGGGATATGAACTGGGTGAATTGTTCCGGAGGATGGGGGATGACGCTCCTGAAAGGCATGCCGAAAAGCGTCTCGAACAGTCCTGACGCCCCGCATCGTTCCTTTCGGGTAAAAAAACATGCATTAAAAAAAGCTGCTTCGCTATCCGGGAAGCAGCTTTTTCCGTTTCGGATTCAGCACGAAGCGGCACTGAACGGCTGAAGCAAAAAGGGCCGCCTTTGCGGGCAGCCCTTTTTGCTTCAGCCGTCTCCCTTTCGGAAAAAAAAGCATGAGGTGCAGTCAGTTCCTTACAACTGGCTGTACTCCGCGTAAACCCTGTAGGTGTTGACCAGAAGGAATGCAAGTACAAGCAGGCCGATAATGGTGAAAATCGGGCTTCTCTGCTCTTTTGAAGCCTGACGGTCGAGGAACGGCACCAGGATCCAGAAGATCGCACCGACCGTGAAGAGCACGATCGCAAGCAGTTCTCCGCCTTCGAAAGTGAAATCCTTGAGAAGCTGGAACTGTGCCCAGAAATACCACTCAGGCTTGATTCCGACAGGAGCCGATCCAAGCGGGTTGGCTTCCACGCCGATCTCCCACGGAAACATGACTGCCAGATAAATGAGAAGGGCAAAGCCGATCATCCAGCCGATGGCATCCTTTGCAAGGAAAGTCGGGAAAAACTTCTCGTAGCCTTTGACAAGACCGGCTTCCTTGTACCCGATAGGAGAAGAGGTACCGAGCACCTGCACAAGCATGAGGTGTGCGGAAAGCACAAGCAGAAGCAGGCCGGGCAGCAGTACGACGTGCAGTGAGAACATGCGGGTAAGGGTTTCAGCGCTTACGTCGGTTCCGCCGCGAAGGATATCGACAAGCAGGGCTCCGCCAGGCATAACCTTGGGAACTTCAGTACCGACCTGCGTTGCGAAAAATGCAAGCTCGTTCCAGGGAAGCAGGTAACCGGTAAAACCGAAGCCCAGGGAAAGGACGAGCAGCACAAAACCACTGACCCACATCAGCTCACGCGGCTTGCGGTAGGATTTCATGAAGAAAGTGCTGAACATGTGAATAAAGGCCATGCCGATCATGAGGTTGGCAGACCATGCGTGCACCTGGCGGATCAGCCACCCGAAAGGCACCTCTTTCTGGATGAAGACGAAGGAACTGAACGCTTCGGATCCGGTCGGCTTGTAATACTGCAGAAGAAGCAGTCCTGTAAGCACCTGGATGATGAAGAAGAAAAGCGTGAGACCGCCGAAATAATACCAGAAGGAAAGTCGGTGCTGGGGAACCTCTTTCTTCTTGAGGTACTCGATCACGGGCGCAAGAACGTAAAAACGCTCCTGGAACCATGCGCCAAGGGCACTCTGCTTGCTTGCCTTGTATGGATCCGGATCGGGCCTGTCAACAGGCGGTTTGTACACGCCGCCCGTTGCTGCGGCAGGTTTGGCAACAGCCGGAACGGCTGGTTTGGCTGCTCCCGCAGCTGGTTTAACAGCACCCGGTGCTGCCGGCTTGGCGGCATCCGGAGCTGGCGGTTTCGGCTTGGCAGGAGCGTTTCCTGCCGGAGCGTTCTGATTGTTTTCAGCCATATTTTCTGACTCCCTTGGTTTTCAACAACGTTTAAAATTAAGCTTTTGAAACAATAAGATCGTCACCCTCGACCCTTGCCGAATAAACGGCCAGGGGCAGAGGCTGGGGTCCGGAAATGATTTCGCCGGTCTGCTTGTACTTCGCTCCATGACAGGGGCAGTACAGAAGATTATCCTTGTCTTCCCAGCGGACGAGACAGCCCAGATGGGTGCAGACAGCGCTGCAGGCGGTCAGTGTGCCGTTATCGTTGACGACGATGACCTTATCCTTGTTGAAGGGATAGATTTTACCGGTATTTTCCGGAACCTCGGAAGCTTTGCCAACAACCATTTCATTCACCTCTTTTACTTCTTTGACTGGAGGAATAATGTATTTCACCACCGGGTAGAGCGTCGATACCGCAACTGCGGCGCCGACTCCGCCGACAACCTTGCCCAGAAAGCTGCGACGTTCGAAATTAACTCCTTTCAGCCCATCTTCCCTTGGTTTTCCGGCAGAAACCGGCCCGGAGGAAGAGACTGAAGCACCGTCTCCAAGTCCGCCCATCCTGGCCGGGCTCTTGAAATTACCTTGTTGTGCCATTACGATCTATCTCCTTTTTAATGCTGTTGTTAAGAAATGAAAAGCATCCTCTGCCCGGGTTGCCGGCAATCTGTTCAATCCTGCCGTTACAGCGGTGCACCCCCTTGCAGGGCGGTACAAATAAATTCCGAATTTATAATTTTTTCCGTTTAAACCAATCCGAACACCCTTTAAAAAAATTATAATAATCGTACATGAACGACTGCTGACCATCCCGCCAAATCCTGCTCCGGGTAAAAAAGCGCATGAATCGCGACTGCAGCCTTACGGGGTTGAGGAACTCGGAGATCCCGCTGATGCCGACAAGATCATGTCCATCGATGCGAAGCGACAGGTTCGATGCGAAACGGAGATAAAAAGGGCCGACATCGAGCACTTTTTTCTGCGAAATCCTGACTGATACCCTCTCTGCATGAAGTTCGAGCGTCCTGCCGTGAAGCGGCGAGAAAACCCCCGTGGAAAAATCCCTCTCGCTGAACTGAAGTGAGTCGGCAACTGAAACCGTGCCGGCTGCATTGTCATGCAGCATGAGAAAACTCACCGGCTTGTAGCTGCGATTCCTGAAAAAAATCAGGTAGTAAAGAATGTCGTACCGCTCCGAAAAAGCCCTTCCCCAGTACCATCGGGAGATATACTCCTGCATTGGCATGGTGCCCAGGTTATGGTCGTGATACCCTAACGCCCTGAGCGTGATTCGCCGGGAACCCCCGCCATTCTCACCGGCAATATCGATATACCCCTCGACATCTGCCCTGGGAACGCTCAAGAGCCACTGATGGCATGCATCCATTCCGGCATTGTTGCCATCCCTTTTCGAATAACTGATACGGCGACTGACCCGAAAAAGCAAATCGGCATTTACCCTCCTGCTGCGTGCGGGAAAGCTGAAATCAACGGAAAGCCGGTATTCGTCTTTTATGGCATCGAAGGAAAAGCGGCAGTTTTCAAAACAGAGTCCGATCTCTTCACGATTGCCTGAAAACAAACTCTTGCCGCCCTCCCGGATGAAATTGAGCGTTTCACGGCCCTGCTCGTACAACTGGAAACTGAACCCTGCATAATCGGAAGAGTGCGGAAAAGCCGCGGCTCCCCTGCGTTTCCATTCATCGTAACGCTGCATGTAATAGGGCGAAAACGGAAACCCTGCAAACCAGATAAGCACAACGGAAATTCCGCTCTGCTTGTCTTCAGCATCAAAGTACCACCATTCATAGGCGCCCGGATCCTGCATGTCATGCCAGATTTCCTGCCGAGGTTCTGTGGTGATATTCATACCGGGAATTATGCGGTTCTGTCATGAAAAGCAGCTGCACAGGGACAGGCTCTTTCAGGGAAACGAACTGGAATAGAGAAGGAAGTGAAGGCGGAAATGGATTGTGCTCTTTTCACCGGTGCAACAGCACCGAAAAAAAACCGGGTGGACAGAGAGGGAATCGAACCCCCGACACAAGGATTTTCAGTCCTTTGCTCTACCAACTGAGCTATCTGTCCATGATTGTGAGGCACAGTATAATAAACGCGCATCAAAATTCAAAACAATACATTTGAAAAACAGATTACCTGAACAGAGCCGGGGCGAAAGAGAGACCCCGGCACCTGCGAAAGCTAAACAGGAACGGATATCCGTTCGATCCCTTTTGCAATCCTGCGAAGCACCGCATCCCTGCCCACCACCTCAAGCATGTGATAGAGGCTCGGTCCGAAACTGACTCCCGAAACAAGAATTCTCAGCGGGTGAATCAATGCGGCGGCTTTCAGGCCTTTAGGCGCAACGAACTCTCTCAGGGCGCCCTCTATGGCTTCAGCGCTGAACGGCTCCAGGACCTCAAGCGTCGACAGAAATTCCCGCAGCAGGCCGTTGGTTTCCGGTGTCCAGCGCTTTTTCACGGCTTCCTCCTCATAGGTTCCGGGTTCGAAGAAAAAGTAGGATGAGAAGGTGACGAATTCATGCTCGAATCCCACGCGTTCCCGCATGAGCTCGATGACCTGTTCGAGATAGCGGTCGCTGGTGATGATGTCAAAGGGCATTTCAGCCCGCTGCTTTTCAAGTTCGGCAACAAGCAGCGGCCTGATGGTCCTGATGATCTGCTCGGCAGGACGGTTCTTGATATATTGCTTTTCAAGCCAGTTCAGCTTTTCCACATTGAACACAGCACCGGCCTTGCCGACCCGCTCGATCGAAAATTTTTCGATAAGCTCCTCAAGACTGTACACCTCCTGTTCGGTGCCTTCACCCTCGTTCCAGCCAAGCATGGCCACGAAATTCACGATCGCATCACAACTGTATCCCTTGCGGATATAGTCCTCGACGGCCACATCACCCTGACGTTTGCTGAGCTTCGAACGGTCGGGATTGAGCAGGAGGGGAAGATGGGCGAATTTCGGGGGCTCCCATCCGAAAAACTCGTACAGCAGCAGATGTTTCGGCATGGACGGCAACCACTCCTCACCGCGAATGATATGGGTGAACTTCATGAGATGGTCGTCGATCACACTGGCGAAGTGATAGGTCGGAAAGCCGTCGGATTTCATCAGCACCTGATCATCGATGGTGGAGGAATCGAATTCGATAGGCCCCCTTATCATGTCCTCGAACCATACGGAAACATAATCGGGCACCTTCATGCGGATAACATAGGGGGCACCCTCCTCCATTTTCCTGCGCACCTCGCCTGAAGGCATCGAACCGCCCATCTCCTCGGGCAGCCATTTCCGGTTGTATTTGGGCTGCAGACCCTGCTTCATCTGAAGCTGGCGGTTTTCTTCGAGTTCCTCGGATGTCGAAAAGCAGTAATAGGCGTTTTTCTCTTCGAGCAGCCGGTCACAGTATTCACGGTAGATATGCAGTCTTTCCGACTGGACATAGGGACCGAAGTTCCCTCCGTGCTCGGGGCTTTCATCGGCAACAATCCCTGCCCATTCAAGTGTCCTGATGAGATTCAGCTGTGCATCAGCCACCTTCCGGCTCTGATCGGTGTCCTCGATTCTGATGATGAAATCCCCTTTCATCTTTTTTGCGAACAGGAAGTTGTAGAGCGCTGTCCGCAGACCGCCTACATGCAGATAACCTGTCGGAGAAGGAGCAAACCTGGTTCTGACCCTTTGACCAACCATAATGTGCTTGATGTAAAACTGTTGAGTGAATTGTTTGACAGGATTAAATACCGGTGTCAGGAGCAATGAATTTAAAAAATCCCGCTGTTTTTTGAAGGGACAAAATCTCGATACCTCCGGAAGCAGGGAAAAAACCTCCGGAACACAACAAAAGCATGTTTTCCGAACCATTTACCAATAAACTTTTTGCATTCTAATGCAGTTTACTTTTAATTACTTTTAATGCCGTAAGTTAACCTTGACTTTACTTTTTCCTTCAACCACTGCATGCCGATATGCCGGAAATCAGAAAAAAAACCACGGAAAAAGAGAGTGCCCGCAATCCTTTCAAGCCGGTACGCGATGGCGGAAGCCGACCGGACCGGGAATCCGGATCGGGAGGAGAAAATCCCGGCAGGTTTCCCGGCTTTCTTGTCATCATGATGCTGGGACTTCTCTCCCTGTTTGTGTTCCAGCGTTTTTTTTCAACCCCTGAAAATCCCGAAATAACCTATAATCAGTACCGGAATATCGTTGAAACAAACCTCGTCAGCGACATCACGGTAAGAACTTATGCCGACCGGTCGGCCATACTGAACGGAAAGCTGAACAAATCCGTCCGGCTCGAGCTGAAAAACCGTGCGTTTCTGCAGACCGACCGCTTCAGCGTCACCATTCCCGCTTTCACCGCCGAACAGGCCGACCTGCTCGCCGGAAAAGGCATTCAGGTATCCTTCGAGGAAGGCACCGACAGTTTCAACACCTTCCTCGTGCTTTTCGCCCCGTGGATCATTTTCGGGCTGATCTATTTTTTCATGTTCAGGCGCATGACCCAGCAGAACGGAGGCGCGGCAAGGAACATGTTCAGTTTCGGCAAAAGCCGGGCGAAAATGATCAGCGAATTCGATGTCAAGGTGACCTTCAGGGATGTAGCGGGAGTCGATGAAGCGGTCGAAGAGCTGAGGGAAACCGTCGAATTTCTTACCAATCCCGGAAGATTCCAGAAAATAGGGGGAAAGATCCCCAAAGGAGTGTTGCTGCTTGGCCCTCCCGGTACCGGCAAAACCCTTCTTGCAAAAGCCATTGCCGGAGAAGCAAAGGTTCCCTTCTTTTCGATTTCCGGTGCCGATTTCGTTGAAATGTTTGTAGGTGTCGGCGCGGCAAGGGTTCGCGATCTGTTCGAACAGGCAAAGAAAAATGCGCCGTGCATCGTGTTCATCGACGAAATCGATGCGGTCGGAAGAAGCCGCGGAGCAGGCCTCGGAGGAGGACATGACGAAAGGGAACAGACGCTCAACCAGCTGCTGGTGGAAATGGACGGATTCACAACCACCGACAACGTCATCCTCATTGCCGCAACCAACCGTCCGGATGTGCTTGATACCGCGCTGCTCAGACCGGGACGGTTCGACCGGCAGATCACCATCGACAAGCCCGATATCCGGGGAAGGGAGGCGATTCTTGCCATCCATAGTCGAAACACTCCGCTTGCCGATGACGTGAACATCTCTGTTCTGGCCAAAAGCACGCCGGGATTTTCCGGAGCCGATCTGGCGAACCTGGTCAACGAGGCGGCATTGATTGCCGCCAGAAGCGATCAAGAACGCATCACCGCCGAGGATTTCGAACAGGCCCGCGACAAGGTCATGATGGGTCCGGAACGAAAAAGCATGATCCTTTCGGACGAACAGAAAAAGTTGACCGCGTATCACGAGGCGGGCCATGTGCTGGTTGCAGCCAACACCGAAGGATCCGACCCCATCCACAAGGTAACCATCATCCCGCGGGGCCGCAGCCTCGGGCTTACCGCCTACCTTCCGCTTGAAGACCGCTATACCCAGAACCGGCAGTACCTGCTCGCAATGATCACCTATGCCCTCGGCGGAAGGGTCGCCGAAGAGCTGATCTTCAACGAGATCACCACCGGTGCGGCCAACGATATCGAGCGGGCAACCGATCTGGCCAGAAGAATGGTCCGGCAATGGGGCATGAGCGACAAACTCGGCCCCATCAACTACGGAGACAGTCACAAGGAGGTATTTCTCGGCAAGGATTACTCGCACATCCGGGAATACAGCGAGGAAACCGCCCTGCAGATCGACAATGAAGTCCGTAAAATCATTATCGAATGCATGGAGAACGCGAAAAAGATTCTCAGCGAGAAAAAGGAGCTGCTCCACCGGCTTGCAGGCTCACTGATCGAAAAAGAGACGTTGAACGCAAACGAGATTGCGGCCATTATAGGAACGGCATAACCGTTCCTTTTCCTGAACTGGCAACAGGGAACGACAGCCATGCAAACGCTTTTCATGCTCATCGTCGGCATTGCAGCCGGCATGCTCTCGGGAATGTTCGGAGTCGGCGGAGGAATCATCATTGTACCTGCACTGGTGCTGCTTTCCGGAATGAGCCAGCATAGCGCCAATGCGACCTCTCTTGTCGCGCTCCTGCTGCCGGTTGGCCTGCTTGGAGTTATGGAGTATTACCGTTCCGGAAAGATCACCACGGAAAACATATGGATGGGGCTGATCATCGCCGCCGGACTGTTTGCCGGAGCCTTTTTCGGAGCCAGAATAGCGACATCGCTTTCCGGAGATATGCTTCGAAAGGCATTTGCCCTTTTCATAGGAATTGTTGCCTTTCGTTTATGGTTTAAATAAGTACATACACAACAATAACCTAAGCCACTGCTACCATGGGAAACACAACCACGAAAGCTGATCTGGTCAATGTTATCGCTCACAAGACAGGCATGACAAAAAACGAAACCGAATCTGTGGTTGACTGCCTGTTCGAGAGCATCATCGAGTCCCTGAAAGCCGGCAAACGAATCGAGATCAGAGGGTTCGGATCATTCAATATCCGGCACAAGAACCTCCGCCAGGCAAGAAACCCGAGGACCGGAGAAAAAGTAACCGTCGATCCGAAAAACGTACCTACCTTCAAGATATCCAAGGAATTCAAGCACGCGGTCAGCGAAAGCCTGAAAAACGGCGCGCTTTAGCGCTTCGGCAAGGGCATCTTTTGCTGGGCAGGCCCTGGAAAGCAGGCTTTCAGAGATAGAACGGGTTGTCAACCAGTTCCAGGACAACGCGCCTGTGCGTTTCGGTGTCTCGAAAGCAGACCTTGATATAATGAAGGTTTTCACGCCTGAAAATATCGGCGCCCTTTTCTGCAACGAAAAGAATGATATGGCCTTTGTGGTTCCCGAGTTCCCTGCCGAGATCCCCCCATTTTCTGAAAACGAGGTTGGTATACCCGGAGCCCTCACGCAGTGAAAGAAGCTCAGGATTGCCGATATCCGCAATTATTTCAGGAGATGAAAGCAGTGACATCTCCTTGCCGAGCCAGACACTCAGGAGTTCGAAATGAAAAGGCAAAAACAGGGAGTTCCGGATGTAAAATCCGTTTTCTCCGTTCCGGATCGCATCGGTAAAATGTTTTGTCATGCCGGAGAATTCGTTAGTAGTTGAAAAACAGGAACCACAACACGGCAAAAACAGGTATCAGCAGCGGCAACGAGTATTTGTACACATATTCAAGAAAATCCGGAACATCGACCTCCGCCTGTGCGGCAATGTTTTTCACCATGAAATTGGGCGCGTTGCCGATATAGGTCATCGAGCCGAAAAACACCGATGCGATTGAAATCGCCATCAGATAGACCTCCGAGGAAACATCCCCTCCGACAGGAGAAGCCATGCCCTCGGCAAACCGATGGATGTCACGGGGATCGGCGATATCGAGACCGAACTTGCCAAGCGCGCCGGCAAGGAAGTTAAGATAGGTCGGGGCGTTGTCGAGCACTCCGGAAAGCGACCCGGTCATCCAGTAGAACGTCGTGACGGAAAACTCCGCCGCATGCCCAGCCGCATATGCACCGATCAGTTCAAGGGCGGGAATCATGGTTGCAAAAATGCCGATAAACAGAAAGGCAACCTCCTTGATCGGCTCGAAGTTGAACTCATTACCGCCGAGCGCTTCGGGATCGGCGGTCCTGTACGCAGCAAATGCGACACCGAACATGATCATCTCACGAATGCCGAAAGGCAGGTGAAACAGCTCCTGCAAACTCGGAAATCCCCTTAGGACGGCCGGGTCGAGAAAGACGGATGCGATAATGACGCCGAGATAGAGAAAATTCTTTCCTCCTGTAATGACGACTCCTCCCGCATGGCGGCCACCGACATCAACCGCCCCTGAAACTCTTGAATCCAGAAACATGAACACGCCCGTCAGAACGGCAACGGCCAGTATCCAGGGCAGCCACACCTTCGACAGCACCCAGAAAAACGGGACCCCTTTGAGAAAACCCAGAAACAGCGGCGGATCGCCGATCGGTGTAAGACCGCCGCCGATATTACTGACGATGAAAATGAAGAAAACCACATGGAACGCCCGGAGACGCCCCTCGTTCATGCGCATGAAGGGCCGGATGAGCAACATCGAAGCGCCGGTTGTCCCGATCAGGTTCGAGAGCACCGCCCCGAAAAGCAGCAAAAGGCCATTGAACAGCGGAGTCCCCTTCCGCTCGATTCTGATGAGGATGCCGCCGGAAACCACAAACAGCGACGAAATCAGTGCAATGAAGGAGAGGTACTCCTCGAGGGTGTGTTCAAGCACCTGCAGGCCATGCTCCATCATGAAACCGTAATAGGAAGCCACAACCGCGGCAAGCCCCAGGGCGACTTTCGGGTAGTTATGCTCCCAGAAACGGTGGTAGAAAAGCGGACCTGTGGCGATCATCAGCAGCAGCAGGACAAAGGGGGCTACAAGCCAGACCGGGGGAAGGTGGCGAACCCCCGGATCAGGCGCACCGGCAGCAAGCAGTTGCGGACTGCCGGTTACGGCAAGCACCAGAACAAAAAAGAAGGCAAGAATGGACTTTCGATTCATATGCATTTAGGTTGACCGGACAACAAGATCCCTGGTTTCAGTCACCCTCGAACTCGGTCAGTGAATAAACGCTGTAACCCCGGTCCCGAATTTTCCTTTCTCCGCCGACATCCGGCAGATTCACGATAAACGCCATTTCGGCAACCACACCACCAACTTTCTCCACCAGCGCCGCTGCGGCAAGAGCCGTCCCTCCGGTTGCAAGAAGATCGTCAACGAGCAGTACCCGTGAACCTTTTTCAAGGGCATCCATATGGATTTCGATCCTGTCGCTGCCGTACTCGAGTTCATACTCCTGGGAAACCACATCTGCCGGCAGCTTGCCGGGCTTTCTGACCGGAATGAACCCCTTGCCGAGCGTATAGGAAAGCGCTCCTCCAATGATGAATCCACGCGCCTCAATACCGACGATCACATCGAAATCCACCCCGTTCTGCAGATAGTGTTGTGTAAAACTGTCGATCACCAGACGAAATCCAACCGGATCCTTGATAAGCGTGGTGATATCACGGAACATGATCCCTTTTTTGGGATAATCGGGAATCGAGCGGATTCGGGATTTAATAGACATGGAAAACGTGGATTTAGGGTTGCGGGTATTGAAACAGAAGCCAATAAAACAAAGACCTAAAATAACAGTCTCCCCTGTAAATTCAAATCATCGCCCATCCGCTCGATGAAAACCTGTACGACCCTGCCCTTGAGCGCTTCAGCATTGAGGGCTCCCTTTTCGGCGGTAGCCGTAACATGAAGATAGCTGGAAGTATATCCGTTGAAACGGATGCTTCGGTTCTCCTCTGCACACTCTTCGACAAGGATGCCGCACTGACTGCCGATGAAACGGGCGGAGAAGGCTGCTTTTTTACGCTCACCCAGTTCGATGAGCAACCGGCTCCGCCGCACAAGCTCCTTTCCGGCAATCGCCCGCCGTTCTCCGGCGGCAATCTGGCGGGCAAGCGGTGTTCCGGGCCGAAGCGAACAGGCAAAGACATGCAGGTACGCTGCCGGCAGGTCATCGAGGAAAGCGTACATCTTCTGAAAATCCCCGGTACTCTCTCCAGGATAGCCGGCTATGACATCGATACCGAGAGCACAGTCTGCAATGGTTTCGGCTGCCCTCAGAATGCGTTCCCGATAGTCTGCGGTCGTATACCTGCGCCGCATAGCCCTCAGGATGCCATCAGAACCGCTCTGCAGCGGCACATGAAAATGAGGGGCGATTTTTTCAGACCGTGCGACCACATCCAGAAGCGTGTCGTCCAGAACATCCGGCTCGATCGAACTTATCCTGATGCGCTCCACGGCAACCGTCTCAAACCGCTCCAAAAGACCGGCAAGACCGGTTCCGTCCGATCGGTAATCCCCTATGTTGACACCGGTAAGCACGATTTCACGGTACCCCGATGCAGCAAGAACATGTGCTCTGTCAACAAGCATCGAGGGAGGCAACGAGCGGGAACGGCCCCTCGACAGGGGAATTGTACAATACGAACAGCCGTAATCGCAACCATCCTGAATCTTGAGAAAGGCTCTCGTCCTTCCGGTGGGGCAATGAGCCGGCAGGGAGTAGCCGGAGTGGATCTCTTGTGTGCAGCCGATATCAGAAACCGCTACAAATGCAGCTCCGGTTTTTGTATTGAGCACCTTCCTGTAGAGATCCGTCCTGAATTTATCGTTGCTGCCAAAAACCCCCCGAAGACCTTCGATACCGGAAAGCACCTGAGGCTGCAATTGCGCATAGCAGCCGATTGCCACAACGGCACTGCGGGGATTGCGTTTGATGATCTGCCGTATTTTCTGTCGACATTTCTGCTCAGCCTGGTTCGTCACCGCACAGGTATGAACAATAACCATATCCGCTCCCGTCTTAACGGAAGAAAGTCGCCACCCTTCGGCGGAAAGATGGTCAAGTATCGCCGATGTTTCGGAATAATTCAGTTTACATCCCAGTGTTATTGCGGCAATACTGGGCGAATTCATTGCATGCATGGCATAGAAGTATTGATCTGAGTTTGCTGTGGTATTACCATCAGAGACCTACGGTACATGAAACGATTGCCTGCACAATATCGCCTGCCTTGTTTGCGTACAAAAAACCATTCTTTTATTCATTTCTGTTAATTCTGTATCATTTCAATCAGAAAGACATGGTATGAATATGGCTAAAAAAGATGCTGCATCACCCGATAAGTATGATCTTTTTATACAGAAAATTGACCATTTCCAGTCTCTTGTAAAACAGAAAAAAAATCTTCAGGAAAAAATTGCAATCATGCAGCAGGAGTTCCAGGAAAAAATCAGGCCGTTCGAAGAAGAGCTTTCGGCAATACTGAAAAAGCTGGATCTCAACCCCCCCCAAAATCGCAGAGAACGTACCCGCAAAAACCGGTTTTTCCAAATATGGCCGGAGACAGCCTGGAACATCCATAAAAGATCTTCTCCGCTCAAATCCTTCCCGCACGTTCAAACCGAAGGACATTGCCGATGCGCTGAACACCAAAAGCACAACCGTAAGCCTGTGGCTGAACAAATACGGCATGACTGACGAGGAAATCGAAAGGGTCCCGTCGGGAACCGGCGGCAAGCGTTTTGTTTACAAAATCAGGTAATTAAAAAGATAATCCTTCCGGAAGACTACCTGAAAAAGCGCAATTCTTGCGCTTTTTCAGGTTCCGCTCCCTGTAGTCACCCGAACATTTCAGTATCCGATATTTCTCCGGTTTCTGACAAAGTTCAGACCAAGCGCAACCATGATCATATTGCCAAGCAGCGAGGAGCCCCCATAGGAAACGAACGGCAGCGGAACACCGATGACGGGAATAAGCCCGAGCGTCATGCCGGTATTGATGACGACATGAACCGTCAGAAGAGCGGCATAACCTGCAAAAGTCAATTCCACAAATCGGTTTTTAATGGAAAACACAATGCGGATAAACCGGAGAATCAGCACAAGAAAAAAACCCAGCAACAGAAACGATCCGACAAAACCGAGCTCTTCTGCAATAACACAAAAAATGAAGTCAGTCCATTGGGCAGGAATGAAACGGAGCTGAGTCTGTGTCCCTTCAAGAAACCCCTTCCCGAAAAAACCGCCGGAACTGATGGCGATTTTTGCCTGCAATGCATTGTAGCCGGCACCCTGGGGATCCGACATCGGATCAAGAAAGGTCTGTATTCTTTTCATCTGATGCGGCTTGAGGATCTCGGCGGCAAAACGATGCGTGAACAAAGCCGCCAGCAACCCTGCAGAGGTAACACCAAGCTGGTGGGGATAAAATTTCTTTTTCTGAAAGAACAGCGTAAAAAAAAGAATCAGGGCGAGACCGAAAATAAAATACAGATTGAAAAAACCACTGAGCATGAGCACGACGGGAATAATGAGCAACAGCAGCAGATAAAAATCAAATCCCGCCATGATGATCATCGGCGCGATGAAAGACAGACAGGTGAGGGTTGTGCCCATATCGGGCTGCAGCATGATCAGCATTGCCGGAACAAGCGGAATTGCGAGTGCAATGCCCAGATGCGGCAGGGAACGGATATCGGTTTCATCATCGGAAAGGAAGCGTGCAAGAGCAAGAATCGTGGTCATCTTGGCTATTTCCGAAGGCTGAAAACTGAAAAAACCGAAACGCACCCAGCTTGTCTGGCCGGCAACTTTTTTGCCGAAAACAAGCACGGCAACAAGCAGAACGATGCCGACGGCATAAAAAAGGTATGAATTGTCACGGATGAAGCGGTAATCATTGAAATACACAAACAGCATCACCACCGCTCCGATGCATCCCCATGCAAGCTGACGGTAGAACAGAATGGTCTCGCCAGCTCCGTTGGTTGCACTGTATATTGCCAGCAACCCGAGGATTATCAGGCCGGCTGTCGAAACCAGCAGCCACAAATCGAGCTTGCCCTGTTGTTCCATGACCATCTTTCCTTACATCTTTTTCTTCTCCAAGCGCAGGGAATTGCGTATCGTAAACAATTGCCGATACATCGCTTTCTCACTGTTTCAATCGAATCTTCATGCTCACACCATCGTTCTCCTGCGGTTTTGCGGTCATCGTCGGAGCGCCGAATGCCGGCAAGTCAACACTGTTGAACAAACTGCTCCGGTGTAAACTTTCTATTGTAACACCTAAACCGCAAACTACAAGAAAAAAAATAACCGGTATCTACCACGACGAACGCCGTCAGATCGTTTTTCTCGATACACCGGGAATCATGCAGCCGCGTCAGAAGCTCCATGAATCAATGCTTGCGATCACACGCCAGACACTTCAGGAAGCCGATGTGGTGATTGCTCTCATTCCCTATACAAAAGGGCCGTCGGGTTTTGACGCTGAATTTAGCCGCGAACTGTTCGAATCGTGGCTGAAACCCGTATCGAAACCGGTCATCGCAGTACTGAACAAGGAGGATCTGGTGAGCCCTGAAGAACGGAAAAAAACCGAAGGGGAGATCATGAAACGGTTCAGTCCGGCCGGGGTACTCTCGGTTTCTGCCCTGAATGGAACAGGCCTTGAAAAGCTCGTCCATACCATAACGCCGTTCCTTCCGATGACCGAAGCGCTCTACTCCGAAGAGATGCTGAGCACGGCTCCGGAGCGGTTTTTCGTATCGGAAATCATCAGGGAGAAAATCTTTCTCCTGTACGGAAAGGAGGTTCCGTATGCTACCGAAGTGGTGATCGACGAATTCAGGGAACAGCACGAAACCGACCCGTCGAAAAAGGATCTTATCCGCTGTTCGATTATTGTCGAGCGGGATACGCAGAAACAGATTCTGATCGGAAACCGCGGAAGTGCACTGAAAAAACTCGGGCAGGCAGCCCGGAGCGATATCGAGGAACTGCTCGGACGCCCGGTATTTCTCGAGCTTTTCATAAAAGTCAGGCCCGACTGGCGGAAAAAGCAGAGTTTCCTGAAAAGCTACGGCTACTGAACAAAAAACCCTTCCGTGCAGGAAGGGTTTTTTGCCGGATCCCAGTTTCCCGGGGAAACAATTACTTGCTGCCTTTCGGCTGGGGTTCCAGTTCGGCGGTAGCGTCCTCGATCTCTTTCTTTTCGTTCGGATGAGCCTGAAGGTACGCTTCGATCTCCTCCTTGCTCTTGTCCTTGAAGTACTCAAGAGCCGAGAGAATGATCCGCTTGTTCTCCTTGTCAAACTCGATCACGCGGAGAGGAAGCTCATTGCCGACAGCGAACGAGGAGTGGATATCCTTGACACCGCCCTGAAGCAGATGCGATACCGGCACGAAACCATCCACATCGCCGGGAAGAATCACGATCACGCCCTTCTCGATGATCTGTGAAATGTTTCCGGGAGTTTCGGCACCGACCGCGTATTTCTGCTCGAACTCATCCCACGGATCAGGATTGATCTGCTTGTGGCCGAGCGCAATGCGGCGGGCGTTGACATCGAATTTCAGCACCTTGACCTCGAGTTCCTGGTTTTTCTTCACCAGTTCGCTCGGATGGCGGATTTTCTTGGTCCATGAAAGATCGGAAATATGCACCAGCCCGTCAACACCGGCTTCGAGTTCCACAAACACACCGAAATCGGTAATGTTGCTGACCGTACCCTTGTGCAGCGATCCCTCGATATATTTTTCGGAGAGTGCGATCCACGGATCCTCGTTTACCCGTTTCATGGAAAGCGAAAGCTTGGTGTGCTCCTTGTCGATATTGAGAATGACACACTCGACTTCCTGACCGAGGCTCACGAACTGGCCGGGATGCTTGATATGCTGCGTCCAGCTCATTTCAGAGATGTGAACAAGTCCCTCGATACCCTTCTCGATCTCCACGAAAGCACCGTAATCGGTAATGGAAACCACGCGGCCGTTTGCCTTTGAACCGACAGGGTATTTCATCTCGATATTTTCCCATGGATGTGATTCAAGCTGCTTCATGCCCAGAGAAACCCGTTTGGTGTTCTCGTCAAAGCCCACGACCACAACCTTGATCGGCTGATCGAGTTCGACAACTTCCGAAGGATGGTTGATCCTGCCCCAGGTGATGTCGGTAATATGGACAAGGCCGTCGAGACCGCCGAGATCAACGAAGATACCGAAATCGGTGATATTCTTGACCGTGCCTTCGAGCACCATGCCGACCTTGATATTGGCAAGCATCTCTTCGCGACGTGCGGCATACTCCTCTTCGAGAATGACCTTGTGGCTGACAACAATATTCTGTGTGACCGGATTGATCTTGACGACTCTGAAGTCCATGGTCTGTCCGACGAGCGCATCGAAATCACGCACAGGCTTGACGTCGATCTGCGAACCGGGAAGAAAGGCTTCAACACCCGAAAGCGAAACGGTCATGCCGCCCTTGACGCGATTGATGATCTTGCCGTTGATGATGGTATCGTTCTCGATTGAATCGTAGATTTTGTCCCAGATTCTCAGAACGTCTGCTTTTTTCTTGGAAAGAATGAGCTGGCCCATCTTGTCCTCGATGTTCTCGAGGTAAACCTCCACTTCATCGCCAACCTTGACCTCGTCGTCGTCACGGAACTCGAGCAATGAAACGATACCCTCGGACTTGAACCCGACATCGATGGTGACATCCTTGTTGGAAATCGAGACGATACGTCCCTTGACGATTTCATCCTCGGTGATTTCACTCAGCGTGCTCGTATAGAGCTTCTCCATTTCGGCAAGTGCCGATGGCTCGTAGTGAGCAAATACCTTGACCTTTTTTCTTGCAGGCCGTTCCTGGACTTTTTTCTCCAGCGTTAGTGTTTCTGCCATTAAATGTTTTCCTTCCTCTCTTGTGATTTACCCTCGGTGCCGCGAGAGATATCAGCACCCGGTTTTAGGTTAATAGATATGACAACAAAAACTTCAGCTTTTTCCGGTCATTGCGCATGACGCGATTTTTTCCAGCGCAAGTCTGGAGACCTTGCCGACCTGCTCGTCGATGCTCAACTCCGACGTATCGATTTCAATGGCATCGGGATGTTTTTCCAGGGGCGCCAGTTCTCTTTCGGCATCCGCCCGATCCCTTTCAAGAATCTCCTGTTCAAGCATCCCGATATCCGGCAACCCGCTTCCCGACGCTCCCTTTGCGGCAAGTTCGGCATAACGCCGTTTCGCGCGCTCCCGGGCATCGGCAACCAGAAATATTTTCAGTTCGGCATCGGGAAACACAACGGTCCCGATATCCCTTCCATCCATGACGACACCTTTGCGGCTCCCCATTTCCTGCTGCATCCGGCGAAGCCGGTCACGCACGGGAGCAAGCGAACTGACGAAACTGACTTCACGGCTGACACGATTCTCCCTTATGGCGGCGCTCACGTCACGGCCATCGAGAAAAACCCGCTCACCACGAAAGGCGACCGTAAGATCCTGCAAAAGCGGTAAAATGGATTCGGGGAACTGCCGTACGGCATCGATCATGCCCAGATCGAGAACCTTCAGGGTAACGGAACGGAACATCGCGCCGGTATCGATATACGTATAACCGAGCTTTTCAGCGACTTTGCGGGCGGTCGTACTCTTGCCTGAAGCCGCCGGCCCGTCTATGGCAATGATGATTCTGTTGTTCCCTGTCGTGTGTTTCACAAGCATTTTGACTTAGCCTGCAATTTTATAAAATAAATTTGCTTTTTCCAAACTTAATGATTACATGTTAACAACCCGTGCCCGCGAGGGTGCGCTTTTGCATTAACCTCTCTTCCTTTTACCAGCCATGTCTCTCCGCTGCGGGATTGTCGGGTTGCCGAATGTCGGAAAATCCACACTGTTCAATGCCATAACCGCCAAACAGGCCGAAGCGGCCAATTACCCGTTCTGCACCATAGAGCCGAATATCGGCACGGTTCTGGTGCCCGACGAGCGGATGCAGCAGATTGCCGATGTCGTCAGGACGCCGACCCTGGTTCCGGCCACACTGGAAATAGTCGATATTGCCGGGCTGGTCAAAGGTGCCAGCAAAGGTGAAGGCCTCGGCAACCAGTTCCTTTCGCATATCAGGGAGGTGGATGCCATTGTGCATGTGGTGCGCTGTTTCGACGACACCAATATTATTCATGTCGAGGGACGAATCGATCCGGCCGACGATATCGCCACAATCGAAACGGAACTGATGCTGGCCGATCTGGACAGCATGGAGCGCCGCATCGAAAAGCTCCGGAAAAACGCCCGCAAGGAAAAAGAGCTGCTGCTGCAGGTAGAGCTGGCCGAACGGATCATCGCCGGACTCTCGGAAGGCGTTCCCGCCCGTGCAGTCATCCAGACGCCGGAAGAACAATCGCTCTCCAGGCAATTCTTTCTGCTTTCCACCAAGCCGATCCTCTATGCCGCCAATGTCGCTGAAACCGATCTGCCGGGAGGCAACGCCTATACGGAGCAGGTGGCAAAAATTGCAGCACAGTCCGGTGCAAAAATGCTGATCATCAGCGCAAAAACCGAAGCGGAAATAGCCGAACTGCCCGAAGAGGAACGCCCTGAATTCCTTGAAAGCCTCGGACTCGAAATGTCGGGTCTCGACCGGCTCATCAGAACCGCATATGATCTGCTCGGACTGCAAACCTACTTTACCGCAGGGGAAAAAGAGGTGCATGCCTGGACCATCCGCAAGGGTGCCGCGGCTCCGGAAGCGGCAGGCGCAATCCACTCGGATTTCGAAAAAGGGTTTATCCGGGCCGAGGTCATGTGGTATGGCGACCTCATCGAGCTCGGCTCCGAACAGAAAGTCAAGGAAGCAGGGAAACTTCGTTCGGAAGGACGGGATTATATTGTCAAGGACGGCGATGTCATTGTCTTCAGGTTCAACGTGTAACCTTTAACGGCTTTTATCTGCAGGTGCACCATCATAAAAACACTCCCGAAAGCCCGATAGGTATTTTTGATTCGGGTGTCGGCGGCCTGACCGTCGTCAGGGCGATACAGGCGATCCTGCCGTCCGAGCGCATCATCTACTTCGGCGATACCGCCAGGGTTCCCTACGGTTCGAAATCACAGGTCACCATCCGCAAGTACGCACAGGAAGACACGGCTATCCTGATGCGCTACCAGCCGAAAATGATTATCGTGGCCTGCAACACCGTTTCGGCCCTCGCCCTTGACGTCGTCCGGAAAGCGGGCGGCAGCATACCGGCGCTTGGCGTACTGGAAGCCGGAGCGGAGCTGGCCGTGAGCGTAAGCCGACAAAAACGGATCGGCGTGATCGGCACACAGGCCACAGTCTGTTCAAACGCCTACGCCTGCGCCATCAACGAACTTGACCCCGACATCGAGGTACACTCGAAAGCCTGCCCGCTTTTCGTGCCGCTGGCTGAAGAAGGGTTCACCGATCATCCCGCAGCCCGGCTGATCGCCGGGGAATATCTCCGGGAGTTTGACGGCCATGAGATCGACACGCTCGTGCTCGGCTGCACCCACTACCCGATCCTGCGCGGCATGATCGGGCAAACCGTAGGGCCCGGCATCCGTATCATCGATTCTGCTGAAGCCGTTGCCCGGAGGGCGAAAGAGCTGCTTGCAGAAACAGGCATGCTGGGCATGTCCGGAGAAACCCCGAGACCGCATCTCCTCGTCAGCGATCTTCCGCAGAAATTCGGCATGCTCTACCGGCTCTTCATGGGCTCGGACGTACCCGACGTGGAACTGGTAGACGTCTGAGTTGCCCCTCCCGTCGGCGGCAACCGGAAGCCGCATCGCCGGAAGCGGATGTATTGACTGCCGGAGATAGTACTTTTGAGTTTGATATTGTATGTTGTAACTCTTGATTCCGTTACCGTTACCAACGTGAAAATAAACCTCGACCGGACATCTTCCGGGTTCTGCATCGGTGTGCAGGGCACCATTCATGTGGCGGAGGAAAAGCTGGCCGCGAAGAAAAAGCTGTTTTCTCTGGGCGACGTCGTCCATAACGAAGTGGAGGTAAAAAGGCTTGAAAAGCTGGGGCTTGCCACCATCGACGAAAATACCTTCAATGCGCTGCAAAACGCAAGTGTGCTCATCAGGGCGCATGGCGAACCGCCCGGAACCTACAGCACGGCAAAGCGCAACAACCTCGATATTACCGACACCACCTGTCCGGTCGTCTCGAAACTGCAGCGCACAGCACGCCTGCTCCATCAGCTCGGCTACCAGATCGTCATTTACGGCAAACGGTCCCACCCCGAAGTGATCGGCATCAACGGTCATTGCGCCAACAGCGCCGTCATCATCAAGCATGCCGACCTGACGGATCCGGATGAATTGCGGATGCTTGACACCGGAAAAAAAACCGCACTCATATCGCAGACAACCATGGACGTGCCCGGTTTTTATGAACTGAAGGAGCATCTCGAAAAGCGATTTGCGGATGCTGCCGGCACGGCTCCCCATCCATGGACGGCGGTTCGTGACATCGACATCACCGCAGCCATGACCGGTCAGCAGCCGATGCCCCCCCATGTGTTCAAGGACACCATCTGCCGACAGGTCTCGAGCAGGAACCGGAAGCTCCATGACTTCGCACTGGCAAACAGCTGCATCGTTTTCGTGGCGGGCAGGAAAAGCTCGAACGGCCAGGTATTGTACGGCATCTGCAAGGCAGCCAATCCCCGGAGTTACTTCATCGAGGATGTTGAAGAGATACAGGACTCCTGGTTCGAGGAGAGCGGCAATGGGCCGGTCGAGAGCGTCGGCATCTGCGGCGCAACCTCGACCCCGATGTGGCTGCTTGAAAAAGTTGCCGGCTTCATCGACAGACGTTTCAATCATTGAGGCGCCCGCAGGCGCTCCTGAACAGGGTTATCGACCATGATGCATGAACTGACGCTTACCATAAATGGAAAAACCGTAACGGCCAATCCGGAGATGTCGATTCTTCAGGCGGCTCTTTCGGCAGGCATCGACATACCGACACTCTGTTTCGACAAGAGACTCGAATCGACAGGCTCCTGCTGGATGTGCATCGTGGAGATCAAGGGAAAAAACCGTTTCGTACCGGCATGCAGCACGGCGGTTTCAGACGGCATGGTGATCGAAACCGAAAATCCGGAACTGCACGACATGCGGCGGCAGAACCTCGAACGGCTTATCGAACACCATTGCGGCGACTGCATGGGTCCCTGCGAGCTTTCATGCCCCGCAGGGTGCAACATACCCGGATTCATAGCTGAAATAGCTCGCAGGGACCATGAACAGGCACTCCGGATCATCAAGGAAACCATTCCCCTGCCGGGCATTCTCGGCAGGATATGCCCGGCACCGTGTGAAGATGCGTGCCGGCGGCACGGCGTGGACGAGCCGGTTTCGATCTGCGCCCTGAAGCGATATGCCGCGGACCGCGACAGGGAACGCCCGGAATGCTTCGTACCGGAAATCGCGGAAAAAACCGGAAAAAAGGTTGCCGTCATAGGGGCCGGACCGGCAGGGCTGACAGCCGCCTACTATCTGCTTGCACTCGGCCACGATGTCACGATATTCGATGCCAACACTGAACCCGGCGGCATGATGCGCTACGGCATTCCCCGTTTCCGTCTTCCCGAAAGCGTTATCGAGAGCGAACTGGAGCCGTTCAGGAAAATGGGCGCGGAATTCCGCATGAACAGCGTGCTCGGAAAGGAGATGAGCACGGAAAACCTGAAAAAAGAGTACGATGCGGTCTTTCTCGGTCTCGGCGCTTCAAAAGCTGCACGAATGGGAATTCCCGGCGAAGAAGAAGCGTGCGTCACAAGCGGCATTGCATTTCTGCACGAGGCATCGAGCGGCAATACCCCGCATCCCGGAAAAAACGTTCTGGTCATCGGCGGCGGCAATACGGCAGTCGATGCGGCCCGCACAGCCCGTCGGCTCGGAGCGGACCGGGTGACCATCCTGTATCGCAGAACACGTGAGGAAATGCCGGCTAACCACGCAGAAATCGAAGAAGCGCTTGCCGAAGGCGTTCTGCTGCATACACTTGCCGCTCCGGTATCCATCGAGGCACACGGAAAAACCGCCGCCGTGACGGCCGTCGTCATGCAGCCGGGAGAACCTGACCGGAGCGGCAGAAGAAGACCCGTTCCGGTTGCCGGTTCCGAGTTCACCATGGTCGCAGACACGGTAATATCCGCCACAGGCCAAAAGGTTCACTGCCCGCAAGAGAGTGTTCCGGGAGTAGCCATGAACCCGGACGGCACGATCGGTGTCAACCCGCACACGCTTGAAAGCAGCGTCGAGGGTATCTTTGCCGGAGGGGATTGCGTTACCGGTGCAGATACCGCAATACGCGCCGTCGAGCAGGGCAAACGCGCAGCGTATCGCATAAACCGCTACCTGCTTGGCATGCCGTCCGAAAGCGACATTCCGCCATTCAATTCATCCTACGGGCCGAGAGATCAGGCTCCACCGGCCTTGTATGCGAAAGGCGATGCAGCCCGTCGGGTTCCCGTACCTGAAATCCCGCCTGGCAACAGAACCACGGGATTTACGGAAGTAGTGACAGGATTCGCCGAAACCGATGCGCGCACCGAAGCCGCACGCTGTCTGCAGTGCCGGTGCAAGGCCGTCGAAAACTGCCGGCTCAGGGAACTCGCGGCGCACTACCTTCCGGATTACACCTGCAGCCAGCAGGAACATGCCGGATTCGGCATTTCCGTAACGCCGGACATTCATCTTGAACGGGAAAAATGCGTGGATTGCGGCATCTGCGTCAGGACGCTTGAAGCTTGCGGAACCGTGGTGGTTCCCGATTACCGGAAACTCGCCATGTCCTGCCCTACCGGGGCGATCAGCCTTCCGGAACCAGGCCGGTAGACAATCAGGAGGCTTCCCGGCCAGCGATTTTCAGCAGTTCGAAAAGCGGCTTCAGCATTGCACCAAGACGACTCATGGAGCGGTTTACGACCTCCTGTATCTGGCGAAATGTTTCAGGAGCATTGTCTCCGCTGAACTGAAGCCAGGCCACATACAGCACAAACGCCGCGGCGACCACCAGGACGAACTGCATGACCTTCCTGAAAAATCCGAACAGGATCACGACGGCAATGGCAACCCCAAGCACAAGCAGGATGGGGTGAGCAGAAAGAAATTCGACAACCTGTTGCATAGGTGTTCCTGTCCTATAGATATTCCTCGATAACGGCTGAAACCGCTTGAGAAGGGTTGCTGCTGGCGAGCTTTTCCCTTGCTGCAAGCAATTCCCTGCGCATTGCGGCAGCGAGAACCGGATTGTCGAGCAGAGGAAGCGCCGCCCCGACCATGCGTTCTGCACTTGCCTCTTGCTGTATCAGCTCCGGAACCGCCTGCTGACGGGAACCGAGTCCTTTTGCGACAATGTTTGCAAGCGAAATATTCGGAAGTTTAACCAGCCGTTTGCCTATCTGATAGTTCAGCCAGCCGGTACGGTAGACCACAATCATGGGAAGACCGAAACAAAGCGCTTCGAGCGTAGCGGTCCCGGAGGCAACAAATGCAAGGGTGCTGTACTGCATCACTGCATAGCTGCGGCACTCGACCACACGGATACCGGACGCTTCTGTCAGATAATCCTGCAAGCGGTAGTCGAGATGTGGTGCCCTGCCAAGCAGAAAGACGAGCGGACGATCCTTTGCGAGCATCCCGGCCGCCCTGAGCATCTCGGGCAGCATCATCGATACCTCCTGGCGTCTGCTCCCGGGAAGAAGACCGATCATGACGGCTTCCTGCTCTATGCCGTACTCCTGCCGAAATAAGTCGGAAGACGAAAGGACTTCTTCCCGGAGCTCCTCGACAACCGGGTGCCCGACATACTCAGCAGCAACCCCGTGACGGCGGTAAAAATCCACTTCAAAATCAAAAATGACCAGCAGGCGGTTAACCGTCTCCCGGATCTTCTTCACCCGTCCCTCCTTCCATGCCCAGACCTGGGGCGCGATGTAGTAAATGACCGGAATACCGAGATCATGCAGAAACCTCGCCATCAGAAGGTTCATGCCCGGATAGTCTACCAGCAGTGCTGCGTCAGGCTTTTCCTGCCGGACAAGCGACTTGATCTCTCTGATCACGTTCCGGAGAAAACCTGCATGACGCAGCACATCGACAAATCCCATGATACTCATCTGTCGCGCATCGTAGGAAAGTTCGGCGCCAAGTCGCCGCAGCCGGTCCCCCCCGATACCGAACACCCGGATATCCGGCCTCCTCTGCAAGAGCTCCGCAACCACTCCGGCCGCGTGCATATCGCCGGAAACCTCTCCGGCCAGAACAAAAAGCTTCCTCGGCATCAAGCGCAGCTGATTAATTGGATGAACGGACGGGAAACCGTATTTTACAGCGTCATAAGGGTTTTCACATCCCATTATATCAAAAACGGAAAAGAATGCAAGTCAAATTCGGTACTGACGGCTGGCGTGCGGTTATCGCAAGGGATTACACGTTTGACAACCTCAAGCTGGCCGCACTTGCCACCGCACGATACATCAAGACCCGTCCTGAAAAATCCAGAGGCGTCTGCATCGGGTACGATACCCGGTTCATGTCGAAGGAATTTGCGGAATTCACGGCCGAGGTGCTTTCCTCTCAGGGAATCAGGGTCGTGCTTGCCGACAGTTTTGTCTCCACACCCGCCGTATCGCTCTTCACCAGGGCAAAACAGCTCGCAGGAGGTATTGTCATTACCGCATCGCACAATCCCCCGATCTATAACGGCTTCAAGGTCAAGGCATCGTACGGAGGGCCCGCACACCCGGAAGCGATTGCAGAAATCGAAGGGTACCTGGGCGAGGTCGATCCGGCAACACCGGTCGAGCCGGACCGGAAACTGATCGAACTCGCAGACCTGAAGACATTCTACCTGAACCATCTCAAGGCAAACATCGATTTGCCGCTTATCCGTGACTCACGTATCAAAATAGCGCACAACGCCATGTACGGAGCCGGCCAGGACATCATTACCCGGCTATTCGACGAGTCCATGGTGAACTGCTACCACTGCACCTGGAATCCGGGATTCGGAGGCATCAATCCCGAACCCATGCCGCAATATATCGAAGAGTTCGTGGAGTTCTTCCGGGAAGTCGAAACCGATGTCGCCATCATCAACGACGGTGATGCGGACAGGGTCGGCATGCTTGACGAGCACGGCAACTTCGTGGATTCGCACAAACTCTTCGCGCTCATTCTCAAATACCTTGTCGAAGAACGCCAGCAGCGTGGCGAGGTCGCCAAAACCTTCGCGTTGACCGACATCATCGACAGGATATGCCTGAAGCATAACCTCGTCATGCATGAACTTCCGGTAGGATTCAAGTATGTCAGCAAACTCATGGCGACAAACGACATCCTGATCGGAGGAGAAGAGTCGGGAGGAATCGGCATTACCGCATTTCTGCCGGAACGGGACGGTGTCTATATCGGCCTTCTGATTCTCGAAATCATGACGCGAAAACAGAAAAGCCTGTCGAAACTGGTAGAGGAACTGTACGACGAATATGGTTTTTTCTGCTACAGGCGCAACGACCTGCATGTCAGCGAAGCGAAAAAACAGGCAATCATCACGCGTGCGGCTGCCGGTGACCTTCAGTCGATAGCGGGATACAAGGTGCTGAAATTCAACGACCTCGATGGCTGCAAGTACCATTTCGAAGGGGGATGGCTGCTGATTCGCGCGTCCGGCACGGAACCGGTTCTGCGACTGTATTGCGAAGCGGATTCCCTGGAAAAGGTCGAGAACGTGCTGGCCTTTGCCGCATCACTTGCCTGAAGCTGTTTTTTCCATGAGCAATTGCAGGAATTGCAGGAAAAGAGCGTCGAAGGCTTCAATGGCTTCTCCTGATCCGTCCGTCCGTGCCGGCAGCTGCCGCAAGGGTGCTGATGTGCGCACAACAGGAAAGAGGCCGATCAGACAGGATTAACGGCAGAGGCAAAGAGCAGGAACGTTTGGGAAACAACACGGTTACATCGGGTGATGAGCTTTTCAGGGCTCTGGTTGCCGAACATCAGGAGATGGTGCTCAATACCTGCAACCGTTTTGTCATGAACCGGGAGGATGCCGAGGATCTTGCCCAGGATGTGTTTGTCGAAGTTTACCGCTCGCTGGAAAACTTCAGGCAAGAATCGAAACTCTCCACCTGGATTTACAGGATAGCCGTCACCAAATCGCTTGACCACCTCAGACGCCTGAAAAGAAAAAAACGGTTTTCCTCACTCAGGAGAATCATCGGCATCGACGACCCGGCCGAAGAACTGCCCTCTCCGGCCGATGACACCCCTGAACGGGCTCTGGCAGGAAAGGAAACACTGCACATCCTGCAGGAGGCTCTGAACATGCTTCCCGACAACCAGAAAACCGCATTCCTGCTCAGCAAACAGGAGGGATACAGCAACAGCGAAATCGCCGACATCCTCCAGACTTCGGTCTCTGCGGTCGAATCGCTGATTCACCGTGCAAAAAAAAACCTGCACGAAAAACTTTCCCGGCACTACAAAAACAACTGAGCGCATCGGAAACGGTTGGCGGATGCAAGTTTTTTCGACAACTGTCGTCAAAAAACATGAAAAAGAAAAAGGAAAACAGCATGAAAAAACCGGACGGACACATAGAAGAACAGGTACGAAGAGCGCTGCAGGTTCTTGACGATCTCCCCGGGTTGCAGGTGTCTCCTTTTTTCAGGGTTCACCTCATGCAGAGGATTGAAACGATCCGGGACAGTGCTCCCTGGTACTCGGATCTGCTCCGTCCGGAAGGACTCAAGGTAAAACTGGCTTTTGCCGCACTGCTGCTGGCAATCAACATCGGCTCCGCAACCCTGTTCTTTTCGGCAGGGGATCCGCTCTCCCTTGCCGATGCCGGAGAGGCTCTCGAACAGCTCAGCGACGAATATTCCGGAGAGGAACTCGCCTACTATGTTGATACGGCCGATGCCGGCAGTAACCGGCAGTCCAAAGAACCGGTTCAGCAGGAACAGAAACGCCCGTAGGCGAGAGGAATGATGGCTTCAGTTTGTTGATGATACCGTAAACCGTAATGTTCACAAGCCGATACAACGATGAAAAAACACGTGATGATGATGATGGCCGCGGCAATGCTTGCCGCCTCAGGCCCCGCTTCTGCGGCGGACTACAGCCGTTACTCCGACGAAGAGCTCTCCCGCATGCGGGGAACCATGCGCAGCGCCACAACGGAAGAGCGGAGCGCTTACCGCACTGAATGGCAGAAACGCGTCGCCGCCATGAGCCCGGAAAGGCGGCAGGCTTTTGCAGGAAAAGCCGGAAAAAGCTCCCGCCAGTGCCGTCCGGCAACTCTTCGCGAAACACTCGGGCTGAGCGACAGTCAGGAAAACAAGCTGCAGAAGCTGCGTGAAAAACAGTTCGCGGCAATGTCTGCGGAACGCCGGCAGCTCATGAACCTGCAACAGCAAATGCTGGAGGAATCGCTGAAAAAAAATCCCGACAACAGGGCAATCACCCTGCTTTCAGAAAAGATCGGCAGCGCACATGCGGAACTTGCCCGCAAGCGCAGCACCCATCTGCGCGAGATGGCTTCGATGCTGACTCCCGGACAGATGGAAAAAATGAAGACCTTCATGCAGAACAGGCCACAGGGAAAACCCGGAAAAATGGTGCTGTAGGCGTGAACCCGCTGCCCTGCAGGGCAACCCCTTGCAGGGCAGCAAATGAATCCTGAACCCGTACACTTGTAAATACCGGCATCCACCGGAAGGAATCCCGAAAAATCATGGATTTTCTTACATCAAAGCGTTTCATTACCGCAATACTGGCCATACTTGTCGTGCTCAATATGACGCTGCTCGGCATTCTCTGGTGGCAGAACATCCATAAACCCGAACGGAAGCCGGTCAGGATAACCCGCCAGTACAGTCGCCATGTCTACTTCAAGGAGCCGCTGTCGCTCTCTGAAGAGCAAAGCCTCAGGTTCCGCGAAATCCGGAAGGAGCATTTCAGAAAAGTCATGCCCGACATTCAGGCCAGGTCCCGCCTGAAAAAAGAGCTGATCGCGGAATCGGTGAAGGAAAAACCCGATACAGCCAGAATAGCCGCGCTTGCCGCATCCATAGGTTCCCGGCAGGCCGTAATCGAAAAAGAGCTGGCGCTTCACTTTCATGAGCTCGCCATGGTCTGCACCCCCGCCCAGCGGGACTCCCTGCGGAACATTCTCGAGCGGATCTCGTCAAGGAAAGTACGCTTCAGAACGGAAAAGGCTTCTCCGTCTCCTGATGAAATACGGGAGGTCAACATCATCCGCGAGGAGCGCTGAGAAACAGGGATCATTCACCGGCCCCGGATTTTAGTGCGGATTTTCGCAATCACAAACATACTTTCATCCCGGAACAGCAACCCGGCGGAGGCGGCATAGAGCAGCAGCAGCACAAGCCGTGAAAAAAGGCTCGTGATCCGGCTTTCAAAAAGCAGGGCAAGCTGCTCCTGCATGAAAACCGACAGGATACCGGCAACCAGCAGGATAAAGAGTTTTGCCCAGTCGTAGCGGTTGGGAAACACCTTCAGCGAGTAGTATGCCATCACCAGACACATGGCGACGGTTCCTGCAACAATGGCATAGGCAGCCCCGTCCATGCCGCTCTGCGGAATGAGGAACCAGCATCCAAGTGCGGTCACTGCAGCGCCGGAAAAGGTGACGATCGGCAGATAGCGCGTATTGCCGCTTACCAGCATCCCGGAAGAGAGGTTGGTCGAAACCATGTCGAACACGTAACTCAGAAAGATCCAAGGAAGCACGGACAGACCGATCCAGTACTTCGGAGGCAGAAGATAAAAACGCCCGCCGTAATGGTGCATGACAAGATCCGGCACGAAAAAGGTAGCGGCAAGAGCGGCGAACATGGTGATGAAGGTTGAAATGCTCAGGACGTAACGGAACAGCCGTCCGGCATCGGGATCGTTGGAGTGCTGCAGAAAGAATGGCTGCCAGGCGAACCGGAACACCTGGATCACGAGCTGCAGGATGATGCCGAATGCCGCGACTCGTCCGTAAATGCCGACAATATCCGATGCGGCATAGCCTTGCCCGTAAATTCGCTCGATATCGGACGGGGATATCCTGATGAGCAGGTTGCGGTCGATAAGGTGGATCAGGAGCCCGGCTATCCCGGTCGGCACATACGGCAGACCGATCCTGAGCATCTCGCGCAGGGCGGAAAACGAAAAAAACAGCTTCAGGTCCCGGAAAAGCAGCAGTACCGCCGCAAGGCTGACCAGAGATCCCACGATATTGGCGAGAAATGCTCCGGGCAGACCCGCATTGAAAGGAATGAGAAAAATCACCGCGCTTGCCACAACGGCCGCCACGCCAAGGATACGGGCGGCGGCGAATCGCAGCGCCTGGCGTTTCAGGCGGAGTTCGGCAAAAGGGATCACCAGCAGGGTGTCGACCCAGAGAATGACCGCAGCATAGTTGATAAACTCACCCTCTTTCGGACTGAGGCCGATCAGGGCGGCAATGTCGCCGGAAAAGAGCACCATGAGTGCCGCAAAAAACGTCGAGGTGACAAGCAGGCTGAAAAAAGCCGTGGAAAAATAGGTTCCCGCATCACCCGAACGGTGCAACGTATCCGATGCCGATTTCAGGTAGGAAGTCTCCAGTCCGTAGGAAAACAGCACGTTCGCCAGCGCAATATTGGCGTAGACCAGCGTCTGTATGCCGTTGTCGAAAGTGGAAAGCCGGTTGGCGTAAAGAGGAACAAGAAGATAGTTGAGGCTTCGGGCTATAATGGTGCTCGAACCATAGATAACCGTATCCTTGGCAAGCAGTTTTAACTTTGCGAGCATGAAACAAAACCCGGTAACTTACGAGGCGTCCTTTTCAACCGGACCGGCGGTTCCGTTGCCTGGCGCGGCAGCCTTGCGTCTGGCGACCTCCTCCTGATCGATCTGAAAGCGTCCGTCTTTCTGCACAACCGGTATCTTGGCGATCACCTCACGAAGGTGACGCTGCGCTTCGACCTGCTGCTGTTTCATTTTCCGGAGTTCCTCTCCCGTCAGTCCAACCGGATTATCCTTGTCGATAAGCGTATCCTTCAGCGACTCTATTTCCATGTTCTGCTCTTTTTTCATATATCCGACGAACCGCGAAAGCAGAAACAGGAGCAAGAAGAAAAAAGCAAGGGAAAAGATGAAAAGCACGACCCAGCTCATGACCAAGGTGTTAAACGTGGATAAAAGTACCGTAATGGTTTTTAATTTAGCTCATATTACCTTCTATAAAAACACTATTATTGGCTGAATGCAAACACAAACCGTTCGACACAAGCGCACCATGACCGGAAAAAACGAACCCCTCGCCCTGCATGCCAGAGGAAAAGCCATTCTCGAACAGGAAGCCGCAGCGCTGTGCCGGATCGCCGAACGGCTCGATGACGATTTTGAACGGGCAATACGGGTGATGCAATCGTGCCATGGCAAAATCATCATTTCCGGTATGGGAAAATCGGGCATCATCGCCCAGAAAATTGCAGCGACCATGGCATCAACCGGCACAACAGCACTCTTTCTGCATCCCGCGGACGCGGCTCATGGTGATCTCGGCATCGTTTGTGAAGACGATGTCGTCATCTGCCTGTCGAAAAGCGGAACGACCGAAGAGCTTAATTTCATCATACCCGCCCTGCAGCGGGTCGGGGTGAACATCATCGCCATGACCGGCAACCGGCGTTCCTATCTGGCACAGCATGCCGACATCGTGC
The DNA here is from genome assembly GCA_016866305.1 of Chlorobiota bacterium. GTDB lineage: Bacteria > Bacteroidota > Chlorobiia > Chlorobiales > Chlorobiaceae > Chlorobium. The sequence continues at coordinate 13,485 of VGMX01000003.1, read as the reverse complement.
TCGATACCGGTGTTGAACAGGAAGCGTGTCCTTTCGACCTTGCGCCGACAACTTCGACGACAGCCATGCTTGCCATGGGAGATGCCCTTGCCATCACCCTCATGCAGGAAAAAAAGTTCACACACCGCGATTTCGCCCTGACCCATCCCAAGGGAGCCCTCGGAAAACGCCTGATCATGAAGGTCTCCGACATCATGGCTACCGGCGATGCGGTCCCCGTGGTGGGCGAGCAGGTGAAACTCGGGGAACTGATTCTTGAAATGACCTCGAAACGTTATGGCGTCAGTGCGATTGTCAATCGTGAGGGGAGACTCTCGGGCATCTTCACCGACGGGGACCTGCGCCGGATTGTCCAGAAAGGAGGCGATTTCCTTTCGCTTCCCGCCCGATCCGTGATGACGGAAAACCCGAAAAGCGTGACGCCTGGTACCCTGGCCAAAGAGTGCCTCGACATTCTTGAAACCTACCGCATAACCCAGCTCGTGGTGTGCGACGACGAAAACCGTCCTGTAGGAATCGTTCACATCCACGATCTGGTGACGCTCGGCTTGTAAAGCCCTGTTGCAGCGATACAGGGTTTTGCGGAAAGCGAAACAGGAAAGCCCGTCTGCAAGGACGGGCTTTCCTGCAATATGGAGAGCTGACTGTTCAGACTTCCATGATCTCTTTCTCTTTCTGAGCAATCAGATCAGAAAGCTGCTTTTCGAACTTGTGCAAAAGGTCGTCGGCTTCCTTTTTGCCGCGGTTTTTGTCGTCCTCTCCGATGGCCTTTTCTTTTTCAAGCTTCTCGATTTCGTGGATCATGTCGCGTCGCAGGTTGCGCAGCGAGACTTTCGAGTCCTCCCCGAACTTGCGGGTAAGCTTCACGAACTCCTTTCTGCGTTCCTCGGTAAGCGGGGGGATGGAGACCCTGATGTTCTGGCCGTCCGCTGACGGGTTCAGGCCGAGATTTGCGTCGCGAATGGCTTTTTCGGCTGCCGAAACCATCGACTTGTCCCAGACCTGCACGATGAGGGTGTGCACATCCATGACGCCTACGTTACCGACCTGCTTGAGCGGCATGAGCTGGCTGTAGGCTTCAACCTTTACCCTGTCGAGCAGGGCAGTAGTGGCTTTGCCGGTGCGGATCGAAGCGATTTCGTGCTGGAACGCTTCGATGGTTTTCTTCATTTTCGGCTCGATCTTCTGTGCGACCTCTTTGACACTCATAGCGGTTCCCTTGTAGGTTGATGCTGACTTGTTGTGCGGAAGAATGCCGTTATTTCGCCTTCGACTGTGCAACTGTGGATTTCGCGAACCGTTTGTTGAACCGTTCAACGCGGCCGGCGGTATCGACGAGCACCTGCTTGCCGGTGTAGAACGGATGGCAGTTGTTGCAGATGTCAACCTTGATGGTGTTGCGGGTTGAACGGGTTTCAAATGCGTTGCCGCAGTTGGCGCAGTTGACGGTAACTTTCGTATACTTTGGGTGAATATCCTGTTTCATGTGATTTCTGTGCTTGCTCGTGCAGAAAATTGATTTGACCTGCAATAAAATATTAAGGTTGCTAATATACAAGAAATACTATCGAGATACAAAAGCTTTCCTATGACAGGACTCTCGCCATTAACCGCATTGAAAGGGGTCGGTCCCAAGCGGGCAGCCATTCTCGAAGCGGAAGGCATTGCTTCTGTTGCAGATCTGTTCGATTATTTTCCCCGCCGGTATCTCGACCGCCGGACGATCAGGAGTGTCAGGGAGCTTCATGCAGGGGAGTTGGTGACGGTCGTGGGTACGATCAGGCTGGCACGGCTCGAAGGTTCGCAACCCAGAAGGATGCGTTTCAAGGCGATGCTCGACGATGGCAGCGGCTCTCTCGAACTGACCTGGTTCAGGGGAGTGCGGTACTTCGTTTCGGACGTTGCTCCGGGCGATGCGCTTGCCGTGCATGGCCGGGTCGGGTTTTTCGGGCGACAGGCGCAGATGCAGCATCCCGATTACGAGCACCTTTCGGGGGGCGGCGGTGAAGGGCGTTCGGATTACGACCTGTTCCATACCGGCAGGATCATACCGATCTACTCCACCAGCGCAGCAATGAAGCAGGGAGGACTCGGTTCGCGGCAGTTGCGCACTATCGTAGCCAGGGCTTTCGACCGGTTTCCACCGGGCAGGGAGGAGACCCTTCCCGAGGAGCTTATCCGGCAGCATGGCCTCCTGACGCTTGCCCAGGCCTATCGTGAGATGCATTTCCCCTCTTCCCAAGAGGGGCTCGAAGCTGCCCGGACACGCATGAAGTGGACGGAACTGTTCTATACGCAACTCCTCTTCGCGCTCAGGCACGTGCGCCTCGAAAGGCTCAGGAACGCCTGCCGGTTCACTCGTTCCGGAGAACTTACCGAGCGCTTTTACGGCAGCCTTCCATTCGAGCTGACCGCCGCACAGAAGCAGGTGATCCGGGAGATCTATGGCGACCTGCGCAAGGAGAAACCCATGAACCGCCTGCTGCAGGGTGATGTGGGATCCGGCAAGACGCTGGTTGCCATGTTCGCCATTGCGCTCGCCGCCGATAACGGTCTGCAGTCGGCCTTCATGGCCCCCACGGAGATCCTTGCCGTGCAGCACTATCTCTCCCTGAAGCGATCGATGGAGCCTCTCGGCATCTGCGTATCACTGCTTGCCGGTCGCCAATCGAAAAAGGAGCGAAACACCGTGCTGGAAGCTCTGGAAAACGGTTCGGTTACGGTAGCAGTCGGTACGCATGCCATGATCGAGAAGGCGGTTTCGTTTTCCCGTCTCGGACTGGTGATTATCGACGAGCAGCACCGGTTCGGCGTGCTGCAGCGCAAGGCCCTGCAGGACAAGGCCGAGAGCCCGCATGTGCTGCTGATGACGGCCACTCCCATTCCGCGGACACTCACCATGGCCGGGTTCGGAGATCTCGATGTTTCCGTTATCGACGGCATGCCCGCCGGAAGGGTTCCGGTAAAGACCGTGCTTGTTCCGGAGCAGGCGAAAGACCGGGTTTATGATCTGCTCCGCCATGAGGTGCAATCGGGCCGGCAGGCGTATATTGTATATCCTCTCGTCGAGGCATCCGAAAAAATCGATCTTCGTGCCGCCGTGGAGAGTTTCGGGGAGTTGTCGTCAAGCGTGCTCGGTGATCTGCGGCTCGGTCTTATCCATGGCCAGATGACGCCGGAAGAGAAAGATTCGGTCATGGATCGCTTCAGGTCCGGCGATCTTGATGTGCTGGTCGGCACGACGGTTATCGAGGTCGGGGTCGATGTGCCGAATGCCTCGGTGATGGTGATCGAGCACGCTGAACGGTTCGGACTGGCGCAGCTCCATCAGCTGAGGGGTCGGGTTGGCCGGGGCAGGCACGCTTCGAGCTGTTTTCTCGTACATGCATCGCTTGCCGGTGAGGCGGGGGAACGGTTGCGCGCCATGGAGACGACATTCGACGGCTTCAGGATTTCGGAAATCGACGCCGCTATCCGGGGGGCGGGCAACGTGCTCGGCAGAGAGCAGTCCGGTATGGTGAGCGGTCTGAAACTTGCCGATCCATTGCTCGATGCTCCGCTCATGCAGTCGGCTCGCCAGGCGGCCTTTGCCCTGGCTGCGGAGGACCCCGAACTGCGCAATCGGGAACACGCCTTGATAAAAAGCTGTTATTTGCGTCATTACCACGACCGTTCCCCGCTGGCCGACATCGGATGACCGGCCGGAAGGGAGCGCTCAACACTGGAATTCCGGCATGAGAGAAAAAAAAACAAATGCAGTATATTACACTGGCCGGGTAACCGGAACCTCCGGTGCGGCCTATATGGTGACTTCCGGGGATGGAAGGGTGTTCCGCTGCCGGACCATTACCGGGACGGTAGCCGCCAATGAGGACTCTTCGCTTGTTTCCGTCGGGGATCTGGTCGATGTGCAGCCTACCCTGAGCGGGAACAATGCTCTCGAAGGCATCATTGTGCTGGTGCATCCGAGGACAAGCGCGCTGGTTCGCAGGCGTGATCCCCGACGCAACCGAAGCAGGGAGAAGCAGCAGGTGATCGCTTCCAACATCGAACTGCTGGTACCGGTGGTTTCGGCATACGCGCCGCCGCTCACAACCCGTCTCATCGACCGCTATCTTGTGTTCGCAGAATCCGAACATCTGCCCGTGATCATCGTGGTGAACAAGATGGATCTCGACGACGAGGGAGATGCACGGAGCCTCATGGAGGTCTACCATGATCTCGGTTACCGGGTCTGTTATGTCAGCGTGTACGAGAAACTCGGGATTGAGGATCTTGCAGAAGCCCTCTCGGGAAAATTTTCGGCGTTCAGCGGCCATTCGGGAGTCGGCAAGTCGAGCCTGATCAACCTGCTGACCGGTTTCGATCTGAAAACATCGGAAACGAGCTGCAAAACCGGAAAAGGCGTGCATACCACCAGCAATGCCATGATGCTGCCTCTTCCGGGCGGCGGTTACGTGATCGATACCCCCGGCATCAGGGAGTTCAGTCTGGCGGATATCACACGGGAGAATCTCAGGTTTTACTTCAGGGAGTTTCTGCGATTCATGTCCCAGTGCGCCTATTCGTCATGCACCCATACGGTCGAACCGGACTGCGCGGTAAAGAGGGCGGTCGAGGAGGGGTATATCGACACCGGCAGGTATGAAAGTTATTGTATTCTTCTCGACGCTCTCGACACGGAGAACTGAGGACCATCATCAACCAATCATTATTGCAAGGATTTCCATGATCGTTACCATCAACCCGGCAACAGAAGAGGTGCTTGCCGAATATCCTGTCATGTCGCCCGGCGACATCGGGTCCGCTCTCGATGCGGCATATCATGATTTCAGCCGGTGGAGGCATCTTTCGATGCCGGAACGCGCCCTTTTCATGCATCGTATCGCCGATCTGCTGCGCGATCGAAAGGAGGCATACGGCGCCCTCGCGGCACGTGAAATGGGCAAGCCGCTGGCGCAGGCTGTTGCTGAGGTGGAGAAATCAGCATGGGTCTGCGACTTCTACGCCGAGCGTGCCGAAGGATATCTGCAGCCCGAGGAGATCGACGTTGACGGGGCGAAGGGCATGGTGGTGTTCGAGCCGCTCGGTCTCGTGCTCGGGGTAATGCCCTGGAACTTCCCGTTCTGGCAGGTTTTCAGGTTTGCGGTTCCCTCCATGATGGCCGGAAACGGAGTCATCGTCAAACATGCACCGAATGTGACCGGCTGTGCCATTGCCATCGAAGAGGCGTTCCGCGATGCGGGATTTCCCTCCGATTTGTACCGTACCCTGCATATCGCAATGGAGCATGTCGATCGTCATACCGGTACGGTTATCGCTCATCCGCATGTGAAAGCGGTTTCGGTAACGGGCAGCACCGCTGCAGGCCGGGCGGTCGCCGAGAAGGCCGGACGTGCACTCAAACGCAGTGTCATGGAGCTTGGGGGGAACGATCCCTACATCGTGCTTGACGATGCTGATCTCGACAAGGCGGTTGCGGTCTGTGCCGCATCCCGTCTTCTGAACAGCGGACAGAGCTGTATTGCCGCGAAACGGTTCATTGTGCACCGTTCGGTCAAAAGCCGTTTCGAGGAGCTTCTGCTTCGCCGGATGCTTGCCGCGAAAACCGGCGATCCTTTCGATTCAGCAACCGAAGTCGGACCGATTGCGCGGGCCGATCTTCGTGACGGACTGCACCGCCAGGTAATGGAGAGCGTCCGTCAGGGGGCATCGCTGCTGTGTGGCGGGGTTTTGCCGGAAGGAAAAGGGTATTTCTATTTGCCGACCATTCTCAGCGATGTGCAAAAAGGCATGGCGGCATATGGCGAAGAGACTTTCGGCCCGGTTGCAACGGTGATCGAGGCGGAGGACGACGATGAGGCGGTAGCTATCGCCAACGACAGCGAATACGGGCTTGGTTCTGCAGTGTTTTCCGCCGATCCGGTGCGGGCCATGCGCTTTGCCAGGCAGCTTGATGCAGGCAACTGTTTCATCAACGCCATGGTGAAATCGGATCCCCGGCTTCCGTTCGGCGGCGTAAAGCATTCCGGTTACGGCAGAGAACTGTCAAGTTACGGTATCAGGGAGTTCACCAATATAAAAAGCCTCTGTTTCAGCTGAAACAGAGGCTTCGATGGTGATCTTTCCCTCCCGGAAATGGGGGTTTCCAGCAGGTTCAGCCATCTTAAAAAATGGCGGCCAGATCGGAAAGGTAGGTTTTGATCGACTGATGTTTTCCGAGACCGAGCTTCTTGTGCATGCGGTAACGGATACTTTCCATGCCGCGGGTTGAAATTCCCGCCGAGCGGGCGATTTCCCGCGTATCGTAGTTCAGCTTCACCAGCAGGCTGATGCGCAGTTCGCGCTGGTTGAGGTTCGGATGCTTTTTCTGCAGCTTGGAGAGAAAAACCGAATCCGATTCGGTCAGCTCGATGTTCAGCCGTTTCTCGATGGTTTCCGTTTCGATAAGGCTCAGGCAGGAGTCGGTCATTTGCCGTTTCTGGTCCTGATCGATATCGAGTGCGTAGATCTGGTCGAGAAGGTTGCGCAGGGCCGTGGTTTTCTCGGCAATCGCTGTTGAAACCCTTGTGAGTTCCATATCCTGGTTGGCAATCCTCGCTTTCAGTTCGGCGATCTCTTTTTCGTATTCCCGCACCTGCTTTTTGTTGAGCTCAATCTGGGCGTTCAGTTTGACAACCGCATCGGTTATCTTCTGCTCGTAGTCCTGCTTCAGTTGTTCGAGTTCCATTTCTTTTTCTTTTTCTTTTTCCCGGAGATCGGTTTGCATGGCTTCTATGGCTTTAAAGAACGGATAGTAAGTATCGTTGAAGGTCGGTATGGAGATGTGTTCATCGAACATATCAAACCAGGACATCCTTGCCAGATAGGCAAGAAAATTCCTTTTCATCGCATCGGCATGACTTTCAGGCGGTATCTCCGGAATGGTTCCGTTTTCATACTCCTGAACCGCCTCCAAAGCCTGAGAGTAGCTGTCAGTCACGAGGACCCGCATACTTTCAGGAACGACTGCTGCGAATGATTCGACAATAATACTGACACACGGCTGGACATTATAAAAAACAATCAGCTTGAACTGCGGATTGCGGTTGTACAGCAGTTTGGTTATGGATTTTTTGTAGTTGTAGGAGATATCTGCAATGTTGGTGAAATCCCAAAGACAGTAGATCGGCTCTCCCGTCAGTCCGGTTTCATGCAGGACGGTGTCGAACAGGTCGATATCCATGCTCTCGAGCGTGATATCCTGGTGCGCTTCGACTGAGCTGTGGATAATATTTCGCCCGATACGTTTGAAGTGCTTGGTGTATCCTGCCTGTTTATTTTCGCTTTTCCAGTGTTCTTTTTGGAAAACAGGCAAATCCCGAACGGTCTCTTTACTCATAAATCATGACTTATTCACAGCTTAAAAATACCATGACGTGATATTGTTCGTAATATGGCGAATTGTCTTGAAGTAATCAATGGATTTTCGCATTTTTTTAAAAAAAATACACTGCAGTTTGTATTTTTTTTACATGCCGCAAAGATAGGTTTTCATGGACCGGTGCTTTCCAAGTCCGAGTTTTTTGTGCAGCCGGTATCTGATGTTTTCCATGCCCCTCGTCGAAAGGGCCATCATGCCGGCAATGGTTTTTGTCGGATAATTTTTCCGGATAAGCAGGCAGATATTCATTTCTTGTGCGTTCAGGGAGGGATGGTTCTGTTTCAGCTGGTCGATAAACAGCATATCGGCTGCGTCAGGCTGCTGCTCATCAGGATTCGGGATGATCTCCGTTCCGGCGGGATTGCTGTAATAATGCTCAAGGAGATCATTGCCGCAAAGTTTCTGCAGGCGGGCACGAATCCGCTCTGCAGCCACCGTTGTTTCTTCCTCAAGGGATTTCTGCTTCAGCAGTTTTTCTTCGTTCATCAGGATATCGGTTTCAAGTGACAGAACAAGACCGGCATGCGCCTTGGCTGCCGCCGTATGTTTTCCGATTTCCCGCTGCAGATGGCTGTGCGTCATGGCGTATTTTTGCTCATAGTTCCGCTGCAGAGCTTTTTTTCTTTCCCTGGTGAGGGTTTCTTTGGCGATCATATCTTTCCTGAACCCTTCAACAGCAAGAAAGTAGGGATGTAATTCATGACCGGAAGCAGGGAGATGGATCTGCTGGTTGAAAATCTGGAGCATGGACATTCTTGTCATTGCCGCAAGCAGTTCCTTTTCCGGCTCAGTCGAACCGGAGGCATGTGGCTCGCAGGGTTCCACCCCGTTCTTTCTGTTTTTCATGCCCAGTACCATTTCAACCGCTTCCCGGTAGTTGTCTGCAAAGGCCATGCACACGTTTTCCGGTGCTATCAGGAAGAACCGTTCAACCGCGTCACGAACCTCTTTGCTTACATTGTACAGGACAACCATTCTGATGTTTTTGCCCCAGTTGAATGCGAAATTCAGAAAATTTTTGCCGTAATGGTATCCGATGGTTGTAACCTTGTCCAGATCGACAAGCAGGTAAACCGGAATAACGCTCAGGTCGAGGTCTTGCAGAATGGTGATAAACCTTCGGGAATCGATACCGGAAAGGGTTATTTCGCTTTTGGATGAACGGTGGACAAAATGGATGATGTCGTGGCCGATCAGGCTGAAAACCGTTGTATAATCGTTTTCAGGGTGCGGCGCTATCCATCCGGGATCTTCCCTGACCGGCAGGTGTGATACGGGGCAACGTTTCATTGACGGTTTTGTTTGCGTTATCCGGATTAACGGTATCCTTTATTTGTGTGTATGAGGGAATGGAAGTATTATTTATCTGACAACAGACAATTGCTCCCTGTTTTTATTGGATGAAACCGCTTTCTTGAAGTAAAAGTAGTGATTTTTTGCGTAGAGGCCGGTATGAACCGTAAAAAAATTACTTTTGAATACCGATATGCCGTTGAACCTGCTTTTTGTCTGTTATGAAAACATCTGTCGCTCTCCCATGGCTGAAGGGGCATTTCGCACCCTTGCCGAAGCGGAGGGTTACGCTGATTGTTTTACGATAGATTCTGCAGGAACCCGCTGTTATCAGAGGGGTTCATCCCCCGATGAGCGGGCTGTGGCTGCCGCCGCCGGTTTTGGAATCGATATCGCCGATGTTCGCGCGCGCTGTATTGACGAGCTTGATCTGCACGGGTATGACTGGATATTTGTGATGGATCATGAAAATTATGAGGAGATCGGCAGGATAACGGGTTTCGGGGACAAGCCGAGTATCAGGCTTGTCATGTCCTTTGTACCCGGCCGCAATGACGAGGAGATAGCCGATCCCTATTATGGAAACTTCCACGATTTTATGCGGGTTATGGGTGACCTTCGGCAGGCTTCTTTCCACATCCTCGGAACTCTGGCTGCCGATATCGGCGGCAATGCGACCGGTCACGGTTTTTTTGCCGGAGACAGGCATGCGTAAGCGCACCCGTTACACCTTTATTTTCAATCCTGCAGCTGACAAGGGAAGGGCTTTCAGGAAAGAGCCCTGGCTGAAGAGCCGGGTTTCGGCTCTCGGTGACGCCTCGCTTGTCACAACCGAATATGCCGGGCATGCAGGCGAGATAGCCCTTGCCGCAAGTCACAAGTGCGATTTTCTTGTTGCTTGCGGGGGGGACGGAACGCTGAGCGAGATCGCCAATGCCGTTGCCGGCAGTGATGTTGTTGTCGGCGTGCTGCCGATCGGTTCGGCAAACGATTTCATCAAGACGATCGGTTATGCCGGAACCCTTCATGAGGCATTCCAGGAGTGTCTTGCGGGTTCAAGCCGGAAAGTCGATCTTGGCCATGTCGTGTTCAACCGGGGTGAACGGCGTTATTTTGTCAACTCGCTTGGCATCGGGCTTACCGGCAGAATTGCCAGAAAGGTCAAACTCGCAACATGGCTGAAAGGTGAAATCAGCTATGTCTATGCACTTTTAAGCGTCTTCGTAGGTTATGCGCCCGTAAAAATGCATATTAAAATCACTGCACCGGACGGTGTGCTTGAATTGCACGAGCCGGTTTTTGCTTTTTCCGTATCGAACGGCAAGGTAGAGGGTGGCAGGTTTCGCATCGCTCCCGAAGCGGATCCGGCAGACGGGCTTCTTGATGTGTGCATCCTGAAATCCATTCCGAAACGCTCTTTTCCGGGGTATGTGGTGAAGTATCTCCGGGGAAACCAGATCAAGGATCCTCTGGTCTTGTACTGCAAGGCCAGTTGTGTCGAGATCATGGTTCCGGATACCGAGACCATGCATATGGATGGCGAGGTATTCGAAACCCTTCCGGGCAGTATCAGGATATCCGTTGCCCCCGGAGCGCTCACGGTCGTCTCCTGACGGACTGACAGACAGACAACAGACGATAGTCCCATAATCGATGCAGTATCTGGTTTTTGAAGACGAGAAGGTTTCGCTTATGAAACCGCTGGTGAATCTCAAGCCGGTTTACGGGCTTTATACCGGTTTTCGCTCTCTGGCCGAAAGATTTGATGATGCAGCGGAAGGCAGGGTTCACCTGAGCTGGCACCTGAGAGCCTATCTCGCTCCGTTCTACCGCGAGCAGCATCCGGAGCGAATGGTCAACAGGGTTGAAGATGACGAACTGTTTCTGGTGAACGGCAGACTGCTTTGCGATGATACCGCTGCGGAAATTATCGCCGATGCGCTTGTCGAACCTTCCAGTGCGCTTATGCAGGGAGACAATATGCTGTTTGCCCGGCTCTTTCGACGGCAGTTTCCCGGTCTGTTTGCCGGGAGACTGCCGGATCTCCTTGATACCGCAATGCTTGCCGACGGACTTTCGGTTCATCAGGTCGAGGGGTTCCGCGTTGTCGACAATCTCTGGGATGTCATCGCCTTACATTCCGAAGCGATGGATATGGATGCGGGTCCTCTGGAAACCGGTGTTCTTGAGGGAGACATCCATCCCTCGGCGGTTATTGTCAACCGTTCAAATATTTTTATCGCTCCCGGGGCGGTGGTCAAGGCTGGCGCTGTGCTCGATGCGGAGGAGGGTTTTATCTCTGTCGGAGCAGGGGCGGTAGTCGAGCCGCAGGCGGTGTTGATGAAGAACGTTTTTCTTTCCCCATGGTCGAGGGTCAAGGCTGGTGCGAGAGTATACAGCAATGTTTTCGTAGGGACGGCATCCAAGGTTGGTGGAGAGGTCGAGGACTCCCTCATCGAGCCTTTTGCGAACAAGCAGCATGACGGTTTTCTCGGACATTCCTATATTTCGTCCTGGTGTAATCTCGGTGCGGGAACCAATACGTCCGATCTGAAAAACAATTACAGCAGCGTAAAACTTCTTGTGGATGGCCGGGAAGTCTCGACCGGACTGCAGTTTCTTGGTCTTGTGATGGGTGATCACGCGAAATGCTCCATCAATTCGATGTTCAATACCGGAACCATCGTCGGCACCGGATCACATGTTTTCGGGGGCGGATTTCCTCCGAAAGAGGTTCTGCCGTTTACCTGGGGGAGCGCTGCCGGCGGGTTCGGTCCCTATCTGATCGACAAGGCGGTTGAAACCGCCCGTAAGGTTATGGAGCGCAGGCAGGTTGTCATGAGCAGCGCCTATGAAACCATGTTCCGATTTGTTGCCGGAAAAGAGCACGGCAGGAAAATTTTTTTTTAACCGTATAATCTGTGGTTCTGCATGATTCTCGTCATCGATAATTATGATTCGTTTACCTATAATCTTGTTCAGTATATCGGTGAATCCGGAGTTGCCGTCGAAGTCTTCAGAAACGATGAAATAAGCGTGGAGGAGATCCTTTGCCGGGAGCCCGACAAAATCGTTATTTCCCCCGGTCCGGGAACACCCGACGATGCCGGTGTATCCGTTCCCCTTATCAGAGCGCTTGAGGGAAGGATACCGCTGCTCGGGGTTTGTCTCGGTCATCAGTCAATCGGAGCGGCTCTCGGCGGGCGTGTTGTCCGGGCAGGGCAGATCATGCACGGGAAAACCTCTATGGTATACCATGACAATACCGGTATTTTTCACGGGGTGAACAATCCTTTTGTTGCAACGCGCTATCATTCACTGATTGTCGAACGGGCAACGCTTCCAGCATCGCTGACCATCAGGGCCTGGACGGAAGACGGCACCATCATGGGCATGGATTCCAGGTCGCTTCGTCTTTACGGCGTCCAGTTTCATCCCGAATCGATCATGACCGGCGAGGGGAAAAAAATAATCAGAAATTTTCTCGAAATGCAGGGGTAAGCAAGGTTGTTTCCGGCTGTGCTCAGGGCAGGTTCGGTCACCCCGGCGATGATGCGGATTGACCGTTTTCGCACCCTGGAGTTCTTGTCTCTGAAGGGTGATCCTGAATTTTTAAATCCGGTATGTCGTTTTCATTCGTGTGTCTCGATCCAGTCCAGCAGTATTGAGCGTTCATCGGGGGTCGGCCGGGATTCCGGGAACAATGCATAATACAGCCCCTCATGGTCGGAGACCGTGAAAACTGTTTTCCTGATTGCATGCATTCGGTTCTTCAGAGCGGTCGGATCGCTGGTGCCCCATTCTGAAAAGTTCAATGCCTTGCGTCCCTGTGAAACTTTAACTGCCGCTAACCATGATAATGGCGCGATAGTGACCGGCGAATTCCAGCTGGTCTGAAAGGAGTGGCAGTTGAAACAGGATTTTTTCAGGATGGCGACGATTTTTTCGGGAGCCTGAACCGGAGAGGTTTCCGGAGGGTTGATGCGGCCAAGCGGAACAAACTGAATGAGCAGAAGGGCTATGAGTGCCCAGCTTGCCGTTGTTCTGTAGGGATGGTCCGGCATGTTTGCAGAAGGATCTCGGTAAGTTTTTTTAAACGTCTAACGGGCAACTATGATTTTTCCCTGTGAAAAAGCGGTTTGGTATTATCTTCCACAGATACGTGCCGATCTTGCCATTGAACTTGTCAAGACCGGTATGACCCAGTCACAGGCGGCTAAAAAACTTGGGGTGACTCCAGCCGCAGTGTCACAGTATATTCATAAAAAGCGTGGCCTGCAATCGCCAAGAACCAGATTGTATCGCCAGGAGATCAAGGCAGCCGTTCGGAAAATCTGTGAGGACGCTTCTCCCGACGAACTGCATTTCATTGTCTGCAAATGCTGCCAGCTGCTGAAAAAGGAGGGGCAATCACCGGTGGCTGCACAACGGGGGAGCTGTTCATAAAGAAGAATTGTTACGGGTTATGTTATGATGAAAGCTTGGTTCGGGGATGGGGGGTTTCGTGTCTCGGCGATGGTGGCGGTTCTTGCGGTAACGATCGGATTTGCTGTGCAGTACATGACCGGAACGGGTGTCCCGGTGTTTCACTGGCCGTACAACGCCTTGTTTGTTGCTGTTTTTGCTGCGCTGCTTCTTGTTTCTGGCGTTCTGTTCAGAAACAACACTTTTGTTCTCTGGATAGGAGGCATTCCGTTTGGGCTTTCCCTCATTTTCGCGATTGCTTTTCTTTCCCTTATCGGGGGTGTTATTCCACAGGACGGTCAGGT
>VGMX01000002.1 GCA_016866305.1 Chlorobiota bacterium | reverse complement strand
CGACATCGGATGCGGGTGGGGCGGTGCGGCGAAATTCGCGGCTGAACGATACGGGGTGAAGGTGACCGGCATAACCGTTTCCGCGGAACAGGAAAAACTCGCCAGAGCATCCTGCGCCGGGCTTCCTGTCGATATCCGGCTCATGGACTACCGCGATCTGAGCGGAACATTCGACCGCGTCTACTCCCTCGGCATGTTCGAGCATGTCGGTCACAAAAATTACCGGGACTACTTCGTAACGGTAAAGCGGTGCCTGAAACCCGGTGGGCTGAACCTCCTGCATACCATCGGGGGCAATATCCCCTGTTCGAGCACCGACCCCTGGATATGCCGTTACATCTTTCCCAATTCGATGATCCCCTCGGCCAGCCAGATCACCCGGGCGGCGGAAGGACTTTTTATGCTTGAAGACTGGCACTCTTTCGGACACGATTATTACCTGACCCTGAAAGCATGGTACCGGAACATGGAGGCAGGATGGGAAGTTCTCGGCAACCGTTATTCCGAAACGTTTCACCGTATGTGGTGCTACTATCTCCTGAGCTGTGCGGGGGCCTTCAGGTCACGCTTCCTTCAGCTGTGGCAGGTGCTCTTCTCAGGAGAAGGCATTACCGGAACCTGCCGGGTACCGCACTGAAAGAGAACCGGAAGCGCAGAAGGTCGTGTCATGGATACAGCAGCACGTCACGGTTGGCTGAAACGAAAAGCCGCACCTCGTCTCGTGATGCCTCGGTAATCGTATCGATAGACGCCTGCTGCAGAATCATCTGTCTGAAACGGTCGGTTCCTGCAAGCCTGTCGAAAAAAGCTTTTCCTTTTTCAAGGGCAAACTGCTGCGGATATCTCCCCTGCAGGGAGAGCAGCATTGCAACGGCAACCCTGAATGGATCGAACACCCTGCGATCGGTCACCACAATCCGGACACCGGCACACCGCTCTCCCTTATACTTGCCGGATACGGGAATGAATGCAACCGGGCGGAACAGCACCCCCTGAAGACGGTATGAAGCAAGAAGGGATGCAAGTTCACCGGCATCGATAAAGGGAGCGCCGAACTGCAGAAACGGGGCCTCGGTACCCCTCCCTTCGCTGACGGCGGTCGCTTCGAGAAAAACCGTTGCCGGATAGACCATGGCCGTCTCGATATTCCTGATATTCGGAGACGGCGATGTAAAGGTAAATCCCGGCAGTTCATCGCCGAAACGGTCGCGCCGGTACCCCTCCATCCGCACTACCCGGAGATCAAGTTGCCGGAAATGGTTTTTTTTCAGCAGCATGGCGATCTCGCCGACTGTCATGGCATGCAGGAACGGCACCTCGACAGCCCCGACAAACGACTCAAACCCTTTGTGCAGCATGAACCCCGAAGCCGGAAGAGGTGAAACCGGGTTGGGCCGGTCGAGCACCATGAACGGCCGCCCAGCCTCCTGGCAGGCTTCCATGGCGAGCCTCATGGTTGAAATATAGGTATAACAGCGGGCTCCGATATCCTGCAGATCGAAAAGAACCACATCCACCGTTTTCAGGAGTGCAACATCGGGTTTTTTCGACGATCCGTAAAGGGAATAAACCGGCAAACCCTCTTCCGTGATTGTTCCTCCCGTTTTTTTCCCGGCCTCGACATTCACGGCAAAGCCGTGTTCCGGAGCCATAAGAAATTTCAGGGCGATCCCGTTTCGAAGCAGTATGCCATAGTTGCTCTGCCCCGAGGCGGCAAGCCCTGCGGCATTGGTAATCAGGGCGACTTTTTTCCCGCGAAGCTCACGGCAATCCGAATCATCGAGTACATCGATACCGCTCCTGAAAACCACGGCTTCGGCAGATCCCGAGCAAAAAAAACAGAAAAGCTGAAGCAGAAAAAAAATCCCGGACACTTTCATGATCAATCAAAAAAAAGAGTTGTGAAACAGGGCCGCCTTCCTGAAAGGTAACGCTTTCTCCAGAAACATAACGGTGAGGGAAATGCAATGAACACTTCCTGGCCGGCTGCGGAATGACTGATTTTGCATGACCGATTTTTTTTGCATGATACCGTAAAAAATACCATCATTTACATGCCTTGATCTGCCAAATCGGAACGCCGCAGGAGAACGGCATGCCTGAACCGGCTCCTGCCGCCGATGATGAATGATTTTTCCGGATTCAAATGATAAAAGCCTTTTTCAAGTTCACACTCCTGCTGTTCCTTTCCGGAAGCGCTTTTGCCGGCCTTGTGTTCCTGAGCCTCGGTTACGTGGTTTCATTGCCTGCCTGCGAACCAAGGAAAGCCGATGTGATTATCGTACTTGGGGGAGACAACGGACTGAGGGTGGAAAAAGGCGCCGAAATCTACAATGCGGGCTTCGCTCCGCACGTGCTGCTTACCGGTATCGACGCACAATTCTACCGGCCGGGGCATCCTAACTGGCGTGAACGCCGTATACGGGAACTTGGTGTGCCGAAAAAGGCCATCAAGGTCGATACCGAATCCGAAACCACCTGGGAAGAAGCCGTCAATGCAGCGGAAACCATGCAGAAAAAAGGGTGGAAAAGCGCCATTGTCGTCAGTGATCCACCGCATATGCTCAGGGTTCACCAGACGTGGAACAAGGTATTCGAAGGATCATCGAAAACAATCACTCTCGTATCGACAAAGCCTGCCTGGTGGAACCCGCTGCTCTGGTGGAAAAACAAAACCAGCTACCGCTTCGTCATCAGCGAGATCAAGAAAAACGCCTACTACTACGCCGTCTACCTCTGACACCTGATACCCATGACCGGAAAACAGGTTTGAACCCGTCTCACTCTCCATAATTCCTCCCGATCTCCCTGAACGACGAGACGATCTGACGAATGTCGTCAACCTCCAGTTCGTTAAACAACTTGTCAAGAAAGTACAATCGCGCAAATCCGCTCTGCAGGGGAAGAAAATTACTCAACAGATTTGCTCCGCCTGTCCTGATGACAAGGTCGAGCGGTGTTTTCACCTGGAGACCATTCAACAGGACGGCGTGTTTTGCCGCATGGGAAACCTCTTCGAGCGGATTGTATGCCGCACAAAGATTGATTCTGCCCGCCGTTTTTGATGCCGTCATCCCCGTCAGCGCTTCCAGGGCATCGCGCAAATAACCGGGCACGATCTCCATATTCCCGACAGCCACGACTTTCAGACCAAAGGATTCCGCAATACCGGGCAGTAATGCATCACAAAAGTGAGCCTCGGCACGGCAAAACGCATCTACCTCTTCCCTGCTTCTTTTGAAATTCTGCTCACTTGACAGATAAATGCTGATTTCATGAATCCCCTCTTCAAGAAGGCTGACAACAATTTTCTGCAGAAGAACAACCGCCTGCATGTATGCGTCCGCCAGAGAAACATGATTTATCCGCGCCCAGCGACGCGTCCCGTCGGGAATGATACCGGCATGGTTTGGGGAGAGCGTGCCGGGATGGAACGACTTCAGGTCGCAGGGTTTCACGATGTGCGGCTCCACTCTTCAAAACATACCGCCTGGTCAACGCAATCACAAAAGGAAGCATGCTGCTCCTGAAACATGAACCCGTCATATGCAGCAAGAGGATGCACGACATACCGTTCCCTGATTACGGAATCATGCGAAAAGCAAACAGAAAAAAGCTCAGGATGCCGCACCCTGTCACCGATACGATGTAATTTTTCCAAAACCGAAGCATTGGAACACCACTTTTCACACAAACCGACCAAATCGAGGAGCTCTCTTTTTTTGGTAAACCACAAATCCGAAGCATCATATCGAACATTGACAGGACAACTGCCGATCGTCCCGCCTTTTTGCACGACATTGAAAAGCATCGAGTACAAAAACCCGAAACCGTCGGTTTCGTCAAAGTATCCGGTCATCGAAACATCCATGACTCTCAGTCCGCAAGCCACGTCGGGAAGATTCACCCCTCCTGCAAACCTCACAAGACCTGCCGCAAACCTGTTTGCCGAAACCTTGCAACCCGGAAGTCCGGAAAGATCGCCATGCCATCTGTTCCCGATAACCAGGGTAACGCCGTTCTGCTTTTTATACTCGATCATGCCAGGAATATCTTTCGGATCGTGGGCTCCGTCTGCGTCAAGCGTGATGACAGACCGGTACCCTTTTTGGCGAGCTACGCGAAACCCTTCCTGCAATGCATGACCGACACCTTTATGTTCCTGAACGACGGCAAACCGGACATGCTCCATTTCAGGGATATGCGCCGAACCATCGCTGCTCCCGTCATCGACCACCATGATATCGGTATCGAGCAGGCGGCATTCGTTCAGCACCTGACCCAACCGCTTGCGGCAATTATGGCATGGAATGAGGATAAGGGAGTCATCCATAATGTCTATGCTCTGCTTGAATGGGCCGGCACAGGGAACGGAAAACACCGGCAGGAGCTATTCGGTCAAACCGGTCATTCCTCAATGGATCGGCCGCCAGCCGGGCACCGTTGCGGCATTCATCGGCTCTAAAGCAATCGGATTCGCCCTCTGTTCGGTTGACTTCCACCTGATCCGCCACTCTTCCCAACGCAAATACCGGTTCCCGGAATTGCAGAAAAGGCCGCTTCCTGCGCATTGCCTTTGAACCTCGGGGAGTACGGACTTTCCTTACGGGGGAAAACCTTGAGAACCCCTCAAAAAAATCCCGTTTCCGGAACGGTGCCCGGAGTATCTTTCCGAGCATTCTTGATTTCGTCAGCCAGATGATCCGGGGTGAAGGCTCATGAGCGGAAAGCATCCGCTCCACAAGAAATGTCGTTACGGTTTCCACATCGTCGGCCATCACATTGAAAAACTTCCGTTTTTTCAGGCTTTCCGGCGAACTGTCGCCTGCCGTCATGCGTAAAAGATCGGTCACCACCATACCGGGGCTGAGCGTGCCGATCTGCACACCCGAGACAAACGCGCTTCACGGGAAAAAGAGCGGGTAAAATAGGTCAGCGCGCGTTTCGTGGTGCCGTACACACTCATCCCGTCGAGCATGAATCCGTCGCTTCCAAGTCCTTCCATGTTGAAGATCTTGCCTCACCCCGCTTGCGCATTTCAAGAAAGGAAATGATGGTCCCGTGCACAACGCCACCGATGTTGGTGTGCAGCACCCGTTCAATGACTGCCTCATCGAGTTCCCATGCACTTCTGATCTCGTGACCGACACCTGCGTTGTTGACCCAGATATCGACAGCGCCGAAATGGACGAGAGCCTCCCGGTGCAGGAGAACCACCCCTTCGCGCCCGCTGACGTCGGCTGCGACTCCCCGAACCTTTTCGCCATAAGGATGCAGCCGTTCGACTGCCTCGGCAGTGGTTGAAGCGGATCTCCCATTCACGAGGACACGGCATCCGCAGGAAAGAAACTGCCCGGCAAGCCCGAAACCGATACCTCTCGAACTTCCGGTTATGACAACGGTTTTGCTCATGGTCACAGTAGAGATGTTTACCCCCCTGAGGAAAAACGGTCTCGACGCACGACAGCGTCCTCCCGGAGGGTTGCATCAGGTGTCTTGATCACGACGGCACGAACATTCCGGAGTAGGACCCTCATGGCGCAGTTCATCCGATCTGGCGGTTGAAACCCGTCCGGTTTTTCCCCGGAACGGCATCCAGAACCGGTGTATCGCCCTGACCGATTCGGCAACGGCATCCCGGCACCGGTACCACTGTTCCGTTTCAATCTCACCCTCACCCCCAATGCCGGCAAGCATGAAAACAGGTGCAAAGGCGGAAAACTCCGTATCCTCTTCGAACAGCGGCTGCCAGGTTTCCCGAACCGGTTCCATGCCGATGAGAAACCCCTTTGCCCAGTTCCCCGCCGCAACTCTCTCTTCGGCAGGATCAGCAAACGAACACCGTCTGAACAGCGGCTGATAGCTTGCCGGGTCGCACAGCAGCACGCTTTCAACAAGCTGCTTGTAACGCACCATGATCGAAAGCACGCGCTGCATCTGCTCCATCGAGCCCAACTCCGGAGCCGCCTCCTCTTCAGGCCCCCAGACAAGCGGCTGCCACTGTTCAGGCTCCAGCGTTTCAGGTCCTGAGGCGAGCGCCGCAAAAAAACCGTCGAGCATGTCAAGATCCATGGCGGTGCGGGATGCTCCGCCCGAAAGCAGGAAATCCTCGAGTTCATTGAGTTCAGCGCTTGAAACCGGTTTACAGATATGGTCGTTCATGACGGTATGGGTGCTCTGGTCATTGAAAAAAATTCCCTGACCGCATTTCTCATCCTTGATCCAAGCGGGACAAGACGTTGCGTACCGGCAGGTTTGGATCGGGAAACCCGGAAAGCTCGCAAATGAGAAAATGGAGCGGGCCGTTCAGGAGATATGCCGCCTTCATCCATCCCGGCACATGAATACAGTCGAGACCCGGAAGGCCTGAGTATCCGGCCGTCGCGATATTGCGGAAATGGAAATAATGGTAAGCGAGAATTTCCGAACCGAAAAGCAGTGCCCAGTAAAGCAACGCAAAAAACAGCATTTTAACGGCCATTGTCCTGCCCGGAATCAATCTTACCCAGTAGGAATACATGAGGTACACTCCGAAAAGTCCTACTGCCCAGGCAAAAAGCGGATAGATGGTATAGCCTCCGACAAGCAGCATATCGCGATTGTAGCCATACTGACCTTTTGCGATGAAATACCAGCACCCGGCGACAAGAGATGCCGCCAGAAGGTGATTGATGGCCCTTCGCCTCGAGGTAAGAAACAGGTAGGGATAGAGCAGAATGTAAACCGCCACCATCACCAGGTCGGCATGCAAACGGCTGAACCCGAGTGAAAGAAGCACGGCGACGCAAATAACCTTGTCTGATACCATGACGATTTTGCTGAACGGAAGAAGGCTCGGCGTTGAAATACTCATCTGCTTGAATCAGCCTGTTGTCCTGAAAGAAAGCCCTGAAGAAAAGATATTGAAGTTACTACTCCGGAACGAGAAAACAGCCTGATTTCAGCCGATTTTCAACAATGCCGGGATGCAATTGCAGCGAAACCAGCAAGCACGTCACGCGCAAAGGGCGTTTCCCGAACGCCCGACAGAAGAGCCGCAGTCTCATCCCCGGCCCCACTGCCGTGAATCTTTCTCCTGGCCGTGATATATGCGTTCATGACCGGAACCGTATACTCCGGATGAAACTGTACTCCCCATGCACACGTTCCTATACGGAAAGCATGATGCGGTTCATGCTCGTTACGGGCCAGACAGACTGCGCCCGGAGGCAGCTCAAGCACCGATTGCTCATGAATGGCATGGGCATGAAACAAGCGGGGAATCGCTCCGAAAAGAGGATCACTGCCGGCTTCCGGCGTTACCGAAATCGAAACCGTTCCTATCTCGAGGCCACGCGGGTTGTATCCCGCCACTCCGTCGAGAGCCCTTCCGAGAAGCTGATGGCCGTAACAGATACCGAAGAATGGCACGCTTTTCCGGACAAGCAGGCAAATCCACGCCTCGATGGCCAGACTCCATGCTGAATTATCGGTAACCATGGCGTGCGAACCGCTGACGATCACCCCGCAGCAGGATGACGGTTCGGGAAGCGGCTGGCCGGCACAGGCATGAACCACATGAACCTGAAGGCCGCAATTCCCGGTTACTGCCGCTATCCAGTCTTCAAAATCTCCGAAAGCCTTGAGCGTGGACGCATGGGTACTCCCCGCCTTGATGATGCAAAGCTTTTTCATACCTGTTATCATATGACCATGGTCGAAATAACGCTGAAGCTATCATTTTTCTTCGCCGATTGCAATACGATAAGCATGCGGGATGTTATTTTTGTACTATAACCCGGAACGGCCATATTTCCCTCGAAAAAAAACGATGACGACACCATTTCCCGGCATGGCAACAATTGAAAAGCCTGGTCATTCAGCCGAACGGCTTGCCGGTACGGTTGAGCGGATAACGTTCCATAACGGGGAAACCGGATTTTCGGTGTTGAAAATCCGGGTGAAAGACAGCAGGGATGCGGTAACGGTTGTCGGCTCGTCACCGCCAATTTCGCCGGGAGAGTTCGTGGAGTGCACGGGAAGCTGGCAGAACAACCGGCAGCACGGCCTGCAGTTCAAGGCAGATGCAATTACCGTGGTTGCTCCCACCACCTCCTCAGGTATCGAGAAATATCTTGCTTCCGGCATGGTCAGAGGAATCGGGGCTTTCTATGCAAAAAAACTCGTCAGGAAATTCGGAACCGGAGTACTCGACATTCTCGACAACGACCCGGAAAAACTGCTCGATGTCCCCGGCATCGGGCGGAAACGGCTTGAAATCATCACGAAATCCTGGGAGGAGCAGAAAGCGGTCCGGGAGATCATGGTATTCCTTCAGTCACATGGAGTGGGCATTTCACGAGCATATCGGATTTACAAAACCTACCGCAACGAAGCCATCAGCAAGGTTTCCGAAAATCCCTACCGCCTCTCGCTCGATATTGACGGCATAGGATTTCTCACCGCCGATACGATCGCCACAAAACTCGGCATCGCGCATGATTCGCTTATCCGGGCGGAAGCAGGCGTCCGGCATGCATTGCAGGAACTTGCCGCCGGAGGTCACTGTGCCGTACCCAAAGAGAGGCTCGTTCGCGATGCCGCATCTCTTCTCGGCATAGCCGAACCGATTGTCGAGGAAGCAATCGCCCTTGAAACCGGCAAATTCAATCTCGTTTGCGAGATCATGGACAGCACCGAGGTCTATTATCTCGCTCCATTGCACCGGGCTGAGGAACGAACCGCCGCCGCCATGACCGGGCTTTTGAAAGGAGTGCTCCCATGGAAAGGAATCAATCCGGAACAGGCGATACGACAGGTGGAAAAAGAGACCGGCCTCACCCTTTCTTCGTCGCAGAAGAAAGCACTTGTGCTTGTGCTGGCAAACAAGGTCTCGGTCATTACCGGCGGTCCCGGCGTCGGCAAAACCACCCTGGTCAACGCCATTCTCCGGATTGTCGGAAAAAAAACCGCAAAAACCATACTTTGCGCCCCGACTGGCCGGGCTGCGAAAAGGTTGTCGGAATCAACAGGTAAGGAAGCCAAAACCATCCATCGCCTGCTGGAGTTCGATCCTGTTTCCGGCGGCTTCAAGCGCGGTCCCGGAAATCCGCTCGAAGCGGACCTGGTGGTTGTCGATGAAACCTCGATGGTCGATATCATCCTCATGAGCCGGCTGCTGTCGGCAATTCCCGGAAAAGCAGCCCTGCTGCTGGTCGGCGATGCCGATCAGCTCCCCTCGGTAGGCCCCGGAGCGGTACTCACCGATATCATCGCATCCGGAGCCGTTCCGGTCGTCACGCTTACGGAAATTTTCAGGCAGGCCGCCCGATCGCAGATCATCGTCAATGCGCACCGCATCAACAAGGGTGAAATCCCCGTGAATGCCAAAACTGAAGAGTTGTCGGACTTCTATATCGTCAGGGCATCGACGCCCGAAGAGATACACCGGAAGCTGATGCAGATGGTAACCGAACGCATCCCCGCACGCTTCGGGCTGCATCCGGTCAGGGATATACAGGTGCTGACGCCTATGAACCGGGGAGGACTCGGTTCGCGTGCTCTGAACGTCGAACTGCAGAAAGCCCTCAACGGCAACTCGGAACCGAAGGCAACTCGTTTCGGCTCCGTTTTTTCGCCTGGCGACAAGGTCATTCAGATGGTGAACAATTACGACAAGGAAATTTTCAACGGCGATATCGGCATGATCACCTCGATCAATATGGAAGATGGGGAACTGGTTGTCGATTTCGACCGGAGACCCGTACGGTACGAGTTCGCGGAACTGGACGAACTCGGGCTTGCCTATGCGACAAGCATTCACAAAAGCCAGGGCTCGGAATACCAGGCCGTAGTGATACCACTCGGTATGCAGCACTTCACCCTGCTCGAAAGAAACCTGATCTACACTGCGGTGACAAGAGGCAAAAAGCTGGTGGTCATTATCGCCGAGCCCAGAGCCCTGGCCACAGCCGTCAGGACCCGAAAATCGGGGCACAGGATGACCACGCTCGGAGCAAAACTTGCCGAAACCGTCATGAAACCCGAAAAGCAGCGTTCGGTACCATAGCTCTCCCTTTTTTGCTATATTTGGCGCATGGAATACCGTTTCAACCCTTTTTCCGCAAGATGCCATTCTTCATGCTCCTGATTGCATCCGGATTGATGGCCTGTATCTCATGAAACATCATTCGCTCATTTTTCTGACAGGATTCAGCGGTTCGGGCAAATCAACCATCGGACCGCTGCTGGCCAATTCGCTCGGATACGAGTTCATCGACCTCGACCAGGCAATCGAGAAAGAGGCGGGCAAATCCATCACAAAAATTTTCACTGAAGAGGGCGAAGCTTTTTTCAGGACGCTTGAACTGAAGCTGCTGCGGCGGCTTGCAGGAAAGGAGGAGATGGTGGTCTCACTTGGAGGGGGCGTGCTTGAAAATGACGACTGTTTCAGTCTCGTAAGGCAAAACGGCACACTCGTCTACCTGAAATCCACTCCGAGAGCGCTCGCCAGAAGGCTCTGCCATAAAACCGACCGGCCGCTGCTCAGGGGAAAAAACGGGACAAGGCTTACGCGCGAAGAGATCGAGACAAAAATATCCGGCATTCTCGAAAAACGCGAACCGCGATACCTCTCTGCCGATCTTACCGTGCAGACCGACATCAAACGCATCGGCTCGACAGTCGAAGAGCTGACCAGAAAAATAAACCGCCTTGTCCGGCAGGCTGGACAAGGCGGGCATAAACCCTAACCAGACAACCATTCGATACATTGTGAGCAGCACCATCATCGTAAAAACACCGGTACTTTCAGGAGCTGGAGAACTCTACAGGAAACAGAAGCTTGCACTGAAAACCGTGGTGCTTTTCGACGAAAACACCCGCAGGCTTTTCCGGGATCAGGTCATGGCAACCCTTGAAAGCGAAGGGTTCCGCCTGCTCGATCTGACGGTGCCGGCAAGGGAAACCTCGAAAAGCTTCAGTTCAGCCTATCGCCTTTACGGCACGATGATAGCGGCAGGTGTTGACCGGAGCTGGAACCTTCTTGCCGTGGGCGGGGGCGTGGTCGGCGACCTCGGCGGTTTCCTTGCGGCAAGCTACTATCGTGGCATTCCTGTCGTACAGTGCCCTACAACGCTTCTGGCGATGACCGACAGCGCCATCGGCGGCAAGGTCGCCATCAACCATCCGCTCGGCAAGAACCTCATCGGGTTCTTCCATATGCCGCACATGGTGCTGATCGACCCGTCATTTCTCGGAACGTTGCCCCTGCGGGAGGTGTTCGGCGGCATGGCTGAGGTGGTCAAGTACGGCTTCATAGCCGACAGGAAGTTCCTGCTCTGGCTCGAAACGCATTTCGACCGGATAACAGCTCTCGAGGAACCCTTCATCAGCGAAGCGATCCGGCGCAGCGCCTTCATCAAGGCAGATGTCGTGGAAAAGGATTTCAGGGAACTATCGGGGCTCAGGGCTACGCTCAATTTCGGACACACCTTTGCCCACGGCCTTGAAAAGCTGGCTGAATACCGCCATATCCGCCACGGTGAAGCTGTCACGATCGGCATGGGCTGCGCCCTGTGTCTGTCGCACAATCTCGGCTACCTCTCTGAGGACGACATGCGCTCCGGTCTCGAATTGCTCTCCCGCTTCCGCTTTCCCAGGGGACTCCTCAAACGCCGCTTTCTTATGCACAGCCCGGAGGCCCTGCTTGAAAACATGTTCTCCGACAAGAAGAAACTCGACAGCAAACTGCGCTTCGTGCTGCTGAAAAAACCCGGAGAGGCCTTTCTTCTGGATGAGAATGTCGATGACCGCGAGGTGCTGAAGGCAGTAGAGGATGCCCGCAGGTTCTTCTCTAAAGGGAACGTGAATTAAGCTGGTACAGAGCGTGCGCACCCCTGGCGACGGCATGCTCGACCAGAAGCGGCGAGACCTGGAGCAGCGGCGCGATCGAGGACGCGTTGCCGCCGGTGGCCATCACCGCGGGCGCTTCCTCGCCACGCTGAAGAAGAGTCCGCATGATCCGTGCAGTAAGCCCGTCGATCTCCGCTATGCACCCCCAGAATATCCCGTTTCTGATACATTCGGCAGTTGAACGGCCGAGAAGCTCCTCCGGCGGCGCAATCGAAACTAACGGCAGCTGCGCGGTCCGCTCATGCAGTGAACGTGCCCTGAGATCGAGACCCGGCATGATGAATCCACCCAGGTAGACTCCGGAACCTTCGAGCACGTCGAAGGTTATTGCCGTACCGATATCGAGGGCTATGAAAGCTCTTCCGGGAAAGAGTTCCCTGCCGGCGGCGCAAAGCGCGATCCTGTCGGCACCGAACGATTCCGGCGACTCGTACTGCAGAAGAAACGGCAGATCCAGACGCGAGCTTACCTGCATCACGGTTCCGGGGAGCAGTTGCGCAAGCAAAGCGGCAACGGGTGCAGAAATCCCCGGCACCACGCTGCAGAGCACGGCGTCCCGCATGCCGGGATATGCGGCCCACAAGGGATTAAGCAACTCCTTCAGCTGATCGGGAACAAGAAGGCGGTCCGTGGAAATCGTAACGGTATCAGCAACAAGTCCGTCGAAAAAAACAGCAAAGGTGGTTGTGGTGTTACCGACTTCAACCACCAGCACCGCAGGCGCTTTTCCGGAGTGGAGCATATCCTATGGAGATGAAATCAGGGTCGTTTGACCGAAACGCCGGTTCTCTTCGACAGCTCGGCAAGAAAAGTTTCAAAACCCTGAAGGTTTCTGGTCACGAAAAGCGAATCCTTCACCCTGGCCTTTCCGGCAACAATGAAAATCTTCGGCGGGGGGTTGTAGGTGACCGGCTCCTGGTAAATTGCGCTGATCCCGCTGAGTGGAAGTTTGCTCTCGCGGCCCTTACGATCAAGATACAACAGCTCCTTGTCCGTGATCCTGATGGAATCTCCGTCCTGGCCGTGTTCGCCGACAAACCGGGTATTATAGTAGTTGGGGCCACCAAGCGCAATGGTGGTGAGTACGATGAGAAGGGTTGTTTTCCACAGACAGCCGAGATCGACGCCATATGAAAATTTGCCATACCTGAAAAAAACCGCCCATCCCATTCCGAGAAACAGCATGCCGAGCATCCATGTGACAACGTAATAGGAGTCCATCCACCAGGACGGGTATATCATCGGATAACGGAATACCTCGGGCATAGAACTGTCGCTTGGTTTTTGGATGACGGGTAACAGGATGTTAAAAATAAGGCTTAACTTTACGATTACAAGAAAATATTTTCAGCCAACACGCTCACTCTCTTCCCCATGAAATCGTACCACAAGGAACTCTGGATGCAGGTGCCCTCAAGAATGGACTTCGTCAACATTACCGGCGAAGTTGAACAAGCTCTTCAGGAGAGCGGCATCCGGGAGGGGCTCTGCCTGGTGAACGCCATGCACATCACCGCCTCGGTGTTCATCAACGACGACGAGCCCGGACTGCACAACGACTACAAACGGTGGCTCGAGGAGCTGGCTCCGCACGAGCCCATCAGCCGCTACCGACACAACATGACCGGCGAGGACAACGGCGACGCGCACCACAAGCGGCAGATCATGGGACGCGAGGTAGTTATTGCCGTCACGAAAGGCAGACTGCATTTCGGGGCCTGGGAGCAGGTATTCTACGGGGAGTTCGACGGCATGCGCAAGAAACGGGTGCTGGTGAAGATTATCGGCGAATGAGACAGAAAACAGAAAGAGCTGCCGGAAGCGGCAGCTCTTTCTGTTGATGACAGTCTGGATGCAATTCATCCGGCGAAAACCGCCATTAGTGCTCGAAAAGCATTTCCGAGTAGGTCGGCAGCTGCCAGCGGCTGCGATCAACCATCAGTTCGAGCTTGTCTGCAACTTCGCGGACTTCGTTCATGAGCGGAAGCAGCTCGTCGGCACAGTAATCGGCCTTACCGAATTCACTCTCGATCGTTTCGAGCTTCTCGACCGCTTCGTCGAGTTCGGCGGTAAGATCGATGAGCTTCGAAAGGTTTTCGGCAAGGTTTTTCAGATGGTTTGCCTGGCTTGTGAGCGCAGCGTCGGAAAGGCCGATGGCCTCGGCTGCGGCAAGCAGGTTGTTGAACGAACTGCCGATATCACCCTGGTATTCCGAAACATCAGGGATGACGAGGGTTTTCAGCATAAGCTGCAGGGTACGGGCTTCGATGTCGATACCTTTGACATAACGCTCAAGCCGGATGTTCAGACGCGACTCGATCTCCTGCTCGCTCAGCACGCCATACTTGACGAACATGGACCTGACGTCGGCTTTCTCGAGGGTACGGAGCGCCTGCGGGGTATTTTTCAGGTTCGGGAGACCTCTCTCTTTGGCTGCCTGCTGGAGCGCTTCGCTGTAGTTGTCGCCCGGGTAGCGGATTGCCTTGGTAGCGGTAATGCCTTCGCGGATCGCTTCGAGAACTGCGGAATCGCGATCCTTGCCTCCGGCGATCTTCGCTTCGATAGCATCGGCAAAATCATCGATAGCTTCAGCCATGAGCGTGTTGAGCACCATGTTCGGCACCGAAGGAGACTGCGAGGAGCCTACGGCACGGAACTCGAACTTGTTGCCGGTAAAGGCGAACGGGGAGGTACGGTTACGGTCGGTGTAGTCCTTGTTGAGCACCGGAACCTGCGAAAGACCGAGGTTCAGCACCTGCTTTTCGGTTTTCAGGTCAACCTTGCCGCTTTCGATGGCGTCGAGAACGGTTTCGAGCAGTTCGCCGAGGAAAACGGTCACGACAGCCGGAGGAGCTTCGTTCGCACCGAGACGGTGGTCGTTGCCGATGCTGGCGATCGACATTCTCAGCACATCGGCTCTCCTGTAGACGCCTTTGAGAACCGCCACGAGGAACACGAGGAACTGGATGTTCTCGGTCGGGGTGTCACCCGGATCGAGCAGGTTGATGCCGGTGTTGGTGCCGATCGACCAGTTGTTATGCTTGCCTGAACCGTTGATGCCGGCAAACGGTTTTTCAAACATCAGAAGCGCGAACCCTTTCTTGTCGGCAACCTTCCGCATCACTTCCATCGTCAGCAGATTGTGATCGGCGGCCACATTGGCCTCTTCGAAAATCGGAGCGATTTCAAACTGGTGCGGAGCGACCTCGTTATGACGGGTTTTTGCGGGAATACCAAGCAGGTAGAGCTCATGCTCGACATCCTGCATGAATTCAAGCACACGGTCGGGAATTGAGCCGAAGTAGTGGTCCTCGAGCTGTTGCCCTTTCGGCGGAAGCGCACCGAGCAGTGTCCGGCCGCACATGACCAGATCGGGACGTTCGGAATAGAACTTCTTGTCGATGAGGAAGTACTCCTGCTCACAGCCTGCATTGGTTTTCACTCGCGAAACGCCGGTGACGCCAAGCACTTCAAGGAGGCGGATGGCCGATTTGCTGACGGCATCCATCGAACGAAGCAGCGGAGTTTTCGAGTCGAGCGCTTCGCCGTGGTAGGAAATGAACACGGTCGGAATGCAGAGAGTAAAATCCTTGCCGCCTTTCATGAGAAACGCCGGACTCGACGGATCCCATGCAGTATAGCCGCGGGCCTCGAAAGTGGTTCTCATGCCGCCGGACGGGAAGCTCGAAGCATCGGGCTCGCCCTGGATAAGCTGCTCGCCGGAGAAACGCTCGATCGGTGTGCCGTCACGGTCGATCGAAAGAAAGGCATCGTGCTTTTCAGCCGTCGAACCGGTCATGGGCTGGAACCAGTGGGTATAATGGGTCGCGCCATGCTCCATCGCCCACTCTTTCATGCCGTGAGCAACGACACCGGCGATCTCGTCGGTAATTTTCTTGCCTGCCCTGATGGTATCCTGCAGGGCCTGGAACACCTCTTTCGGGAGTCTTGCTCGCATGGCCTTCTGGTCGAAGGTCATGGCTCCAAAGTACGTCGAAACGGGAACTTTACTATCCATGTTAAACAGATCCTCCTTGTTTTATTATGCTTTTTTAGCTTCTGTCCGTAATTAAAGAATCAAATATTATACTTTTCTTGATTTTTTTTCATCAAAAGTGATCAAAACCTGCCTGTCCTGAAGATTTTTCCGCACAATCTCCGCACTGATCTTCTTGTTCCGCTTCAGTTGCGAGAGCACAAAACTCGTGTTGGTTTCCAGGACACCCGGCCAGCTCTGGATTCGGGAGAGGAATTTTTCAAGCGAAGAGGTGTTGTGCGTCATGACTTTCAGGATATGCGATCCCTCCCCGGTGACGGAAAAGCACTCCATGATCTCGTCCTCTTTCATCACATGCTCCATGAAGGACTTGTAATGCTTTGAAGAATCGATCCTGACCCGCACGAACGCCTGGATATCGAAACCCAGTGTGCGCTCGTCAACCTCCATGGTGAAACCACGGATAATGCCATTTTTCTGCAGCTTGTCGAGCCGCTCGCTGACGGAGGGAATCGACAGGCCAACCACTTCGGCAAGCTCACTCAGACGTATCCTGCCGTTTTCTCCAAGGGATTCGATAATCTTGAGATCG
The DNA here is from genome assembly GCA_016866305.1 of Chlorobiota bacterium. Lineage (GTDB taxonomy): Bacteria > Bacteroidota > Chlorobiia > Chlorobiales > Chlorobiaceae > Chlorobium. The sequence goes on along the minus strand of VGMX01000002.1, from coordinate 135,181 downwards.
ATGAGATCAAGGTGTCCGGACATAACAGAACTGTTTTTATTTCACTTTTGTAAGAAATTACACAAAAACAGGAAGCAAAAAAACTTTTTTCTAAAAAAATCACTCCGAAGCAACATTTTTCCTAAAAAAATTAGGGATTCGCATCCGTCGTCATGTTGTGGCAAAACAGAAAGGGGCAGGTATTTTATCTTCTTGTCATATTTTGTTACAATATACAGAGCAATGGCGATCTCCCTTGCTGTAATTTGATTTTTTCCGTCATGACAGGCGAACAGAACGATTCCCGCAAACTTCCTGAAAACATATCCTCAAAGCCGGTTGAAAAAACCGGTTTTCCGCCCCTTCCGCCGAAGGTTGCCATGGAAGACCTTCGCTTTATCGTCAAGGAGTCCATCGAGCTTGGAGGAAGGTTCGTCACGGAACTTGACCGACTGCTCTCGGAACTGAGGAAATAAGCGCATTACCTGCGCTTTTTCAACGACATAACAGCCCTTTCTTTATCGAAAGACTAATGTTTATATTTGGCCTTTAAGCCTCTGTGCCCTCAGTATTAACCATTAACGACATAACAATCTCAATACGGTGAAAACAGCAATCTTTGGTGCAGGAGTAGCAGGACTGAGCGCAGCCATCGAACTGGTGGACCGCGGCCATACCGTTGAACTGTACGAAAAACGCAAGGTGCTCGGCGGAAAGGTTTCCGTATGGAAAGACAGCGACGGCGATTCGGTCGAATCAGGACTGCACATCGTTTTCGGCGGATACGAGCAGCTCCAGCAGTACCTGAAAAGAGTCGGTGCCGGAGAGAACTATCTCTGGAAGGGACATTCTCTCATCTATGCTGAACCCGACGGCAAGCAGTCCTTCTTCAGGAAAGCCAACCTGCCAAGCCCCTGGGCGGAAGTGGTAGGCGGAATGCAGGCCGATTTCCTCACCATGTGGGACAAGCTTTCCCTCATCAGGGGGCTCTACCCTGCGCTTGCAGGAAACGAGGAATATTTCCGGAGCCAGGACCACATGACCTACTCGGAGTGGCACCGGCTCAGGGGTGCTTCGGAACATTCGCTCCAGAAACTCTGGCGGGCCATCGCACTGGCAATGAACTTCATCGAGCCGAACGTCATCAGCGCACGACCGATGATTACCATATTCAAGTATTTCGGGACCGACTACGCCGCCACGAAGTTCGCCTTCTTCCGCAAGAATCCCGGCGACTCGATGATTGAGCCCATGCGGCAGTATATTCAGAGCAAGGGAGGCAAAATCTTCATCGATGCCAGGCTGAACCGGTTCGAACTGAACAGCGACGAAACCGTCAAATGCGCCGTACTGCAGGACGGTCATCAGATCCAGGCGGACGCCTACATTTCGGCAATGCCGGTGCACAACATCAAGAACATCGTGCCGGGCGAATGGCTGGCGCACGAATACTTCCGGAACCTGCATGAGTTCGTCGGCAGCCCGGTAGCGAACTGCCAGCTCTGGTTCGACCGAAGGATCACCTCGACGGACAACCTCATGTTCTCGCAGGGTACCACCTTCGCTACCTTTGCCGACGTCTCGATCACCTGTCCCGATGACTTCCAGAAGGGCATGGGCACCGCAAACGGCGGCAGCGTGATGAGCATGGTGCTCGCACCGGCGCACCAGTTGATGGAGATGCCGAACGAAGTGATCATCCGGCTTGTCATGAAGGACATCCACGACCGCTTCCCGCTCTCGCGCGATGCGAAGCTGCTGAAATCAACCATCGTGAAAATCCCGCAATCGGTCTACAAGGCCGTACCGGACGTCGACAAATTCCGTCCCGATCAGGTAAGCCCGGTAAAAAACTTCTTCCTTTCCGGCGACTACACCTACCAGCGCTACCTCGCCTCGATGGAGGGCGCGGCACTCAGCGGCCGGCAGGTTGCAGAAAAGCTGCACACCCGGCTCGGCGGCGCCTGATAAAAATCCGCTCAAATCCTGCCGAAAGCCGTTGAAAGAAGATGGCTTTCGGCTGAAATGCCGCTGCTGCAAAGACCCCGTCACCTGACTCCCCCACTCGAACGTTTTCGCCGCCTTCCTGCGTTACAGAAAACAGACCGGCGATCAAACACCACTATCGACCCATGAACACCCTGCCTTCACTCCACAAGCGCAAAAGCACCCTTGCCAACCCCATGGAACAGCAGCGGGTACTTGAAGAGACCGACTGCTCAATACCCGCATTCGGCAGGAAGCTCTCGGAAACCGGCTGCATGCCTCTCCGGCCGGACAGCTGCACCATCCTTCAGGTGAACGTTGGCTACCGGTGCAACCTGCTCTGCCGCCACTGCCACGTGGACGCCGGCCCTGACCGCATGGAGATGATGAGCCGCCAGACCATGCGGCACTGTCTTGAAGCACTTCGCCGGAACGGCATCCGCACACTCGACATCACAGGCGGCGCTCCGGAGATGAACCCCGAGTTGTCCTGGTTCATTCGGGAAGCAAGAAACAGCATGCCGGAAGGGGAGATTCTCCTGCGCACCAATCTCGTGATTCTCCTTGCCGGAACGACCTGCCGGCACTTTCCTGAACTGTACCGCGAGAACCGGGTCTCGCTCATCGCCTCGCTCCCCTGCCATACGCGCGAAAACGTCGATGCACAACGGGGCGAAGGGGTGTTCGACCAATCCATAGAGGCCCTGCAACTGCTGAACTCGCTCGGGTACGGCAAGAAAAACAGCGGCCTTGAGCTCAATCTGGTCTTCAATCCCGGAGGCCCTTCCCTGCCGGGTCGGCAGCAGGCGCTTGAAGCGGACTATCGCAGGATGCTGCTGGATAGCCACGGCATCGAGTTCAGCCACCTCTACACCATTACCAACATGCCGGTCAGCCGTTTTCTCGACTCGCTGCTCGAGGAAGGAGGCTACTGCAGCTACATGCAGCTGCTCGCAGACCACTTCAACCCGGATGCGGTTAAGAACCTGATGTGCCGCACCACGGTATCGGTAGGGTGGGACGGCTCGCTCTACGACTGCGACTTCAACCAGATGCTTGGGCTCCGCATGCGAAAACCGGCCCCCCGGAACATCAGGGATTTCGACGAATCGCTGCTCCGTGAACGGCCGATCGCCATCGGACAACACTGCTACGGATGCACGGCCGGGGCCGGATCGAGCTGTCAGGGGTGCCTGCTGTGACCATGCCCGACAACGGAAACCGGCTCCTCGCGGTGCTGACACGCAACCCTGTGGCTGGCAGAGTCAAGAGCCGGCTTGCTGCGACTCTCGGTCCGGAAACCGCGCTGCAGGTGTACCGGACGCTCCGTGAGTACACCGCAGGTGTCATGAAAGCGTGCCATGCGGAAAAAGCAGTATTCTATTCGGAAGACATCCCCGCCGGTGACTGCTTCATCGGAGACGGCACGCTGGCGTTCCTTCAGGAAGGCGGCGACTTCGGAGCCCGCATGCACCACGTCTTTACGACCGGGTTCGCGCGCGGCTTCCGACTCGTGGTGCTCATCGGCAGCGACTGCCCGGATATCGACTCCGGTATTATCGAAAATGCGTTCACCGCGCTTGAAAACCGCGATGCAGTGCTCGGGCCGGCATGGGACGGAGGGTTCTACCTGATCGGACTGAAGCACGCTCGCCCTGAGTTGTTCACCGATCGTACCTGGAGCCACGAGCGCGTACTGAGGGAAACCATAGATATCCTCGACAAGACGGGCGCCTCGTACTTCCTGCTCCCCGGATTGCAGGACATCGACACCATTGAAGACCTCAAGCAAAGCAGGTTATGGCCCATCAAGGCTTGACGATAATCATTCCCGCGTACAACGAGGAACAGGGAATTGCCCGAACGCTGGAAACCCTCCTGGCCATAACGGGAAACGATCGCAACGTATCGATCATCGTTGCTGACGCTGGCACCGACCGCACAGGAGATATCGTTTCCGAATATCCCGTCACACTCTGCCGGTCGGAGAAAGGGCGAGCGATCCAGATGAATGCGGGTGCTGCGCTGTCCACAAACGACATACTCTACTTCCTGCACGCCGACACCCTTCCGCCGGTGACCTTCATCGACGACCTCCGCAAGGCGGTTTCGGAAGGGAAACAGGCCGGTTGCTTCAGGATGCGGTTCGACGATCCGCACCCCATCATGGCACTGTACGGATGGTTTACGAGAGTGCCCCTCCCGATCTGCCGTGGCGGCGACCAGTCGCTCTTCATCACGAGGAAGCTTTTCGAAGCAATCGGAGGGTTCGATCCGAATCTCCAGGTCATGGAGGACATCGACATCATCAGGAGAATCGAACGAAAAACAGTTTTTCATATCCTCGAAAGCGAGGTGGTGACATCAGCACGAAAGTACCGCAGGAACGGCATCCTGCGCCTGCAGGCCATCTTCGGCACGATCCACTTCATGTACGCCGCAGGCTGCGATCAGGAGAGTATCGTCCGGTTTTACCGGGAAAATATCGAGGGATAAGAGTGCCGACTTCGCAAGCCGCCGGTTCACAACCTTCGCATGAAAAGAGCCGGGATCGAATTTACCACCAGCAAAAGCATTCATTTCCCTGTAATCCGGATGGTCCGGATCGACAAGCACCTTCAGCAGTTTCTCATAACCGGCAATGCCGCCGCAATCCTCCGGCGGGCATGCGCCGGCACCGCCCAGACAAACGGGGCGGCTTCACGGATTTTTCTTGCAGCAGAATCCTTTCAAGCATAACAACATGCTCCCAATTATCCCCAGGGTCGTATACATAGCGCAGGCTGTCGTTTTCCGACCCCGGAAGTGATGAAAGCCTTTTTCTCCGCTCATCCCTCAACGGACGACCAAAAACGAAATCAGGATCGGAAATACCATATACCTCCCCGCCACACTGAAACTCGTGCACATGAGAATCTTCCCATCCCATGAGAGCCTGCAACACCTTGTGTAACTTTCCGAGCGTAATGCCCGACGGCACCAGCACCCTCCGCCATATCAGCGGCTTGCTGCCAAGCAGGCTTACATGCAACTGTAAGAGTAACTGTTGTTTTGTCGATGCCACTAACTTTATTTGGCTTTTAGAGAATTGTCCATCGTGATGCCAAAAATTTCCGATACTGTTCGAATATCATAGCTGAAGATGATCATCAACAAGCTGCTGTCATCCCCCATAAACCACATCCGGCTCATGCACAGCTGGAGAACTGTCCATCCACGACAGATCCTTGCCGATAACCAACTCCTCCATCGTCGCATTATGGGTATTGGTCATGGGAACAAGCCGCATCTGGAAGCTGTGGTGCCTGGCTATCTGTTTAACCTCCTCCGCATTGTCGTAAGTCATGAGAAAATCACCGGCAACCGACTGGCAAATCTCGAACAACCGTTCATGGTCGATCTCAGAGTACCGATACAGCCGCTTGCCGGCTTTTTTCCCTCCAGCCGTATAGGGTGGGTCGATAAAAAACACCACATCGCTTCTGTCCGCATATGCCTGCATAACCTGCAGCCCGTCTTCCTGCCGGAAATCGATTTTTTCCGAAACCTCATCGATGCCTGAAAAACGCCTTGCAAGCGTCTGCGGATACCATCGGGAACAGATACCCTTGCCGTTTTCACCATGCTTGAGCAGGCCGGAGCCTCCCGCAAGAATGCCGCCGTGGGATGTGCGGTTTCTCAGGATCGTATGAAAGGCTTTTTCCCTGATTTCCAGTTCCTCTTTCGACAACTCTTCGAGAAGCGTTTCCCTGGTAAGGTCGAATTCGAGTATCCGCCGGGCAAGCCATGACGCCTGCCCGTCCACGATCGCCTGCCAGACCGCAGCAATATCTTCATCGATCTCCACCATAACCGCGCGTTGCACAAGATGCTCGAACAATGCTGTCAGGCTGATAATGCCTCCCCCGGCAAACGGTTCGACGAGAATTGCTGGTTTGAAAAGCTTTTGGGCAAGCCAGTTCCTGAACACAGGAACGAACCAAGTTTTACCGCCGGGATACCTGAAGGGGCTCCGTTGCGGAATGGATGCGACATTGACCGGTTTCAGGTTAGCAACAACATCGTGCATATCCGGGAATAAATTCCCCTGTCGGGTAACGATCATCTTAAAACGGTTTATCCAGAGTCTTGTTGTTCGGCGGAGTTTCGAGCTGGTCGTCAAGTTTTTCCTGCAAGAGTCTTACAAAATCATCAATATTTCCGGGCACAGCTGTCGTTATCGAAAGCAATGCTGACTGAAATTCCGTGTATACGACATCGAGCTTCTGCAATCGATACCGATCATGATCGCCATCCTTAACCGCTGCAAGGTCATAGATGAACCATGCGATTTCCGCTTTATCCTTGCTGACTTTCTTCAATGGAGGAAGCGTATCGAAGAAACTCTTGTTGATAGCCACGGCCATCTTTTTTCGCCATGAATGCAGAATACCGCCCTTGAACAACAACTGCGGCGCAAGTCGCTTTCTCGATGAAGAAAGGAAATCCGGACGGGGATAATTCGCCTGGAGGGTCCAGTCCATGGCGAAGTTAACTTCAGGTTCTTTCATGTAATACTCGAACGGATCCCGAACATTTCCGGAAATGTAGACCGCCTGCACTTCAAGAGCCCCGAAATCTGTCACCTTACCTTCCTTATCATATGCAACAAGCACCACATCGATATTACCTGCCGACTTCCCGGTTGCATCGTTCAGGCGAATCTCTGTCAGCGAACTCCAGAGAACGCCTTCCCCGAAAAAGAAGGATGCCGCATCATCGGTAATTATCCATTCGTCGCGAAAACGCACCGGACAGGTGATGACCGGTTTACCGCTCTGCCGGTTTACCGCTCTGCAGAATGCTGCAGACGCCGAGAGGATTTTTTGCCTTGTCCTTGGTACAGTTTGGCACCTTGTTGTTGAAAGGGCAAAGGCGGTGTGATCGATATCGCCGCGCCTTGGTTGAACGGTCATCGACCTTGAAACCAAAAACCTCGGCAAGAGGGTGCAAAAATGTTTTCATGCTGTAAGCAACGTGATTGTTTTCTCTTGCAATATAGGAGCATCAAGCCTATCAATGCCACTTCTTTTTATTCTGAAAGCAGCGAGAAAAGTTTGCTCACACTATACATTCGCAAGTTTGCACCTGGCGCTACCTGTACATGCCGACCCCGCGCGACTTGAGAAAAAAGAGAAACGGCCCTCTCTCCAGAAATACCGTGCATCAAGGGGCTCAAGAAAAAAGAGAAGTCATCTTTCCTTGGTTGCTCGATGAGCGACCGTCACACAAAAACCAGATAACGTATCGCCCTTCAGTAAACTATCTCGAGGTTCTCTCCTGCCCGACTCTTCCGACGGCGAAAGATGAAATTCAAGAGGGCAAATGCGCCCGCGGCGAGCGCCGGAGGCAGAAGCAGAAGCGGGCAGAGTCGAGTCGTGTTCATGGCCACAGGATTCAGGTTTTCGGCAAACGGACTTTTCGTTTTTTTTCATATTACGAAAAAGGCACGGGATTTTTTCAGAAATCCGGCAAGGGCAAGGAGTGTACCTCCCCGCCTTCAAAACCGTCATGACAACCGTTCAGGGGCACATCAATGAGACTTCGGGAAGCGTTTTTATCGAAGAAGGGAAGGAAGAGTTTGTTATATTGTGATATTATGTAATCATACAATACTCTAAACTCCTGACTCTCTATGGCAGAAGAACTCAACAAACCGGCGGCGGCAAAGCCCGCTCCCGAGCAAAACCCGGCAAGCAACGCCGGTAACGGTGATATGGCCAACCTGATCGGCAACATGGGAGTGCTCATCGACTCCACCATCGAGTCCGTACAGGGCATGATATCGACGGTCAGCACCGCCACCGGACAGATCATCGAGGGGGTCAATTCCACCATCAACTCCGAGCCGGTCAAAAAAATCATAGACAACGTGAACTCGGTTTCCGGCCAACTCATCGAAGGTGTGACCGCTACCCTGAAGTCGGAACAGGTACAGTCCTCCGTTCAGGAGATCGGCAAGCTCTGGAAAAATCTGCTGGAGAGTCTCAACACCACCGTCAGTTCCGTCAACGCCACGGTCAGCTCCGGCCAGGTGCAGAACCTGTTCGAAAATGTGAGCGCAGGTCTCGGTCAGCTCGTCAACACCGTCTTTTCTCCCGGCATGTTCCCCGGTTCCGGTGAAGAAAAACAGAAGAAAGAGATCAAGGAAATTCCGTTCAGCCAGAAACACGCCGCACCAGCCGTGACGGCCCCGGCAGTTCCGGCAAGTCCTGCCGCCCCGTCCGAGCCGGCCAGGGACAAACCGAAAGCATGATATCCCGAAGCGGCAAGGCGGCCAGAACCGTTTGGAATCCCTGATTGTTACCCTATGATCAGGGATTTCTCTGTCAGGAAATCGCAACCTCGCCCCACCCCATAAGAAAAAAGAATTTTTTGTGCAGACCGCAGAGAAGAACAGCCGTTATCCCGGAGCAAAAACAGCCGGGATGAAAAAGTATAACGTGCTCATTGCAGACGACGACGAAACCTCGCGCAGGGTCATCAGCCACTTCGTCAGCAAAATGGGTTACACACCCCATCTGGTTTCAGACGGGGAGGAGTGCATCTTGAAGGCGCAGAAACAGGAAATGCATGTGCTTCTGCTCGATATCACCATGCCCAAAAAGGACGGGTTCGATGTCATGAACTACCTGAAGGAGAACGATATTCCCCTTCCGGTCATCATGGTCACCTCCTCCCACGAAATTCCTCTCGCCGTCAAATGCATCAAAATGGGTGCATTTGAATATCTCACCAAGCCGGTCAGCATTGAACGGCTTGAAATCGTGCTGAGAAACGCCCTGTCAGGCTCGCAGCTCCAGCACCAGGTGATCAAGCTGCAGAAGGAACTGAAAAGCAAGGAGGTGTTCCACAACATCATCGGCAAGAGCGAGGCGATCCGCGATACCATGGAACAGGCCCTGCAGGTGATGGAAACCGACCTCAACGTTCTGATTCTCGGCGAGAGCGGAACCGGAAAGGAGCTGTTCGCCCAGGCTCTCCATAACGGCAGCAAGCGGAAAAACGGCCCCTTCGTTTCCGTGAACTGCGCCGCCATCTCAAACGACCTTGCCGACAGCCTGCTGTTCGGCCATGTAAAGGGATCGTTTACCGGAGCGAACAACGATCACACGGGCTTCTTCGAACAGGCTGACCGGGGCACCATTTTCCTCGATGAAATCGGTGACATGAACTCCGACATCCAGGCCAAGGTACTGCGAGCCCTGCAGGAACGAAAGATCAGGAAAGTGGGAGAGAAGACCGAGCGTGCCGTCGATTTCAGGGTCATATCGGCAACCAATCGGGACTTTTCCGAGGCGATCATGAACAACCAGTTTCGTGAGGATCTCTACTTCCGCCTCGAAGAGTTTCCGCTCTTCATTCCGCCGCTCCGCGACCGGAAAGACGACATCAAGCTGCTGGCCAAGCACTTCCTCGATGAATTCGCAAGCGCCAACAACCTCGATCCGCTGCAGTTCAGCGAAGAAGCCCTTGCCGGGCTTGTTGAATACTCCTGGCCGGGAAACATCCGGGAACTGAAAAACGCCGTCCAGCGAGCGGCGGTAACGCGCAAAAGCACGGTCATCGAACTGCTGCACACTCCCCGCATCCACGGAAAAGCCTCCATGAAGCAGGCAGTACAGCACAAAAAAACGGAAGCGCATGCCGCCCAGGCTGAATCCGGAACCCTGCTCTCACTTGAAGAGCGCGAAAGGGATGCCATTCTGAAAGCCCATGAAGCTTCGAAAGGCAATCTTACGAAAACCGCCAAGCTGCTCGGCATAGGAAGGGCGACGCTGTACCGGAAACTCGACAAGTTCAACCTGCAGCATCTGAAAAACGCATAGGATGTTCAGACTGCTCCGATACCGGTGTGCCCGAATCCTCCATCACCACGCTGTGAAGAAGAGAGTGAGGAAACCTCATCGAACGACACTCGCTCTACCCGGGCGACAACCATCTGGGCGATCCGGTCGCCATGCATGATGGTGAAAGGCTCCCTTCCGTGGTTTACCAGAATCACCTTCACCTCTCCGCGGTAATCGGCGTCAATGGTCGCCGGACTGTTGGGCAACGATATCAGGTGCCTGAGTGCAAGACCGCTTCTCGGCCTGAGCTGGGCTTCATAACCTTCGGGCAGTTCGATGGCCAGCCCCGTCGGCACAAGCGCCGCTGAAGACGGCTCAAGCGTTAACGGCTTGTCGAGGCAGGCGGAAATATCCATACCTGCGGCATGCTCCGTAGCGTAAACCGGCAGCAACGCGTTGTGCTGCAGCCTGACAATTTTTACTTTCAGCATCAGTTCCGTTTGTGTTTATTTGAAACTTTCCGGGAGCATCGACTCTTTCAATCAAATATAACATCCGGCGACAAAGACAAACATCCAGACAGGAACGCCTTTTGAAACCATCATCAGAAAACGTCTATGCGCTTGCCTTCGGAGCGCACCCCGACGATGTCGAACTTGCCTGCGGGGCCACCCTGCTGAAAATCATCAACGAAGGAAAACGTGTCGCGGTTTGTGACCTCACAAGAGGAGAGCTCGGCACGCTCGGAACAGCGGAAACCCGCAAGGCCGAAGCTGAAGATGCCTGCCGGATCATGGGCTATACCGAGCGGGTGGGGCTCGATCTCGGCGACGGCAAGCTGTTCTACACCGAGGAAAACCTGCAAGCCGTCATCACCGTCATCCGCAGGTTCAGACCCAGGGTGGTTTTCGCAAACCCGCCTGACGAGCGGCACCCCGACCATATGAAAGCATCGAAACTGGTTGCCGATGCGGTTTACTCCTCCGGCCTGAAACAGCTTGTCACCGAACTGAACGGTTGCCGACAGGACGCGCACAGACCCTCACACCTCTTCTACTATGTACAGTTCAAGCATCTGAACCCCGACATCATCATCGATATCAGCGAGACCTTCAAAGCTTCGAGAAACGGCATTCTTGCATTCGGGTCCCAATTTTACCGGGAAGGATCGGAACCGGAAACCCTCATCAACCGGAAGGAGTTTCTTACCGGACTCGAAGCGCGGGCCCGATATTTCGGCGAACAGATCGGCGCACTTTACGGCGAAGGCCTGCTGGTCACCCGGACTCCCGGCATCACGAACTTTAGCGGCCTGTTCAGCTAAAATACCCTATCAATGGCGCCCCTCATTTGCAGTCGCTTTGTAGTCGCTTTTCGGCTTGAGCCCGCCACGAAGATACTTGTCGGCATAAAGCGCGGCCTGGCACCCCTCGCCTGCCACGATCACGGCCTGCTTGATCTCCTTGCAGAGCATGTCTCCGGCAGCAAAAACCCCCGGCGCTGATGTCGTGAATTCCCGGTCGACCTTCAGACATCCGCATTGCGAAAGCTCAAGACTGCCCCCTATGAAATCAAGCACGGGAGATGACCCGGTCAGATAGATGAAAAGGCCGTCGACCGGAAGCTGCCCGTCAGAGCCTTCCAGTGTCACCGACTCCAGTTCCTTCTGTCCGTTGACCGACAGTATCCGGCTGTTGTAGCGGATTTCAAGATTGGCGGCTGAACGCAGCATCGCCATCTCCTCCTCAGGAAGGGAGAGTTTCGGGGCGGGACAGAGCAGGATGACGTTCGCGGCAAAACGGCAAAGGATGAGGGCTTCCTCGACAGCCTCCCGGCTTTTTCCGTATACCGCGACAATCCGCTCCCTGTAAAAAGCCGCATCACAGGTGGCACAATAACTCACCCCGAGCCCGACCAGCTTTTTTTCACCTGGAAGATCGCTGCTTTTGCCCATTGACCCTGTTGCGAGAATGAGGGTTTTTGCCCTGTACATCGAAGCTGAAACGGTAAAAACGCTTTTTTCCGGACCGTTTGGATCAAGAGCGGTCACCTTGTCGCGCAGGTAGCGCGCGCCGAACGAGACCGCCTGCCGTTTCATCAGTTCGAGCAGTTCCATGCCTCCGAGAGTTTCGGGAATACCCGGATAGTTGGCGATGGCATGCGCCATGCCGAGCGCGCCGGCATGCGGATCCTTGTCGATGACAAGCGTCTTCAGCCGGGCTCGCGAGGTGTAGATCGCTGCCGAGGAACCGGCCGGTCCGCCTCCGATAATGATCACGTCATAGAGTTCGTTCTGCATGAGGCTTTTGTTTTGAATGAGCGATAGTTTCTCTACATTTGTTTTTCTGTTGCAGTGCACCCTTGCACCTGAACATTTCACCGAGAGGTAATCATGCGAAAAACCGTTATTTCAGCGATCCTCCTGCTGCTCTTCGTTACAGGAATAAGCGGATGCCGTCAGAACAGCGGAAACCTCCGCACCGATCACATTGTGACCGGTATTTCAGCCGATTTCGATTATCTCAACCCCCTGCTCATCCAGCTCTCGCTCTCGCGCGAAGTCTGTACGCTCATCTATCCCTCGCTGGTCAAGCCGGTTTACAATGAAAAAAAAGGTGGAATAGAATACAAGCCCTCAGTGGCAAAAAGCTGGGAGTTCTCCCCCGACGGCAAACGCGCGGTGTTTCACCTGCGCCGCGACGCTCTCTGGGAGGACGGGAAAAAGGTCACTGCCGCTGACTTCAAGTTTTCATACACCCTTTACAAGAACCCGAAAATCGCCAGCTCACGACAGGACTACCTCAATGACCTGCTGCTGCTTCCGGATGGAACCGCCGATATCGAACGGGCCGTCGAAACGCCGGACGACTCGACTCTTGTGCTGCATTTCAGCAAACCCCTTGCCAACGATATCATACTCGACCATTTCAACGACCTGATGCCGGTGGCCAAACATCTCTTCTCGGCAATCCCTGCCGATGAAATCCGGAGCAGGGCGGCAGAACTGCCGATAGTGGGCGCAGGCCCCTTCAGGATAAAGGAGTGGGTCCGCCAGGAAAAACTCGTACTTGTCTCCAGTCCCTCCTCGGTACTGCCCCACCCGGCCGTAACGGGAAGCATGACATTCCTTGTTGTTCCTGAATATACCACAAGGCTTGCAATGCTGAAATCGGGACAGATCGACGCCCTGATATCGGCCGGAGGTATTACGCCGAAGGATGCTGCCGAGTTGAAAAAAACGAACCCCGACATAACCATAAAACCGGTAAGGAACAGGTACTTCGACAGCATCGTCTGGCTGAACATCGACGGCGAGCGTTACAGGAACAGCAAAACCGTCTCCCCGAACCGGTTTTTCGGAGACAAAACCGTGCGCCGCGCCCTGACCTACGGTATCGATCGCCAGTCCATAATTGACGGCTTTATGGGACCGGATCACGCCGTTATCGTCAACACATCGCTCTCTCCGGCCTACGTCGCCATAGCGAACCGTTCGATGGAACCGTACGATTTCAATCCTGCCAAAGCCAGAGAGCTTCTCAAAAGCGCAGGATGGATTCCCGGCCCGGACGGCATCCTGCAGAAAAACGGTCTGCGTTTCTCTTTTGAACTGGCGGCACCCGTCGGAAACCCGCGCAGGAACTATGCGGCAACCATCATCCAGCAGAACCTGAGGGATATCGGCATCGAATGCAGGCTGCGCTTCGACGAAAGCCTGATTTTCAACAAGAACCAGAACGAGTTCCGCTACGATGCGGCGCTTTCGGGACTTGCAGCCGAAACCCTGCCGTTCCAGCTCATCATCTGGGGAAGCGATTTCCAGAACCGTCCGTTCAACTCATCGGCATTCCGGAACGCCGAACTCGACCAGGTTACCGCCGACCTCGGCAAACCGCTTGCCGGATCCCGGAAGGCAGCACTGTGGAACCGATATCAGGAAATACTCAACGACGAACAGCCCAGAACCTTCCTGTACTATTACGACGAGCTTGAAGGTTTCGGCAAACGGCTTGAAAACGTCGAGGTGAACCTGCTCGCAACGCTCTATAATGCATACGACTGGCATCTGAAGCACTGAAATGGCAAACCTCTCCTCCGGGAAGATTTGCCTGCAGGCTCCATTTTGTTATATCCATTTTGTTATATCCATTTTGTTATATTCAACGACGTTTGCAGCACATCTGCCGGAGCTGCATCAACCAGTAAAGCCAAATTACCGTTTTATGCCTCGTTATACACCGGAACAGCTTGCAAGAAGAAATGCCTCTCCCTGGACGAAATCACAGGCGATCCTGGCGCCTATCCAGTTTCTGATCTTCCTTGCGGGCCTTACCGTTACCTGGCTGTACAAGCAAGGCATCTGGATCGATGACTTCGGATGGATCACGTTTTTCGTGACCCTGAAAACCTTCATGCTCTTTCTCATTTTCATAACCGGCGCGTTTTTCGAGAAGGAGGTATTCGGAGCATATGCATTCGCTCCGGAATTTTTCTGGGAGGATTTCGGCAGCGCGATCGCCATGATTGTGCACATCTCCTATTTCGTGCTTTTTTTCCGGGGCCTCGACGAAAACCTGCTCATCTGGACCGCACTGCTGGCTTACCTCAGCTATCTGGTGAACGCTGCACAGTTCGTGATCCGCCTGCTGCTCGAAAAGCACAATGAAAAAAAGCTCAAACAGCGGCAGATTGCCCGAACAGCAATACTACAATGATGAAATCAAAAGCCATTGTTTTCAGTGGTGTACGGCAGGTATCCCTCTCCGAGGTGACCCTGAAACCGCTATCTTCAACCGATGTGCTCGTTGAGACCTACTGGTCTTCAATCAGTACCGGTACGGAAAAAATGGCCTATAACGGCCTTATTCCATCCCCGCCATTCATCTATCCGTTCATTCCCGGTTACGAAACCGTCGGCAAGATCATCAAGGCCGGAGAGCACGTCAACCAGAACCTGATCGGCAAGTTCGCCTACGTGGCCGGGTCTTTCGGCTACAGCGACGTCAACGCCGCGTTCGGTGGCGCATCGCAGTATATCGCCTGCCCCGTGGACAGCATCACCATCCTCGACTCCATTGCCAATCCGCAGTGCGGCATCGCGCTGCCTCTGGGGGCCACGGCACTGCACATCGTCGATCTGGGGAAGGTGAAGGATCGCAAGGTGCTGATCCTCGGCCAGGGTGCCGTGGGAATTCTCTCTGCAGAGCTTGCCCGTCATATGGGCGCCAGGCTCGTCGCGGTCACCGAACCGCACCGGAATCGCCTCAACTACTCTTCCGCCGATCTGAAGGTCAATCCTGAAACCGAGGATGTCTCCGCGGCACTGGCAGGCCATGAGTTCGACGTGCTGATCGACAGTACCGGGATCATGAGCGCCATCGACACCGGCCTTCGGTTCCTGAAATTCCATGGGGCCGTCATTTTCGGCGGTTACTACCAGCGCATGAACATCGACTACTCCCAGGCCTTCCAGAAAGAGCTGTCATTCATTGCCGCAAAACAGTGGGCCCAGGGCGACCTGGAACGGGTCCGCGATCTCATCGCCAATAAAAAGCTCAATGCCGAAAAAATATTCACCCACCAGTGCATGGTTGACGAGAACATCACCTCGGTTTACCTGCAGGCATTCGGCGACCCCGACTGCCTGAAAATGATCCTGCACTGGAAACCGGATGCTGAAACACAGGAAAGCGCCTGCTACCTTTCCGGCAAAACCTGAAGAAGTACCATCATGGCTGCAAGAACCATTGCGATCTACGGCAAGGGCGGAATCGGCAAAAGCTTTACCACCACCAATCTCGGCGCGACCTTTGCGCTGATGGGCAAAAAAGTCCTGCAGCTCGGCTGTGACCCGAAACACGACTCGACGACCTCGCTTTTCGGAGGCATCTCACTACCCACCGTCACCGAGGTTTTTGCCCAAAAAAATGCATCGAACGAACCGGTTACGGTCAGCGACATCGTCTTCCGGCGTGATATTCCGGGTTTTCCGCAGCCCATCTACGGCATCGAACTCGGCGGCCCCCAGGTGGGACGGGGATGCGGCGGCAGAGGTATTATTTCGGGATTCGACGTGCTCGAAAAACTCGGCATCTTCAGGTGGAATATCGACATCATACTCATGGACTTTCTTGGCGACGTGGTGTGCGGAGGATTTGCAACCCCGCTTGCCCGTTCGCTCAGCGAAGAGGTGATCCTCGTCACCAGCAACGACCGCCAGTCGATCTTCACGGCAAACAACATCTGCCAGGCTAACAACTACTTCAAAACCGTCGGGGGCCAGTCACGCCTGCTCGGTCTGATCGTCAACCGTAATGACGGCTCAGGCGCGGCGGAAAAATATGCCGCGGCGGCAGGTATCACCGTGCTCATGAAGGTGCCCTACAACAGCGAGGCCCGCGATCGGGACGACAGTTTCGATTTCGCCGTAAAGCTGCCGGAAATCGGCGAACCGTTCCGGAAGCTTGCCGGCGACATCCTTGAAAACAGGATCGCCCCGTGCGATGCTTCAGGACTCGACTTCGAGCAGTTTATCCGTCTTTTCGGTGATGTGAGCGAGGATGAACCGGTACCGGCCACCGAAAACGAGTTGTTCGGAAAAGAAGAAAATACCAACCCGGCTCTCAGCCATGCCCGCCAGGCGCAAAACGCCGAAAACCGGCATCTGCTCTCATGCATAGAACGGCTGCCAGGTACGGAGCGTCAGGTTTACAGGATGTCGGAACTTGAAAAAAAGAGTCCGGAACAGATCGCCGGCATCATGGGAACCGGCGAGGAAGAGGTGCGGAAACTGCTCCAGGATGCCCGCAAGCATCTGAAAAAACTGTTTTTCGAAGCATAGGCTCCTTCCCCCTCGTCAACGCTCCGGCCGCAAACTCCGGCAGAGCATTCGGTTTCGTTTTCACCGGAACCGAATGCTCTGCCGCAGGCTTACGCTTTCGCCCTTTTTACCGACTTGGCTCTCATGTTTGAATCGAGAATCTTCTTCCGGAGCCTGATGTTCTGGGGAGTCACCTCGACCAGTTCATCATCATTGATGAACTCCAGCGCCTGTTCGAGCGAGAGCTTGCGGGGAGGTGTGAGGCGCACGGCATCATCGGAACCGGAAGCCCGCATGTTGGTGAGCTTCTTGGTCTTGCAGATATTGATGGTGATATCGAGGTCTCTCGATGACTCGCCAACAATCATGCCTTCATAGACACGGGTATTGGGCGGAATGAAAAAGGAGCCCCGATCTTCGAGACTGCTGATCGCATAGGCAACTGAAACACCGGTTTCGGTCACGACAAGCGCGCCGGTTTCGCGCGAAGGAAGCTTGCCCTTGAACGGCTGGTAGTTGTGAAAAACGTGCGAGAGAATGCCTTCACCCTTGGTATCGGTGGTGAACTCGAGGTTGTAGCCAATCAGGCCGCGTGTGGGAATCTCGAACTCAACACGCACCATGCCTCCCCTGAGCGTACCCATGTAGACCATTTCAGCCTTTCTGCGGCCCATCTTTTCGATAACCACACCGGTGTACTCTTCGGGAACGTCAATGGCAACATGCTCGACAGGTTCAAGTACCGTACCGTCCTCGTCCTCCTGCAGGATCACCTCGGGCCTTGAGATTGCCAGCTCGTACCCTTCGCGGCGCATGGTTTCGATAAGCACCGAAAGATGCAGCTCTCCCCTGCCGGAAACACGGAAGGTATCGGCGCTGTCGGTCTCCTCGACGGAGAGCGCCACATTTGTCATGACCTCCTTCATGAGGCGCTCGCGAATCTTGCGGCTGGTCACCTCCTTGCCTTCCTGACCGGCAAACGGAGAATCGTTCACCGAAAAGAGCATCGAGAGTGTCGGCTTGCTGATTTCAAACGATTCGAGCATTTCAGGCATGTCGGCAGCGGCAAGCGTCTGACCCACATTGGCGTCGGCAATACCTGCCACGGCGATGATGTCTCCTGCGGAAGCTTCTTTGGCCTCGATGCGCTGGAGCTTGTCGAACAGGAAAAGCTTGCTGACGGAGCCCTTGCTTACAACACCTTCAGGAGCAACGACGGCCAGCTGGTTTCCGGGGCTCACCTTTCCACGGTGAATCCGTCCGATGGCGATCTTGCCGATATACTCGCTGTAGTCGAGGCTGGTCACCAGCATCTGGAACCCGGCGTTCTCATCGCCATCGGGCGGGGGAATCTCCTTGATGATCATGTCAAGCAGGAGGCTCATATCCTGATCCTCTTCATCCATGCTGTACTTGGCAATGCCGAGCTTGGCCGAGGTAAACAGATACGGAAAATCGAGCTGATCCTCATCGGCTCCAAGCGCGATAAACAGATCGAGCACCTGGTCGTGTACCTTCACGGGATCGGACTGGGGCCGGTCGATCTTGTTGATGACCACAATGGGTTTCAAATGAAGTTCGAGCGCCTTGCGCAGCACGAACTTGGTCTGCGGCATGGGCCCTTCGAAGGCATCGACAAGCAGCAGCACACCGTCAACCATTTTCAGGATGCGCTCCACCTCTCCCCCGAAATCAGCGTGACCCGGAGTATCGACGATATTGATCTTATGATCCTTGTAGAGGGCAGCGGCATTCTTCGAAAAAATGGTGATGCCGCGCTCCCGCTCCTGCGGGTTGGAGTCGAGAACCCTCACATTGACCTGCTGGTTCTCCCTGAAAACACCGGTTTTCTGAAATATCGAATCCACAAGCGTGGTTTTTCCGTGATCAACGTGCGCGATAATGGCTATATTTCTGATATCTTGTCTCTTGCTCATCTTTTTGTCTTCCCAAATAATTATATTTTATTTCGTAACGGGCCGAATATACATTTTTTTCTTGTTTTGCGCCCACATTCTTTGCGCTCGCGTTTCCGCGGCATTTGCCCGAAGAAACCGTTTTCAAGCTTTTTCCAATAGAGGCAACCCGCCCCCTTTCTCGTCCCTGACATGGATAACATCGTTCACAGCAATATAGCACTGTTCATCCTGATACAGCTCGTATCCCTGCTCTACCTCGTCACGACGGTGCTGTACGGGGCGCATTTCTTCAAGGATGCAACACCTGCGGCACGATACAAGCAGCCTGCACTGGCACTGACCGTCCTGGTTCACGTGCTCTATCTCGGCCTGTTGACCTCTATCGAAGGCTACAAGCTGAGTTATTCGACATTCAATCTCATGAGTATGGTGGCCCTGACGCTGGCCATCACCTATATCTTCATCGAGTTCACCACAAAAAGCGATAAAACAGGCTTCTTTGTGCTTGCATTCTCCGCAGGCGCCCAGCTCATCTCCTCGATATTCACCGCACAGTCTTCCGGAGCCGGCCCGGCGTTCACGGGCTTCGGCATAGGGGTGCATCTCATTGCGGCAATTTTCGGCTTCAGCGCAATCGCCATAGCCGGTCTCTACAGCTTCCTGTATCTGCTGCTGTTCCGCCAAATCCAGAAAAACCGTTTCGAACTGCTCTTTCAGCGCCTGCCGAATCTTGAAGTACTTGAACGCCTGACCATGCATGCCGTTGCCTTCGGGTTCATCTTTCTTTCCATCACCCTGTTCGCCGGCATCATCGAACAGAAGGCGTCCGGTGAAGCCATCACCCTGTTCGAGCCGCGCCTGGTCTCTCTGGTGGTCATCTGGCTCATCTACGGGGCGAGTATCTTCGTGCGCCCCATCACCGGATGGGACCTCAAGCACATGGCCTATCTTTTCATCGCCCTTTTCGTCTTCATCACCGCACTGATCCTCTTGATGACATTTTTTTCCCCATCTTTTCACGGCCTTGCGCTGCAGAACGGGCCGTATTATTTCACAAGCCCTTACATTTGATAATTATAGGCGTTTGCGATATATTAGGTTTCTGATTCGTTCTTGCTGCGATTGAGGCGTTCTTGCTTTCACCCAAAATCTGCTCATTTTAAACAAGCCTGCTATGAACATCATTTCAGTCGGTGTCAACCACAAAACTGCACCCATTGAAATTCGTGAAAGAATTGCTCTTTCAGAGGTTCAGAACAAGGAGTTCATCACCGACCTCATTTCAAGCGGCCTTGCTCACGAAGCGATGGTGCTTTCAACCTGCAACCGCACGGAGCTGTATGTCGTGCCGGCAATGTCGGAAGTGACCGGAGAGTATCTCAAGGAGTACCTGATCGCCTATAAGGACGCCCGTAAGGAAGTCCGTCCGGAACATTTCTTCAGCCGCTTCTACTGCGGCACCGCACGCCATCTTTTTGAAGTTTCGAGCGCGATCGACTCCCTCGTCCTCGGCGAAGGACAGATTCTCGGACAGGTCAAGGACGCATACCGCATCGCCGCCGAAGTGCAGGCCGCGGGCATTCTCATCACCCGCCTCTGCCATACGGCTTTCAGCGTCGCCAAGAAGGTGAAAACCAAGACCAAGATCATGGAGGGCGCGGTTTCGGTCAGCTATGCCGCCGTGGAGCTTGCCCAGAAAATCTTCTCGAACCTCTCGATGAAGAAGATCCTCCTGATCGGTGCAGGAGAAACCGGCGAACTTGCCGCCAAGCACATGTGCCAGAAGAATGCTCGGAACATTGTCATCACCAACCGGACACTCTCGAAAGCCGAAACGCTTGCCGAAGAACTGGGAACCGGAAAAGTGCTGCCTTTTGAAACCTACAAGGAGCACCTGCACGAATTCGATATCATCATCACCGCCGTCAGCACCAAGGAGTATATCCTGCGCGAACCTGAAATGCAGCAGAGCATGCAGAAAAGGCGCCTGAAGCCGGTGATCATTCTCGATCTCGGTCTGCCGCGCAACGTCGATCCCGATATTTCCAGGCTGCAGAACATGTTCCTCAAGGACATCGACGCACTCAAGCATATCATTGACAAGAACCTCGAACGTCGCCGTGCAGAGCTTCCGAAAGTGCACAGCATCATCGAGGAGGAACTGGTTTCGTTCGGACAGTGGATCAATACATTGAAAGTGCGGCCCACCATTGTCGATCTGCAATCGAAATTCATCGAAATCAAGGAAAAGGAGCTGGAGCGCTACCGCTACAAGGTCAGTGAGGAAGAGCTCAAACGCATGGAACATCTGACGGACCGCATCCTGAAGAAAATCCTGCACCATCCGATAAAGATGCTCAAGGCTCCGATCGACACCTCCGATTCCATCCCGAGCCGGGTAAATCTCGTGCGCAACATTTTCGATCTCGAAGAACCAAATCAATAACCTTCAATACAAATCTGTAACAGCTTTGAAAAAACAGCTTATTATCGGTACCAGATCCAGTCCGCTCGCCCTCTGGCAGGCAGAATTCACCAAAGCCGAGCTTTCCAGGCATTTTCCGGAACTTGACATAACCCTGAAACTGGTCAAGACAACCGGTGATGTGCTGCTCGATTCCCCGCTCTCCAAAATCGGCGACATGGGTCTGTTCACCAAGGACATTGAAAAGCATCTGATTGCCAAAGAGATCGATCTTGCTGTCCACAGCCTGAAAGACGTGCCGACCAGCACACCTGAAGGCCTCATCATCACCTCTTTCACCGACCGTGAAGACACCAGGGATGTCATCATCTCGAAAACCGGAGCAAAACTTCTCGATCTGCCGCAGAATGCGAAAGTCGCGACAAGCAGCCTGCGCCGCATGTCGCAGCTCAAGAGCCTGCGTCCCGATTTTGAAATCTGCGATATCCGCGGCAACCTGAACACCCGTTTCAAGAAGTTTGACGAAGGCGGGTTCGATGCCATGATGCTGGCCTATGCCGGCGTGCACCGCCTGAATTTCGGCGACCGTATCTCGGAAATACTCCCGCACGAAATCATGCTTCCCGCCGTCGGTCAGGGCGCTCTGGGTATCGAGACCCGTGTCGATGACGAACAGACCAGGGAAATCGTCAGAATTCTCAACCACGCAAACACGGAGTACTGCTGCAAGGCCGAGCGAGCGCTTCTGCGCCACCTGCAGGGAGGTTGCCAGATTCCGATCGGTGCTTACGCTTCATTCAGGAACGGCACTCTCAGGTTGCTCGCATTCGTGGGCTCGGTTGACGGCACCATCGGCATCCGTGACGAAATCACCCGCACCGGCCTCATCTCTCCTGACCAGGCAGAGGAAGCCGGTATTGCGCTTGCCGAAGAGCTTCTCAAGCAGGGAGCAGACAAAATCCTCTCGGAAATCCGCAAAACCTGCTGATGAAAAGCGTCCTTGTCACCCGACCGAAACATCAGGCAGGCCCATTTGTCAGGGAACTTGAACAGTACGGTCTGAGTTCGTTTGTCTTTCCGGCAATCGAGATCAGACCGGTTCCCGGCTGGAGGGTTCCGGATATCAGGCAATTCAGCGGAGTATTCTTCACCAGCCCGAACTCCGTAGGGTTCTTCATGGAACGCCTGCTTGAAGAAGCGCCCGAACAGCTTGAAAGATTGCAGGAAGCCCGTGTCTGGGCCGTAGGAAAGACAACGGCGAAGGATCTGGCCGCTCACGGCATAACAACCGAACCGCTCTCGAAAGTCGCCGATGCCGTTACCATGATGCAGGACATCGATCCTGAAATCATCAGGGGAAACACCTTTCTTTTCCTCAGGGGAAACCTGTCGCTCGGCACCATTCCCGAAGTGATCACCATGCGGGGAGGGTCATACACCGAAATCACGGTGTATAAAAACATCAAACCCTCGGCAAAGGATACAGAAACCATCAAGCAGATGCTCGGGGAGGGAAAGCTTTCCTGCCTCTCATTCACCAGCCCGTCGACAGCCATCAACTTTTTCGAAGCGATCGGCACGACGGAGCTTCCTGAGGGCGTGCTTGTGGCGGCAATCGGAACAACAACCTCGGCTGCCATAGAAAAAATCGGCGTGCATGTTGATGTTATTCCACCTTATTTCGACGGCCCGAGCTTCGCAAAGGCAATTGCCGAAGCGCTCCGCAATCAGCCCTGAGGTCTCCGCAACGCCTGCCTGACACACCCCAACATTTCCCCGCTGATCGAATCAGGCGAGCTGTCTCCTGCAGCATATCCGTCTCAGTGTCCCTGCCCGGCAAGGGCATCAGGATCGTAGGGAGGATCGATATCCGGATCGAAATCCGCCGCTGGAACCGACTCAAATTCCACCGTATCAGGCGTCTCCTGAAAACCTTTGACGGAATCTTCCGCAAGATCCTCTGCAGGAAAGAGAGCAATCTGTCGTTTCCGCAGCAGTGATTTTCCCGCAACGCCGCAGCGAAAAATCTCTTCCATCTCCTCCGTCTCAGACTGAAGCACAGCAACAGGATCATCCTGAGTCACCTTTTTCGGACCTCTTCTTCGGGTTGTGAGTTGACTGTTTTCCAAAAGGGCGATCATGTACTCCACCTGGTTCAGCAAAACGTCATGGTTTTCACCGGCACACTCCCTGGAAAGCGCATCCACATCACTTTTCAGGGAGTGAAGATGCTGAAGGATTTCAGCACGCTGCCCGGCAAGTTCCCGCCTGAACGCCATCGAAAGCCTTTCGATGTCCAGTCCTGCGCCTGGAAAACGGCCGGTGAAATGCAGCACAAGCTGAACGGCAAGCAGCAGCAGTATGAGGGAAAGCAAGACCGTCATCAGCATGATGGCGCACCCCTCCCTTTGACGGCATCGAGCAGCACGGCGCCCAGCGCCTGATTGCTGCTTGCCAGCCCCTGGCCGTCAATAACCGTCTCCCCCCGGTAGTCGAAGCAGTAACCGCCGGCTTCAGTGACCACAGGAATTACGGCAGCACAGTCCCAGGGGCTCATGATTTTATCGACAGCGACCTCTGCCCTGCCTGAAGCAACCAGCATATGGCCGTAACAGTCCCCCCACCCCCGGACAAGACCGGCTTGGAAACGAAGAAGATCCAGTGGATGTTCGGAGGATGGATCGAGCAGGTACTCCTTTTCGGTATACACCACGGTGGCATCCTTGACTGCGGCTATCGGGGAAACCCTGACGGGAGAACCGTTCATAAACGCTCCGCATCCTGTTTCAGCATGAAAAAGCTGTCCGAGAGCCGGAAAATTGATCACTCCCAGACGCATCGCCCCATCCTCCTCCAGAGCGATCATGACACCGTAGAGAGGAACACCATGAATGAACGAACGGGTACCGTCGATAGGATCGATAATCCAGCGGCGCCGGTTTTCAGCGGGTTTCTCATCGAACTCCTCCCCGAACAAACCGTCTCCGGGAAAACAGGATGCGATGGAGTTGCGGATAAGCTCCTCAGCCTTGCGGTCAGCCTCGGTAACCGGCGAAGCATCCCTCTTGGAAAAAACCCTGAGCGTTTTCCGGTTGAAATAGTCGAGGCTCAGTCGTCCGGCATGCTCGGCCGTTTCGACTGCGAGTTGAAGCTCTGGCGTCATGATACAGGGTTCCTGTGGGGGTATGAAATGATTCAAAGAGATAAAAATACATTCCATCGGCAGGACTGCAAAACTCTCGCGACATTTTCCGTCTTCACACCGATGCACCGTACCTGTGACGGCAGAAAAACGCACTGACACGCATCAACGGCACTCAGACATGCAATCAGGCGAATGAACCGAATGAAAGACCGGATGCCAGACAAACCGGAAAAAGGCGTTGCTCGACGGGAATGAAAACCGCAAAGACTGCCGGGCTGCAGCACATCAGATGACCTGCAGGATCTTCTGCTGCATGAGCAGGCGGTCAACGGGCTTGACGAGATAAGCGTTCATGCCGCTACGGATCGCGTCCTCAATAATGGTGCTGTCCGATTCGCCACTCATGGCGACAATCGGAACCATACGGTTTGCCGAACTTCCCTGACGGACGCGTTTGGCAACTTCGAGACCATCAAGCACGGGCATCTGAATATCGAGCAGAAGCAAATCGAGCTGCATGCGTTCAAGAATTTCAAGCGCATCGATACCGTTCGAGGCCTCGACGACCTTGTCAATACCGATATGATGCAGCATCCCTTTGACGGCAACGCGATTGACCGAAGAATCATCGACAAGCAGCACGTTCTTTTCGGAAAGATCCCGGCTTGCGACACGGGTGGACGTCACTGTCAGGGCGGAGGAAAGTGCTGATAGCAGCGGCTGAAGCATGATCGGCCTGGAAATCAGTTCGGCGATACCTGATTTTTCCGCCCTGCCGGAATAGAGATAGGAAGGTTCGCCCGAATAAACCACGACTGGCACGGATTGAATCTCCTGGCCTGAATTCAGGAGGCTGGCAAGCTTGTAGCCGTCGTTGACGGGCAGCTCCATTTCACAGAGCAGCAGATCGTAGTGACCTGTGGACATTTTTTCCAGAACTTCCCCGCCATCTCCGGCGGTATCAATCTCCACGCCGAGCGGCCAGAGAAATCCGGCAATCCTGCCGCGATGCGCGGTGTCATGATCGGCAAGAAGCAGGCGCTTGCCGATAAAAATCTCCCGGTTGTCCCGAAAGAGCTGTTCTTCGAACCGGAACAGCTCCTCCTCGCAGATAACAGGAAAACTCAGGGTGAACTCCGTATACTCCCCCTGAACGGACTGGCAGGTAATATCCCCGCCGAACAGGCGCATGACCCTTTTGCAGTATGCAAGACCGAGTCCGGTACCACCCTTTTTTCCCGAGGTGAAAAAAGGGTCGAAAATTCTCGTGAGATTTTCTTTTGAAATGCCCGGGCCCGTATCCCTGACAATCACACTGTTGAAACGCTCCCCGAGTGCCGTATTGATGAAGATGCCGCCTTTCGGATCGAGCCTTAAAAAATAGAGTGCATTCATGACAAGGTTGAAAATCACGAATACATACATCGACTCGACTCCCTTGAACATGAAATCGTTCTCGCTGGAAAAATGCACCTTCCAACGCTCTTCATCGGCTTCATAGCCATATTCATCGAGAGCCTTTCGCGTTACGGCCACGGCGGAAAGATAGGTGCTGCCACTCCTGAAAGGATCTTCGTTTCTGACCTCCTCGAGAATCATGTCGATAACCTGGACTCCCCTGTTCACCGCCATCTGACCCTGCGCTATGCCTGCATAGAGCTTTCCGAGCGCATCTTCACTCAATTCGCGTGATGTTCCTGCTGCGTGATAGGCCGGAAGTTCATCCTGGATAGCATCGAGATTATAGCGAACCTGCCCGAGAGGATTGCGCATTTCATGCGCAATGCCAACAGCAAGCGCCTGCAGTGCGGCGTTCTTCTCAAGGGCAAGCTGACCTTTTTTGTTGCTGTAACTGAAAATGTATCCTGCTGCAACGGTAAAAAAGATAACAATGGAATAGAGCGGAATATCGAATCGGGGATCGAGCACCATGCCGTTTGACAACAACAGGAACATGAGAATCGCTGCAGCAACCCCGATAAAAAGATCGACCAGAAAAATCAGCCAGTTCGGAACATACGTTATGAGAATGAAAAGCATGAATATTTCCCAGTACAGCCACAGCTCATGAAAATTGTTCATCAGCAGGTAGAACGTGAAGATAAAGGGCAGTACGAAGATGATCGAAAAATGCCAGTAATAGGGGAAATACTTTTGCAGCTGTTCGGGAAACTGCTTTCTGAACAGCACCGAGAAGGAGAGCAAGGCAGCGGCAAACCTTATGGCCGCATTTTCATAGGGGAGCCCGAAAACATATTTGAAAAGGAAATAGAAGGAGATTTGGGCGGGAGCGCCGAGCAGCGCAGCGGAACGCAAATTGAAATCCGAAATCATCGTCCCCTCGCCGAATGCTTTCCTCAGGTAACTCCGGATCATCAGCACCGGTCTCCGCTCATCAGGTGTTCTACGGTTTCCTCAGCGGCGGCAAAGCAGGCTTCGATGGAGGCACCGCGACGGAAATCACCGGTAAGAAACAGTCCCGGTAGATCGGCCAGCTTTTCGCGCAGTTCAGCGAGGAGCCTGTAATGAAAAGGGGAATACGCACACAACCCCGGTGACAGATACTTGTAGATCATCGCTGTACGTTGATTGTCCGCAATGGAGAAATACGGTAATACGGTTTTTTCCGCCTGTAATATAACATCTTCGGCAACTGATCCAGCACTTATTTGCTGGCGCGCCGTCCTGCCGCTGAAGGTGTAGCGGACAAGATCGAGATCATGTATGCCATAGGCCCCCGCATTGCTCAGGGAAAAGGTATGATCGAAAACCATTGCCCGATGTTCTTTCCTGAACACCTTGTCCCGGTATGCGGCAATCCCGACCGAAACCGGAAAATATCTGATGCGGTCGAGCAGTCCCGAAATCTCCGGCGCGCTGCCGCAGAGCAGCAAAGAGAGCTGCGGAGCTGGAAGCGCTGCTATCACCCGTTCATAGGAAACCGTTGCCCGTCTCCCGCAGGTGCTGAAGACAACATCTATCCCCCCTGACTCACTGCTCCGGGAAAGCGTTTCCACCTGGTGAGCGGTGCGCAGGGTAAGCTGGCCGGAAGAGTCGGCAGAAAACGCTTCAAGAAGCTGGTGCATTCCGCCCCTGAGCTGCTCGTAGCTGTCGAGAACAAGAGCGAGGTTCGAGCCGAAGTTTCCGGGATAACACTCCTCGGGCTCCGCTCCGTTCATCCTCACCGTTACCGGGCGGATAAGATGTGCTGCGCAGCCGGGAGGAAAACAGGAAGCAAGCGAATCATGGTCGAGTCTGTCTGCGATGCTGTTGAAAAACGGTGTATTCAGCATGCCCTGCTGGTTGTCCTTGACAAGGGCCATGATCCACGGGTAGAGCCTGGCAGCTCCCCCCGGACCTGCAAGCCTGATGAAACCTGCCAGATTTGACAGCTTCCGGCCCTCCTTGGTGAGCCGCACCACCTTGCCGTCAACCACCTGGGAGGTGTTGAACCCGAAATATTCAAAAGGAAAATCTCCGTTCTCCCTGACGAATTCACGAAAACGGCGATATTTCTTTCCGATATTCTTGCCCCCGAAATCAACCCATCTGTCAAGCATCCTCTCACTCCCTATTCTTCCGCCAATCCTTGGTGCGGATTCGTAGAGATCGACACTCACTCCCTTTTTTTTCAGATAGTACGCCGAGGCAAGGCCGGAAACTCCACCCCCTATGACCGCTACCCTCTTCATGACCGGACGCCCTGGGTTTCCAGAAGGGAAAGTTTCGCGTCGTACTGCCTTTTAACCCGGTCCATGATCTTTCCTGAACGGATACGGTGGGTTGCATAGCGCTCCCTGTTCTTGAAAATGAACGCTTTAAGCGAAGCTTCCGCGCACAGTTTCCCCCACTGGTAGAGATGGCAGACCGCATAGGACTCAACCTCATCGTCATCTCCCGTACAATTGAAGTTGCTGTATGTTCTCAAAATGACAGGAGATGTATTTTCTACGTAATTATAAAACCCCGTATCATAGGTGAGCAGCGTCATCCCTCCGTCAAGCGGAAGTCCGCCGAGAATGTGTCCAGCGGCAATAGCCGCCTGACGCATGGCTTCGAGAATAAGCATTCCCTGCAGATGATCCGATTCATGATCGAACCTGAACTCGTCGATACCGTCGAACATGTTGAAGTAGAGAAACTTGCCATCAATGAACGGTTCGGAAAGAAGCGCATTCCTGACATTTTTCTTGTGAATGAACGAGGGATTGATCGGCTGCGGCAGCCGGTCGTCATCCGTTAAGGCAAGAGGACTCTGAAGGAGGCTTCTGAGATCGAGCGGAAGCCGGTTCAGAAAGCGTCTTGTCGATTCCGGATCGGAACAGGAATCCGGCTTTATCCTGCGGACTCCGAGCAGATGCAGTTTGGCGGAAAGATCAGCATGTTCCCTGGAAAAATTCCGTGAAAGATAGAGTTCACAGGTATCTCCGAGCAGCACAAGGTACTGCTGCACCTCCTCCAGGGAAGAAACCCTGACCGACTGGAGACCCGACACACCTGAGGGCAATACATCCTCTTCGAACAGGAGGGTATATGGTTTCTGTCCCGGAAGGTCGGTTATGAATGAGGGTTTTCTTGTTTTTCGTTCGGTATGAAACTGCGATGGACGGGAAACAAGCATGGGCCTGGCGGGAAGAAACTGGATTTTCCCGATCTGTGACTGGGCTGCTGACGTATTCATGGAGGTATGTTGCTTGGTTGTGATTGGCATGAATTGAGCAGTACAAATGAACTCTGTATCCTGGGTCCGAAAATAGTCCTGTCGGCCTAATACTGCTTTTTGTAAAAATATAGCGATTTGCCAGTCAAGAAGCATCTGTTTTCTGAACATTTCACATGGTTTTTTCCCGAGAAATTCTTCCTGAAACGCTCGATTTTTCATATTTTAAGGTTTTTCCCAACCAAACCTGACACACACCATGAGCCAGCTCGATCTCCTCAATATTGTCCACCGCCCGAGAAGACTACGGAAATCCGCAGCTATCAGAAACATTGTACAGGAGTGCACCCTCTCGGTAAATGATCTTGTTTTTCCGCTGTTCGTCTGCCCCGGCGCCAATGTTGTCGAAGAAGTGCAGTCCATGCCCGGCAGCTTCCGCTACTCGATCGACAATGCGGTCAAGGAGTGCCAGGAGCTGTGGGATCTCGGCATCCAGTGCATCGACCTTTTCGGTATTCCGGAAAAGAAAACCGAAGACGGCAGCGAAGCTTACAACGACAAGGGCATCATCCAGGAAGCCATCCGTGCCATCAAGGCCAAATTGCCCGACCTGTGCATCATGACGGACGTTGCCCTTGACCCCTTCACCCCGTTCGGACACGACGGACTGGTCAGGGACGGCATCATTCTCAACGATGAAACCGTCGAGGTGCTGTGCAAAATGGCGGCATCGCATGCCAATGCAGGAGCGGATTTCGTTTCGCCCAGCGACATGATGGATGGACGGATCGGAGCGATACGGGAGTCCCTCGACGATGCCGGATTCTCCGACATCGGCATCCTCTCCTATGCGGCCAAATACGCATCGAGCTTCTATGGACCGTTCCGTGACGCCCTGCATTCCGCACCGCAGTTCGGCGACAAGAGCACCTATCAGATGAACCCGGGAAATACCGATGAAGCCATGAAAGAGATCGAACTCGACATCATGGAAGGGGCCGATATCGTCATGGTCAAGCCGGGTCTCGCCTATCTCGACATCGTCCGCCGCACCAAGGAGCGCTTCGACGTACCGGTGGCCATCTATCACGTATCCGGCGAATACGCAATGGTGAAGGCTGCGGCGGAACGCGGCTGGATCGACGAGGAGCGGGTAATGATGGAATCACTGCTCTGCATGAAACGTGCGGGCGGAGACATGATCTTTACGTACTATGCCAAGGAAGCCGCCAAAAGGCTTCGCTGATGCGGATTTCCCTTGGCGATTGACATCATTTTTCTTTTTTCAGAAGCCCGGCTGTTCACTCGATATGGCCGGGCCTTTTTTCCTCTTGACAGCCATGATACGATACTTCACAGCAGGGGAATCCCACGGCCCCGCCCTCACGACAATTGTGGAAGGAATGCCGGCGGGCGTCACGGTGACACAGCACGATATCGACGCTCAGCTCGCCCGCCGACAGCAGGGATACGGCAGGGGCGGAAGAATGAAAATCGAGACTGACAGGGCCGAGGTGCTCTCGGGAATCCGGTTCGGGAAAACCATCGGCTCGCCGGTCAGCCTGATTATCAGAAACCGGGACTGGAAAAACTGGACCACAGCCATGGCCGTGATGGAAATGCCTTCGGAGGAAATACAGAAAATCAGCATCCCGAGACCCGGTCACGCTGACCTGGCCGGAAGGATCAAGTACGGTTTTGACGATATCCGGCCGGTCATTGAACGCTCGTCGGCAAGAGAAACTGCCGCGCGTGTCGCGGCAGGAACCCTCGCCCGCATTTTTCTCAAGTCACTCGGCATCGAAATCGGCAGCTATGTATCGGCAATCGGACCTGCAGCCGAACCCCCGCTCAATCCCGTTGTTGAAGAGATCCTCGCTGACGGAGCGGAGTCCCTTGCGCTGCTGGCCGACCGGTCACCGGTACGAATGCTTGACAGGAAAGCCGAAACCTCGGCGATCGCCGCAATCGATGAAATCAAAAAACAGGGGGACACGCTCGGAGGGATTATCGAAGTGTTCATCACCGGCGTGCCGATGGGGCTGGGCAGCTATGTGCAACATGACCGGCGCCTCGACGCCGCGCTCGTCTCGGCACTCATGTCCATTCAGGCCATCAAGGGAGCGGAAATCGGCCATGCTTTCGACAATGCAGGAAAACCCGGTTCCCTGGTTCACGATGAGTTTTACCTCTCTTCGACGGCAGGACTTGAAAGAAAAACCAACCGGGCGGGAGGACTCGAAGGGAGCATGTCAAGCGGCCAGGCCATCCATCTCAGGGCCGCAATGAAACCCATTTCGTCGCTGGTCTCACCGCTTCACTCCTTCGACATGCATACGCTCCAGCCGATGCTTTCACGCTTCGAACGCAGTGATACCTGCGCGGTCCCGGCCGCCGGAGTGGTTGCCGAAGCCGTTATTGCACCGGTCATCGCCAACGCATTGCTGGAAAAACTCGGCGGAGATCATCTCGAAGAGATCGCAAGCAGACTCGAGCGTTACCGGCGTGACCTGCGCGGCATGTTTCAGGCCTGAAACCCTGCCATGCATTATTTGCCGGTGCTGACCAGTTTCTGGTTCATTTCCCGTGAAGGTTCGGCAACCTCTGTCCTGCCGACAATCTGCGCCGGTACTCCGGCAACCGTGTAATGGGGCGGAACATCGTCAAGCACGACGCTGCCCGCTCCTACCTTGGCGCCTTCACCGATCACGACATTACCCAAAATCTTGGCTCCCGCTCCTATCAGGACCGATTTGCGCACTTTCGGATGCCGGTCACCGGTCTCCTTGCCGGTGCCGCCAAGAGTCACCTCATGCAGAAGCGAAACATTGTCTTCAACGACGGCGGTTTCACCGATCACAAGACTTGTTGCATGATCAAGAAGAATTCCCTTGCCGATTACCGCTGCGGGATGAATATCGACGGCAAACACCTCTGAAATCCGGTTCTGGATGAAATACGCCATGCTCTTGCGTCCGTTCTTCCAGAGCCAGTGTGCAAGACGGTAGGCCTGAAGAGCCTGGTATCCCTTGAGAAACAGCATGATTTCGAAATAGTTCACTGCTGCGGGATCCCGCTGCTGGGTCGCCACAAGATCGTGTACCGCGTACTCCACCTGTTCGGGGCACTGCCGGTAAAAATCCTCGAAAAGCCCCTGCAGTACCAGCGGCGGGAAATGCTTGGAGCCAAGCTTAACCGACAACAGCATGGCCAGCGACGAGCCGAAATCGTCGAAACGCAGGATATGCTGCTCAAGAAAAATGCTGATTTGCGGATCACGTGAGGATTCACCGGCTGCTCCCGCAACGATAGCCCTCCAGATAGATGTAATCTCTGTTCCCATAATAATTGAGTGGTGCTGCCCGGAGACCGTAACCCCGGAATACTGACGATGCCGGCAAACAGGACGTACGATCCGGCGACCGGTTTACAAGCATGAAAAGCAAAAACGGCGCAAAAGGTTCATACACAGTACATCCGGAGCCCGTAAATTTAGAAAAAAATGGGGATTGTCCGTCCCTCATGTGTATTTTGAACCACGGACGCACCTGCCGTCCGGCAGAAAAAAACCGATCGGCTTTCATTCGGCAAAATAACGGGAAGTTTTTATATTGAAGTTCTGGATTATTCAAAGAAACGCTCTTCCAGTACCGCTTTCATGACCGATCAGGATAAACACAAACCCGGCGCCACTCCTCCCGGCAGCAGAAAAAACAGGAGGGGAAACGCTGAAATCAAACAACTGCAAAGCGAGTTTCTCAACAATATTTCCCATGAAATCCGCACTCCTCTCAATGGCATCATCGGTATGACCGATTGTCTGCTCGATACGGAACTTGACGATAAACAGCGCCACTACACAACAACGATCAAATCAAGCACCGCTTCCCTCCTGAAGCTTACCGATACGATCCTGACGTTTTCAAAAGCCGTTTCAGGAAAAATAATACCGGAAAATCAGGATTTCAGCCTCTCGGAACTGCTCTCATGCATCGCCGAACCACTTTCCGTGCTTGCTGAAAAAAAACAAATCCGCTATTGCTGGAATATCGGGAAGAATACTCCGGATCTGCTCCAGGGGGATCCGGAAAAACTCCGCCAGGTAATAACCTGCCTGACGGAAAACGCCATGAAGTTCACCAGCAAGGGCACCATCTCCCTTGATGTATCCATGGAGAGGCAAGAAGGAGAAAAGTGCGTGCTGCACTTTGCGGTCAGTGACACCGGAACAGGTATACCTGCAGGAAAACTCGATGGCATCTTTGATGCATTCTCGCAGGCGGACACCTCTTCAACCAGAGAATATGGAGGACTTGGACTTGGTCTGGCCCTGTCCCGTGAGCTGGTAACCCTCATGGGAGGTGCAATCGGTGTCGAGAGCCGAGAAAAGATCGGCTCCCGTTTCTGGTTTACCGCATCCTTCGCCGCTCCCGGCCAGGGGAACAGATCCGGAATCAGACCGGCAAAGGAGATCGATCCTCGTGAAACAGCATCATGTTCACGCCGTCCACCCGCTATTCTTGTGGCCGAGGATAACCTTGTCAACCAGCAGGTTGTGGTCATGATGCTGAAAAAATTAGGTCTGGATGCTGATGTGGCCGTCAATGGCAGAGAAGCCGTAAAAGCCACCGGGAAAAAGCACTACAACCTTATTTTCATGGATATACAGATGCCTGAAATGGACGGTCTTGAAGCAACCCGGCAGATACGCCTTGACAAGTCCTCGGGCAATACCGCTATCGTTGCCCTTACTGCGCATACCATGCAGGAGGACCGTGACGGGTGCTTTGAAGCGGGAATGAACGATTTTCTTCCCAAACCCCTGAACCATGAAGCGCTTGTGAAGGTACTGAACCGGTGGCTGCCGGAATTTGACAAGCCGGTCTGACCGGGAAACCGACTTACGCAGTTTGAAAAAGGCCGATACATCCTGCAGAAAAAAGGCGGAAGCTGCGAGTCAAGAAATCCCTCGATGAGGCCACATGATCTCCCTGTATGTCTGAAAAAACCTATCAGGTAAAAGGGATGCACTGCGCAAGCTGCGCATCCATCATCACAAAAAAACTCTCTGCCCTCGAGGGCGTCGAAAAGGTGGAGGTGAACCTTGCCACCGATGAGGCCAGAGTATCCTTCACAGGGCGCAACCTCTCCGACAGCGAACTGAATGCGATCGTTGGAAAACTGGGCTACGAGCTCTCTTCGGAAAACAGCGGCCCCGGAGATGCTGCAGCGGCCGGCGGTTCGGAAAAAACGGCAGGCGGAAAAAAGCGGATGTTCAGCGAAAAACAGGAAGAGCTGGCACGACAGCGGTTCCTGGTGAGCGTCTCGCTGCCTGTGGCAATTCTGGTCTTTGTGCTGATGATGTGGGGGATCGCGGCGGAAACTTTCGGCAACGTTCCCCGCATGCCGCTTTCCATGGAGATACTCAACGGCATCACCATGATCCTTGCCGCACTCTTCATCTTCCGCATAGGCAAGCCGTTTCTCAACGGCATTGGCATCTTCCTGCAACACGGAGCAGCCAACATGGACACGCTGATTGGCATCGGCACGCTTTCAGCGTTCATCTACAGCTCGGCCATCACGATTTTCCCCTCTCTGGGAAAATCGCTCAATCTTCCAGAGCACACCTATTTCGATGTTACAATCGTGGTGATCGGATTCGTACATCTGGGCAAGTATCTCGAAGCCCGTTCAAGACTGAAAACCGGCGAAGCGATCGGCAGGCTTGCCGGTCTGCAGGCGAAATCAGCCCTGCTCGTACGCAAGGGTGAGGAGATCGAGATTCCCGTCGAAGAGGTAAAAAAAGGCAACCTGCTTCGTGTCAAGCCGGGAGCGGTCATTCCTGTTGACGGCATCATTGCAAAAGGAAGTTCATCCATCGACGAATCGATGGTGACGGGCGAACCGCTGCCGGTCGACAGAAATGAGGGAGACCCGGTCATCGGAGGCACCATCAACCGGCAGGGATCCTTTACCATTACCGCCCTGAGGGTCGGCAGTGAGACTTTGCTGGCGCGCATCATTGCCATGGTCGAGGACGCACAGGGCTCAAAAGCTCCCATTCAGAACATCGCTGACCGGATAGCCGCGATATTCGTTCCTTCGGTACTCTTCATCGCCCTGTTGACACTGGTTCTCTGGCTGAGCGTGGGAAGCGCCCTGCTTGGATTCCAGGCCGCGCTCTCCTTCGCCATCATGGGATTCGTCGGCATTCTCGTGATCGCCTGTCCCTGCGCACTCGGACTGGCAACCCCGACAGCCATCATCGTGGGCATCGGCAAGGGTGCGGAAAACGGCATGCTGATACGCAATGCCGAAAGTCTCGAACGACTCGCTTCGGTCGATACCGTGGTGTTCGACAAAACCGGCACCATCACCCGGGGACGTCCGGAAGTGACCGATACCGGCCTGCTCGGCAGTGGAACCGCCCCCGCTTCGGTTCTGGAGCTTGCGGCAGGAGTCGAGCGGTATTCGGAACATCCCCTTGCCGAAGCAATCGTGGAAGCCGCCGGAAAACAGCGCCTTGCACCACCTGAATTGACGGCATTCGAGGCAATGGAGGGGTTCGGTGTCAGGGCAATGAACGGCGGGCAATCCGTTGCGGTCAGAAAACCTTCGCCGGCAGAAACGTCGCTGCCGGAAGTCCAGGCGCTGCTGCAGGAAGGAAAAACCGTCGTCATCGTTGAAAGCGGCAGCACACCTGTCGGATTCATCGCCCTTTCCGACACCATCAGGGAAGGTGCAATAGAGGCTGTCAGGGAACTTGAAAAAAAAGGCATCCGCATCATCATGCTGACCGGCGACAACCCTGCTGCCGCAGGCTATATCGCCGGCCAGGTTGGTATTGAAGAGGTGATTGCCGGAGTACTGCCGGGAGAGAAAGCCGAAAAAATAGCCGCGCTTCAGAAAGAGGGCAGAACCGTCGCCATGGCGGGTGACGGCATCAACGACGCGCCTGCACTTGCGCGCGCCGATGTGGGCATCGCCATGGCTACCGGAACCGACATCGCCATGGAATCCTCAGGCATCACCCTTCTGAAGGGAGACATCAGGAAAGTTTCGCAGGCCGTAACCCTTTCCCGTGCCACCACGCGGGTGATCCGGCAGAATCTCTTCTGGGCCTTCATCTACAACATCATCGGCATTCCGCTTGCAGCCGGGGCACTCTACCCGCTTTTCGGCATCTTTCTCAACCCCGTGTTCTCCGGAATAGCCATGGCCGGCAGCAGTGTCTCGGTCGTGAGCAACTCGCTGCGGCTGAAAGCGAAAAAACTCCGGTAAGCACAGATTTCACAAGCAACGGGAATATCAGTGCGCAGAGTATGAACGGGTAAGGCGGGTTAAACCGTTTCAGGCTCCGGGAAGGCGCGCAAACAGTGAAATGCGGATGAAACACAGTTGCCGGGTTCCCGCCAAGAGGCAACACAGCGATTCAGGTACGTCATGACGTTATGGAGGAGCCCCCCAAAAAAAGGCGACTACGGAGCTTGCCGTAACCGCCTTTATGTCGGGGTGGCGGGACTCGAACCCACGACCTCTGCGTCCCGAACGCAGCACTCTACCATCTGAGCCACACCCCGAAAAAAACATTGTTCCTGCGCCCTTGGACAGACTCGAACTGCCGACCTTTAGTTCCGGAAACTACTGCTCTATCCACTGAGCTACAAGGGCACGCTGAGTCAATCAGGTCGATTGTATCAGGGCTTTAAAGATAAAAAATCCAACTCTTTTATTGAACAACTTTTTTTCTTTTTTCCACACAAAAGCCTCAAGCCATTTCCTCGGCACTCATGATGCCTCCTGCGGCAAGATTGGCACTCATCACCGCCCCGCCCATGGAGTCATAGTAAAGCTGGCGGGAAAACCCTCCGGCCAGAAAGAGGTTGCGCACCGGAGTTCGTTGCGTGGGACGGAACTGTTCCATGTTGGGCAACGGAGCGTACACCGAATGCGGAATCTTCACGAGTGTCGATTTCAGCACTTTCGCACCGAGTGTCTGCTGCGGATAACAGGAGCGAACACTGAGATCGACCCGGCGAAGGATCTCCTCTCTCGAGAGCTTCAGAAGCTCGCGGGCAGGAGCGACGCAGAACTCGAAACGGGTCTTTCCGATGAACGGTTCACCCCGCAGCAACCGGTACTCGGGCGTTGTCCGGGCGAGGTTCGCGTAAACCGGAATGATGCCGTCGGGGCTGAAAAGCACGTTGTCGTCAGTGACGATTTCACGATCGTACCATAACTGTACGGATATGACCGGTACGCCTTCGAGATTCGAAAGACCTCCGAAAAAGCGGTCGTGAGACTTCAGGGATGCCGGAAGCACCTTGTTGAGATCGTGGATCGGCAAAGCCGCCAGATAATAATCAGCGGTCAGAATCTCTCCGTTACGGAGCTGCACACCCTTGATCTCGGTTCCGTCGAAAAGCAGCTCGTCGACTGCGGCGAGATTCCTGAAAACAGCTCCCCGCGACGACGAATGACCCAGAAGCGGCTGATGCAGGTACTCCTGGGGCGCTCCTTTCAGAAAACCCATGCAGGATGATTCGGGAATGCGGTAGAAGGTTTCCGTTACATCAAGAATGATCTTTGCGGAAATCTCCTCGGGAGGAATGAATTTCAGGGCCAGCGCCATGGGCCGGAACATCTTGTCCATGAGACGGTTGCCGAATTTTTTCTGTTCAGCCCATTCGGCGAAAGTCAGGTGGTCCTGGGTTGGTGGGTAGGATGCCTGCTTCAGGGCCAGCGGAATGAGAGAGCGAGAAAAAGAGGCCATCTCCCCGAAAGAGAAGTAGCCGTTCCTGACGATGGCCGGCAGCAGATGCAGGGGACTGGGAAGATCCCAGGTATTGAACGTGAACCGTTTTCCCCCTTCGAGGGTATAGGTGAGCCGGTGATCTTTCCAAAGCACCGCGTGATAGCTCTTGATCTCCTTCATGAGATCGTACAGCACGTCATAAGCACCGAAAAAACAGTGCGTTCCGGACTCGATCCAGTCACCCTCGTCATCCTTCCATGAGGAAACCTTGCCGCCGAATATCTCCCTCTTTTCAAGCACCGTCACCTTGAATCCCCTGTCGACAAGCCGCTTGGTTGCCGTGAGGCCGGCAAGACCGCCGCCGAGAATCATGACCGATTTCTTTTCTGTACTCATTTTCCTGGATTGAACTTCAATAAATGCTTCCGGTACCGGAGAAAGGTGCCGGAATCGCCGCTACAGCGCCGAACGCCCCTCCATGGCGCGGGACAGCGTTGCCTCATCGATAAACTCAAGCTCCGCACCCACCGGAATGCCGCGGGCGATTTTCGTGACTGCTATGCTGTAAGGCCTGAGCAGCCTGCTGATATAGAGCGAGGTCGTCTCGCCCTCGACCGTAGGATTGAGAGCCAGCACAACCTCTTTTACGGAAACCTTTTCATTGCTTTTGCCGAGTCGCGCAAGCAGTTCATGAATCCTGATATCGTCAGGACCGATGCCGTCAAGAGGGGATATGAGCCCGTGCAACACGTGGTACTGGCCTTTGTAGTGACCTGTCTTTTCAAATGCAAGAACATCTGAAGGGGATTCGACGATACAGATGACCGAGCGGTCGCGTGCGGCACTCCGGCAGATATGGCATGGGTCGGCATCACGGTCGGTGACATTCTGGCAGACCGAACAGCGGATAACCTTCTCCTTGACCTCAAGCAGCGCACCGGCAAGCCGTGCGGCCTGGCCCTGCGGCTCCTTGAGGATATGCATGGCCAGACGCTGTGCGGTTTTGCGGCCTATACCCGGCAGTTTGGCGAACTCATCGATCAGGGTTTCAATAGCCGCCGACGTATAACGCATGGAGGGTTATTTACCGAGATTCAGGTTTTTCAGGATATCGGCAGGATTGATCATGCCGCCGGCTGCCTTGGATATTTCCTCCTGTGCAAGCGCCGCCGAGGCTTCCAGAGCGCTGTTGACCGCCGCGATTACGAGGTCCTGCACCATCTCCACGTCGTCGAGGATCTCCGGATCAATTGCAAGTGAAAGCAACTTCTGTTTGCCGCTCACGCTCACCTTGACCATGCCTCCTCCGGACTCGCCGTATGCAACGAGTTTTTCAAGCTGGTTCTGCACATCCTGCATCTTCTCGCCGGCTTTCTGAATCTGTTTCATCATGTCGCCCAAATTCGGCATACCCATCGTACGGTTCTCCTTACAGCGTTACTGTTGACAATCCGGCGCCCTTACTTCCTGCGCAGGGCCAGATAGATTTTCTCGAGAATGTCAGCGGTCGTGAGCTTGTATTTCTCCAGCAGTTCGTCCGGCTTGCCCGATTCGCCGAACTGATCCTCGACACCGACCATTTCGACGGGCACGGGAATATTGCGTGCGCAGACCGCAGCAACCGCATCACCCAGACCGTTATGAATCTGATGCTCCTCTGCAGTGACGATCGCACCGGTATCGTTGGCCGCCCGGACGATGGCAAGGGTATCGATCGGCTTTATGGTATGCATGTTGATCACCCGCACACCGACCCCCTCCTTCTCAAGAATGCGGGCCGCTTCGAGCGCTTTCCAGACCATGATGCCGCAGGCAATGACGGTCACATCGCTGCCGGGATGCAGCTCGATGGACTTGCCGATTTCAAAACCGTCCTCATCGAGTGTGAAATCAGGCACGTTCGGCCTTCCGAAACGCAGGTAAACAGGCCCCTCATGGCTGGCGACAGCCCGTGCGGCACGCCTGGTTTCGCTGTAGTCGCAGGGAACCACCACGGTCATACGCGGCAGACCCCGCATAAGGCCGATATCCTCGAGAATCTGGTGGGTGGCACCGTCCTCGCCGAGCGTAAGACCGGCATGTGATGCGCAGATCTTGACATTGAGGTTCGAATAGCATACCGACTGGCGGATCTGGTCATACACCCTGCCGGTGGCAAATACGGCAAAACTTGCCGCAAAAGGAATCTTTCCGGTCGTTGCAAGCCCCGCAGCCATGGAGATCATGTTTGCTTCGGCAATGCCGGTCTGGAAAAAACGGTCGGGAAACGCATCGCGGAACTGGTTCATGTTCAGAGAACCGGTCAGGTCGGCACACAGCCCCACAACCGAGCTGTTCTCGCGCCCGATTTCAAGCAGCGCTTCACCAAAACCTGTACGGGTAGCCTTGTTCCCCCGCGAAACATACCGGGCGGCCTGGACGCCGATGTTATTTTCTCCCATTAATTCCAGAATAACTTAAATTAAAAAAAACAGTTCCGCCCGGTCTCGCGTGAACAGGAAAAACCCGGACATCATGACAAAAGTTGAATATAAGCATACAGAAATAGCGGTAAAAAAACAATTGGGGCAAAACTTTCTCACCGACCGGAACATCACCAGAAAAATCGTGAGGATTTCAGGCGCACAGCCGGAAGACCGCATCCTCGAAATCGGGCCGGGATTCGGAGCGCTGAGCAGGGAAATCATTGAAGTGTGCCCCATGTTCACGGTGGTGGAAAAGGATCCGAAGCTTGCAGAATTCATCCGCACCCACTACCCGCAACTGAGGGTCATCGAGGCCGATTTTCTGAAAACCGATATCGAAGCGATTGCCGCAGGCTCAAAGCTGCGCATTCTCGGCAACATCCCCTACTCCATCACCACTCCTATCCTTTTCAGGCTGCTGGAGCATCGGCACTGCATCGTCCAGGCGACCCTCATGATGCAGCATGAGGTGGCCATGCGCATCGTGGCCGCTCCCTCAACCAGGGAGTACGGAATCCTTGCCGTACAGCTGCAGGCGTTTTTCGACGTATCGTACGGTTTCAGGGTGGGACGCAAGGTCTTCCGGCCGCAACCCGGAGTGGACAGCGCGGTCATCACCATGACCCCCAAATCCACCCTCCTTCCGAGCGATCCCGAAGGATTCAGCCGTTTCGTCCGGTGCGCCTTCCGGCAACGCCGCAAGACACTCCTGAACAACCTTAAGGAAGACTACAGCCTCGACACGATCTCTCCAGAGGTGCTGAAGCGTCGTGCCGAATCGCTCACGATCGGGGAGTTTTTTGAACTGTACGAAAAAACGAAACCCGCAAAGCCCTGAAGCAGGAAACAGAACCGGAAACTCCTGCTGCATGCGCTCAACGATTGTTGATTGTCCGGAACTGTATTTTTTCTTAACATGAAGCTTTCCGCGGGCTTCGGCCACACCGGCGGCGCTCCGGGTTCACCCGCAAAGCACTGTTCTGCCTGTTTTTTGTTCTTGCTCATTGCCTCACCCTGCTTTTTCACAACAACCTTAGAAAATCATAAAGGGGGGTTATTTGTATGTCGCAGTCCTACAACGCCGTCTTTCGACACTCGATCGAGCAGCCCGAAGAGTTCTGGGGTGCAGCCGCCGCCGAGCTGCACTGGTACAAAAAATGGAACACCGTGCTGGATTCCGGCAACCCTCCATTCTACCGGTGGTTTGCCGGCGGCATGACCAACACCTGCTACAACGCGCTTGACCGTCATGTCGATGAAGGCAGGGGAAACCAGCTTGCGGTGATCTATGACAGCCCGGTTACAGAAACGAAAGAACGATATACCTACAGGGAGTTCCGCGATATCGTCGCTCTTTTCGCCGGCGCGCTGCAGTCGAGAGGGGTACGTAAAGGAGACCGGGTCATCATCTACATGCCCATGATTCCCGAAGCGGTGGTTGCCATGCTTGCCTGTGCAAGAATCGGAGCCATCCACTCCGTGGTGTTCGGAGGATTCGCCTCGCACGAACTTGCGGTGAGAATCGACGACTGCAAACCGAAAGTGATCATCTCCGCATCATGCGGCATAGAGTACGGCAGGGTCGTCGATTACAAGCGACTGCTCGATTTTGCCATCGAGCTTGCGCACTTCAAGCCGGAAATCTGCATCATCAAGCAGCGCGACCAGCTGAAAACCGAACTGAACGAGGAACGCGATCTGACGTGGAAGCAGTCGCTGCTCGGAGCCGAACCGGCACAGTGCGTTCCGGTAGAGGCAACCGATCCGCTCTATATCCTCTACACCTCAGGTACGACCGGTCAGCCGAAAGGCATCGTGCGCGACAACGGAGGACATATGGTTGCCATGAAATGGTCGATGGAAAACGTCTACAACGTCAAACCCGGAGAGGTTTACTGGGCGGCAAGCGACGTCGGCTGGGTCGTGGGCCACTCCTATATCGTCTACGCACCTCTCCTGCACGGATGCACCACCGTCATTTTCGAAGGAAAGCCGGTCGGCACACCCGATCCGGGTACGTTCTGGAGAATCGTCAACGAACACGGCGTATCGGTGCTCTTTACCGCCCCGACCGCATTCAGGGCCATCAAGAAAGAGGATCCGAACGGGATGCACATCAGGAAATACGACCTGTCGAGCCTCCGGACCCTTTTCCTCGCAGGCGAACGCGCCGATCCCGACACGGTGAGATGGGCCGAAGAGAAGCTGAAAATTCCGGTTATCGACCACTGGTGGCAAACTGAAACCGGCTGGGCTATCGCCGCGAACTGCCAGGGCATTGACCCCGGTCCGGTCAAGTACGGTTCCGCATCGAAGGCGGTGCCGGGATACGACGTGCAGGTGGTCAACCAGGAAATGGAGCAGCTTCCCCCCGGCCAGATGGGCGACATCGTGGTCAAACTGCCGCTCCCTCCCGGCACCATGCTTTCACTCTGGAAAGCCGATAACCGGTTTGTGGAAAGCTACATGACCCGTTTTCCCGGCTACTACCAGACCAGCGACGCCGGCTATATCGACGATGACGGGTACATTCACATCATGTCGCGCACGGACGACATCATCAACGTTGCCGGTCACCGTCTTTCGACCGGTGCCATCGAGGCCGCACTGTGCGAGCATCCCGACGTTGCCGAAAGCGCGGTGATCGGCGTCAACGACGATCTCAAGGGACAGGTGCCGCTCGGATTCCTTGTACTGAAAGCCAACGTCGATACCCCGCAAAACCAGATCATCAAACACGTGATCGAATATGTGCGCGAGAACATCGGCCCGGTAGCCTCATTCAAGAATGCCGTCATCGTCCAGAGGCTGCCGAAAACCCGGTCAGGCAAAATCCTGCGCAGCACCATGCGCAAGATCGCAAACAGCGAAGAGTACACGATGCCGGCCACGATAGACGATCCGGTCATTCTCGATGAAATCAGGGAAGCCCTGCTAACCATAGGTTATGCGGCAACCAGCAAATCCGTGACAAAGGAAGCATGATCACGAAAATCGATCATATCGCCATAGCGGTACAGAACCTTGAAAGCGCGCTCGAAACCTTCAGCAACGTTCTCGGGTGTGCTCCCGGGTCCATTACCATCGAGAATGTTCCGTCCGAAAAGGTGCGGGTTGCCTTCATCCCCGTGGGAGAAACGAAAATCGAGCTGCTCCAGCCGCTCGGAGACGACAGCCCGATTTCGAAGTTTCTGGTGAAAAACGGCGACGGCATGCACCATATCGCCCTGCAGAGCACCGATATCGATGAGGAAACCGCACGCATCGCGGCCCTGAACATCACCACTCTGGGCGCTCCCAAGCAGGGCGCCGGGGGAAAACGCATTGTATTCCTGCACCCGAAAGAGACCAACAGGGTGCTCCTCGAATTCACCGGAAAACACGCTTAACCAATTGAGATAACGACGCCTCAAACCGTGGAACATTTTTATCTGCCTTTCGAGAAAAAAGAGGGGCTCAGCTCTTCGCATGAAACGCTGGAAACCCTGAGCGAATACGAAAAATACCAGCTCTCCTTTCACCCCGAACGCCCCAAATACCTCGACTACCTCACGGTTTTCAACGGTGTTGAAGAGTGCCTGCAGAACGACGAACATGGCAGTTGTGTGATCCAGACCCACAGGGCAACGCTGAAGACCGCAGAAAAACTCGTTCCGCTCATGCTCATCGGCCAGCAGTCCGGACCGACATCTGATTTCAGTATCATGAAAAAGCTCATGAAAGACCCTGAAAGCGTCAAACGCTGGAACCACGGCATGCCGACTCCTGCAGCTTTCAGGAAAGCGGTCGAAGCGATCGGAATTGCCGAAATGGAAAACCGGATCATCATTACCATCATCGATACTGCCGGAGCCGATCCGACCGAGGAGTCGGAAGCCGGAGGCATCGCCTGGAAAATCGGACATTGCATGCAAGCCCTTGCCGAAGCACAGGTGCCAACCCTGTCGGTCATCATCAACCGGGGATGCAGCGGTGGAGCCATAGCCCTGACCGGGTGCGACGGAGTGCTGGCCATGGAAT
Source organism: Chlorobiota bacterium (assembly GCA_016866305.1). Taxonomy (GTDB): domain Bacteria; phylum Bacteroidota; class Chlorobiia; order Chlorobiales; family Chlorobiaceae; genus Chlorobium. The sequence continues at coordinate 91,175 of VGMX01000002.1, read as the reverse complement.
TCGCCACCTATCTGGTAATCTCCCCCGAAGCATGCTCCTCGATTCTTTTCCGCACAAGGGACAAGGCCAACCTTGCCGCCGAAATTTCGCAGATCACAGCACGTGAAGCGCTTGCAAACGGCATTGTCGACGACCTCATCAGGGAGCCTGAAGGACCGGCACACCGGTTCCGGGAATCCGCCATGGAGTCCTTCAGAAAAAGCGTGACCATATGGATCGAAAAACTTGACGCCATCCCGCGCGATTGCGTTTTTGCAGCAAGAATGCTGCGCTGGGAAAAAATCGGCCAGTGGAACACCATCAGCGAGGAGGATATCCGTTCATTTGAAAAACCGGTAACATTCTTCATCCCGAAACCGAAAAAGGCGTTGTTCGTTGCGCGCCATAAAAAGTGTATGGACAGCGAAGGCCGGAAGATGTTCGATCCGGTGCTGTATTCGAAACTGCTTGCCGACAATTTCGTCTGCAGTACCTGCGGCCACCGTTACGTACGCCTGACCGCCCACGATTACATCGACCTTGTGCTCGATAAAGATTCGTTCCGCGAGCACCCCGAAACCCGTTATATTTCAGATCGGGATATTCTCTCCTTTCCCGACTATCAGCGAAAAATCGAGGAAGCCCGTCATAAGACCGGAGCAGCCTCATCGTTCATCACCGGAGACGGAACCATCGATGGCCATGCGGTGGTGTTCTGCGCCACGAACTTCAATTTTCTCGGCGGTTCCTTCTGCATGTCTACCGGCGAAAAAATCTGGCAGGCTGCAAAAATCGCCGTGGCCCGCAGGAAACCGCTCATCATGCAGGCAACCGGAGGAGGAGCGAGAATGCATGAGGGATGTTCATCCATGGTCAGCATCCCGAAGCTGCATGTCGCCATCTCAAGCGTCGAAAAAGCCGGACTGCCGGTCATCACCATCGTCACCGACCCGACGCTCGGCGGTGTTGCCATCGGAATGGCCTCCCGGGGATTCCGGATTTTCGAGCACAACGCCGGCAATATCGGCTTTTCCGGAAAACGCGTTATCGAACAGTACACCGGCAGGCATACCTCGAAGGAGTTCCAGACAACCTGGTGGTTGCAGCAGAAGGGTTTTGTGGACAAGACCGCCCTGCCGACCCAGCTTCGGCGTGAAATTGCCGGTATACTCGGGTGCCGCAGGCATGAACAGCAGGGTGTGGTTTCATGAACAAGTTTCCCCTTATGCAATGACACGATCTTCAGAACATCCGCTCTTCAGGGAGTTTTCCCCCGTCGGCTGGGACGAATGGCAAGCCAAAGCGGCTCTCGATCTCGGGGAAAAATCCTATGAACACATCAGATGGACAACTCCTGACGGATTTACCCTTGAACCGTGGTACGCACCCGGCAATTCGGTTGTCCTGCCGGTGCCGCTAACGAGGAAGACGGGAAACGAATGGAGAAACTGCAGGAAAATCAACGTTACTGAACCGGAGAAGGCAAACCGGGAAGCCCTCGACAGCTTTTCCCTGGACAGTTCGGCTCTGGAGCTCTCCTTCACCGAACGGCAGTCCGGCTGCCGCGAGGAACTTGACCGGCTGTTGCAGGAAATATCCATTCCCGATGTGGCAATCTACTTTTCCGGAAACATCGAAGAGCCTGAAAAACTGCTTGAAACTCTTGCCGCAATACCCGGATTCAGCCGCAATACCGGAGGAGTGCTGGCTCCACTGCATGAACAGGCACCGGAAAGAGACTCGGCTCTTTTCAATGCAGCGGAGTCGATGCCGGACTTCCGCTTTCTTGCCGCCGATACCCTTCCCTGGCATGAGAGCGGAGCGACGCCTTCGCAGGAAATCGCTCTTGCACTTGCAGCGGCAAGCGACATTCTCAGCCGGTATTCCGGTTCAGGAATCGATCCGGACCGTATTGCCGCAAGACTGGAGATTGTCATGGCAGCCGGATCGAGCCACTTTACCGAACTGGCAAAACCCAGGGCACTCCGTGCACTGCTGCTCCACCTCCTGAAAGCGTATGGAGTAAACGAAGAGGTTCTTCCAAGGCTTTTCGCCAGAGCATCGCGGCGAAACCGCTCACTGCTCGATCCTTACACCAACGTGCTTCGCCAGACAACCGAAGCGGTTGCCGCCATACTCGGCGGTTACGATACCTTGCAGATAGATCCGTTCGACATCGGCCTTTCCGTTGCTTCCGGTGACGCCGAGCGCATTTCGGGAAATATCCACCTGATCCTGAAAGAGGAGTCGTTCCTTGACAGGGTCATCGATCCTGCTGCAGGTTCGCATTTCATTGAAACCCTCACCTCCCGGCTGGCTGAAAGCGCATGGTATTTCTTCTTGCAGATCGAGAGTGCCGGAGGTCTTGCCGCCGCAACAGCAAGCTGCATGATCAAGAGGGCTGTTGCCGAAAGCAGCTCATCCAGAAAGAAAACGCTTGAAAACCGGAAAAAAACGCTTGTGGGGGTGAACCGCTACCCCGAAACGCTCTCCCGATTACAGGAAAAAAAGGTTCCGGAGCTGCTGCTGGCCACCGAAAGCGAGCCGGCAGGAAGCGAAACGGCGGCGTTCGAACACCTGCGCCTGAAAGCCGCAAAGCACCGCATGGAGAAGAGCTGCGTGCCTTCCGTGTTCATATGGCTATCGGGAGACCCGTCGCTGAGTTTCCGGCAGGCTTCGTTTGCCGAAGACTTCTTCCGTTGCGGAGGTTTCGACATCGCCGGTACTGCTGTGCTTGAAGCCACCCTGAAGGGTTGTGCAACCGCGTTGCAAAACCGGCCGGCCATCGTGGTACTCTGCATCGCCGAAAAAGACCCGGTACCGGCGGCGGAAACCATCTGCAAAGGTCTTCGCGAACTGCAGCCCTCCGTCATCCCGGTCATGGCTGGCAAGCCTCCTGCAGGAAGCGACCACCTTTCCGAAGCCGGACTTGAGGGTTTTGTCTACACCGGCGTCAATGTCCTTGAAATGCTGCAATCATATCACCACAAAACCGGAATACAATGAGACCTGACTTTTCCGTTATCGACATTTTCTCTTGTCCGGAAAAAACAGGAACCGCCACCGGGCCGGCAACCGGCACATGGTCGACCGCCGAAGGCATCGACATCCGTCCCGTGTATACCGCCCGGGAGATCGGTGATGCCGGACACCTCTGTTTCGCACCGGGATTTCCGCCCTACACCGCCGGGCCATATACCACCATGTACACCACCAGGCCATGGACCATCAGGCAGTACGCCGGCTTTTCAACCGCCGAAGAGTCCAACGCCTTTTACCGGAAAAATCTTGCCTCCGGCCAGAAGGGGCTTTCGGTGGCTTTCGACCTCCCGACGCACCGTGGCTACGATTCCGATCATGAACGCGTGGTGGGAGACGTCGGCAAGGCCGGTGTGGCGATCGATTCGGTCGAGGACATGAAAATCCTGTTCGACCGCATCCCGCTTGGCGACATCTCGGTATCGATGACCATGAACGGCGCCGTACTTCCCGTCATGGCTTTCTATATCGTTGCTGCAGAAGAACAGGGAGTTGGGCCGGAAAAGCTCAGCGGCACCATCCAGAACGACATCCTCAAGGAGTTCATGGTGCGCAACACCTACATCTATCCTCCCGAGCCGTCGATGCGCATCATCGGCGACATCTTCCGCTTTACCAGCAACTGCATGCCGAAGTTCAACTCGATCAGCATATCGGGGTACCACATGCAGGAAGCCGGCGCGACAGCCGACCTTGAACTCGCCTATACGCTTGCCGACGGCCTCGAGTACATCCGCACCGGACTCCGGGCCGGGCTTGACATCGATGCCTTCGCCCCTCGCCTCTCCTTTTTCTGGGCTGTAGGCATGAACTACTTCATGGAGATCGCAAAACTGCGGGCGGCACGAATGCTCTGGGCCAAAATTGTGAGCGGCTTCAACCCGAAAAGCCTGAAATCACTGATGCTGCGCTCGCACTGCCAGACCTCCGGATGGAGCCTGACCGAACAGGACCCGATCAACAACATCACCCGCACCTGCATCGAGGCGCTTGCCGCCACGCTTGGCCATACCCAGTCGCTGCACACCAATGCACTCGATGAAGCCATTGCCCTTCCCTCAGTATTTTCCGCGCGTATCGCCCGCAACACGCAGCTGTACCTTCAGGAAGAGACCGATATAACCCGGAGCATCGATCCGTGGGCCGGTTCGTATTACCTCGAACACCTCACCGGCGAACTTGCCGCCAAAGCCTGGAAGCTCATCACGGAAATCGAGGAGGCCGGAGGCATGGTGAAAGCCATCGAACAGGGAATCCCGAAGCTGCGCATCGAGGAGGCCGCAACTCGCAAACAGGCACGCATCGACAGCGGTGAGGAGATCATTGTCGGAGTGAACGGCTATACCACCAGCAGCCGTACCGATATCGAACTGCTCGAGGTGGACAATACCCTTGTTCTGCAGCAGCAGGTTGAACGCATCAGGAAAATCCGGGAGGAACGAAACAGCGAGGAGTGCACTGCAGCGCTGCAGGCTATCGCGAACTGTGCCGCAGAAAAAGAGGGAAACCTGCTTGAACTGGCTGTCGATGCAGCCCGCAAAAGGGCCACTCTCGGCGAAATCTCGTCGGCATGCGAAACGGTTTTCGGACGCTACCGTTCATCCATCAGGCTCAACACCAATGTCTACCGCTCACAGATGCAGCATAACAGGCTATTTCAGGAAGCCCAGAAGCTTGCCGACAGGTTCGCCTCGCTTGAAGGGCGCAGACCGAGAATCATAGTGGCCAAGGTCGGACAGGACGGACACGACCGCGGAGCCAAGGTGATCGCCGCAGGATTTGCCGATATCGGTTTCGATGTGGATATCAGCCCGCTCTTCCAGACCCCTGAGGAGGTTGTCGGGCAGGCGCTTGACAACGACGTGCATCTCATCGGCATATCGAGCCTCGCCGCAGGCCACAAAACCCTGATACCGAACATCATTTCAGCGCTCAGGGAAGCAAGGCGCGAGGATATTCTTGTCATCGCCGGAGGAATCATTCCCGAAAAGGACCATGCGTTTCTTTACGAACAGGGTGTGGCGGGAATTTTCGGTCCCGGCACGGTCATTGCCGAAGCCGCGATCCGTGTTCTCGGCATGCTGCTCCGTCGCTTTGAGACCCCGTAGGAGCTGAAACCATGCGTCAAACAGGCAAGCCATACGAGCCCGGTGTCGAGGAGATGGTAGCGGGAATCCTGAGCGGAGACCGGCGAATGCTGAGCCGCGCCATAACCCTTGTCGAATCGGCCAGACCCGACCATGAAGCGCAGGCCCACCAGGTACTCGACCGATGCCTCTCGGTAAAAAGTGAAACAATGCGCATCGGCCTCACCGGATCGCCGGGAGCCGGCAAAAGCACCTTCATCGAGGCGCTGGGGGAGCATATCATCGCCGAGGGCCACCGGCTTGCTGTGCTTGCCGTCGACCCAAGCAGCAGCCGTTCGAAGGGAAGCATTCTCGGCGACAAGGCCCGCATGGAAAAACTCGCCGGCCGCAGGGAAGTCTTTATCCGTCCAACCGCCTCCTCGGGTCATCTGGGAGGAACATCGCCCAGAACCCATGAAGCCATCGTGCTGTGCGAAGCGGCCGGTTTCGATGTCATTGTCGTGGAAACCGTCGGAGTCGGCCAGTCCGAAATCATGATCGACACCATGGCGGATTTCATCCTGCTGCTCATGCTGCCGGGATCGGGAGACGAGCTTCAGGGTATCAAGCGCGGAATCATGGAGATCGCCGACGCCATTGCCGTTACGAAAACCGATGGAGGGCAGGCCGCTCTTGCAGCGGTATCCAAAGCCGACTTCGAAGCCGCATTCCGCATGCTGCCGGCACGCCATACGCTCCGTGAACGCAAGGTGTTCCTCACCTCAGCCATCACCGGCACCGGCATAAGCGAGGTGTGGCAGGAGATTCGCGACACCGTGTCATCGATGCGCAGCCAGGAGATCCTGCCTGCAAGGCGGCGCGAACAGCTCAGGCAACTCTATCTTGGTGTGCTCGAAACCATGCTCAAGGCAAGGTTCTTCAGCGATCCCGGCGTACAGGCAGCACAGCCGGGCATTGAAAAGCAGGTGCTCTCGGGAAACCTCACCCCCTTCAGCGGCGCCAGAAAGCTGATCGAGGCCTTTGAGCACAAACCCTGACCCTTCACTCCGGAAAAGCGCCTGCCCGGCAGGCTACACAGGTTTCCGGGAAACCTATCCCTGCTCCTCGATGAACTCCTTCTCGGCGCTCTTGACGATCAGCACCGGACAGTCAGCCTTGCGCACCACGGTTTCGGCAACACTGCCCATGATGAGGCGGCTGAGCCCCTTCTTGCCGTGCGACCCCATGATGATGAGATTGACATCGAGTTCCGAGGCCTTTTCAAGAATCACGTCGGCGGGATTGCCGATCTCGACGGAACCCTCGACCTTCAGTCCCTTGGCAAGCAGGCCGTTTTTCAGTTCATTGAGATCGGCCTCGGCAGCTTTTTCAAGATCCTCCTCGAGCGGAATATAGTTCAGGGAGAGGTCGACCGCCATGGGCCTGGGCTCGACGACATTGAGCAGAAACATCGAGGCTCCCATGCTGACGGAGAATTCGTGCGCATAGCGCAAGGCCTTGCGGGAGGCATCGGAAAAGTCCACCGGGCAGAGAATGGTGCGTATCTTGAACATGACGGTGATGGTTAGGATTCCTTGGATGACGACGGGGCTCTGTTCTCCAATAACGGCCTGATCAGGTCGATCGGAAGCGGGAATATGGTTGTCGAGTTGTTCTCTCCGGCGATATCCTGCAGCGTCTGCAGATAACGCAGCTGGAGTGCGCCCGGCGTCGCGGAAATGATCGCCGCCGCTTCGGCAAGGCGCTGGGAAGCCTGGTACTCCCCTTCGGCGTTGATGATCTTCGAACGGCGCTCGCGCTCGGCCTCGGCTTGCTTGGCCATTGCGCGACGCATCTCTTCGGGAAGATCGATCTCCTTCACTTCAACCTTGCCCACCTTGACGCCCCATGGAGAGGTATCCTTGTCGAGAATGGTCTGGATTCGATCATTGATCTCGTCCCGCTCCGAAAGCAGATTATCCATTTCACCCTGGCCGCAGACGCTGCGCAGCGTCGTCTGTGCAAGCTGGGAGGTTGCAAAATGAAAATCCTCAACGTCCACGATAGCCTTGACGGGTTCAAGAACCCTGAAATACACAACAGCGCTTACCTTGACCGAAACGTTATCCCTTGTAATGATATCCTGGGGAGGCACATCGAGCGTCACGGTCCGCAGATCGACACGCACCATCTTGTCAAGACCCGGTATCAGGATAATGATGCCGGGCCCCTTCGCGCCGAGAAGCCTTCCCAGTCGAAACACGACTGCCCGCTCGTACTCTCGAATAATCTTTACCGAAGAGACCACAAATGCCAGAAGCAGCATGAAAATGGTAAGAAAATTGAATGTCAGCATCGTTGTTCAATCCTGTTTAATGGTTACAGACACCTGAAGGCCGTTGACCTCCTTGACGAAAACTTGTGTCCCTGAAGGAACATGGCTGTCCGCTACGGCATCCCACAACTCGCCGTGCAGAAAAACCTTTCCGGCAAGAGGGGGCGATATATCCCGGAAAACCGTCGCCGATTCACCGATCATACCCTCCATTCCGGAAATCTGACGACGAGCCGCCGATCTGGCGACAACCCACAGAATACCGGCAACAGCAGATGCAAATACAAGAAAAACCGGCAGAAAAACAAGAAGAGACAGCTCAATGCCCGTACCTTGCGTACTGAAAAGCATGAGTGAACCGGCAAAGAGCGCAATGAGGCCGGCTATGGCAAACAGGCCTCCGCTGGTAACGAACAGCTCAAGGCCGATAAAGATCGCAGCAAGAACAAGCAGTATGATACCGGTTATGCTGACCGGAAGCATCTGCATGGCATAAAGACCGAGTATCAGTGAAATCGCCCCTGCCACGCCAGGAAATATGGATCCCGGATTGGAGAGTTCGAAATAGATTCCGGCAAGTCCGGCCAGAAAAAAAATGTAGGCGAGATTGGGATCGGCAAGCATCATAAGTGCCTTTTCCTGAAACGTAGGCTCGATCTTTACAATAATGGCGCGAGCTGTCTGAATCGTCACTTCCCCACCGGCGGTTTTCACGCGCTTCCCCTCTATCGCCCCGAAGAGAGCCTGCATATCGGTCGCAACCACGTCGATGACGCCCGCAGCAAGAGCCTCCTGAGCGCTTGACGCCCTGCTTTCCTGAACCGCCTCTTCCGCCCAGCGGGAGTTCCTGCCGCGCTCTTCGGCCAGGCTTCTGGCAAAAGCCGCCAGGTCGCTGGCCGACTTCCTGCTCATAACATCGCTCTCCTTTTCACCGCCTCCCATACCTACCGGATGGGCAGCCCCGATCTCCGTACCCGGCGACATGGCCGCAACATGGGCCGAAAGCATCAGCAGCGCCCCTGCGGAGGCGGCCTGTGCTCCTGAAGGGTGAACGTAGACGATGACGGGAATCTTCGAGGCCATGACATCCTGCACCATCTGGCGCAGCGAACTCACCAGCCCCCCCGGCGTATCGAGCTCTACCAGCAGCGCCACCGATCCGTCAGCATGTGCCTCTCCAAGCGCTCGGGACAAATACTGGGCGCTGGCGGGATTCACCGACCCTCTGAGCACAATCGCCGAAACCCGCTGCTCGCTGCCGTGAGCGGATGCAACAGCGAAAAAACCATACAGCAATAGTGCCGCAAAGAAAAGCCCCGTAAAGCGTCGGCCCTTGCCGTTACCATATCCTGCCATGACGGAATTATTCGTTGAAAACGTGCATCTCCCATCAATATAATGAAATAAACCGGCCACAACGTTCCCTGTCGCACAGCATGGAAAAAGAAAAGCAGGATTGTCATGACAAAAAACGTCAAACTGCTGATACCGGATACAGCAGCTTCACCGTGCAGAAACTAATGCAGAGGTTTCATTGTTTTCTGTCTCGATAACGATTTTCGCTCAAACAAACGATCACGAAAAACCATGTACTTCGATCCTTTATACTTTGTCTTTGCGCTTCCGCCGATGCTGCTTGGACTCTGGGCACAGTTCAGGGTCAAGGCTGCATTCAGCAGATATTCGCAGGTGCGCACCAACACCGGCATCAGTGGCTCCGAGGCAGCCCGGAGGCTTCTGGAAAGAGGGGGGCTCGGCAACGTCACGGTCGAGGCCACCCGAGGCATGCTGTCCGACCACTACGATCCCCGTCACAAGGCACTGCGGCTGAGCGAGCAGGTGTACAGCCTTCCGAGCATCGCCTCGGTCGGCGTTGCAGCTCACGAGGCCGGACATGCGTTTCAGGATAAAACCGGTTACTTGCCGCTCCAGCTCCGCTCGGTCATGGTGCCTGCCGTTTCCATCGGCAGCAACCTCGGACCGATCATCTTCATGGTCGGCATGTTCATGGCCGGTACGCTCGGCACCACGCTTGCCTGGGCAGGCATCACGCTCTTTGCCGCCACGGCGCTCTTCGCCCTGGTCACCCTTCCGGTGGAGTTCGACGCAAGCCGCAGGGCGAAGGAACTGCTCGTTTCGCAGGGCATCGTCTCCCCTGCCGAAATGCAGGGCGTGAACGCCGTGCTCAACGCCGCAGCGCTCACCTACGTCGCCGCCGCCGCACAGGCCATCATGCAGCTCTTCTACTTCCTCACGATCATGAACCGCAGGAATTCTTAGATATCCCCGCATACGGATGGCTACGCCGGATTAAAAGCATAAAGCCGGACAACGGCTTTATGCTCATCTTCCATTTCTGTAAGGCTTATCAGCGAGAAGCGCGATGAAAACCCCCTTCAATACGGCAATTCGATCTTTGTCTTCAGGGAAAACTCCCTGTTGGAAATGTTGCTGCATTTCATGCAACTTCAGAGTATTCCCTGTTCAACTCAATCGATTCTGATCTGACAGTATGGCGGACAGTTTTTTTTCCATAGCCGACCTCCGCATCTTCTCATACGGCAGCACTGTTGGAGCGGGAGTCCTGCTGTGGATCCTCGAAGGAGTTATCCCTTTTTTCTCCCCCAGGAACCACCGCGCCCGACATGCCAAACTCAATCTTTCGATTGCCGGAATCAACCTGCTGATCCTGCTCCCTTCGGGCATACTCATGGCATTCATACTCGACTGGTCGAAAAACTTCTGGCCGGGCATCGGCATGCTTGCCCTTCACCCCGCAGCCGAAGCCATCATGATCATCCTCGTCATCGACCTGTGGATGTACGCATGGCATCGTCTCAACCATGAAACGGCATTTCTCTGGAGATTCCACTCCGTGCACCACAGCGACACCGCGCTTGACGTCACCACAAGCTGGCGGTTCCATTACATGGAGATCCTGTTCTCGGAACTGCTGCGACTCCCCATTTTCATGCTGCTTGGTGCGGGAATCGAACACCTGCTCCTCTACTTGCTCCTCATGACGCCGGTCATCGAATTCCACCACAGCAACATCTCCATTCCGCCCGCCATGGACCGGCTGGCCCGGCTCGTCGTCCCCTCCCCCATGATGCACCGTCTGCATCACTCGAGGCTGAGAAGCGATCACGACTCGAACTACGGCAGCATGTTCTCCCTGTGGGACCGTCTTTTCGGCAGCTTCCTTATGAAAGAGAGTCTCGATGGCCTCCGTCTCGGCCTCGACAATGAAAGCGATCCCGGCAAGCAGCGGCTTTTCCCTCTCCTTCAGCGGCCGTTCCGTCCATAGCGCGCTATCTGCGCCGTTCGACCATCACGGACCAGACCGGGTCGTACCCGTCTATTTCGTCCGTCGTACCGGAGGCATCGACGACCGGCCTGCCCTGGTTATACCAGCGGAAAATACCCCCGCGCAGATTGCGGCAGCTTCTGGCCCCCGCATTCCGGCACACGCTCTCCACCTGCTCGATCAGTTCCGAGCTGCGCTGTCCTGCAGAACAGTAAAAGACCGTGTCGCGCCCCTTGATAACGGATCCGTAATGGGTCGCGAAATCATCCGGACCGGTATCCGGATCAAGACGCACGGCCGTCGCTATCCTGCTCTTCCCGTACTCACCGACAGTACGCACGTCGAAAAGCAGCGGCGGTTCCGGTCCGGCAAGCATCGCAGCCAGTTCGTCGGTCGCCAGGTTATCCACCCGGTGTGTACGCTCGATCATCATGATTGCGCCATCGAGCAGCCAGTCAGAACCGAACATCTCTTCCCTCCTCTCTTCCGGACACCGCTGCCATGGCGGTAAGATACCTGTGAGCATAAAGCTTGCCTATTCCGGCGAGCTCGCACAGCTGGTCGAAGAAAATCGTCGTGATTCCGTATTGACTCCGAATCCGCCCGATCATCGACATCCATAAACGGGCAGTCATCTCGGCGTCCGCCAGAGCTCGGTGAAACCTTCCTGTCTCCGGAATGGCAGCATGCGACACAAGGGTTTGCAGCTTATGGTTGGGGGCATCCTGAAAAATCCTTCTTGAAACAAGCAGCGAGCAGCAGCAGTTTCCTTCATATTCCAGTTTCGCCCGTCTGAGCTCGTAATCCAGAAAACGGCGATCGAACGACGCATTGTGAGCGACAATATTTCTGCCGGCTATAAATTCCGAAAACTCGGTCATCACCTCTTCGCAGCAGGGCTGGCCTTTGAGCATATCATTTGTGATTCCGGTATAGCCCTCTATGAAGGGACTGATCCTGAAACCGGGGTTCATCAGCTTCTGAAAGCGACCGACAATCTCTCCCTGCTCCAGAAGCACCGCACCGACCTCGATAGCCCGGTCGCCATATTGCGGAGACAGGCCTGTCGTCTCGAAATCGATAACCGCCACATTATCGGCCGGCATCCGGTGCATGATACACGGAACGATTATAAAACCGTGACGGCCCTTGCAGCACATCCCAGTTGCTCTCCTGAAAAATCGAATGACATGTGGTCACGCTTTCACCTCTTCCCTCCTCAGTCCTCTTCTGAACATCGCGAGGATTTGCTCCGACTTCCGCCCAGAAAAGATTGGCGCCGGCAATAGCTCCTAACGTACAGGGTTCATGGGTGCAATTGCCTGAAACGCTCCTCGGCATACCCAGCCTGGTAACGGCTACGATCTGTGCCATCCGCAGCTCGCTGATGATTCCGAGCGCAGCCAGCCTGGTTCCCGGAATGGGAATCCTGCGTGCTGCCCCGCTGTAGGCAGGATTGAACGACGCGGTGAATGCGATCATATCGGCAATCTCTTTATTGGTATGTTCAGGCCCGACAGGCTCCACGCATGTTCCAACTTCAAGACCGGCCTCAAGAAAATTATGAATACTCTTCTTTCTCTTGCCGGCATCGAGCGAGGTATCGATTCCTTCTCGGAGCCGAAGCGCATGATACACTCCGGCAAACCCGGCTTCTTTCAGCCTGAGAGCGCTCTTGAGCGACTGGTCGCCGACATTGGCAATCAATGTCGTTTCCGGCTTCAGATTTTTTCGCACCTCCCCTGCTATTTCCAGAAAATGCTCAAACGGATAGTGCGCCGTAGACATCAGAAACAGAGCGTTCGCACCGTCTGTTTCAAACCGGCACGCATAAGCGACAGCCTCTTCGGAACTCAGAGTTGATGACGCTGTAAAAACTCCGTTAACTTCTGCAAACGAACAGAACAGACAATCGCAATTGCATGGCGCAAGATTAAGAGCAAACTGAGCATGAACTTCGGCTTTTCCCTCCGATACATCCTTTGATATACGGTTTGCCTCGGCCATAACCATATAAGCCTCTGAAGAATCAGGAGGCAGATCGAGCAGAAAAACAAGCTCGTCGCGCGAAAGAAATTCTCCCGATCCTGTTTTCTTCAGCAAATCATGAGTTTTCATGAATAAATAACAGTTTGGATTGTCCGGTGACGCAGCATAAATCCTGTAATGTAACGAAAACACGCTTCACCTGATTAACGGGTTGTTAAAGCCCGTTTGACAGCATGTTTATCCGTATCCGGTTTCTGAAGGGCTGTACTTGAAAATATAGACATAAAACAGTCGGCAACAAGGCTCACTCCCTTGCCGCCTCACCCGCTTTTCAGCAATCAGGACATCGAGCTAACCAGCCACTCATCACTTATCCGCATCCCGGCCTCCGTACCTGAGCGGTTGTCGCGTTTTTTTCAAGCCCGCTCATGCCCCTATCTCGACTTTGTGTATATTGAGGGCACTTTCAAGGAGTGCCAACTGAAACACGAAACCCTATCCCTCGGAGAAAATAACATGCAGACCATTTATGCAGATGGCATCGCAAACATGACCCTTATCGACGGCGTCATACGCATCGACCTTGTCAACGTCTCATCAATTGAAAAGGACAAGGATCCCAACATTCAGCTCTCAGGCCGTCTTGCCCTTTCTCTGCCTGCACTTATCCGTACTCACGACCAGCTTACGAAAATGATTGATAAAATGGTAGCGGACGGCATTCTCACAAGAAACGCCCCTCCGGCAAACTGAATTGTCAGGGAAAAAAGCGGCTGTCAATATTCTCATAACCTGAACATGCAAGCGATTCTTCTCCTGCCCTCAGGTAATTATCCCGGCGTATTCAGCCGCCTTCCGGGTATTCCGCTACATGTTTTTTCAACACATTATGTGACTTATACCGCAATCCGGTACGCCTCATACGCCTCATGGATACCAGAGAGATTTTTTGTAAAAACCCTGTCATTATCGCAGATCTGATAGCATGGGCCGGGAACAATCTGAAAAATGCCGGAACGATAGAGGTTGAAATCGGCTTCGGCAGCGGAGAGTATCTTCTCAGGAGGGCATCGGAACACCCCGAAAGACTCTTTATAGGGATCGAAAAAAAACCGGGAATGATAACCGAGGTGTCAAAAAGGTCCGAAAGCCGTAACCTCGATAATATCCGGCTGATCGAATCTTGCGCCGAAGATGCCTTCAACGACCTGTTCCCTTCCTGTTCGATTGCAAGGGCCTATTCGCTTTTTCCCGATCCCTGGCCGAAACGGAAGCATAACAAGTACCGGAAGTACTGGCTTTTTACAAAAGCCTGCCTTCGCCTGCTCAACAATCGCCTGGTCTCCGGCGGCGAGGCGCTTATCGTTAACGAAAGCGAAGAATATTACAGGTGGATACTGAAACAGACTTCCGATACCGGCTTCGAGTTCGAAAACGGACCCATACCGCCGCAGTTCGACACCCGATTCGAACGGAAATGGATAAAACAGAACATCAGCACCTTCTACCGGATACAGCTCAATAAAGCAGAACACATCGATGCATAAACGCAACCACGGCTTCATCAGGGATTACCTGGTACAGACGCGACCGGTTTTCCATGATGATCGATGACAAAAGAGTGGTGCGACGTATAAAGTCAGGATAATAAGCTCGGATCTTCAACTCAAATCAGACAACTCACGACATCTTCGAAGGCATCGATGATATAGGTGGGATCGAGAAAACGGAGCTCAGCCGCTGAATTGTTCCCATAAGTAACCGCACAGGTATCTGCAAGTGCGCGCTTTCCCATCTCGATATCATATACGGTGTCACCCACTACCAGACTCTTTTCTGGAGGAATATTCAGGGTTTCCATTGCAAGCAGCACCATATCCGGAGCCGGTTTTCCCTGCTCCACATCCTGAGCTCCGGCTATAAAGGAAAAATGCCCGTAAATTCCGAGATGTTGCATCATATCGAGAAGCCCCTGTCGGCTCTTGCTCGATGCCACGGCAAGCAGGTAATCATTCCGCAACCAATCGAGAGTCCCTTTCACTCCCGGATACAGACACGTCGTACTGTAAGCTGTTTCCTTGTAATGTTTTCTGTAAAGTTCAACCGCTTCAGGCACAAGTTCAGGAACAAGACTCAGCCCGGCCATGATCGTACGCTCCAACGGTAACCCGATGCTCTGTCGGGCACCTGCACGATCTACACCCGGAAGATCCAGGTTCCTGGCAACGAGCTCCAGAGACTCGATAATACTTGCCTCGCTATCGGCCAGTGTTCCGTCGAAATCAAAAATCAGGAGCCGGTATGTCATATCGAATCATTCAATTTCTGCGTAAGGCAATCAAGGTCATGAACCGTCAGCGTAGGTTCCATGCCCCATGGATCAAAAAGCATATCCGGTTTCCTCTTCACCCAAACGGCTCTCATTCCGGCCGAGAGAGCCCCGGGAACATCAAAAACATTGCTCGATACCAACCATGCACTGTTGCCGGGTGCGGAAGCTCTTCTGAGAAAATGACCGTACACGGCGGGATCGGGTTTGAATGAACGAACCTCATCGACACTTACAATATCAAAAAAATACTCTACAAGACCTGCATGGGCAAGCACCCTGTCACCCGCCTCGGGACTCCTGTTTGAGAATGCATACATCCTGAACCCTGCATCACAGAACCTTTTCAAGCCCGACCCGAGCATCGGCATAGGCAGGCAGAAAAGCATAGGCGTTCATAATCCGTTCCGTTTCTTCTGCTTCGAGTTGCAGGTTGAAAAGAGCACATGTATAAGCAAATGCCTGACTGGTGCCACACGGCAAACGTCTCGTACTTACCCATCAGGCCCCGTCTGAAAGAATACTCAAGTTGTTTGTCCCTCCAGGCCTTTGCAGAATCCGCTGCAGCCGCACCATCAAGATGATCATGCAGCACATTGGTTATTCCCTGCGGATCGATCAGGGTTCCGTATACATCGAAAGCAAGTATCATACTTTCAGCCCACCAATACCTTCAGCACCTCAGCCTTGAGCTGTTGGTCCGGCAATGCTCCGGAGGTTCGCCATGCGAGTCTGCCTTTGTCGAAGAGTATGAGGGCCGGGATGCCCTGCACCTGGAACTGAGAAGCGGCGGCTGGCTGCCGGTCCACGTTCACCTTCACCACCACCAGTCTTCCGCTGAACTCCAGGGCAAGCTGCTTCACCGCAGGCGCCACCATCTTGCACGGCCCGCACCAGTCGGCCCAGAAATCCACGAAAACCGGCAGCGGACTGGATTGTATGAGATCATTGAGTGATTTCGACATGGGTATGTTTTTTTTCGTTGTGATGGAAACAAGCGTTATCACTGAAGCGGAACCAATTCATTGCGCCTCCCGAACCAGCTCAGCCATCCACTCGATACGGCACCCCGACAGGCGCAGCATGGCCGATACGCTGCAGTACTTCTCCATCGAGAGCGAAACCGCTCTCTCGAAATCCTCGGGGGTGCAATCAGGGCTTTCGAGCCGATAGCGCACCCTCACGGCAGTGAATACTTTCGGATGCTCTGCCGCACGATCAGCTTCGCCTTCAGCAGTAAGAGCGACGACATCCCGGCGTTTCTTCTTCAGGATGCTGATGATGTCCATCATCGAACAGGCCGCAAGCGACTGGAGCACCACTTCCATCGGAGAGGGAGCCGATCCGGTGCCGTGAAATTCCGGCGATGTATCGAACAGGGTGACATGGCCGGCCCTGCTGGTGCCGGCAAGCGGCATGGTGTTGCGAAAGGTAACGGATACGTTCATGGCAGATGGTTCTTTGTATTGCATGTTTTCAACAGATAAACCCGCAAGAAGGCATTTCAGTTTCTCGCCGGCCGCAAGGCTCATCTTTGGTGGAAACTTATAAATTGCACCCTGAGTTTATGCATCGAAACCGTTACATTGGCATGCCTTGCAGGTTCATGCGCCGTTCAATTCACATCCCGACCAATCCCCTGCCTATGAACCACCTTCTTGAAAAGCCGAGAAAAATCTACGTCTCCAGAAAAGTGGAATTCAGCGCCGCTCACCGGCTGTTCAATCCCGAACTCGGCGATGCGGAAAACCGCATGCTTTACGGCAAGTGCAGCAATGAACATGGACACGGGCACAATTACGAACTGGAAATAACCCTCTGCGGAATCGTTGACCGGAAAACGGGGTTCCTCTTCGATCTCAAGGAGCTGAAAAGCATCCTCGAGGAGGAGATCACCGCACGATTCGACCACCGCCATCTGAACCATGATGTCGCTGAACTCGCAGGATGCGTTCCCACCACGGAGGTGCTTGCCGTACTGATATGGGATATTCTTGAAAAACGTCTCGAACAATTCAACAACCGGGAAATCTCCCTTTACGAAGTCAAAATATATGAAACAGGAAAAAACGCTGTCCGGTACCTTGGAGAATAAACCGGCTCAGCCTTCCGGCAGAGCAAGTCAGTGTATCGACGACGACTGCCTGTACGAAATACAGGATACCGATGCAGGGGCAATTTCAAGTATTGCCGATGCGGTTTACACCATGCTTGACGGGGTGGGTGAAGATCCGGAACGCGAAGGCCTGGTAAAAACCCCTGAACGGGTGGCCCGCTCCATGCGCTTCCTGACACGAGGGTATCGCCAGGATCCCGAAGAGGTACTGAAAAAAGCGGTATTTACCGAAGCCTACGACGAAATGGTGCTGGTGCGGGACATCGACATCTTCTCGATGTGCGAACATCACCTGCTCCCCTTTTTCGGCAAGGCCCATGTTGCATACATTCCGGACGGAAAAATCGTTGGTCTCTCGAAGATTGCGCGGGTTGTGGAAATTTACGCCCGCCGTCTCCAGGTACAGGAACGGCTGACCCAGCAAATCCGCGACGCCATACAGCACGTCCTGAACCCGAAAGGCGTGGCGGTCGTCATCGAGGCGCGACACATGTGCATGGTGATGCGGGGCGTCGAAAAACTGAACTCCGTCACCACCACTTCGGCCATGTCGGGGGAGTTTCTTGCTTCTCCCTCCACGCGAAGCGAGTTTCTGCGCCTTATCCGTCCCTGAAGTACCAGACCCGCAACCGCAACAAGCGGCCCGATTGCATTTTCACCCGGGCCGCATCACGTTACCGGATAACAGCCTCAAGCCTGTTGGGCACGATTACTCCTGAAGCCAGCCGTCCAGTATTGCCCTTCCATGTGCAACCGCTTCATCCAGGAGTTCACGGGCTTCACCGCTGAGACCGCTACCGAGATCGAGGACTCTCGGCGGTATGCCGATCAGCACGAGCCTCTCCGGCATCCGTCCGTGGAGCTGCGCAATACCCAGCAGTTCGCTGAGACCCATCTGGTGCGATGACATCTTGCGGTGAATGAATGCCGGAAGCTCCTCCTTTTGATACACATAGACCCGGCTTTCGAAATCGAGGGGAATGAGCGCATCGAAAACCATAACGGCATCACTCGACTCGATATAGTCGAGAAGATAGAGTCCCTGTGTGCCGCCATCGACAAACTGAACCGTCTCCGGATAATCCCCCTCCTTTTCAAGGGCCCGGATAGCCTCCACCCCGAACCCCTCGTCGCCGAAAAGGACATTGCCAAGCCCGAGAACGTTGATACGGTTGTGTTTCAACTCGGTTCTTCCTCCACCTTGTGCTTGTATCCGGTCACGATGGAAGAGGTGACGCTGGTACGGTCAACCACGTCATGACGGAACACCGCATACAGGTGTATGATGAGGTACAGCGGGAAAATCCATGCCATCAGATGATGCGCGAAATGCAGCGAGTAGCTGCCTCCGAAAAGCGGAATCAGCCACCCGAAAAAGGTTTCGGAAAAACCGCCGGGATTGTTCTCTCCGTACATGGCAAGACCGCTCAGGATCATGAACGAAGAGCCGCAGAAAATGAACAGGAAGTGCGCAAGGGCCGCAACCGGGTTATGGCCGACATAGTTCGGCTCGTCACGGCGCAGGAACAGGTAGGATTCCACCTGCTCCCTGAACGGCTTGCCCCACCAGGCAGGAGACCATGGCCGGAATCCGCCGAAACGGGCATACCTGTCGTTACCAAAAAGCGCCCAGTACATGCGGAAAAGAAAATTCGCGATAAAGATGAATGCTGTGGCAAAATGCAGATATCTCCACCACGCCATCCCCTTGTACCAGACCGCCTCGCCGAGCGGAGGATTGATGACCGGGGCGGCAATGTACATGCCGGTTACCAGCAGCACGACGGTACAGAGTGCATTGATCCAGTGATACAGCCGTACCGGCAGGCGCCAGACATAGATCTCCTCGATGATTCTGCCCATGGGAACCTCCGTTTAAACGATTCTGACACTGGTGACTTCCTGGCCATGCATATCGAACACATGCGATGCGCAGGCAAGGCAGGGATCGAAGGAGTGCACGGTCCGGAGGATCTCCAGTGGCTGCTCGGGATTCGCCATGGGCGTCCCTTTGAGCGCAGCTTCGTATGCTCCGGAATTGCCCTTGCCGTCCCTCGGAGATGCGTTCCATGTCGAAGGCACGACAATCTGATACTCCTTGATCTTCTCGTCCCGGATATGAATCCAGTGCCCAAGAGAGCCTCGGGGAGCCTCGGTATAGCCGAAACCCTTGCTTTCCTTGGGCCAGGTTGACGGGTCCCAGCGGTCGCTGTTGAAGGTGCGATAGTCCCCTTTTTTGATATTATCGACAAGCTGCAGATAGAAATGACGCATGAATCCTGCGGTCTGCTTGCATTCAATACCCCTTGCAGCGGTTCTGCCGAGCGTCGAGAAGAGCGCTTCGGGACCGACCTGCAGTTTCGAGAGCACCAGTCCAACGGTATCCCTGATCATGGGATCACCCTTGGCGTAGGCGACAAGCACCCTTCCCAGAGGACCGACCTCCATTGCGTGGTTCTTCCAGCGGGGAGTTTTCAGCCAGCTGTACTTCTTGTCGGTATCGAGATACTCGAACGGCGGTTTGGGGCCGGTGTATGCGGGTTTGGTCTCACCCTGCCAGGGATGCAATCCCTTGCTGTCTCCCCTGGAGTAGGTGTACCAGCTGTGGCTTACCTCTTCGGTCACATGCGATGCGTCCCTCGGATCGACATCGTGCACCGTCGAGAGATCCTTGCCGAGAATGGCTCCCCGCGGCCAGAGCAGCGTCCTGTAGTCTTCCAGCGTGGTTTCGGGAAAATCACCGTAACTGAGATAGTTGCCCAGACCGCCGCCGTAGAGCCACTCCTTGTAAAATCCGGCGATGGCGATAAGATCGGGAATGTAAACCTGATCGATGAACTGCTGGGTCTGATCGATGATCTTCTTGACCATGGCAAGCCGTTCCATGTTGATTGCCGTGTCGCTGTTCGGATCGATAGCGCAGGCCATGCCTCCGACAACGTAATTCGGATGCGGGTTCTTTCCGCCGAAAATGGTGTGGATCTTCACGATCTCCTTCTGGAAATCGAGCGCCTCAAGATAGTGCGCGACGCCGATCAGGTTCACCTCCGGTGGTAGTTTGTAGGCCGGATGGCCCCAGTAACCGTTCGAAAAAATCCCCAGCTGGCCGCTTTCGACAAATCCCACGAGACGCTGCTGCAAATCCTTGAAGTACCCAACCGACGACTTGGGCCACGAGGAGATGCTCTGGGCGATGTCGGAGGTCATTTTGGGATCGGCTTTCAGGGCGCTCACCACATCGACCCAGTCAAGCGCATGCAAGTGGTAGAAATGCACCAGATGGTCCTGTGTCTGCTGGGTTGCATTCATGAGGTTGCGGATGATGCGGGCATTCGCAGGAATCTCGATGCCGAGCGCATCCTCGACACACCGCACCGATGCCAGCGCATGCACAGTGGTGCAGACGCCGCAGATACGTTCTGCAAAAGCCCAGGCATCCCTGGGGTCACGACCCCGGAGGATAACCTCGATGCCGCGCCACATGGTGCCGCTGCTGTAGGCCTCTTCAATAACGTTGCCGTCGTTGATTTTCGCTTCTATCCTCAGGTGCCCCTCGATACGGGGAATGGGATCGACTACAATTTTTTTAGCCATGTGTCACTCCTTTTAAGCTTTTTCCTCTGAATCCTTTCCAGCCTTGGCCTTCTTGACCGCCGTCACGGCGGCATGCGCCGCAGCACCTGCAGCGGCCGCGCCTACGGCAATCACGCCGATCCTGTCGGCATTGCTGTCTGTTCCGAGAAACGAAACTTCGGCAAGCCGCTCATAGAAAGACCCCTTGTCCCAGAAGTTCGGTTCCGAGCAGCCGATACAGGGATGACCCGAACCGATCGGGAAGCTGACCCCGCCGTTCCACTGGATTTTCGAACAGGAGTTGTAGGTTGTCGGACCCTTGCACCCCATCTTGTAAAGACACCACCCCTTTCTTGTCGCCTCGTCGTCGAAGCTCCTGACGAACATGCCGGCATCGTAAAACGCACGACGGTAGCACTTGTCATGGATTCTCGTATTGTAGAACGCTTTTGGCCTGCCCATGCGGTCAAGCTCCGGCAGGGTGCCGAAAGTGTGGAAATGCGCAACCACACCGGTCATCACCTCGGAAATCGGTGGACATCCCGGCACGTTCACGATAGGCTTGTTCCTGACGATCTCCGAAACCGGTGCAGCTCCGGTCGGGTTGGGATCGGCATTCTGCACGCATCCGTACGAAGCGCAGGCACCCCACGCGATGATGGCAGCGGCATCAGCTGCGGTCTCTTTCAGGGTATTGAGGAAGGAGTCTCCTCCCACCATGCAGTATACACCGTCGTCCCTGGTTGAAGCGTTCCCTTCGACGGCAAGAATGTACTTTCCCTTGTACTCCTGCATGATCTTCTTGCGCACGTCCTCGAGCTGATGGCCTGCCGCAGCGCTGAGCACATCGTCGTAATCGAGCGATATCATGTTGAAGATAATATCCTCGATCGTCGGGTGCGAAGAGCGGATGAACGATTCCGAACAGCAGGTGCATTCAAGACCGTGCAGCCAGATCACCGGCGTTCTCGGCTTTGTTTCCATGGCTTCGACGATTTTCGGCACCATAGAGGGCGCAAGGCCCAGATAGACTGAAGTCAGCGAGCAGAATTTCAGGAAATCCCGTCTGCTGATACCGCTGGCCCTGAAGATATCAGCGAAGGTCTGGTTACTTTGCATATCGGCCTCCGTATTGAGTGGATCGGATTGTCAGAAAAAAAGCCGCAATGGATTCCGGTGAAGAGCTGGCTGTTTGCATTATGAAAGAGCATCTAAAGTTAACAATTGTTGATCATTAATACCATACTCTTTTCAAAATAAAGAACCCCGCCGCAAGCGGCGGGGAATATGACCCGTAGAGATTTAGGCAAAAAACTCAAAACCCCGCACTATCCTGTGGCTGTGCGGGGTAAGGATGCGGGCAGTGCATGAAGTGCCGTCAATAGATGCTCAATCCAAGCATGGATGAAGAGACCTTTGCAAAATCGGTCAGCGGCTGGAAGAAGAGTCCGAAATAAATCGTCAGCAGCATCAGCACCGCAATGGCTGCCTGGTGCAGCATACCACCCTGAGCCGGGGCCTCGTCAGGCTGCTGCGACTCCCTGAGATACATGTTCAGCGGAATGAGCATGTAGTAGTAAAGCGAAATGACACTGGTCAGCACGCCGATCAGGGCAAGCCAGATATAGACCGATCCCTTGGCGAGCAGTGCCGAAAAGATCATGAGCTTGCCGACGAAGCCGATCGTGGGAGGAAGTCCGACAAGCGAGATCAGGAATACGGTCAGGGCTGCGCCTGCAAGGGGCATTTTCCTGCCGAGACCGCGGTAATCGTCGAGGTTCTCGCTGCCGGTGCGGTTGGCAATCAGGATCACCACATAGAACGCGCCGATGTTCATCAGCAGGTAGCCGAGCAGGTAGAAAAGTGTTGCCTGGGTACCAAGCTCGTCCATCACGAGAATGCCGAGCAGCAGATAGCCGGCATGCGCGATCGATGAATACGCAAGCATTCGCTTCACGTTCTTCTGCCAGAGCGCAACCACGTTTCCGTAAATCATGGAGCCGATGGAGAGTGCAATCAGAAGCATGACCCAGTCCATGCCGACGATATCCTGAAAAGGTTCGCCGCCGTGAGGAATGGCAACATAGAAAAAGCGCATGAGGATGGCGAATCCGGCGGCTTTCGATCCAACCGACAGATAGGCGGTAATGGGCGTCGGGGCGCCCTCATAGACGTCCGGGCTCCAGAAGTGGAACGGTACGGCGCCGATCTTGTATCCGAAACCGGCAATGATGAGCAGTGAGGCGAGCATCATGAGCAGCGGATCGTAACCGTGAAGGGCGAGTTCCGCACCGATCTTCATGATGTTGGTTTCGCCGGTCATACCGTAGACCAGCGAAAAGCCGTAGACCATCAACCCCGAGGATACAGCCCCGTAGACCAGGTACTTCAGTGCTCCTTCCGAAGAGCGCGCGTCATCCTTGCGGTATCCGGTCAGCACGTAGGCGGTGAGACCGACAAGCTCCATGGAGAGGAACATCATCAGGAGATCGACCGATGAGGCCATCATGATCATGCCGACCACCATGGCGACAATCAGCGCATAGTATTCGCCGATGCTTCTGACCTTGCGGTTGAACTCGTCATCGGCAACGGAGACCAGTACGGTAAGCATGCCGGAAAGCACAAAGAAGTACTTGAAGAACACTGCAAACTCATCAAGCACGTACATCCCGAAAAAGATCTCTGCCGCCTTAACCGCATGCTGCCGAGAGATGAAAAAGAAGCTCCCTGCCAGACCGAGTACGGTAAGCGACGCGAGCAGATTGTTTTTGCGGCCTTTCACCACCAGATCGACAACGATCAGCAGCATGAAAAGCACCGAGAGATAGATTTCAGGGATGAAAAGACCAACGCCTGTTTTCAGTGTTGCGATGATACTCTGTATTTCAGCACCTGATGGCAGCTCGAACATAATTCTCTTCGTTTATTCTTGTTACCTCATTCAGCCGATTAATTCAACGCGGTCATCACGACCGGCGAGAGCACCTCGACCAGTTTGTTGATGCTCGAAGTGAGCATGCCGAGCACCGGCATCGGATAGATGCCGAGGAAAATGACGATGACGGCAAGCGGCACCAGCATGACCAGTTCGCGGGCATCCAGATCGAGCTTGCCTTTCCAGTCGTGGAAATGGATATGCTCGTGGCCGTCTGCGTCAACTTCAAGATCGTAGGCTGCATCGGCTTTCCGCTTGCCGAGGAACATGCGCTGCAGCGACCAGAGCAGATAGGCGGCGCCGAAGACGATGCCGAGCACCGAGACAATAGCGATGTTGCGGGTGGTCTCGGAGCTGAACGCACCCACGAAGACGAAGGCTTCCGAGATGAATCCGGAGAGACCCGGCAGGCCGAGCGAAGCGAACCATGCAATGGTTACGACCGCAGCATACACCGGCATGTAGGAGGCCAGTCCGCCGAACTTGTCGATCTGGCGGGTATGGGCACGGTCATAGATCACGCCGACCAGAAGGAAGAGCATGGAGGTGATGGTGCCGTGGTTGAACATCTGGTAAAGCGCGCCAACCATGCCTTCACTGTTCGCAGCGGCAAGGCCGAGCAGCACGTAGCCCATATGGCTGATGGAGGAGTAAGCCACCATCTTCTTGAGATCCTGCTGGGCAAGCGCGCAGAATGCGCCGTAGATGATGTTGATCGCACCCAGGACGCCGATCGCGTACAGTGATGCCTGGAACACTTCAGGAAAGAGCGGGAAGTTGATACGCATCATGCCGTAAGTGCCGAGTTTCAGCAGCACGCCGGCAAGAATGACCGAAATCGGTGTCGGAGCCTCGACGTGCGCATCCGGCAGCCAGGTGTGAAACGGGAACATGGGAACCTTGATGGCGAAACCGACAAAGAGCACGATGAACGCCGCGTAACGCCACATCATGCTTTCCGGTCCGAGAATGGCGTCCTTGATGTAGTTCTCCTGGCTCGCCATGGCTACAAGGCTGAAGGTGTGGTTGCCGGTTAGCGGATCGATCACGCTGAAGTAGAGGCCGATCATGACGAGCAGCATGAACACCGAGCCGAACAGCGTGTACAGGAAGAACTTGATGGCGGCGTATTCCCTGTTCGGGCCACCCCAGATACCGATGAGAAAGTACATCGGAAGCAGCATCAGCTCCCAGAACACGTAGAACAGGAAAAAGTCGAGCGCCACGAAGCAGCCCATCATGGCCGTTGCCAGCAGGTTGTACAGGATGAAATACCCCTTGACCTGCTTCTGTATCGGCCAGCTTGAAAGAACGCCGATGATGGAAATCAGGGCGGTCAGAATCACCATGGTGATCGACAGGCCGTCCACACCGAGGAAGTACTCGATGTTCAGCGAACCGAAACCGCCGAGATCGAGATTGATCCACGGCAAGCGCTCGATGAACTGGAAGGAGCCTTCAGGAGCTCCCCCTTCAGCGGCGATGATTCCCGGCATCGAGGCATCATACCCCCGCCAGATCAGGACAGCAAGCACACCCTGGGCGATGGCCGCAAGCAGTGACACGATCCTGATTATCTGCTTCTGTGATGAAGGCACGGCAAGAATCACCAGACCGGCAAGAATAGGCAGAAAAACAATGAGACTCAGCATGTTCCGTATCTGTAGGTTTTCAATTGTAAAAGTAAATGCCTCTTAGTAGATCAGTTGTGTGAAGTAATAGATGAAATAGCCGATGACCGCAAGCAGCAGCAGCACCACATAGGTCTGCACCTTGCCTGTCTGCAGTTTCCTGAGCACTCCGCCGGAGGTGTTGACCAGGAAAGCCGTGAAGTTCACCGCGCCGTCTACCACGTATTTGTCGAATCCGCCCGTGGCGAATCCCACCCTGCGGGTCATGGCGCCCACGCCGTTGACGATGCCGTCCACGATGTTGGCGTCAAACCATGAAAGTATCTTTGAAATCAGCACCGAACCCTTGATGAAGGTAGCGTCGTAGATCTCGTCCCAGTACCACTTGTTGAACGAATACAGGTAAAGCGGCCTGATGCTCCTGGCGGTTTTTTCAGGATCGATGATCCGGAAGACATACACGACGAAAGCAAGAGAGATGCCGAGCACGACCATGACACTGGAAATCATGATGGCCGGCCAGTGAGCGGCATGAGCCTCGTGTGCTATGGCGGCCTGCCTGGGATCGGAAAACTCGTGTCCATGGGCTTCGCCGTGAGCCGCCGCTCCGGCAGCTTCAGCATGCACCCCGGAAGCCGCTTCCGAAGCCACTCCTTCGGAATGGGCATCGCTCTCCGCTTTGTGTTGAGCGGGGGGAACAGCCTCGGCAAGCAGACGTCCTTCATGAAGCGCAAGCGGAGAGGATTCATGTCCTGCGGTGTTGCCTGGTGAACCCACAACCGTTGCCGGAGTCTGCACCATCTTCAGGAACCACCCCTTCGCGCCGTCAAGCGGATCGGGAGAGTACACCGCGAACACCGAGAGAGCCGCAAGAATGACCAGCGGTGCACGCATGTTCCAGGCCACTTCGTGAACGCCGTGCGACTCCCCGGCGTGATGGTCGTCATGACCGTGCGAACCATGTGCGTCGTGACCGTGATGATGAGGATCGGCAGGCTTGAGATGGGTGCGGCTTTCGCCGAAGAACACCAGCCAGATCTGACGGCCCATGTAGAAGGCGGTCAGCATGGCCGAAAAAAAGCCGAGAAACGGAATGATCCAGTAGATTCCTCCGCCTTCGGCGGCGGCAAAACCGATGGCGCCGGCAAGAATGGCGTCCTTGCTCATGAAACCGCTGGTAAGCGGAAGACCGGCAAGTGCAAGGGTGGCAAGGGTGAAGGTGGCGAAAGTCCACGGCATGGGCTTGCGAAGGCCGCCCATCCAGCGCATGTCCTGCTCATGGTGCATGGCGTGGATGATGGCTCCGGAACCGAGAAAGAGGCACGCCTTGAAAAACGCATGGGTCACGAGGTGAAAAAGCGCGGCGGAGTAAGCTCCGACACCGAGGCCGAGCACCATGTAGCCGAGCTGCGAAACTGTCGAATAAGCCAGCACCCTCTTGATGTCGTGCTGGGTGATCGCGATGGTGGCAGCCATGAAGGCGGTGACGGCGCCGATGAAGGCGATCACATGCAGGGCATCTGCGGTCAGCAGCACGAAAATGCGCGCCACGAAATACACGCCTGCGGCAACCATGGTGGCAGCATGAATGAGCGCGGATACCGGAGTGGGACCCTCCATTGCGTCCGGCAGCCACACGTGCAGCGGAAACTGTGCGGATTTGCCGACGCAGCCCATGAAGAGCAGAATACCCGCTGCGGTCAGCCAGGCTTCGCCGAGGCCGAACTTGCCGGCGGCAAGATTCGCAAAAATCTCCTGATAGCTGAAGGTGTGGAACTGCGAATACAGGATCAGAATACCGAGCCACATGCCGATATCGCCGACACGGTTGGCAAGAAACGCCTTCTTCTGTGCATCGGCGGCGCTGTCTTTTTCAAAGTAGAAACCGATGAGCAGATAGGAAGAGAGGCCTACAAGTTCCCAGAAAATATAGATAGCGAACAGGTTGTCGGCAAGCACAATGCCGAGCATCGAGAAGGTGAAGATGCCGAGAAAGGCGAAAAATCTTCCGTAACGCGGGTCGCCGGACATGTAGCCTGTCGAGTACAGATGCACCAGAAAGCTGATCAGGGTTACCATGGCCAGCATGATCGCCGTAAGGTTGTCGATCACGATACCCATCCTGATCTCCAGGGGCCCGACACCCGGCACGTTGCCGAAATCGATCCATGTGAAATCCCAGGCTACCCTGAAAGCCGGATCGTAAGCCTGAACCACAACACTCCAGAAAATGTAGAACGATAGCGCGAATGTCGTGCCGAGAATGCCGACACCGACAAAATCACCCCTTCTCGGCAGCCGTTTGTTGAAAAAAATGAGAATAACAAACGAGAGCAGCGGCAGAAGCAGAACGGCTATTGATAACTGGATTAAACTGTGCATGTTCTTTCGGTTTTCAGGAAATAATGAAACTGATCTCTCTCGGTCCCGGTCACTCCTTCATGGTATCGATGCTTGAGACATCGACACTCCTGAAGATTTTATAGATGTTGATGACGATGGCGAGGGCGATGGCCGCCTCGGCAGCGGCAAGCACAATGATGAACAGACTGAACATCACGCCCTCCATGCCTCCGCTGTATTTCGAGAACGCAAGGAAGTTGATGTTGGCGGCATTGAGAATGAGTTCGACACCCATGAGAATCACGATAGCGTTCCTGCGGGTCATGACCGCAAAAAGCCCGAAACCGAAAAGGAGTGCCGATATCGTCAGATAGTGATTCAGACCTATGTTCGTAAGCAGTTCCATGAAACAGATGGCTTATTGTTCGTTATTGCTGACTTTGTCAAACCGGGCAAGAAACGCCGCTCCGAGCAGGACTGCAAGCAACAGGATCGACGCCATTTCGAACGGCAGGACATAGCGTGACATGGTTTCGAACCCGATGCGCTCAACCACGCTCCCCTGAAGCTGTTCATCGGAGGGTTTCCATGAGGCGGTGGTGTAAAAGGTGAAAAGCATGCCGCCGACCGTCGCGACAAGCAGCAGGGTGCCGGGCACCACGTGCAGCACATCGGTTTTCAGTTCGGTCTGCATGATGCTGTTGGTGAACATCACACCGAAAAGCAGCAGCACGAGAATACCGCCCACATAGACCACGACCTGGGTCACTGCTATGAAATCGGCACTGAGAAACACATAGAGTGCAGCTGTGCCGAAAAAGGTGAAGAGCAGGGCGAAAGCCGAATAGATCACGTTTTTCGAAAACACCACGAATGCCGCGGAAAACACCGTGATGGCGGCGAAAATATAGAAGATGCTGATGTAGGTCGCGTTACTCATGGGTTATAGCGCTTTTTGTTTCATAATCACTTACTGGCCGCTGTTCTCCGCCTGGGCTTTATCGGTTGCAGCTTTGGCGGCTGCCGCCTGTTTTTCCTTTGCCGCCTGGGCCTGCACCTCGGCAAGCTTGCGCTGTTTGGCCTCGGCTTCCAGCCGGGTAAGATTCCCGAAATGGTAGATCATGTTCGAGCGGTCGAACTCGGAAAAATCGCTGACCGGGGTGTGCACGAGACACTCCGTAGGACAAACCGAAACACAGATGCCGCAGGTCATGCACTTCGCCACGTCGATATCGAACACCGGAACCCAGAATTTTTTCTGCTGTCCGTCCGAAGTCTTGCCGCACACGGCCAGATCGTCGGGAGTCACCTTGATGGTTTCCATGCTGATGCAACTGATGGGACATGCCCGCACACACTGGCCGCACCCGATGCAATCCTCGATATTGTTGTGCAGGCGGTACCGTCCGTTGACCGGGGTCGGTATGGCCTCGCGCGGATACTGCAGGGTGCAGAGTCCGTCAACCTGCCTGAAGTAGTCGGCATCATCAATACCGGCATCGCCCTTGCGCTTGACGGCATTGAAGAAATGCTTCAGGGTGATGCCCATGCCGGTAGCAATCGTTACCGCGCCGGTCTTGATATTGTTGAAATACTCACTCATAGTCTTCGTTCAGTCATTACTTGCCTGTAAAGGACAGCTACAGTTACGGTACATAAATTTCCCAGATCGCCGTCAGCACGAAGGCGATGAAGGCGAACGGGGTGAGAACCTTCCAGCAGAGGTACATGAGCTGGTCTACCCTCAGTCTCGGCAGCGTCCAGCGCAGCCACATCTGCACGAAAATGAAGAAGAACCCTTTGCTGATGATCCAGAACGCACCCCAGACCGGACCGCTCGTCCAGTCATACAGGGCAAGGGCTCCGAGATTCGGAAGCGGAGAGTTCCACCCTCCGAGAAAAACAATCGCAAGAATGGCCGATACCATGAACATGCTGCCGTACTCCGCAAGGAAGATCACGGCGAACTTCATGCCGGTATACTCGGTGAAGTAGCCTGCTACCAGCTCGGACTCGGCTTCGGGAATGTCGAAAGGTGCGCGGTTGGTTTCGGCAAGCGAGGCGATGAAATAGATCAGGAAAGGAAGCCAGGCGATCGGCGACTGAAAGAGGTAGAAATGCGCGAACCCGTAAGGACCGGACTGGTGCAGGTTGATCTGCTGCATGTCGAGCGTACCGGCCATCATGGCTCCGCAGAGCAGGGCGATGGATGCCGGAATCTCGTAGCTCACGATCTGGGCCACGCTGCGCACTGCGCCGTAGAGCGACCACTTGTTGTTCGAACCCCAGCCTGCGGCAAGAATACCCACGACCTCGATGGCCACGATGCCGATCGCGTAGAAAAGACCGACGTTGAGACTTGCGCCGATGAATGCCGGACTAAAAGGCAGCACGGCGAAGGCGAGGAACGAGCCCACGAACAGGATGCCGGGACCGACCACGAACAGGAACTTGTCGGCGGAAGCCGGCACGATATCCTCTTTCTGCAGCAGCTTGAGAATGTCGGCGAGTGTCTGCAGGATACCCCATTTGCCAACCTCCATGGGACCAAGCCGGTCCTGCATGAAGGCCGATATCTTGCGCTCGCCGTACACACCGTAGGTCAGGGCGTACAGGGCTATGAACACAAGCGGTATTGCGGCGATAATGACCAGACCGAGCGGAAACCACGATATGGTAAGCCCGGCGAGCGCATCCGACCAGGCGTTGAGACTGTTACCCATAAGAAACGGCAGACTGATTTGCGGTATGGCGGAAACACTCATCGGTCAACCTCCCCGAGAACGATATCGATGCTGCCGATAATGGCTACAAGATCGGGAATGAGCTGACCTTTCGACAGATCCTTCATGGCGGAAAGATTGACAAAACAGGAAGAACGGGCCTTGCAGCGCAACGGCTTGGTGGATTTTCCGTCGCTCTGGATGTAGAAACCGAGTTCGCCGCGGGGGTTCTCGGCCCTTCCGTACACTTCGCCGGCTTTCGGACGAACCCTCTTCGGTACGGCGGCTCTCGCATCGAACCCTTCGCTTCCGGGCATTTTCGAAATGCACTGCTCGATGATATTGAGACTCTCCTCCATCTCGAGCGCACGCACCAGATGGCGCGACAGACAGTCTCCCACAACGGAAAACTTGCCGTCGGGCACCGGCACCTTGAAATCAAGTTCGGGATAGACCGAGTAGGGATCGTTGCGGCGAAGATCCCACTGGACGCCGGAACCGCGCAGCATGGGACCCGACCAGCCGTAGTTGATGGCCACATCAGCGGGCATAATGCCGATTCCCTTGGTGCGTTTGACGAAAATCTCGTTTTCGGTCAGCAGCCTGTAAAGCTCGACGGCTTTCGGTCGGAAGTAATCGACGAACTCCTTGAGCCGCTTGGGAAAATCGGCCGGAACATCGAAAGAGAGGCCCCCGATCCAGATATAGTTATAGAGCATGCGTGATCCCGAAGCCCATTCCAGCAGGCTGAGAATGTGCTCGCGGTCTCGGAAGCAGAAAAGAAACGGAGTGAATGCACCGAGATCGATGGCATAGGTGCCGATGGCAACCAGATGCGAGGCGATGCGGTTCAGTTCCGAAACGATCACCCTGATGAACTCCACTCTGCGGGGAATCTCGATATCGAGCAGCTTTTCGACGGCGATGCAGTAGGCCCATTCGTTGTTCATGCCGGCAAGATAGTCCATGCGGTCGGTGTACGGCACGATGCCGGGATAATCCACCATTTCACAGTGCTTCTCGAAACAGCGGTGCAGATAACCAAGATACGGTTCCGCCGAGGTAACCACCTCGCCGTCGGTCATGCATTCGAGCTTGAGCACACCGTGGGTCGATGGATGCTGCGGACCCATGCTCAGAAGCATCTCCTCGGTCGTGAGGTCCTTTTCGATGACCACAACGTCATTGTCTTTGCGGGATACTCTTACCGAGCCCTGTCCGGCTACTTCTAATTCCTGCATACTTGCGCTGCTTTATTGCTGTTGAAACCTCGTTAATACGGCACCTTGATCCCGTGATAGCTCTCCTGCACCGCGTAGTCCTTGCGGAGCGGATACCCTTCCCAGTCTTCCGGGCACAGAATCCTGCGCAGATCCGGATGACCTGCAAACTGCATGCCGAACATGTCGTACGCTTCGCGCTCATGCCAGTTCGCCGTATGCCACACATATGCCGCCGTCGGAATGGAACCCCCATCCCTTGCACACTTCACCTTGACCGCTATCCTGTGGCCGAACTCTCCGAGCGATTCAAGATTGCAGACAATGCCGAGCTTCTCCTCAGCCGGATAATCGACGCCGGAAAGACAGGCCATATAGTTGAACCTCAGTTTCGGATGATCTCGCATGAACAGCGCGATCTCCTGCCACCGCTCCGTTTCGAGTACCTCGAAAAACGGCATGGTTTCATTGGCGTCGAAATCCGAAACCGCGCTGCCGAACGCCTCGCGTATAATCCCGTATGCCGCCGCACTCTCCTGTACCGACTGCGGCAAGGTCCTGCCTTCCTGCATTTCTGACATGATCCTCTGCTCTTTACTTAATTGTTACACCCTGACGACCTGACGATCCCTTTCGATAGCCGCCTGTGGGTCAATGCTCTGTTCAGCAAGCTTTTTCAGGGCGTCAGCCCGTGAAAGACCGATCTGCTCCATGCGGATAAGCTCCTGGATTTTCATGAGCCCGCCGATGAGCGATTCGGGCCTGGGAGGACATCCCGGAACGTACACATCCACCGGAATAACACGGTCAACACCCTTGAGCACATGATAGCCATGCTCCCAGTAAGGACCTCCGCAGTTTGAACAGCTCCCCATGGAAAGCACGTAACGGGGCTCGGGCATCTGCTCGTAAAGCCTGACGACCCGTTCGGCCATCTTCATGGTCACGGTTCCCGCCACGATCATGAGATCGGACTGGCGGGGCGACGAACGAGGAAAAATGCCGAAACGCTCCAGATCGTAGTTGGAGGCGTTGGTGGCCATCATCTCAATGGCGCAACACGCCAGTCCGAAACCCATCGGCCAGAGCGAAGAGAGCCGCGCCCAGTTCAGGACATTGTCCACGGAGGTCACCAGCACATTATGCTTCGATATACCGGCATCAAGTAAGCCCATAACAGGTAAATTCAGGTATTGGAAATTCAGCTTCGCTCACTGCCCGTTTTCGCGGAAGGCGGTTCAGGCATTTTCGGAATATTGGGAGTTGGGCGCACCCAGTCAAGATCACCCTTGACCCAGGCGTATACCAGACCGAGAATCAGGATCCCGGCAAACACGAGCGCCTCCAGAAGCGCGAATTCACCAAGATGCTTGAAAATGGTCGCCCAGGGGTAGAGAAAGACAACCTCGACGTCGAAGATGATGAAGATGAGGGCTACGACGTAAAACCGGATATTGAACTTCACCCACGCACTGCCGACCGCCTCTTCACCGCACTCGTAGGTGGAGTTCTTTGCTGGATTCGGCCTGCTGGGACGAAGCATGCGGGCTGTCAGATACCCGCCGGCGACAAAAACGATACCGAGCGCAAGAAAGACAAAAACGTTTCCGAAACCACTCAGCGTCTGATCCATGAGCTGTCTGTTAAGGTTATCCCAGGGAGGGAGGAAATCTGTTACACTTTTAACAATCCCTAACTATCCCTGTCTGAAAGTGCGCCAAATATAAAAAAAAATTCCATTCCGGAACAGAAAAAAACCCGCCGCGCTCCCCGAAAAAACCGGGATGGGTTGCGGACGGAAGTACGCGGGAGAATCTAACAATAATTGCCGGATTTCATAAATCCGTTAAATGAAAAATCGGCCTATCTGTAAATTTTTTCGCTTAAAGAACGAAAAACCCTTAAAAAAGCAAGAACCGAACCTGCTGTCAGCGGCAGAACGATCGCCTGCGCAAGCAGCATCGATCCGGTGGTTTGAAGGAGGGGTTGCACGAGAACGGCCATAAACAGCAGCCAGAGAATCGGTGCCCACGCTATGGCAAGGACAACCGGAAGGCTCTTTTTCATGACACGCTTCCGGGTTTCAAGATCACCGAACAGTTTCATAACGGCTGGAAAAACAGGGTTTCGATCTGCGAGGCCATGTCGGCGTCGAGATCTTTGAGAATGTCATACTCACGCTTCAGCCCCTTCATGTCTCCCCTGGAAACATAGTACATGGCGAGCTTGCAGTGCGGTTCGGCGCCCAGGGGATCGAGTTCGAGCGCCCTCTCGAAAGCCTCCCTGGCCTTTTCGGGTTCTCCGGTATCGAGAAGAATATCGCCGAGTACACAGTACAGTGCTGCATCGTCGGGCTCCTTTTCCAGAGCGGTTCTCACGGTTTTCAGCGCAGCCTCTTCCTTGCCGAGGGTAAACTGGATGAAACCGAGATGACGGTAGGCTTCGAGAAAATCCGGGTCGAGAGCGATAGTCCTGAGAAAATCGCATCCGGCTTTGCGGTAGTCGTTCATGGAAAGATAGGCGACGGCCCTGGCGTAAAAAGCCCTTGCGTCGCGGTTCCGGTCGCTGAGCATCCGGTCGAGCAGTTCAAGCGCCTGGCTGTTCCGCTGATGCTGCAGATAGCAGAGCGCAAGCTCGTACTGCTTCTGTCGGTCTTCGGGACGTTCACGAAGTCCGGCCTCGAGTTTGTCGATCTCGTTCACGATTCGGTTCATTTCTGGTTAACGGCGACTTTTCCGGGAAGCGCTTCCCCCAGGGCCTGCTGTATTCCGAACAGGGTCGCCAGTTCACCGGTGATGCGCCCGGCGAGCCAGCAGGCGAAAATTTCGGATTCGTTGATGCAGGGAACATATTGTACCCGTGCAAAGCCTGAACGGGTAAGCTCCTTGCGGGCTTCGTACTCGGTTTCGCTGTTGTCGGCGAAAAAACCGTACGGGAACATCACCACGTGATCAATACCTTCCTCCCGAAAAGCCGCAAGGGCTTTCTGGACGGTTTCGGAGGTCCACTCCCCTCCTGCCGAATGGTTCATGCACCCCTGCCGGATATCGGTGAAGATGTTCCGGGGATCGGCCATGATCCTCTCCTTCATCATCTCGAAAAACAGACCGGTCTCGTCAAGGCCGGTAAACACTTTCGGCGGGTTGCCCGCCCGGTCGCGCACCAGCGTACCGTGAATCACCAGCACAAGTCCGGTCTTTGCCGGCGCTTTCTCTTTCAGGACGGCATCGAGCCGGCTGAAAAGGTGATCGATAGAGATACGGTGCAGTTCCGGGTCCCGCCAGAGCTTGTTGAGCAGGCGGGTGCCGGTATAGCGGTTCTCCGTAAAACCGTCCGCTATCATCCTGCAGGCCACGCCACAGGAAAAAGCCGATTCAACGGGAATCATGGGCACCACGACAATGCCGTCACACCGGGCCTGCAGACGGTCAAGCACCTCCTCCAGATAGGGCGGCACAAAATAATAAGCGTCGAGCACTTCCACGTCCACCAATTCGAACAAAGGGTCACGGCTTTCACCGAGACAGCGCGCGACGGCTTTCGTCTGGGCCCGATTGATCGAAAGCAGCGAGGAACGGTAGCCGTTCAGCCGCCAGTTGATGAAGTGCTTCGTCGAACGGTAGTCGGCGATAAAGTAAACCAGCAGCTTCGGCACCTTGACGATCTGGCTGGTGATCACCTTGAGGATTCTTCTCGAACTCGGCCAGAGATTCCGGAGCGTGAGCTTCTCGACCTCCCCATACGTAACGATCAGAACAACATATCTTTTTTTCTTTACAGCCCTATCCACCATGTCAACTCAGCAAACATTATCGCAAACCCGATGATCCCGCCTACAAGCGTCTGCATGAAATTATGCGCCTTGAGATACATTCTCGACCACATCAGAACCGGCACCAGCAGAAGCAGCCACAACACCCCTGCGCCGAATTTCAGGAAAAGCAGGGCGATACAGGCGGTCAGCGTGAACAGGTGGATGCTGATCTTCCACTGCAGCGTGATAAGAAGAATGAGCACCGTATTGACCGCATTGAAAAGCAGGATGCCCGAAAGAAGCCTCGGTGCATGGAGCTGCTGCATGAACTCGTAACCCAGAACGTTCACGCCGGTCAGCACCAGCAGCGGCAGAAAGCGCTGCTCCCTGAAGGTGATGTTGTAATCCGACACCTTGCCGATCTTCTTCAGGCCGAAAATAAGCAGCATCGGAGCAATCGTGCTGGCTGAAAACAGAACCGTCAGATAGGCGATCCTGCGGGGATCGTCCGCATAGCCGAGAAGCACGATGAAACCGTATACGACAGGAGCTACAACAACAGGACTTATTGCCCACGAAAGAAAATCCGCAAGACGATGAACATCAGGACGCATGGGCACAACCGGTCGAAACTATAGAAAATTATGCGTAATATCACGGAAAACTATTCAGAAAGATAGTTTTTATAAAACAAAAAACCGCGTATATTCTTTGTCCGTGCCGCGAGAGTGGTGAAATTGGTATACACGCTAGTCTTAGGAACTAGTGCCGAAAGGCGTAAGGGTTCGAGTCCCTTCTCTCGCACCCGAAACATGCCAAAGTGGCGGAACTGGTAGACGCGCTGGACTCAAAATCCAGTGAGTGCAAACTCGTGTGGGTTCGAGTCCCACCTTTGGTACCATAGCCGATAACAGACACCACCCTATCATGGAGCGAATGTATTCACCGTGGCGTGAAGTTTACATGCAGTCTTTCAAGGACGAAAAAAATGTCCTGAAAGATGACAAATCGGTTTTTTCCGACATTCCTCCAGAGCAGGATGAAGAACGGTTCGTGCTCCACCGGGGCAAGACCTGCTTCATCATCATGAACCTCTACCCTTACAACTGCGGGCATCTTATGGTAATCCCCTACCTCCAGACCCCGGAGTTCTCCGAACTCGACAGCGCCACGAAACTGGAGGTCATTGACCTTATCGACCTCAGCATCAAGGCGCTCAAGGAAACGCTGAAGCCGCACGGCTTCAATTTCGGCGCGAACCTCGGACGGGTTGCCGGAGGAAGCATCGACAACCACATCCACTTTCATGTCGTGCCGAGATGGGAGGGCGACACGAACTTCATGCCGGTGCTTGCCGACGCCAAAGTGCTCAGCAACGACATGAAAACCACCTACAGAAACCTGAAGAAAGCCATCGATACGCTTCTGAAGGAGAGGAAGCACTGACCTCGCCCCGGAACCCGGACCTCGCTGACATGGAAACCACAGTTTGCCCGATAACCGGAACGGCGGATTTCGAGCCTCTCTTCGTCCTTCCCGACCGGTTCGATCCCTCGTCGAGCTGGAGGCTTGTCCGTTCGCGCCAGTCCGGCTTGCTCATGCTCAATCCCCGGCCTGCTGCAGGCGAAATGCCGCGACATTACCCTGCGGGCAGCTACGATCCGCACCTGCATGAAAATCGTGCCGCATCCCTGCAGGACCGGGTGTACCTCATGGCGCGAAAGCTCCTGCAGAGAAAAAAAGCCTCCCTGGTGCTTCAGGGTGAAAGCAGGCCGTCCGGGGCGTGCAGCATTCTTGAAATCGGCTGTTCCACGGGAGATCTTCTCCGCTGCCTGCACCGGAACAAAGGCATTTCTCCTGAACATCTCGCAGGAATCGAAAGCGACACCGGGGCAGCAACCGTAGCGGAAAGGGTAACCGGAGTCCGGATATACCGCACCGGTCCCGGAGAGCTTGGAAAAGAGGCGTGTTTCGACAGGATTGTCTTCTGGCATGTCTTCGAGCACCTGCACGACCTGCACGGAACCCTGGAGGAATCATCGGCAAGACTCCGGCAGAACGGCGTCATGGTGATGGCCCTGCCAAATCCGGAAAGCCTCGATGCACGGCACTACCGCGAATACTGGGTTGCCTGGGATGCGCCGCGCCATCTCTGGCACTTCACTCCTGCAACCCCCTCGGCACTGCTTCAACAGCACGGACTCGAAATCTTCAGCACCATCCCGTACCTTCCCGATACACTCTATGCCTGCTGGCACAGCGAAAGGCTTTCCGCATCCGCGCGGAAGCGCCGGTTCGGGTTTGCCGCCATAACCAGGGTGGTGCTCCAGACGGCTCGCTGCATGGCCGCCGCCCTCATCAGGCCCGGGAAAGCTTCAGGTGTGATCTACTATATCAGGAAAACCTCCTGATCGCTATCCCCTTCCGGCGGAAACCGGTAACCCCGAACGCCCAAGCGCCCGGTCGAGCTGAACACTGGTCACGAGATAATC
Source organism: Chlorobiota bacterium (assembly GCA_016866305.1). Classification (GTDB taxonomy): domain Bacteria; phylum Bacteroidota; class Chlorobiia; order Chlorobiales; family Chlorobiaceae; genus Chlorobium. The sequence continues at coordinate 53,341 of VGMX01000002.1, read as the reverse complement.
GTAAATCGCCTGCAGGTAATTGGTTTTCGCCTTGTTGAGCTGCAGTTCCGCATCGTTGAGTTCGAGGCGTGAACCGATGCCTTCGCGAAACCGCAACTGCGAGATGCGGTAGCCGCGCTCTGCAACGCTGATGGTTTTCGACTGCACCTCGATGCGTTTGCGGGCGGCAAGGAACTCCGACATGCGCATCTCCACCTCCGCCCTGATGTTTGCCTTGAGATCCTCGTAACGGCTCATGGCCTGCAGACGCGATATCTTGGTCTGCTCAACCTTGGCGCTGATCCGGAACCCGGTGAATATCGGCAGACTGACCTGCAGGCCGACCGAGGATGAAACCGGCCAGTTCGAGTCGGCAAGACTGACATCGTCATTGAAAGCGGTCTGCGCCTCGAGCTGTCCGAAAGCCGACAGCACGGGAAAACGCTCCGCACGTGCTGCGAAAACCTTCTCGTCCTCGGCCTTGACCTGCAGTTCGAGCTGGCGGAGATCCGGCCTCGAATCAAGCGCCTCACGGTACGCAGAAGCGATATCCTGGGGATAGGCCGCAGGCGACACCTCGAGCTTGCCGGTAAGAATCACCTCGCTCCCGGCAGATATTCCCATGGTGTTCTTCAGCCTGGTCATGGTGATCCCTACCATGTTTTCCGCCTGGATGAGATCGGGACGAAGGTTCTCGACCGACAGGAATGCCTGCAGGGTATCGATATCGGCAGCAACACCCTGGCGGAACATCGCCCGGGTATCCTTTTGCGCCAGTTCCCACCGCTCGATGCTCTGCCGGACAAGTTTCAGCCGGTCCCTCGAAATCAGCGCATCGAAATACGCCTGCTTGACGGCCGCAACCACCGACGATTCGGTGTTGCGGTAGGACTCGTTACTGATCTTGCGCATAATCGAAGCAGCCCGGATACCGGCTATGGCCGATCCGTCAAAAATCTTCTGCCTGAGGTCGAGCGTTGCAGAAGCGGTATTGTCGGCACTGATCTCGATCTCCCTGAAAGAGGTCGAACTGCCGCCGAAAACACTCTCCGGAAAAAACATGACCGAAGGCTTCAGCGCCCGGGTATAGGTAAAGCCGGTAGAGAGCTGCGGCAGCACTTCCGCCCAGGTTTCCCTGATTTTTTCGGAAGCCATCGCACGGTCGAGACGGGCGATTTCAAGCGTGCGGCTTTTCTCGATACCCAGACGCACGGCCTCGTCAAGCGTGAGCGTATAACGCAAGGTATCCGGAACACTGCCTGCAGGCGCGCTTTGGGCAATGGAGGGAAAAAGCAGAAGGCAGAAGACGATAACCGGAAGTATGAACCTGTTCATAGCGATCATGTTAAAAATACCGAAACACCCCTGCCGCACAGGACGGCATCAATATACGAAGTGCGTGACCATCGCGAAAATTCATGACCGGTACCGATCATTCCAGAGCAGTTTCAGCCGTTCGGCAAGATGCTTTTCCCGCCCCTCCTCCGTGGGACGGTAAAAAAGCTGTGGCGCCACCCCTTCGGGAAAATAGTGCTGCTCGACGAAATGTCCCGGATAGTAGTGCGGGTAACGGTACCCCTCGCCGTAACCGGCTGCTTTCATGAACGAGGTCGGCGCATTGCACAGATGCAGCGGCACCGGAGCATCCTGGAAGGTTTTCGCGGCCAGCAGGGCCTCGCCGATGGCCTCGTAACTTGCATTTGATTTCGGCGCACCCGCAAGATAGGTCACCCCCTGGGCAAGGTTGATGCGCGCCTCCGGAAGCCCGATCATCTGCACGCTGTGAAACACCGAAACTGCCAGCGGGAGCGCAAAAGGATCGGCATTGCCGATATCCTCGCTTGCGAAAATCACCATCCGGCGGGCAATGAAAAGCGGATCCTCCCCTCCCTCGAGCATTCTCGCAAGCCAGAAAAGCGATGCATCGGGATCCGAGCCGCGCATGGACTTGATGAAAGCCGATATGGTGTTGTAGTGCGCTTCGGCTCCCTTGTCGTAGATCGGAGCCTTGTGCTGCAGGGCCCGTTCGAGAAGCTGCCGCGTGATCGTCACCTCGTGCCCGTCCTCCGGCGCGAGCGCAACGGCGGCCTCCAGGGCATTGAGCGCCTTGCGTGCGTCGCCTCCGGCGAAACGCAGGAGAAAATCCAGGTCATCGAGCACGACATGCCGCTGTTTCAGAATGGCATCCTGTTCAAGCGCACGGCGGATGACCGTCTCGATGTCGCTGTCGGAAAGCGGCCCGAGAATGTAGACCTGCATGCGGCTGAGCAGCGCGGCGTTCACCTCGAACGACGGGTTTTCGGTGGTCGCACCGACAAGAATCACCAGTCCCTGTTCGATGGCGTGCAGCAGCGTATCCTGCTGGGCCTTGTTGAAACGGTGTATCTCGTCGATGAAGAGGAGCGTGCGCTGCCCTGCCCGCTGTGCCTGTCGCGCCCCGTCGAGCGCCTTGCGCACATCCTTCACCCCGGCATCGATAGCCGAAAGCTGCTCGAACCGGTAGTGCAGCGAACGCGCGAAGATCTCCGCAAGCGTGGTCTTGCCGGATCCGGGAGGTCCCCAGAGAATCATGGAAGGCAGGTTGCCGCTCCCGAGAAAGCGCCGCAGGGGGCCCTCCCTGCCCGCAAGATGCTCCTGCCCGGAAAGGTCATCGAGCGTCCGGGGGCGAACCCGCTCGGCAAGCGGCTGGAACCGTTGCGCGGAACCGCTTCCGGAGCTTTCCGGAACACCGAACAGGTCTGGCTGTAAAAAACCGGTATCCATCGTCTAAAAACCGTTTTCCCGCAGCCACGCTTCGTCGATCCGGGAAACTTCGGCAGACCCGGCATCCCGGAGCAGATGCCTGCGCGCCACGTACTTGCCGAGAATGTCGAATTCGAGGTTCACCCGGCTTCCGGAGGCAAGCGAATTGATGGTGGTATGCGAAAACGTGAATGGAATGACCGCCACGGCGAACGATGCCTCCCCGAGCCTGGCCACGGTCAGGCTGATGCCGTCGATAGCCACGGAACCAGCAGAAACCAGGTATGCAGCGAACTCCCGGGGATAGGAGATCCATATCTCCCTGCTCGAACCGAGATCCCGCAAGGCGCTTACCGATCCGACGCAATCTACATGGCCAAGCACGAAATGGCCCCCCAGCCGGTCCATGGGACGGAGCGCACGTTCGAGGTTCACCGGAGAACCGCTCCGCAGCGAGCCGAGCGTGGTCTTCAGGAGCGTCTCCTCCACGGTATCGACCTCGAACCATCCGGCTCCTGCGGCAACCACGGTCTGGCAAGCACCACAGACGCTCACGCTCTCATCGACCGACAGACCGCTGAACGCCTCCGATCCCGCATGCTGCACCCGCAAACGCAATCCTCCGGCCTCCCGGTGCACCGCACCAACGGTGCCGACTTCCTTCACAATTCCCGTAAACATCCGACTCCCCGCTTGTTAGTCTGAAAAACCCCTTACCGCGATACTCCCTGCAATATACGTAACCGGCGATAATTGCCGTAAACCGCCGCCGCCGAAACAGCATCTCTCTTTCAGGCCCCCGACGCATCCGGGACGCGGGGCTCAAGCTTTCGAGCACCGCCAGCGAAGATCTGTCGCATCGCGCAACAAAGCAGGTGTGGTGCTCATCCGTACACCACAAACCCTCCTGCCGGCACACTGATGCACACCGCAGCACCCTGCCGCTCCTCGACCCTCACCTCGCGTCCCCGCTCCCCTTCCACCGTGCTGAAAAGACACCGCATCGAACCGCCCGGCGGATGGATCGTGCTGTCCACCACCACCCAGACCGAAAGGGCGCGATCCGTATCGGTGTTGATGGCAGCCAGGCACTCCCTGTTCGCGAAAATGCGCGACCAGGCAATCACCCAGTGCAGTTCGCCGCCCTGGGGCTGCGGGTACCAGAAATCCCCGTCGCAGCCTGAAACCGAAACCTGCCGGAGGTACTGCCGCCCGCGCCGCAGCTCGATGCGCTCCCGGCGGAGCGCCGTGAGGTCGCTGATGAACCGGTAGACCGGGTGCGCTTCGTCGAAAAAGTGGCGGCCGGCGCTCTGGCGGGAGCCGAACGGCCCGCCGAACATGCACTCGCGAAGGAAAACGTCGCTGAACGAATCGTCCTCCTCACGGAGGTCGGCACCGTTGAAGGCCTGCTCGGTGCCGTAATAAATGCACGGAATCCCCGCCGTGGTGAGGTTCAGGCCGAGCATTGCCTGAAGCAGCCGCTCACTCCGGGGTTCGTCCCCGGCAAACCTGAACTTGTGCTTCACGCCCACCTGGTCGTGGTCGTCGAACATGGTCACGATATGGCTGCCGTACCACTGGCGCGTGGATCTGCCGTCCTGCAGGCTGTTGCGGAAAAGGTCGAAGTACCCCTCCTGATCTTCGGTGTCGGGGTTGCCGGGACTGCGCCATCCCTTGACGAGAAACTCCATCTTGTCGGGAATGTCGTTGATGCCGAGTGCGGCATCAAGCCCCGTACAATCGAGGATGGAGGCTGCATAGGCCCTCCCTCCGGTAATCTCGCCGATGATGGTGAAGCGCTCCTTGCCGAGCAACGCGGCGAACTCATGCACCGAAGTGGCGAAATAGCGCACCGCGCCCGGCTCCATGTGCTTGACGGTATCGAGACGGTACCCGTCGATATCGGCGTAGGCGATCCAGAACTGGTAGATGCGAGAAAGATGCTTCAGCGCATCGGACGGACGAAACTCGCGAATGCGCCGCTGCAGATCCCATGCCGCCGCAGGATCCTGCAGCGTGTCGCCGAGATGCACGTCCTTGAGCGAGCAGAAGTCGCCTTCGAGAAATTCGGGGTATCCGTCCCAGCTCCTGATCTGTCCGCGACGGGTCCAGGTCTCCTGCCGCTGCAGTTCAACCGGCCAGACCGAACCGCCGGTATCCCCGCCGCCGTCCACTCCGAATGGCAGGCTTCCGGGATCGCCGCTACAGCGGCGGTACCCCTGCACGGGCCATTGGCGCCCTTCGTGGTAAAAATACTCATGGTTGCCCTCATAAGCGAAAACGTCACCGGCATGGTTGATGATGATATCGAGGATCACCCTGATGCCGAGATCGTGCGCCGCCGCGACAAATTCCCGGAGCTCTTCACGCGTGCCGAAATGCGGATCGACATCGAGAAAATTCTGGATACCGTATCCGTGGTAGTCATTGCTCCCGGTCACCTGACGGAACACCGGGCTGATCCACACCGCAGTGACACCGAGCCGCTTCAGGTAGCCCAGCTTCTCCCGCATGCCGGCAATCGTGCCGCCGCACCAGCTCCTGCCCGATTCGAACCATTGCTGCCGATCGGCGTTACCGGTGTCGGTTCCGGGCGAAAAGAGCGGAGTGCTCCTCCCGCCGTCCGGTCCCGTGACGCTGCGACCCGCGTTATCGGCGAACCCTCCGTACTCGCGCCCGTCGGAAAAACGGTCGAGAAACAGAAAATAGAGTACCTCGTCCTCCCATGCCGCCGGGGATGGGTGGAACGGTTTTCCCTCGACAAGCCCGGCGAAATCGATTTCGCTGAGGCTGCGTTCAACTGGATTGTTCGGCATGACGCATCTTCGGTGTGGGGTTATCGGCCAGCATGGCCGGAACGGAAATCGCATGCCGGAAGTATACGCATAAAACCGCTCAGTTCACGCAAGGCAACAAAGCTGCAACAAACGAAAAAGCCCGCATGATGCAGGCTTTTTTCGTGTTGAACACGGGATTTATGGCACGATACGGCCAGCGTCCTGCATTGAAGTGTTATGGCAAAACCAACGGAATCGGCCAATGCAGACCCGTATCGGTGAGCGATTTCAGCTTCAGACCCGGGTTGACTTACGCCAGAGCTTTCAATGCTGCCGCATAATCCGGCTCCTGAACGATCTCCGGCACCAGTTCGCTGTACACTACCCGGTGCTCGTTGTCGACGATCACCACGGCGCGTGCCAGAAGGCCCTTGAGCGGACCGGTGGCGAGCTGCACACCGTAGTCCCTGCCGAAATCGGGTGAACGGAACACCGAAAGCGGAATCACATCGCTCAGCCCCTCGACCTCGCAGAACCGCTTGTGCGCGAAAGGAAGATCGGCGGAAATGCAGAGCACCACGGTGTTGTCCATCGAAGCGGCCTCCTGGTTGAAGCGACGCACCGAGGCGGCGCACACGGCGGTATCGAGGCTGGGAAAAATGTTCAGCACCAGCCGATTGTCCTTGAAATCGGCGGGGCCGGCCTCGGAAAGATCGGTTTTCACGAGACAGAAAAACGGCATCTCGGAGCCGATTGCCGGAAGTTCGCCGCAGGTTTCGATTGCGTTGCCTTTGAGTGTGACGGTAGCCATAGAGCGGTTGTTTTTTGGTTTTTGTTGTCGTATGCGGTAATGCGCTTGAAATGCGGAAGTAAAGGCACAACCGCCGCCGCATGCAGAAAGTTTCAGCCGCCTCCCGCCTTCCGGGATTCCGGCCCACAACCCACGACCCACCGCCCGCAATCCCCGGTTCCCGGTCAATGCGTTTTCGTCATATCGCTATCCACACAGATGATAAAATCGGCACGCCCCCGGTGCCTCTTTTCCAGCGGCCGGACACGCTGCTGCTCCACCGTACTGATCGTCAGGCAGCGCAGGGAGGCATTCGTCTGACGCAAATAGAAAACAATGCCTTCATGAAAGTCCGAATGGTACGCCCCGTTGACATGAAGGAAGACCGCCCCCGGTTGATGGTTCAGGACAATAAAATGCGCCATCGTGGCATCCCTGATGGCTTGGGCCATGACCATCCCGGGAGTGCCGTGTTCACCCGCCATCGTGCGCATTTTCCGGTACTGCGGCAATTCAGGGTCGAACGGCACCGGCAATGGAGCGATCCGGCTTTTTTCTTCGGCGCCGAGCGAATCGAGAACGGCAAAGCTTCCGCTTGTATGCACCATGCGGGCAAACCGTTTCGGGATATTCGTTGCAACAACCCGTATCCGGTGAGCTCTGGCGAAATCAACCAGAGGAGCGTAATCGGTTGTATAGTTGGGCCACAGGCGGGCCAGGGAATCCAGTCCGGCATGATCAATCCGGCCCGAGAGGTAATCGTCAAGCGCCTGCTGGCTGTCTGCCTCGAACATTTCAGCTCCCAGAATCAGCCGGTTTGTTTTGCTGAGGTCCTTCGCCAGCTCCAGTTGCAGCCAGTGGGCAATGGGGTTGTCGTGCAATTCTCCGAACAGCACGACATCGCTTTTCCTGGCTCGCTCAAGCAGCTTGCGGTAGCTCGATGCCTTGCCTGATCCATTGTAGATGGCATAGGCTGCCTTGTCGTGCCCGTACGCCGTACTGCTGAAACAGGCCATGACAAACAGCATGAGAAGGATGCACCACCTTGTCATACTGCTGAGCTGCTCACGATTTCCGCTTCCACCGATCATGGTATCCCTGATGTTCCGTTGCGGGACCGGTCAACGACGCATCCCGGCCCTTCGTCATTCACCCAATCGTGGACGCACTCGGAAACGTTCCCTTGGCACGGCAAAAAACCGTACCTTTTACGATGGAATCAGGGCGATGACGAAGCATACAACGGGTAACGGTATGGAAAGCAGCAACATGGAAGAACGCACGTTCAGGGCGTTCGTCGTGGAGGAGCGGGAGAGCGCATTCACGGGAAGCGTGGCGAACAGACGGATCGCGGACCTGCCCCGGCACGGCCTGCTCGTTCGGGTGCGCTACTCGTCGCTGAACTACAAGGACGCGCTCTCGGCAACCGGCAACCGCGGCGTGACGCGGCGCTACCCCCACACCCCGGGTATCGATGCCGCGGGTACGGTTATCGCTTCGGACTCCGCAGCATTCCGGGAGAACGATGCCGTCATCGTCACGGGTTACGGCCTCGGCATGAACACCCCGGGAGGATTCGCACAGTTCGTCCGGGTGCCGCCGGAATGGGCGGTCACGCTGCCTGGGGGAATGACGATGCGTGAAGCCATGGCGTACGGCACGGCCGGCCTGACGGCAGGCTTGTGCGTGCTGCGGCTCGCCGAAAAGGTCAGGCCCGAAGATGGCCGGATCGCGGTTTCGGGGGCGTCGGGAGGCGTAGGCTCGCTTGCCGTGGCAATACTGGCAAAGCTGGGATACCATGTTGCCGCCATAACCGGCAAGGAGCACGAACGCGACAAGCTGCTGGGACTCGGAGCGAGCGAAGTGCTCGAACGCAAGGAGTACGAAGCCGAAACTCCGAACGCGCTGCTGGAGGCGGAGTTCGCCGGAGCCGTGGACACCCTCGGCGGCCACGTGCTTGCCAACCTCCTGAAATCGATGCAGCCCCTTGGCGTGATGACTGCGTGCGGCAACGCCGCTTCGCCGAACCTCTCCCTTACGGTCTACCCCTTCATCCTGCGCGGCATCTCGCTCGTCGGCATCGACTCGCAGAACTGCCCGCGCCCGCTCCGCGAAGAGATGTGGCAGAAACTCGCCGGCCAGTGGAAACCGGAAGGGCTCGATCGTCTCTGCACCCAGATCACGCTCGACGAACTTCCGGCGTCAATCGGGCGCATCCTGCAGGGAAAGCTCACGGGCCGGACGGTCGTGAATACGGGCTGAAATTCCAACCTGAAACCGGAGTGGATGCAGCATGAAAACAGCGCGTTTTGTGCGATACTTCGCGGCAATCCTGCTTCTTCTGGGAGGCGCTGCGCTGTGGTGGGTCTGGAACGCCGGGCCGGTGACCGTCAACCGCTTGCTTGCCTGCAACGCTTCCGGCATCGACGACTACCGCATCTTCCCCCAGCGGCGCATGCACGCGCCTCCGATTCCGTTCCGCTTCAGGGAAAATCGGAATGCCGAGCCGTTCGACCCCGTGGTAAGCTTCGGTTCGCAAAACGGGGTTCCGCTTTCACGGCTGCTGCAGGAATCAGAGACCACGGCATTCCTCGTCATACGGCGCGACACCCTCCTGTATGAACGGTACTTCGGCGGCCACAGCCGCTCCTCGCCCTCGATGTGCTTCTCGATGACGAAATCCTTCCTGTCGATGCTTGTCGGCTGCGCAATCGAGGACGGCTACCTGCAATCGGTCGAGCAGCCGGTAACCGACTATGTGCCGGAACTGAAGGCTGCGGGTTTTGCCGCCGTGAAGCTCCGCCACCTGCTGCAGATGACTTCCGGCATGGACTATGCCGAAAACGACCTCCCCTGGGGCATCCATCCCCGGTTCTACTATACCGACCGGCTCGAGCGGGAAATCCTCGGCCTCAGGCTGCGGGAACGACCGGGAACCCGGTTCACCTACAAATCGGGTGATGCCCTGCTCCTCGCTCTGGTGCTGCAACGCGCTCTCCGGGGAAAAAGCATAACACGCTACATGCAGGAACGGCTGTGGCAGCCTCTCGGCATGGAACACGAGGGAGTCTGGAGCATCGACCACGCCCCGGACGGGCTGGAGAAGGCGAGCTGCTGCCTGGCGGCCACGGCGAGGGATTTTGCCAAACTCGGACGTCTCTACCTGCACAGGGGAGCGTGGAACGGCAGGCGCATCATGGCCGAAAGCTGGGTGAACGAATCCGCCCGTATCGACTCAAGTGACGGGAGTTCGTGGAAGTACCACTATATGTGGTGGCTGGTCCGGCGCGACAGTCCGGAGTTCATGGCAAGGGGACACCTCGGCCAGTTTCTCTACGTGAACCCCGGCTCCGGATTCATCATCGTGCGGCTCGGCACCGGCCCGGGAGGGCTCGGCGCCGAAGAATGGGTAAAGGTCTTCCGGTCGCTCCAGATCAACGGAGCAACCGGAAAAAAGGGCTAAACGCCGCTGTCGCGAACAACCGTGACGGCATCGCGCACGCGCACCCACTTGAACAACTTTTCGGCATCGGTCATCAGCAACCTCACGCAGCCGTGCGAGGCAGGATAGCCGGGCAGCGGCTGCTGGTGCATGAAATAGCCGCCGTAGAAGTTGATGGAAAACAGCACGATCCACACCGGAGCCGAGAATGCAGCGGCATGGAAACCGAACCAGTCGAATCTCTCTCCGCATTACACGACGGAGTGGGGGGAGATTATCGAGGTGAGGGGGAATTGAAGATTGTCTTTTGGTGTTCAAATCTTTCTATGACCAATAGCGCATCTACCATGTGTAGAAAGAGTAACGAAGCCGTCCTCTGGGCGGCTTCAGCTTTTTCTGCTCTTTTGCTGCTGATATGAGCCACAAGGATATCACGCCATAACTTTTTCCAGGCGCTCCTTTCTCTTCCGCCAATCGGGCATCATACGGTCAAGCATTCTGCAGAACTCCTTGCCATGATGATGATACAAGATTTCCGGAACGTTGCCAGGGAACTCAAAAAAAATCCGGCAGACTTGCGGCTGCCGGATTCGGAATCGGAGATCGGGGGGAACGGAAGGCTTCACACCCCGTTGTGCACCACCGTGACGGCATCGCGCACCCGTACCCAGTTGAAGAGCTTTTCGGCGTCGGTCATCAGCAGTCTCACACAGCCGTGCGAGGCCGGATATCCGGGCAGGGACTGCTGGTGCATGAAGTAGCCCCCGTAGTAGTTGATGGAATAAGGCATAGGGGCGTTGTCGTACTTGATGGAACGCTTGTGCCGCTGCTTGTAGTTCACGAAGAACTTGCCGGGAGGAGTGGAGTACGATTTGCGGCCGCTTGATATCGGCCCCCAGAACACCAGCTTGCCCCATTGATACGCACCGAAATACTGCCGGGAAAGAAACACGCGAATCTCGCGCTCTCCCCTGCTGTCGGTGAGCTGTTCGGGCACCGGCACGTATTGCGATGCCAGTTCGGTATTGACCGGCAGCAGCACGGTCTTGCCGGCGGGGATGTGACGCCGGTCGATGCGGTTCACCTTCATGAAAAGCACCTGGCAAAGGGAGTCCTCGGCACACAGCTTCGAGAGCGACTGGCCCATTTCAAGCTTGCGCGAAACGAAACCTTCCGGAACCCGGTTCGCAGCGGCGGAGGACTGACTGACCGGCGGTGTTGCCGGGGAACCCTGCGGCGGCGAAATGCGTGAAGTATCGGATGCAACGCCTGCAGGAGACTCCGTGGTTGCGAGCTGCGGGGATTTTTCAGCACGAGCCTGGGATGAGAGGGCAATGCTCAGCAGCATGAAAGCGCAGAAAACCATGCCGCGCGATAGCGGTAAAAATGAAACCGATGTCCTGTTCATGACTGTTTTTCAAACAAACACTTTTGGGAGAAGAACCGTTTCCGGCAGCCTCTTACGGCTGAGGCCGACGAACAAGAAGAAAACGAAACCAGCTGGTGCGGAATGTTTGGAGACAGCAAATCGGGATTTCGACATCGAATCTTCAGGCAAAACGTAAAAAAATGCCCTGGTTTTTTAATTTAAAACAATATCGGATAAGGACAAAAAAAATCCTCTATAGGCGGAGCGATCGACCGGCCTCCCGGCCATTCCCTACCGTTGCATGCCGGACTGGCCGACTCCCGGTGGTACGGCTGCCGGAAACACCTGAAACCGTCCGTCGCGAGATACCGCATGCACGGGATAGTCAAACAGGGCGGAGAGCCGCCGGGAGGTGAGAGTCTCTCCGGGTGTGCTTTCGGAAAACACCCGGCCCTGGCGGAGCATCACCACTTTCCGGATTTCCGGAGGTATTTCGTGCACATGGTGCGTGACGAGCAGAACGGTCTTGCCCTGCCGCATGAGAGCGCTGATCTGGTCGAGGTAAAAAAACGAGGCCCTGAGATCGAGCCCCCGTGGTAGGCTCGTCGAAGAGCAGGGTGTCAGGATCGCTGACGAGTGCCCTCGCAAGCAATAACCGGCGCTGCTCGCCGGCCGACAGGGAGCCGAACTCCCGATCCTTCAGGCCAAGTATGCCGAGCCTCTCCATCACCGCGGCCGCCTTGCCGTACTCGGTATCGTTGAAAGACTGGTTCCGCCAGGTATCGATGCTCGAATAGAACCCCGAAAGCACGACATTCAGCCCCCTGGCAGACGAAAGATAGTCGTGCTGCAGGTCGTGAGACACAATGCCGAGTCGCGAACGAAGCTCCCGCACATTCCACCGATCCCGGCCGAACACCCTGATGTGGCTGCCGGGAAAGAAGACCGGATGCAATTCACCGGAAACAAGCTTCAGGAGCGTGGACTTCCCCGCCCCGTTCGGGCCGCGCACGGCCGTGCTGCACTCTTCGTCGATCTGCAGTGAAAGCCGGTCGAACACCTTCGTGCTGCCGCGAAACGCCGTGACGGCATGGATATCGAGAAGCGTACCCACCCAGGCCCCGGCTCAGTTCCAGCGTCCACCGGATCCGCCGAGGGAGTAGCGGCCCGCCCCGAGGAAAAAGATCGCCAGGGAACCGAAAAGGTAGAGCGCCTGAAGCTCAAGCGCATAGGCTCCCTGCCCGGTGAAGGACCAAAGGTCGCCCATGTGCACCAGGTAAACCGCCATGACCATGACAAAAGCCTCGACGAGTGCTGCAGCCCTGGTATTGAAGCCCAGCACGATCATCAGCGGAGCAAGAATCTCACCCACGAGAATACCGTGCGACAGGTAGCCCGGAAGATCGGACTTCAGCAGCATCTTTTCCTCGAACCCGTAGCCGTGCTGCAGCTTGTGGATGCCGTGAAAAAGCATCAGCCCCCCTACGGAAAGCCTCAGGAGCAGTTTTCCTGCATCGGGATTGTTGAACATTCGATCGAACATGCCGTTCCCCCTTTTTGAAAATTTTCGTTTCATGGCGCCTGTTGTTTACTGCTGATCAGGAAACATATGCTGTCAGGAGAAGATCACCACCGAAAAAGACCGGCTGCTCAAATCGCACTCTCGGGGCCTCTTCGGGAAGCTTTATGCCGAAAGAATCGAACGAGCTGAGTCCGTCGCCGCCGAACAGGAGGGGAGCGACGAAGAGGTACAGCTTGTCGCAAAGCCCCTCCCTGACAAAGGAGGACGCAAGCCGGCTCCCGGCCTCGACCAGCACGGAAAGAACCCTTCGTTCGTGAAGCATGGCAAGCACTGCACCGAGGTCGAGTCCGCACTCACGCGACTCGGCACCCGCAACCGCAACACCCATGGAGGCAAGCATGCGGGCTTTTTCGGAGTCCTGCCTGGATGCCTCGGTAAAAAGAAGGGTTTCGGCGCTCCCGTCGAAAATACCGGCCGTCAGCGGTACGGCGAGCTTCGGGTCGAGCACAACACGCAGCGGGTTGCGCCCCGCGCAGTGGCGCACCGTGAGCTGCGAATCGTCCGCGATGACCGTGGCCGCACCGGTCAGCACCGCATCGTAGCGGCACCGCAGGCGGTGCACTTCGGTTCTCGCCTCCTGTCCGGTAATCCATTTCGACGCTCCCGACGCCGTGGCGATCTTGCCGTCGAGCGTCTGGGCGAGCTTCAGCGCCACGAAGGGACGCCCCTTCCGGTGGCTCGTGATGAACGCTTCGTTCAGCTTTTCCGACTCGGCTTCAAGCACCCCTTCCACCACCTCGACGCCTGCGGCGCGCAGTTTTTCAATGCCTTTTCCCGCCACCTTCACGTGCGGGTCGCGGCAGCCGACGACCACGCGGGGGATCTGCCTGGCAATGATGAGATCGCTGCAGGGCGGGGTTTTTCCGAAGTGCGAACAGGGTTCGAGATTCACGTAGAGTGTCGATTGACGCAGCAGCCGCTCGTCGGCAACCGACGCCACGGCGTTCACCTCGGCATGGGGCCCTCCGTAGCGCATATGGTACCCCTCTCCCACGATCCGTCCTTCCACGACGATTACCGACCCCACCATGGGGTTCGGGCTCGTCGCACCGGAGCCTTTCAGGGCAAGTTCGAGGCAGCGCCTCATAAAAGGTTCGTGAATCCGATCAGGCAACGCAACCCCCATTACCGTTCCTCGACATGCACCTGCACCAGCCGGACGCCGGAAAGCCGCAGCAGTTCGTCGATATGCTCGATCTTGTATGGCTTGTCGTAGTAGATGGTCCTGATCCCCACGTTGATGAGCACCTTCAGGCAGTGAATGCAGGGACTCGCCGTGATGTAGATGTCGGCATCCTTGATCGAAACCCCGTGCTTGGCCGCCTGTGCGATCGCGTTGATCTCTGCATGGATGGTGTTGACGCAGTTCTCCTCAACCGTGCCGTCCGGGTGGGTGCTCCGGTAGATGTTGCAGTTGGTTTCGTTGCAGTGCGGCAGTCCGGAGGGTGCGCCGTTGTATCCGGTGGAAAGGATGTTGTGGTCCCTGACGATCACCGCGCCGATATGGCCTCGCGTACAGGTCGCGCGGCGGGAGATGAGGTGCGCCACGCTCATGAAGTACTCGTGCCAGCCGAGCCTTTTTTCCTCTCCCCCGTGGCGGTCGCTGCCTCCCGTGCCGCAGCATCCGGTCGAACCCTGTTTTTCCGACATGGATATACTTTTTAATACATTACCAGAACATTTCCTGTAAGATAGGCAAAAGACAACCGCTTGAGCAACTGCCGATGCACCGGAACTACTTCACGCTCTACCATGCTGCGGGGGAACTGCACGAACGGCTTGCCGGAGGGTTCGTGTTCGAAATCCATTCGGCGGAAAAAAACGAACTGACCATAAGCTTCGTCACCGCCACAGGAGAGCATCTGCAGGTGGTGATCGTCTCGCGCATACCGGAACTCTCCATGTTCACCAGAGAGGGGCTCAGCCGGAAAAAACGCGGGAGCGCCACCCTTCTGCCGGGCGTCCAGGAACGGGAAGTTGCAGGCGTGGAGATGTCACCCTTCGATCGGGAGATTCTTGTCCGGCTTGCGGGCGGCGACACGATTGTCTTGCGACTCTACAGCCCGGAGGCAAACATCTTTCTGGCCGGCGGCGGTACTGTTGCCGACACCTGCCGGAGCCGGAACATCCTCCCGGGGCAGCCTTACGACGAATCATGCGGGCAATCGGAACCGGGTATCCTCCGGCAGCTTGAACTGCTCGCGGAAGACAAGGCGCGGTTCATCGAACATCACCCCCTTCCGCTGCCCGGCTTCGACCGCACCATGCTGCGCTGCCTTGCCGAACGTGCCGGGGAAACCGGAGATCCGGAAGCGCTCTTTCGGGCTTTCCGGGATCTGTTCTACGAGTTGCTTGATCCCCTGACGCAGACAGGCCGGACAACGGAAGGCAAACCCTTATTCAGTATCCTGCACAACCCGCTTCCGGACACAACACCCTGCAGTTCGGTGCTTGAAGGGCTGAACCGGTACAGTTGGTCCATGCGGGACTGGCTGCGCACCAAACAGGCACGGGGAGAACTTGAAAACAGGCTCCTCAGGCAGTTGCGCAAAACCGAAAGGGAGCTGCAGGAGTTCGATCCGGAGGCGCTTGTCCTGAAAGCCGGTGAAGATGAAACCCTGGGTCACCTGCTCATGGGGGCGCTCCGTCTCGAACGAAACGAACCCGGCAGCATCACGGTGCCGGACATTTTCAACCCGGGATCTGCGGACATCACCATCGCCCTGAAACCTGAATGCTCGCTTGCCGAAAACGCTGCGGAGTATTTCAGAAAAGCCGCGAAAACCAGGGGGAAATGCGCCACCATGATGCAGCGCAGGAGCGGACTCGAAAAACGGAAAAGCCGGCTTGAATCACTGCTCGGGGAACTCGGGACACTCTGTTCGCCAAAAGCCGTCAGAGCGTTTGTCGATGAGTACCGGGAGGAGCTGCGCGAAAGCGGCAGACCGGCGCGAAACGCCGCTTCACGAACGTCCGCTCCCTTCAGGAGCGTCAGACTCTCGGCCTCGGCCACGCTATATATCGGTAAAAATGCGAAAAACAACGACCAGCTCACGTTCACGTTCGCCAAACCAAACGATATCTGGCTGCACGCCAGGGGCAGCGCGGGCTCACACTGCGTACTGCGCGGCGTGAGCATGCAGCACCGGGATGAGATCCGCAAGGCTGCGGAAATTGCCGCACGATACTCTGCAGCAAAACATTCGGAACTGGTGCCGGTGATGTATACATTGAAAAAGTATGTGCGACGATCCAGACACCTTCCGCCCGGTCAGGTCAAGGTCGAGCGAGAGGAAGTGATCCTCGTGCAGCCGGCAAGGGATGAGCCCTGAGCGGCTTTTCGGGGAAACCGACGGAATCGTGGACACCCCGAAGCATGTCACCATTTATTCTTACCAGCATGGAAAACTACAAGCTTGTGCTTCCCGAACACCTGAACCACTACGGATTTCTTTTCGGCGGAAACCTGTTGAAATGGATCGATGAGGTGAGCTATATTGCCGTCACGCTCGATTACCCCGGCTGCAACTTCGTAACAGTCGGCATGGACAAGGTGGAATTCCGCAAGAGCATCCGCGGCGGAACCATCCTCTGCTTCGTGACCGAAAAGAGCCGGATCGGCGAAACCTCGATCGAGTACACGGTGAACGTCTACAAGGACAGCATCGAAACCGGCGAACGGGTGATTGTCTTCAGTACGCACATCACGTTCGTCTGCCTCGACGAAAAAGGCCGCAAAAAGCCGATATGCGACGAAAGGAAATAACAGGAAAGGTTTCAGGATTTTTTTATGGCAACCTCATGGAACAATGCAGACCGGTTCGACCGGGCAGCGGCCGAATGGGATGAAAATCCCCGCCGCACGGCGCTTGCCCGAAGTGTGGCGGAAGCCATCATCAAAGCCGTCGGACTGCATCCGGCAATGCAGGCGCTGGAGTTCGGCTGCGGCACCGGTCTGGTGACACTTGCCCTCGCTCCGCACCTCGGCAATCTCACGGCGATCGACACTTCGGAGGAGATGCTCGGCGTGCTTCGAAAAAAACAACCGACCTCAGCATCCGGTATGTACGGATATCTTTGGAACATCGCCTTCCAAACCCCTGCCTGAAAACCCTGACCTCATCTTCAGCAGCATGACCCTTCACCATATCGCCGACACGGGTGCGATACTCGAAAAGCTCAACGCGCTCCTGCGTCCGGGGGGCATGATTGCCCTGGCCGATCTGGACCTTGAAGACGGATTCTTTCACGACGATCCCGGCGAGGAGGTGCATCACGGCTTCGAACGTTCCGCCCTGCAGCGGATACTCGGAAATGGCCGGCTTCAAATCGGTTTCGTTCGGTACGGCCTGCGAAATACAAAAAACCAACCGTGCCGGCGACAGGAAAACCTATCCGGTTTTCCTGGTCACCGCTAAAAAACCCTAATCTTCAGCTTCATTCATCTTTTCCTGTACGCCATGCCTTTCAACGCTGTTATGTTCGACCTTGACGGAACTCTGCTCGATACGCTCGAAGACGTCATCGATACCCTCAACTCCGTGCTTGAAGCCCACAACTACCCTACCCACTCGCTCGAAAGGGGACGCTATCTCGTCGGACACGGCATGCGGGAGCTGGTGCGGCAGGCACTCCCGGAAAACACCGCCACGGAAGCGCTGATAGACCTGCTGCTTGTGGATCTCATGGAACACTACAGCACCAACTGGAACCGGCATTCGAAACCTTACTCCGGCATCGGCGGAATGCTTGACGAACTTGAGAGCAGAGGCATCAAAAAAGCCATCCTCTCCAACAAGGCCGACCGGTTCACCCGGCTCTGCGCCAGTGAACTGCTCGGGAAGTGGAGCTTCGATGTGGTAATGGGCCATCACGGCGGCATTCCCCACAAGCCTGATCCGGCCGGTGCGCTGCTCGTTGCCGGGATGCTCGGAAGTGCTCCGGATGAGATCCTCTACGTGGGAGACAGCGGCATCGACATGCTGACCGCTTCCCGGGCCGGCATGCATCCGCTCGGCGTGCTGTGGGGATTCAGGCCGGCCGGAGAGCTGCTCGAACACGGAGCGAAAACACTGGTGAACACCCCGTCCGAAATTATAACCTTCATTGAATCAGAAAACGGAAGCCGGGATTCCTGACTCCTGTCTTCAAAACGGCGGGCGCCATCAGTGCCGATATCCCTGACGTTCACGCCATGCCTGCTTTCGGGCCCTCGACAAGCGCCGTATCGTCGCCGCCCCGCAGATGAATCCGCACCTTGCGCGGTTCCCTCGGGTTGAAGGGTCGCGCCTGAAAACCGGTGATCCACTCAAGCCTGGCTTTCTCTGCACCGGGAGAACAAAACAACCTGACGCTCGCCGGTGCCGAACGGCAATTGCCTTAAGAGCAGATGTTCGTCATGGACAGGCCGATTGAAACAGGAGGCGAGAAACTGTTTCACGCAAGCAGGTGAAGACGGGAAAACACGTAATCAAGATGATCCTCGTTCAGCACGATGCGGTAGAATCCGGTGTTGCCAAGCTCCCTTGGCCGGTTGTCGCGGTCGCTGATGAATTTTCTGCTCTGCTTGCCGTTGAACCAGTAGACCAGCCGGATGATGCTCCCCTCAATCTCCAGGGCGGTGATACCCCGTTTCCCGATGGCACAACCCGAGTTGAACACGCTGGGAATGGTCAGCGTGTTATACAGCCCGCTGCGCAATCCGATCTTCTTGCCCTGCCGGTAACAGGAGTCGAGTTCTTCCTTCAGTGCCGTTATTTTCCCTTCTATGACGATCCGATCCGGGCTGTCTGCGGCAGGATAGGCCCGGCAAAGCTCTTCGATACGGTAGTTCAGGTAGTCAACCTTCGAAAGGGACTCGAACAGCGGCCGGTGGGTATGGCCGATCACTGAAACGATCTTTGCATTGTTGGAAAAATCATATATCGATTTCTCAATTGCAAATCGCCGGCGGCTGTTGTAGGCGATGGAAAAATTCCTGATCCCGACGGGCTTGGCGATATAACGCAGGAAAAACACCACTGAACGGCTGACCTGAGGGTAGGTCTCCCAGAGCAGTACCGATGCCTGATGCCCGTGAAAAAGCAGCATGGTCTCCTTGCCGTAGAGGAATTTTATCGATTCAAGCATATAGGGTTGCAGCCGGTAGTCCCTTTCGTCGAGGAGCGCTGCGTCATGGTTGCCGTAGGTCTTGAACACGAATCCGTTCTCCCCGAAACGCGTAAAGAGATCGTAGAAGTCGCTCCACTGTCCGGTTATGCTGTCGAGAGAGAACTTGAAAAGTTCTTCGATATCGCCGTTCAGGATCAGGCTGTACCGTTCGGGATGGTAATAGTCGGCCAGCATGGCCCTGACAAGATCGGCATTCCTGCGAAACTCGTCCCGCCTTCCTCCGTTGCCCATGTGCAGGTCGCTGAGAATCAGCACCTTCGATGATGCATCAAGGGAGAGCGCAGGTGCCTGGTTCAGCAGACGTTCGAGATGGGGATGTTTTTTATGATGTAACGACATGGTGTCTGTCCAGCGATTTGCCCGGCCTTCCCTGGGGGAAATGAGCATCGCACTCACTATCCAGGACGCACAGGGTTCGCTTTCCGGTATAAATGGTTTTTTCGTTCCTCAAATTCTGCCCGCTTGATTCCCGAAGGGCGCCATGCCCGGCCTCAAGACCGGGCGGAAATCATGAACCGGCTTCTCAATATAGCCCGTCAGGAAGTTTTGTCCATAGATGAGCGCGACATCTTTTTGCATTAATAATGAGAAAAATAGCGCTTTATTGATAGCTTTATACATCAGTCAACCCTTTTGCGCAACCACCTTTGGCATCTTCCGAACGATTCAGGAAAATCCTCCGGATGCTCCGGCGGCGACAGACCGGGCTGACCGTTGTCATGGACAATGTCAACAAATCCCACAACCTCTCGGCCATCATCAGGAGCTGCGACGCCGCAGGCATTCATGAAGTGCACGCGGTATCGTACCGCAAGCATATTTTCACGCGCCATAACGCCGCTGCCGGGTCGAGCAAGTGGGTCTCGATCAATCTGTACCGGGATATCGGAAGCGTTTACAGCCGGCTCCGGCAGGAGGGCATGCAGATTCTTGCTGCGGCCTCAACCGCAGCAAGCGCGGATTTCAGGGAGATCGACTACACCGTGCCGACAGCAGTGGTGCTCGGGGCGGAGTGGGACGGAATTTCAGCGGAAGCCGTGCAGGGAGCCGACCGGTGCATCGTCGTGCCGATGTTCGGCATGGTGGAATCGCTCAATGTGTCGGTCGCCGGAGCGCTCATCGTGTTCGAGGCGCAGCGCCAGCGTCTGCTTGCGGGAATGTATGACCGGCCCTCGCTGCCCGAAACAGAGATAGAGCGCCTGCTCTTCGAGTACACCTACCCGCGCCTCGGCGAACATCTCCGCTCAAAAGGAATCGGCTACCCCCCGCTCGACGAGGAGGGACGTCCCGTTTCCCCGCAAATATAGCAGCTCCAGCTTCCCGCCCTTTTCTGTGTCCGGAGGTGTGCGTGCAACGCCTGCAGCAACTGGTCGATTTCGGCGAGAAGATGGCGATGTTCGAATGCAAGCGTTACCAGAAAAAGCGGAAAGGAGATATGCTCCCGGCGCAGCTTGCGCAGCACGTTGCCCATGGCTCTGGTCATAACGGGAAAATACCGGCGCTCCGGCACACAGGAAAGCTGCCGATGCCGGGATGGGGAGGCTTCGTGATAGTGGCAGGAAAAAAGGAAGTTCTCCTGATCGGTCCACTCGATCTCGATCCTGAACGGCTTGATGTGCTGCATGACGTTTCCCCTGACAGATACAAAAACCGGACGTTCTCCTTCGATGTTACGCAATGCCTTCGAAGAAGCGTGTTACGGTTTTGCAAAACTTCCCGATTCCCGCTGTATTACGATGCTGGCCGCACCAGAGAGGCATCGGCCTGGCCGTAATGCTGGTAAGCGCCCCAGGTGGGGCCTTTGTCCTGGATGCACTCCCTTGCTGCGGCAAGCGCCTCTCCCAATGGCTTCCCCGAAAGGGCGTGCCGGTAGAACTCGCGGGCAAAAGCCGCCGCCGGCTCATCATCGACCGGCCATCCCGCTCCGATGTAGTTCTGGACACCGCGTTCGAAAAATGCCTCGGCAAGCCCGGCAAGACCGCGATTTCCTTCATCCAGGCCCATTGCCGGACGCTCCTTGACCACAGCGGAAAAACAGGCATTTGCGAACACCAGGCGGGGAACCCTGCGCAACTGGAATATTTCACGTGGCGAAAGGATGCATTCCCTGCTGAAAAACCATCCGCTGCGAACCGGGCTCTTTTCGTCAAAAACGCCATGCCCGGCGTAGTGCACAAGGTCATATTCCTCGCTGAACAGCAGGGAGAGGATTTCCACCGGATCGCATGCCGCAGCCCCGATCCGCTCATGCACGGTTATCTCCAGTTCCGAACTGAAGCTCCTGAGCACCTCGGCAACCGCGCGTCCCTCCCTTCTGGCACCGTCGAGCTGGAACTCCCGTTCGGGGGCGGGATCGGCGATCACGAGCGCTTTCAGCGAGCGGTTAAGGGGGGGCATCAGGCCCGGAGAGGAGAGGATGGTCCTGAACTGCCGGGTAAGCTTCCGTCCGGTACCGAGGAACGTCTGCTGGCGGGCTCTCCTGAAGCACGCCATCTCCCACGGGTAGGATGCGGTGCTGCGATCGAGAATGAGGGTGAGCGACTCCTCCTGGTCGACAAGCGCCCGGAAATCCTGCGGAAAAAGATAGGAGGCCAGCAGGTGGCCGTACCCGGACTGCTCCTCGAGTGTCGCGGATGTCATCAGACGCTCCGATGCCCCTTTCAGGAAAAATCGCTGCACCTCCACCTCCCGCACCGGAATGACCGCACTGTTGCTCAGCGCCGAAAACCGGAAGGTTTCATGATCCTCGGTGCTGCTGCGTTCGATGGTGATTCTTGTGCCGCGGAGCTTGCGGCTCTCCGGTTCCGGACGCATTGCCCCCTTTTGCCGCCCTGCGGGCCGATCCTTGCGGCGAGGGCCGGGGAAGCTTGCCTTCAATGCAAGGCAGGGAAAAAGAATATCCTGCTTTTCAAGGAACTTCTTCTCGATGATCTCCCTGATGATGTCGTACTGCTGCCCGTCGCGCTCGACGAACACCAGCTTCCTGACACTGCGGTTCTCAGCGGAAAAACGTCTCAGTCCGTCCGATACGCCCTCGATAATGCTTGCCAGTGCGCGCTCCTTGGAGATGCTTCCCTGTCCCGAGCCGATCACGACCATGGCGAAGGAATCCATACCGAGGGCCGAAACCGAAAGCGTGACGTTGGTCATGAGGTAGCGCAGGTCATCCTTTGTAAAATGCCCTTCTTCGCCCATGCCGGCCAGAATAACGCTCGACGCTGCAATCTGCTTTCCGGTGACG
The DNA here is from genome assembly GCA_016866305.1 of Chlorobiota bacterium. Taxonomy (GTDB): domain Bacteria; phylum Bacteroidota; class Chlorobiia; order Chlorobiales; family Chlorobiaceae; genus Chlorobium. The sequence continues at coordinate 31,248 of VGMX01000002.1, read as the reverse complement.
GGAATGAAAAACAGCTCCCCGAGCCCGCCGCCGATAATTCCCTGTTCATTGGCTAAGGTGATCATGCGGTTCATGGCTGCATCCACTGCTCCCTCGGCATTGACGGGGTCAACGCCCCGGTAATGACCGATAACCACCGCAGGACTCTTGACGCGGGTCACATCGTCATGGACAAGCTGGATGGCAAGTTCGATCTTCGCCGGGGACAGGGGTTCGTGCCTTGCCGCTTCGTTCCGTGGCGGTGTCCCGGTGCGGTAACGTCCCATGACCGAACGCATGATGGTTTCTTCGGCAAAGGCGATCTCTCCGGGAGCACATGTTCCTGCACCGGCGCGTTCCGCTATCGCCCTGATCCCGGCGGTGATGGCCTGGTCACGTCCCGGGCTTCGGCGCTGATAGAGGGCATGCCCTGCCACCCTCGACAGAATGGGTTTGTCGGAAAGCACCGAGGTACGGCCGCAGACAAGCAGGTCGCTGACCGCATTGAGCACTTTTTCGTTCCGCAGAAGGTCACCATGCGATTCGTCGATGTAGTAAACGGGAACGTTCGGAAGCAGTCCAAGGGCATGCGGCACACAGCCGTCCCCCTCGTATGTCACCAGGTAGTCGAAATCACCCGGCGCGTTGATGGTCATGTCGCAGGGGGTCTCCCTGTTGCACCCCGCGATACAGATCATTCGTTCCGGGTCGATGCTCTCGGGACGCTCCATTGCCGCATGAAACTTCAGGGCGCGGCCGAGGTGCAGGTCCGAAACCTGCCCGGAGCCCCAGCTGTCGGGACGGTAGAGCGTCTGCAGTGCTGCAGAGAGCTTGCCTTGCGCGGGAAGCATCTGGTAGCAGCCGGGAAAGGTGCAGATTACGCCGAGAATGTCCTGCAGGGTGTGGGTGATATCTGCCGCGGCAAGCAGCCTGACGGTAAGATCCTCTCCGGTCAGCACCTGGGGAATCAGGAATGAACCGTAGTTCGGGGTGCCGAGCATGACAAGCCGGCCGCCCGCTGTTCCATCCTTTCCCTGCATGCTGTTCCACTGCTCGGCATGCCTGACGATGAAGTTCCGGCAGACAAGACCGCCCATCGAATGGGCCACAAGGTGAACCGGCTGACGGGGAAAACGCTGCTGCAGAAACACGGCAAGCGCATCGGCGGCTGCATCGATATCCTTGCGCCAGTCATAGGCGAACGTCTCGACATTCCATGAGGCACGAAGCCAGAGAACCGCCCTTGCGTATGATCGCTTGTTGATGTCGGAAGGCGTGACGGTATATTCGGCGTCGGTATCGTGCGCTCCATCGGGAGAGAGCCGCATACGGCTGATCCTGCCGGTCGCCAGGCGCAACAGGTCGATCCACAGAAGCCCTCTTTCCCCGCCCTGTTTCACCGTCACGAGGTTCGAGCCCATGATGCCGGGAATCAGGACAATGTTACCCGAAACCTGCACATTGGCGCGAACCGAACGGGCATGACCGGCAAGCTTTTGCAGATAGCCGTACTCCTCTTTTCCGAAATAGTCGAGCAGTGTCCTGTCGGCCCCGGCTTCTGCACGCAGGGGTTCAGCGGCAGAGCGTAAACGATCCTCGAACTCGTTCCAGTCCATTTCGGAGATCTCGCGGTGTTCACATGCTTTCATGACGCCTCCTTCTTCCTGCGTTTTCGGAAAAAACCGTCCGGGAGAACGGGGATGCACTCTTCAGGAACTGATGAAAGACGAACCACAGGGTACTGCAGGTCGCGCACGGAACCTCGAGGAAGAGGTTGGGGCGGGAATGGATTTACTGCAAGGTAATCAATAGGCGGAACCCGGGAAAAAACAAAATTTCTTGCCGCAACTGTTCAGGGGGCAAACGCAGGGCAGGGCCGGTCGGGAAAACCGGCTCTGCCGACAATACTGCAGAATCACCGGATCGACTCAAGGAAACGCTCGGCGTCAACTGCGGCCATGCATCCCGAGCCTACCGCGGTCACTGCCTGGCGGTAGGTGTAGTCCTGCACGTCACCGCAGGCGAAAACCCCCGGCACACTGGTTTCGGTGGACGATTTTTTCGTTTCGATGTAGCCGTAGTCGTCGATGGCGAGCTGACCCTCGAAAAGCCGGGCGTTCGGCTCATGGCCGATAGCCACGAACACGCCATCGCAGGGATGCTCGGAGAGATCCCCGGTGCGAACATCCTTCAGCCTGATGCCGGTAACCTTCTGGCCGTCACCAAGTATCTCGTCAACGACTGCATTCAGGAGGGTTTTTATTTTCGGATTCTTGCCGGCACGCAGGCTCATGATTTTCGATGCACGGAATTCATCCCGTCTGTGCACGAGCGTCACCTCGGAAGCGAACTTGGTGAGATAGAGTGCCTCTTCCATGGCAGTATCGCCGCCGCCGATCACAAACACCCTGCACTCCTTGAAAAAGAAGCCGTCACAGGTGGCGCAGGCCGAGACACCCCTTCCCCTGTAGCGGTCCTCGGATTCGATGCCGAGCCATTTGGCGTTGGCCCCGGTGGCGATGACGACGGCCCGCGCCACGATCTCCCGTCCGTCGTCGAGCAGGAGGGAACAAGGGCTTCTGGAAAGATCGGCTTCCACGACGCTGCCGTAAACGAATTCCGCATTGAACCGCTCTGCCTGCCGGCGCATTCTCGACATGAGTTCCGGTCCGTTGATACCCTCGGGAAAACCCGGAAAATTCTCGATATCGGTAGTGATCATGAGCTGACCGCCCGGCTGCATGCCCTCGACAACCAGCGGTTTCAGGTTGGCGCGGCCGGTATAAATGGCTGCAGTGTAGCCTGCGGGACCGGTTCCGATGATGACGACATCCCGGATTTCCTTTTCCATAGTTCCGATCGTTGATAGGAAAGTTGTGATAAAAAAATCCCGGCAGGTGTCTGCCGGGATAGTCAATAAAAATGCAGGATCAGCCGATATGCTCGTCGATCTTCTTGGCGATCATGTTCTTCGGCAGGGCTCCGACCATCTGATCGACAACCTGGCCGTTCTTGAAGACCAGCATGGTGGGGATGCTGCGGATGCCGTACTGGGCGGCGGTATTGGGATTCTCGTCAACATTGAGTTTGGCGATAACAGCTTTTCCTTCGTAGTCGCCGGCAAGCTCCTCGATAACCGGGCCGAGCATCATGCAGGGTCCGCACCATGCAGCCCAGAAATCAACAAGGGCGACCTTGTCGGATTCGAGAATTTCCGCCTTGAAGTTCTGATCGGTCGCTGCAAGATATTTTCCGCTCATTGTATTGTTCGGTTTAAAATGATGGTAAATCAAAACTCTATAGGAATACAAGCAACAAGTTATAAAAGTAAGCTGAAAAAACAAGGCAGCCCGGCAAAAGTCGGCAAGTGTCCGGAAGCTTCCCTGCCTTCCGCACCTGCACTACCCTGAAATTCTCACGTTGTCGGGACCCAGTATCTCCTCGAGTTTTGCTATTGTTGCATCGGCGGCGTCAAGCGGGGTGCCGCGAGCGAACAGTCTCAGGGTTTCGATGTTTTCCCCGGCCTGGACCTTCACCTCGAAATCGACCGGGGTGACTCCCCGGTGGCTCTCGAACAGGCTCTTGAGCTGACCCAGTTTTTCGGCCTGCCCCTGGTCGTCGGCATCAACCTTGAGAATGATCTTGCGGATCATGCTGCTCCGCACCTTTTTAACAGGAATCACCTCGCGCACCAGCAGTTTCAGCATCCCGCCGCTTACCTCGGCTTCAGCCACCAGCATGAGCACCTCCTCGGGTTTTATCAGGTGACCGAACTGTTCATACACACTGGCGAACACCGTGAAATCCGCCTTGCCGGTAAAATCCTCCAGCGCGCCGAACAGCATGGCCTTGCCCTTCCGGTCCTGATAGGGTTTTATCGAGACAACCACGCCGATCACCTTGTACTGCCGGGAGGGGGTGATCTCCTTGGCATTGAGCGGCAGGGTGGCGAACGCCTCCCAGTCCCTGCGGTAAGGGGAAAGCGGATGGCGGCTGAGATAGAAACCGACCAGCTTCTTCTCCTGCAGCAGCTTTTCCGACTCGGGCATCGGATCGGCGGGGTCGAGATCGGGGTAATGGACATCGTCGGTGCTCTCGCCGCTATCGGAGGTAAAAAAGCCGCACTGTCCGAGCGTTACGGAGCGGTTCTGCATCTGTCCGAACCTGATGGCCTTGTCGACATTGGCGAGCAGTTTCGCCCGGTTCGGATCGAGTTCGTCAAGTGCTCCGGCAAGGATCAGGCATTCGAGCGCCTTGCGGTTCATCACCCGGAGATCGACCGAAGCGGTAAAATCGAACAGGTTCAGAAAATCCCTTTTTTTCCGGAGCCGGGAGGTGACCACCCCCCTGGCGGCTCCGCCGACCTGTTTGATGGCGCTCAGTCCGACCCGAATGAACGGCTTTCCCTTGACATCCTCGATGGCAAAAAGCGCATCGCTTTTATTGACTGAAGGAGGCAGCGTCATGATACCGAAGCTCTTGGCCTCGTCGGTCAGATGCTTCATGCGGTCGGTATCGCCGATCTCGCTGTTCAGGATGGCGGTCATGAACTCCGCGGTGTAGTGCGCCTTGAGATAGCCTGTCCAGTAGGCGAGCACACCGTAGGCCGCAGAATGGCTCTTGTTGAAACCGTATCCGGCGAATTCCGCCATGAGCTCGAAAACCCTGGTGGCCAGCGTGTCGTGCACACCCTGGGTCACAGCCCCGCTGACAAAATCCGCCTTGAACTGTTCCATGATCTCCGGCATCTTCTTGCCCATGGCCTTGCGGAGATTGTCCGCCTTGGCCATCGAGAAGCCGCCCATCACCTGGGATATCTGCATGACCTGCTCCTGGTAGACGATCACTCCGTAGGTCTCCTTGAGAATCTCCTCGAGCATGGGATGCATGTAGTCGATGGCCTCACGGCCATGCTTGCGGTCCACAAACAGGTCAACGGCATTGCGGTGCTCGTCGATGCGCGCATTCAGCGCTCCGGGACGGTAGAGCGCGCTCATGGCGATGATATCCCCGATCTGTGTCGGCTGCAGCCGGGTCATGTAGCTCTGCATGCCCGAAGACTCGAACTGGAAAATGCCGGCCATTTTCCCCTCCTGGAAGATGCGGAAGGTCTTGCGGTCGTTCATGGGCACTTTTTCCAGATCGATCTCAACATCATACCGTTTCCTGATAAGATGGAGGGTTTCGTCGATCACGGCGAGCGTTTCCAGACCGAGGTAATCGATCTTCAGGAGTCCGGCGGTTTCGATCCAGTTCTTGTCGAACTGCGTCACCACCTGCTTCTCCTCGGCGCCCTCCGCACTTTTGCCTCCGGCAGGAACGACGTCCTCCAGATCGATCTCGTCCGCATAGCGGCGCACCTCGGTCTCGATCTTGTTGGACACGTAGAGTGGCACCTGCTCCTCGAGCGGCCCGTCGGTAATCACCACTGCACCGGCGTGCATGGAGACATTGCGCGCCCTGCCTTCGAGCGCGCGGGCGTATTCAAGCAGTTGCATGGTCTCGGGAGTGCTTTCGGCAACCTGCTTCAGCTCCCGGACTTCACCGAGCGCCTTTTCAAGGGTGATGCCGGGCTTGCCCGGCACGAGCTTGGCGAGCCGGTCGACAAGCGTCAACGGCACTTCGAGCAAGCGGCCCGCGTCACGGATGGCGGCCTTGGCGCCGAGCGTGCCGATCGCAACGACCTTGGCCACGCTTTCATCTCCGTACTTCTCCACGGTGTATTCGAGAACCTTCTGCTTGCCGACCGGTGTAAAGTCGATATCGATATCCGGCATCGAAAGCCTTTCGGGATTGAGAAACCGCTCGAAAAGCAGTTTGTACTTCAGCGGATCGATCCGGGTGATCCCGGTGAGATAGGCAACGATGCTGCCGGCCGCCGAACCCCGGCCCGGGCCGACCGAATAGCCCATGCGCCGGGAGGCCGCGATCAGGTCGCTGACAATAAGGAAGTAGGAACTGAAGCCCATCTTTTCGATCACGCCAAGCTCCAGCTCGATCCGCTGTCGGACATCCTCACGGGAAATGCCTTCGGATTCCGATCCGGCGTACTTTTCGTGTGCGCCTTCCCAGGTGAGGTGCCGGAGGTATTTCACCTCGTCGTCGAAACCCTCCGGAAGCCGGTAGTGCGGCAGGATTGGTTCTTTCTTCGCGAAAGCGTAGGTGCATTTTCCGGCAATCGCTACCGTATTGGAAAGCTCCCGGTGCTCGTCGGAAAAGAGCCTCGACATCTCGTCGGCGGTTTTCAGGTAGTATTCGCTGCCGGCAAGGGCCTGCAGGTTCGGACTCGATAGCTTCTCCTTGGTGCGGTTGGCGATCATGGCCCTGTAGCAGCCGGAGTCCTTCCTGTCGAGGTAATGAACATTGTTGGTGGCCACCAGTTCCACGGAAAATTTCCGGGCAAGCGCAATGGTTGCCTCATTCAGCCGGTCGTCGAACAGCGTGTCATGCCGTTGCAGTTCGAGATAGAAGTCCTCTCCGAAAATCTCCTTGTAATGGGCGACGAGCGCTTCGGCCTCATGCATCGCACCGGCATGCAGCGCCCTGCCGATCCTTCCGGAGCTGTAGGCCGACAGGCAGACAAGTCCCTCGCTGTGCTCTTCGAGCAGCCGCGACTCGAGATGAGGCATGCCGTTCACAAAGCCCTCCTTTGCCGCACGGGAGAGCAGGATGCAGAGATTCCGGTATCCGGCCTCATTGCGCACCAGAAGAATAAGGGAAGGTGATGCAGGCGGTTTGCCCTGGGAGTGAGCACCCGATTCAAGCAGGTGGAGTTCCGTGCCGATGATGAGCTTCACGCCGGCTTTTTTCGCCTCGCTGAACAGTTCCGGCATATTGAACATCGAGCAGTAATCGGTCACCGCAACACTTTGCATGCCGAGCCTGCTGCATGCGGCAAAGAGCTCTCCGGGAAAAACCGGGCTGCTCTGCATGGAGTAGTGGGTATGAACGTGGAGGTGCACAAATTCCATAAGGCGATCACGGGCGATAAGTATTCAGCCAAAAGAGATCCGGATGCGGCTATGCCCGAAATAGTACGATTTTTTCCGTTCTTTCACCATCCAAAAACCCAATCAGCAGGCTTTTTTTCCGCTGGCGTCCGGACCGCCAAGGCCGTAACCGGCACGGGGTGCGCCACGATGCTGCCGCAGCAGGCTTTCATACACCTCCTCATAGCCTTCAACCATGGTTTCAACGGTAAACCGGCGCAGGAACTCCTCCCGGCAGGCCTTTCTTGAAATGGTGTCCGCCGCGCGGATCGCCTGCACGAAATCCAGTTTGCTCCGGCAGATGAATCCGGTTTTCCCGTGTGTCACCACCTCGGGAGCGGAACCGCAGTTCCTGACGATGACCGGAGTACCGGAAGCCAGCGACTCGATCATGACCAGGCCGAAAGGTTCCGGCCAGTCGATGGGATTGAGCAGGGCCCGTGCATGTTTCAGCAGAACCCTCTTCCTGGCGTCATCGACCTCACCCACGTATTCGATGAGCGGATCGTCAAGCAGCGGCCGCACCTTCCGGTCGAAATAGCCTTTGTCGGCAGGATCGATTTTCGCGGCGATCTTCAGGGGAACATGACACGCCCTGGCCAGCATGATGGCCTGTTCGGGTTTTTTTTCTTCCGAGAACCGTCCAAGGTACAGAAAATAGTCCTCCGGGTGTGCATTGTACTCGAAACAGGAGGCAGGATAACCGTGGTAAACGGTTTTCACCCAGTTGATATCCGGTACGGGACTGCGCTGGGCATCGCTGATGGAAACGTAACAGAGCCCTCCATACCGGCGGAGCAGTTCCCGGTAATCGCCGCAGTCGAGCCTGCCGTGCATGGTCAGCACCACAGGAACCGGAGAGCGGCTCGCATACGGAAGGGTGAGATACTCGATATGGGAATGGATGATATCGAATTCATGCACCATTTTCTCGAAAAGCGTGCCGAGCATCATCATCGAAACAAACATGGCGGAGTGCGCTTTCCGGCCCAGCCGGAGGCTCTCGCTGACCGGCGCGACAAGCCGGGCGCTGGTTCTGGAGTCGCCGGAAGCAAAAAGCGTGACATCATGGCCTCTGGCGACAAGCCCCTCGGTCAGGTAGTAAACGACCCGCTCGGTTCCTCCGTACTTTTTCGGGGGCACCCGTTCGATGAGCGGGGCGATCTGCGCTATCCTGAGCTTTTTCATCACGATCCTCCGGAAATGACAGCCTCAGACATCAAGTCATGAGGTGCAGTAACGCAGCACCTCTTCCCTGTTGCTCCTGAGCTTGTAGGTTTTGCGATAGAGACTTACCGGCACCTCTTCCTCCTCGGGGGCATTGATACAAATCGATATCCTGTCGTGAAGGATTGCAAGATCGACCTTCCTGTCCTGCCACCGGACGGAAAAGGAGAGTCTCTTCCATTTTTTCGGCAGCCACGGTTTCAGAACAAGCCTGTCCGACTTGATCGAAAACCCGCCGAAACCGTACACCACCGTCTGCCATGAGCCGCCGACGGCTGCCGCATGAATACCCATGTGGGTGTTCCCGTGCAGGTTTTCAAGATCGAACTGCGCGGTTTTCATGAAGTAGTGGTAAGCCTTCGAACGTTTCCCGACGTCAAGGCCCATCATGGCATGCGTGCAATGGCTGAGCGAGGACTTGTGCGCCGTTCGTTTTTCATAGTAATCGTAATTGACCCGCTTCACCTCGTCGCTGAATGCATGGGGAAACAGGTGCATCATCATCAGCACGTCGGCCTGCTTGACGAGGGTGGTCGAAGCGATGTTCCTGTAGGTAACGCCTCTCGGCAGTACCGGATGGCCCTTGCGGTCGAACCCCTTGATCACGTAATCCCTGAGCCGGAAATAGCCGTCGAACTGCTCGACAAGCAGGGTTTCCGGATCGACGGAAAACTTCAGTTTCCTGCTGACCGAAAGCCAGGTGTCCGCCTCTTCGGGAACGAGGCCGATCCCGGTGCAGATATGCTCAAGCCGCCCGGGGTGACGTTTTGCCATATACCTGAACAGCATGACGGCAAGCCGGAGATGCCATTTCACCATGTAGTTCGTATAGGCATTGTTATCGACATGCTCATGAAACTCGTCGGGCCCGATAACCGTGCGGATCTCATAGATGCCCCGATCTGCGACCACCCTGCTCGCCCAGAACCTGGCCGTTTGAAAAACCATTTCAAGCCCGCGCGAGAAAAGGAATTCCTCATCGCCGGTCACCCGGAAATATTTTTCCAGGGCGTAGATGACATCGGAAACGATATGGTCCTCCTCCGAGCCCGTGTAGATGAGGCGAATGGTGCGTTCGAGCTTCGAGGCGAAGCGCGGGGTGACATCCTCTCCGGTCGTGGCGGACTCCCACGCATACTTGGCGCCGCGATACCCCTGCTTTTCGGCATTCTTCAAGGCGCCGGAAAGGGTGTCGTACCGGTAAATCAGCATGTTGCGTGCGACAGCAGGGAAATTGTAGACATAGAACGGCAGAATGAAAATCTCGGTATCCCAGAAGACATGACCGAGATATCCCTCCGAACTGAGAAATTTCGCGCCGATGCTGCCGGATGTCGGGGGGGCGTTGATCAGGAGATGGTAGATGTTGTAGCGCAGGGCCTGTTGCGCTTCCGGATCCCCCTCTATACGGATATCCGCCTGACGCCATCTCTCCTCCCATGCATCGATATGAGAGGCGATATGCGCCGCAGCTCCGGTACGGACGTAGGACTTCAGTTCGCAGATGGATTTCCGGAACATGTTCCCTTCAGGAACTTCACGACTTGTCAGCACTACGGCAAGCTTTTCGAAGGTGTATGCGCATCCACTGCTGACTTCGAGCGTCATTTCGCTGGTAAACTTCTCGCCGTAAATCCGGGGTTCGGGCCGTACAGGAAAGGATTCGGGCAGAACGAGTTTCCAGGATGCAGCTTCAGCGATTCTTATGCCGCGCTGCCTGGTCTTCGTTTCCAGGTACATGAAATTGCGGCCTCTTTCGATCTTTTCAAGCTGCAGATGCTTCAGCTGCTCTTCCGGAAAGAAACCGCGGTTGGTGACCTCTCCGTTGAGGCCGCTGAACACTCTCACGAAACCTGAAAAATTTCTCGGAACGATCCGGAACAGCAGGTATCCGAGATGGGGATTGTGCATGCAAACCAGCCGGAGACTCTCGATGGTAAGAATCCGGCCGGAACCATTGCGCATCGTGGTTGAGCGGTGCAAGATGCCTTTTTTCAGGTCGAGCACCTGCTCATGGAACAGCACCCGGCAGGTCGACGGGCAGAATTTTTCACCTTCGCTCCAGACCGAGACGTCGGTCCACATGGGACACTTGACAAGCTCCTCGACATCGGCTTCAGACCGGTCGTAGATGCCGTTGAGATACATCCCGCCGGCATGACCGGAAGGCAGTTCCTCGAGACTGCCCCGGATGTTGAGGTAACCGTTGCCGATGGTGAAAAGCGATTCGCTCCGCTGTATGATTTTCGGGTTCCTGCGGAACCCCTTGCGGCGAAACAGCCACTCCTCTGCGGAATAGCCGAACAGCCCTTCATAAGAAAGCGCACCTGCAGAGAATGCGTGAAAAGGTTGCTGCATCATGGTGTCGGGGAAAAAACCTGGTTGAACGCTCGCCCTTGTTTCAATGGGAACAAAGCAGGAATGCAATTAGTTTGATCCGCAAAGCTCTTTTAAAAAACAAAACAAAATCAAAAACGGAGGCTATGCAACCGTAACGCTTTTTTTCTTATACTGAAAACTTGAACTCACCGTTGTTCCCTTCAGTAACCTTAACAGCCCTGGCAACTTTGGAGCAGAATACCTACAACAATTGCCCCGTATGCGGTTTCCCTCTTACCAGCGACAGCGCGGTCTGCCCCCGATGCGGCAACGACATCCTTGAGGATATCACCTCCCTTGACGAGCAGAGTCAGGAGATTCACCGGCGGAACATCGAAGAAAAAAAAGCCGAATGGTATACCCGGCGCATCACGGAAAATCTCGGCGTGAGTGACAACGCCCCCGCAGAACCGGGCGGGTGCTGCGCGAAAACCCCGGGAGACAGGCATCATTATTGCAGTCCGGAAGAACTGGAATTTCTGGGAAACTGCACGAAAGCCTCCCTTGTCGAAGAGGTCTCCCAGCGCAGAAGATGGTGGAACAGCCTGAGCGCCGACTGGAAAGAGGTGGTCAAAAGTACGCTGAAACTGGTCAGGGAACCCAATGAGGGCGAACTGCTCGATTTCTTTGCAACCACCCATCTGCGATGCGACAACCGGAGAGTGCACGACCTGCTGCCGGTCCGCATGCTCGATCAGCTCCAGCAGCTCCGCTGCGACGAGTCGCCGATAGAAAACCTCGAACCCCTTGCAAACCTGTTCAATCTGCAGCGGCTCTATGCGTTCGACTGTGATATCGCATCGCTCGAACCGCTCAGGAAACTCAGGAACCTGAAACTGCTCTGGGTATCGAGTACACCCGTGGCATCGCTCGAACCGCTCAGTGAACTGATCAACCTGGAGGAACTTTACTGTTCGGAAACCATGATTTCTGATCTTACTCCGCTGCAGTCGCTGGTCAACCTTGAAAAGCTCAGCTGTTACAAAACGGACATCGGCATGCTCGACGCTCTTGCCGGTCTTGAAAATCTCATTGAGCTGGGCATCAACAACACCGCCGTCGACAATCTCGCTCCGCTTGGCAACCTCGGCAATCTTGAGTATCTCCGCTGCAGCAAAACCGCTATAGCCGACCTGGCACCCCTGAAAAACCTCGTCAACCTGAGGGAGCTGAATATTTCAAGAACCCAGGTCGCCACGCTCGACCCTCTTGAGGAACTCGAGGAAATCGAGGAACTCGATATTTCCTATACCCCGGTCCGCTCCATAGAACCGCTCATGCATCTGCTGAACTTTGAAAAGCTTGAACTCGCCACGGGACAGATTCCCGATATCGAGCTTGAACGATTCATCGAACTCCATCCCGGATGTGAAGTCATCCTGAAAAGCTGACCCTCGCTCCCTGAAAAAAGCTCCCGGTAAAACAAAAAAAGGCGGCCCCGAAAGCCGCCTTTTTATTGCTATCTGTCAGGATACCCCCCGATCCCCCGTCACATGAATACCGCGAGCAGAACCCCTGCCGCCACGGCAGAGCCGATAACGCCGGAGACGTTCGGACCCATGGCGTGCATGAGCAGGAAGTTGTGCGGGTCGGATTCGAGTCCAACCTTGTTGGACACGCGGGCTGCCATCGGAACGGCTGAAACTCCGGCGGACCCGATCAGCGGATTGATTTTCTGCTTCAGGAACAGGTTCATGAACTTTGCCATCAGCACACCACCGGCTGTACCGAGGGAGAAAGCGATGAGACCGAGCACGATGATGCCGAGCGTTTCGATGTTCAAAAACTTCTCGGCCGAAAGCTTGCTGCCGACGCCGAGACCCAGGAAGATGGTGACGATGTTGATGAGCGAGTTCTGCGCAGTATCACTCAACCGCTCAACCACACCGCACTCACGCATGAGGTTGCCGAACATGAGAAACCCGATGAGCGGAGCGGCCGAAGGCAGGAGCAGGGCGCACAGCACGATCACCACGAGAGGAAAGATGATCTTCTCACGCTTTGAAACATAGCGGAGCTGGGTCATCTTGATCCTGCGCTCCTCCTCTGTTGTCAGCAGCTTCATGATCGGCGGCTGGATGATCGGCACGAGCGCCATGTAGGAGTAGGCAGCAACAGCGATGCTGCCGAGCAGGGCCGGGCTGAGGCGCGAAGCCACAAAAATCGAGGTCGGGCCGTCGGCACCACCGATGATGCCGATCGAAGCGGCGTCCTTCATCGAAAAGTTGATACCCGGCACATACTGGGTGAGCAGCAGTGCGCCGATCAGCGTACCGAAAATGCCGAGCTGCGCAGCCCCGCCGAGCAGGCTGGTTTTCGGGTTTGCGATCATTGGACCGAAGTCAGTCATGGCTCCGACACCCATGAAGATGAGCAGAGGAAAAACGCCGCTCTGGATACCGACGTTGAAGACATAGTACAGAATACCGCCTTCGTCATTGATGAAGGCAAGGGGGATGTTCGAGAGCACCGCGCCCATACCGATAGGAATGAGCAGCAGCGGTTCGAACCCCTTGGCAATTGCAAGATAGATAAGCAGAGCACCGACGCTCATCATGAGCACCCTGCCGAAACCTTCGGTCCATGTCAGCCTGCTGTCGACCACAAGCGCATAAATACCGGTACTCTCGATAAGATTGCTGAACACGGTCTTCAGGGAAAGGCGTTCAGCTGTCACATCCGATCCCTGGACGCTCGAAAGCAGATCCTGCTTCTCGATCTTCAGGAGCACCGCGCCAGCCGGAACGTTGGTATACTTGCCGTAGAAGCTTTCGTTGATGTATGTCACATGACCTGATACGCCTGCAGTAACGGTGATCTTGTTGTGGTGCCTGTCGGTGAAAAGACCGAGGAAATCGCCCTGGCGTATATCGTCGCCCACTTTCAGGCTGCGACTGTCCCTGACCGGAACCTTTACCAGTTCGAGATCTTCAGGCACGATAAGCGTGACCGTTCCTTCCTCTGTCTGGAAAAAACTCTGGGCATACCCTGCCGCCGTGAAAGAGAACAGTGAAAGCAGGATGAAAAGAATGGTACGAATGTTTCGCATGTTGCTGTTTGTCCGTTTACGGTTCATTGGGCTTTTCATGCGATAGACATCAGGATATCGCCTGTCGCGATAGTATCGCCGACGGCAACATCGATGGAAACAACCTTGCCGCTCTTCGGCGCCTTGACCGGCGACTCCATCTTCATGGCCTCGACGATCATCACGTCGTCTCCCTCCTTGACCATATCGCCCACCTCGACTTCGATAGCCATGACGGTGCCGGGCAGCGCAGCCTCAACTGGAGTACCTTCACCGGATGACTGAGCCTGTGGTGCTGCCGAAGCGGCCGGTGTAACGGATTGAACAGCGCCGGTTCCTTCGACAACCGAGACATTGTAGGACTTGCCGTCCACGGTAATGATGTAGTTTGACATACCTGATTTAGCCGGTTTGGCAGTTGATGTATTCTGGGTTGATTTCTCCTTTGGTGCAGACTTGGTGGCAGCTTCTGCCTCGACATCTGCCTTGTATCGGATACCGAGCGGCTTGTCGTCCTTGAGGAAGGCGATGCCCTTGGCGCCGCATGTTGCAGAGATGAAAATATTCTCTTCAGTGGTCGGCAGACCTGCTTTTTCAAGCAGAGCACGATTGCAGGCGATCCCGAGTTCGGGGTTGCGGTCGTTGATGTCGTGCACATCCTCGGTGGTGGGCTGCAGACCGAGCTGCTCGGAAGCAAGCCGTACCACTTCGGGATCGGGTTCGGCAGGAGTGCGACCGAAATAGCCGAGCACCATCTTGCCATAGCTTTCGGTGATTTTTTTCCAGGGCCCCTGTACGGTATTGGCAAACGCCTGCTGAAAATAGAACTGGGAAACAGGGGTAACAGAAGAACCGAAACCGCCTTTGGCCACCACCTCGCGCATATTGCGGATCACCTCGGGAAAGAGGTGCAGCGTATTGGTATCGCGCATCATCTGGGTATTGGCTGTCAGCGCGCCGCCCGGCATGGGCGAGAATGGAATGAGCGGATTCACCTCCTTGGCTTCCGGAGGCATGTAATATTTATCCATGTGATCGATAAACATGGCTTCTACCTCGATGTACTTCTCGGGATCAATATCGAGCGTATAATCGGTACCGCGAAGGCGGTGCCACATGGTGAGGATGTCAACCTCGGCGGTGCCGCCGCTTACCGGCGCCATAGAAAGATCGATGATGTCCGCACCGCCCTCGATAGCCGCGTAGTTGCAGGCAACACCCATTCCGGCAGTATCGTGCGTATGGAACTCGATCACCGTGCCTTCCGGAAGCATGCGTCGTGCACCCCTGATGGATTCGTATACGGTAGCAGGAGTTGTGGAGCCGGAAGCATCCTTGAAGGCCACGCTGTCGAAGGGAAGACCGGCATCGAGAATTTCACGAAGCTTGTCGAGATAGAACTGCGGCGTATGGCAATAGGTTTCGTTAAGACCCGGAGGAAGACCCATCAGGGCGATCACAACCTGATGCTTCAGACCGGCGTTGTGGATACACTGACCGGAGAATGCTATGTTGCGTACATCCATCAGCGCATCGAAATTCCGGATAGTGGTGATGCCGTGCTTCTTGAACATGCGGGCATGCAGGTCGATGATGTCTCGCGACTGCGACACCAGGCCAACCACATTTGCGCCCCTCGACAGGGTCTGCAGGTTGATGTCGGGACCAACGATCCTGCGGGCGGCATCCATCATGTCGAAAGCGTCCTCCTGGCAGTAGAAATAGAGACTCTGGAAACGTGCGCCGCCGCCGATCTCGAAGTTATCGGTACCAGCCCTCACGGCTGCTTCAAGCACCGGCAGAAAATCGTCGGTTTTTACCCTTGCACCGTAACAGGACTGAAACCCGTCACGGAACGAAACATCCATAAACCGTATTTTTTTCATAAACCTTGTCTGGTTTTATAAGCTTGGTAAGCTACAATATTCATCAGGTGAAATGCAAAATCAGCGATTCGCATGCGCATGAGCAGCAGCAGTGATAACAGCCACCATGCGAGATGCATCGGCAATCGGAGCTGCTGTCATTGCTGCTTTTTTCTGCTCCTTTTCACGCTTCTTCCTGCGTTTCTCCTCTGCCTCGTCAAGCAGCATTTTTTCTTCCTGTAACGCATGGTCCCGGAAGGCAGAGGAACTCATTTTTATAACAGTATTCATGATCACAAGAAAAAAATAGACAACAATCATGCCTACCACCATCAGAATCACTCCATCGAAAATCATACCGTTCAATGTTTAGAATTCATTTAAATTTTGTACTGTAACTTACAGAGATCGAACCAGTAAACAAAAATCAGGCCAGCGTGCCGAGTACGCCGAACGAACCATCATCCACCTTCCGATGCAGGCTGTTGCCGTGCGCATCCATGGTGACGATCGCCGGAAACGAATCGACCTCGAAATGCCACATCGCTTCGGGAACTCCCATCTCTTCGAGAAAATCAACGCCGGTTACCGTGTGAATGCACTTCGCGTAATACTGAGCTGCGCCCCCGATGGCATTCAGGTAAACAGCGCCATGATCCTGCAATCCCTGCAGGGTTTTCGGACCCATCCCCCCCTTGCCGATAATGGCGCGAAGTCCGAGCTTTTTGATCACATCGGCCTGATAAGGCTCTTCGCGGATTGAGGTGGTCGGACCTGCTGCAGTCACCCGGTAGCTGCCGTCATCGTTCTTCAGGATGACCGGGCCGCAATGATAGAGAATACCACCTTCTGTATCGATGCCTTCAGGCAGATCGTGATGCATCACATGATGATGGAACGCGTCGCGCCCGGTGTGCATCGCGCCGTTGATGATGACGATATCCCCCACCTTGAGACTGCGGACAGCTTCTTCGCTGGCTGGTGCCTGGAGCACAACCTCCCTGCCGGTCAGGGGAATGCCCTCGCCCCTGGCCATACGGGTGATTTCGTCGGCATCACGATAATACCAGCGGGTGATCGAGCCGGTTGAGGAATCGAGCAGAACGCCGAGACGACGATATGCCCAGCAGTTGTATGCAACGGAAACAAAGAAGCTTGCCGGAACCCGGTGGGATGTGCCGATCTTGCAGCCAAGCAGCGTGGTTTTGCCGCCGAACCCCATCGGGCCGATCTCCAGAGAATTGGCTTTCTCCAGAATTTCCTCTTCGAGCGCTTTCAGGCCGTCGTCGGCATTACTGTCGTCAATCCTTCTGAAAAGCTGCTTCTTGGCCAGTTCGTAACCACTGGTACGATCGCCGCCGATGCCGACACCGATAAAACCGGGGCTGCACCCCTGGCCCTGTGCCTGGTAAACCGAATGCAGCAGGCATTTGCGAACGCCGTCGAGATCGCGACCAGCATTGCCGAGGCCTGGAATCTCCGCCGGAAGCGAGTACTGGATGTTCTTGTTCTCGCAGCCGCCGCCCTTGAGAATCAGTTTCACCTCGATCTCATTCCGCTCCCAGGGCTCGAAATGGATAACCGGAACATGACAGCCGAGATTGTTGCCGGAGTTCCTGCCGGTAAGGCTGTCAACCGCGTTCGGACGAAGCTTGCCGGTACGGGTCGCTTCGGCTACCGCATCCTCGATATCCTGCTTCATGCGGAGCTGGTCCACACCCTTCGGCGTATGGATGAAGAAGGTCGGCATGCCGGTATCCTGGCAGATGGGCGAAACATTATCGACAGCCATATCGATGTTGACCGATATGGCCGACATGGCAAGTCCTGCCTGCGAAGAGGGATCTTCACGCTCGATGGCACGGGCTATGGCCCGGCGCACATCCGATGGAAGGTTTGCCGATGTTTCGGTAATGAGCGAAAGCACAGAGTCCCTGAAATTGTTCATAGCACAGAAAGGATGAAAACGGTTAACAAGCTTGTCGTTGCCAGGGTCAGCCGGCCGAGGCCTTGTCGCTGCCCGACTCCTTGACGAGCAGCACAGGAATATCGGCGATCCTGAAAACGGCCTCGGCCACGCTGCCCATCATGAGCCGCAGGAGGCCGCTTCTTCCGTGAGAGCCCATGATGATCAGATCAGCCCCCCATGCGGAGGCATGTCCGGTGATCACCCTCGAAGGTTCTCCACGGAGAACATGGATATCGGCACTGAGGCCTTTGCTTTTTTCAGACATCACCACGCCGGAAAAAGAGAGCGGAATCCCTCCGTCATCTTCCTCAGACGCGATACCCGAACCATACCCTTCAGCGGTTTTCAGGACGGGGTTCTCCGGCTGCTGCACATGCAGAAACCGCACATGCGCATCGACCTTGCGGGCAAACTCGATAGCGTACCTGACCGCCTTGTCGGAAGTACCGGAGTAATCCGTCGGACACAGAATCTTGGAGAGATGAAGCATAAACGTGGACTGATGACCGATGACAGAAAAACGAGGATACCGCTTTTCAAACCTTGAATTTACAATATTTTTTGTTTAAACCATTACATGGAAGCGTGCTTGGTCCTGCAGGATCAATCGCTCCATTGTCTCGAATAATTCGCACAACAGGCTGCATCTTCCTGCACACCGTGTTATATTTTCCAGGTAGCGCCCACTTTCCCGGTAAACCGTTCCACCATGGAAAAAGAGATGCACGAGCTGGTCCGGGCCCTCAGCCGACCGGAAGCCTACCCCCACGGCACTGAAGACATTCAGATAGCCGAAACCCACATTTCATGGATATTTCTTACCGGTACCTACGCCTACAAGATCAAAAAACCGGTGAACCTTGGGTTCCTTGATTTTTCGACCCCGGAAAAAAGAGCGTTCTTCTGCGGGCAAGAGCTGACACTGAACCGGAGGCTCTGCCCCGAGCTGTACCTCGACGTGGTTCCGGTCACCCGTTCAGGCAGCGCAATCCGTATCGGTGGCAGCGGAACGGTTATCGAGCATGCGGTCAAGATGGTGCAATTCGACCGTTCACAGGAGCTTGACCGGCTGCTTGCCACGAACCGTCTGACCGAAACGCATATCGACAGCGTTACCCGAACCGTAACGGCATTTCATCGCGCCATTCCTGCTGCCGGGAGCAGCTCGGAGTACGGCAGACCCGAAAAGGTGATCCTGCCGCTGCTCGACAATTTCAGCCACACCGCCGGGCTTGTTTCCGGCAGCCCCGAAGAGCATCTGCTTGAAAAGCTGAAAGAGTGGACACTCGACGAGCACAACAGACTCCTGCCCCTTTTTCTTGAACGCAAAAACAACGGGTTCATCCGGCACTGTCACGGCGACATGCACACCGGCAACATGGTCTGGCACTGCAACCGGGTGCTGATTTTTGACTGTATCGAATTCAACCCTTCGCTCTTCATGATCGACGTGATCAGCGACGCGGCATTCCTTTTCATGGACCTCGAACACGGGGGCCGTCCTGAACTCGCCTGGCGTTTTCTGGGCGCTTATCTCTCCGGAACCGGCGATTACGAAGCGCTCCGCCTCCTCCGTTTCTACAGCCTGTACCGCGCCATGGTCAGGGCCAAAGTCACTGCGATCCGCTACACACAGGAGTGTCCGGCAACGGCAAAACACGCGATCAGGGAGGAACACCTCTCCTATATCCGGCAGGCTCACCGCTACACCGTGCGCTCAAGGGGTCGTCTCATCATCACCAGCGGCGTCTCGGGCAGCGGAAAAAGCATGCATGCCGGTCGGCTCGCACCGCTGATACCGGCAATCCATATCCGTTCCGACATCGAACGCAAACGGCTTGCCGGCCTCGAAGCCGGCGAAAACAGCCAAAGCCGGAACCTTGACATCTATACGCCAGGTTTCACCGAAAAAACCTACCGCCGGCTTGAGCAAATCGTCGGAATCTGTCTTGAAGAGGGATTTTCAGTGCTTGTCGATGCGACATTTCTGGCGAGTGCCGAACGCCTCCGGTTCCGTGAACTTGCCCGGAGGTACAACTGTGCCTTCACCATCCTGCACTTTCACGCCCCCGAGAAGCTGCTTCGCGAGCGGATCAGGATGCGGCTCCGGAAAGGGGGCGATCCATCCGAAGCTGACGAAAACGTGCTGCTCCAGCAGCTCGCAACACAGGACCCGCTTTCAAAAGAGGAACTGCCGCATACGGTTGAAGTCGATACCGGCAACGACATCGTGGATTACGCCTCGATCGTCGATACCCTTTGAAAACCCTACACCTCGATGCCGAATGCGTAGCGGATACCGTAACCGGCAGCGAAACTCAGCGCGGCAACGGTGAAGCACAGGCCGACCATCTCGAGAAACCGGCTTCTGAACGGGACGTCCTTGGCAACCGCAATGTAGAAATTGAAGAAACCGATAATGCAGACTGCTGCGGCGAACGCTACAGCGAGGCAGAGATAGAGATCGGCAAAGAGAAGGTAGGGAGTCACCAGCACGAGCACGGTGAGGATATAGGCAAACCCGGTATAGACAGCAGCCTTGAACGGACTTTTCCCTCCCGGTTCGGATTTGGTGGACAGGTACTCCGAAGCGGCCATCGAGAGTGCCGCGGCGAAACCGGTGATCGATGCCGTCAGGGCCACGAGAGCGGTGTTCTGCAGGGCGAAGGTGAGACCTGCCAGCACACCCATCAATTCGACAAGCGCATCGTTCAGGCCGAGTACGACCGATCCGGTATATTTCAGCCGATCCTCGTCAAGCAGGGTCATGAGTGCCTGCTCGTGCTCCTCCTCGTCACGGATGATCCCGTTGATCTCCTTGAAGGAACCCGGAATACGGTTGTAGACATCATGGGCGGTTTTTTCGGCTTTCTCCATGAGCTTGATGCCGAAGGTGAACCCGAAAACCATGCTGATGAAGGTATAGAACCACACCTTGATCCTGCTGGGGGCGATATCGCGACGGGTGTAGGTTTTCCAGACGTTGTAGTGGCGCATTTCGTCATCGGCGATCTGGCTGAGAATGCGCCGGTTCCTGACCCCGGTCACCTTGCCGGAAAGGTTTTTATAGATGTAGTGCTCGGTGATCTCGTTTTTCTGGAAAACAGCTGCATCCCTTGCATCGAAATTCCCGCTCTGTTTCACAAATGTTCCGGTTAATGAGTTGTTAAAGATTCAGGAAGCTTAGCGCTGCTGCGTCGCCGCCTCGATCAGGTCGTTCATTCTCGAAAGGAATGAAGTGGTCGAATCAAGCCCCCCCTCATGCAGGAGCGCACCGTCGTAAAGCTGCTCGATAACCGTCCTGATGAGCGGATTGGCGGCATTGGCCATATACATGCCGGAAAGGTTCCGGATAATGGGATGGGCAGTATTGACTTCAAGAATCTTTTTTCCTTCCGGCACGTCAGCCTGCATCATCTTCATCATCCGCTCCATCTGGCTGTCAAGAGCATCCTTTCCACTCACCAGCGTAACCGGCGAACTGACAAGCCGATGCGACTCGACGACATCCTCTATCCGCTCTCCGAGCGTTTCCCTGAAAAGGCCGAGCACCGGCTGCACGAGGTTCTCCGGAAGAGGCTGGCTCCCCTCCTTTTTCTCTTTCGAAAAATCAATATCGGCTTTTTCGATGGATTTCAGCGGCTTTTTCTCATACTCGTGGATCGAGGGAATCACGAACACATCGACCGGATCGCTGAGCAGCAGCACCTCGATGCCCTTGTCCTGAAAATACTCGAGGTTGGGATGCGCAAGCAGCTGGCTGCGATTGCTGCCGGAATGGTAGTAGATCTCTTTCTGATCTTCCGGCATGCGTCCGACATACTCTTTCAGGGTAACATGCTCCCCCTCGACCGTTTTCGTGCTCTCGAAACGCAGGAGTTCGATCAGTTTCTGGCGGTTGGTGAAATCGGTGTTCAGCCCGATCTTCACGATCGGCCCGAACGCCTTGTAGAACGTGCGGAACTTTTCCGGCTGCTCCCTGGCCAGCGATTCGAACCATGCAAGGATCTTGCCGGTGAGAATCTGGCGGATTTTGGCCATCACGGGGCTTGACTGCACGATCTCCCTCGATACGTTCAGCGAAAGATCCTCGGTATCGACCACGCCGCTGATGAAGCGGAGGTATTCGGGAAGCAGATCCCGGCACTCGTGCTGGATCATCACTTTCTTGACATAAAGCTGCGGTCCGCGGTTCTCGAGTTCACTCTGCCGGTAAAGCAGTTCCACCGGAGCCTCCCTGGGCAGGAACAGCAGCGCCTTGAAGCTCACCATACCTTCCACCGAAACGTGCAGGTAATCGAGTGGATCCTGATAGTCGTTGGCGATGAATTTATAGAACTCGTTCACCTCCTCGTCCGTCAGCTCGCTTTTCGAACGCTGCCAAAGGGCCGTCATGCTGTTGATCTGCTTTCCATCGAGCATGATGGGAAAATCCACGAAATTGGAGTACTTCTTTATGATCTGCTCTACGCGGTACGCTTCGGCAAACTCTTTCGACTCCTCCTTGAGTTTGAAGGAGATTCTGGTGCCCCGTCCGATTTTTTCAATCTTTTCGATGCTGTAGGTGCCCTGGCCGGAAGAACGCCAGCGGTACCCCTGAGAGCCGGGCAGTGCGCTCCGGGTTTCAACCGTCACCTCGTCGGTCACCATGAACACCGAGTAGAAACCCACACCGAACTGACCGATCAGATTGCCGTCCAGCATTTTCTGCTGATCCTTGAGCGCCTGCATGAAACCGAGTGTTCCGGACCTGGCGACGGTACCGAGGTTGGCGATCAGTTCCTCCTCGGTCATGCCGATGCCGTTATCCTCGATAATGAAGTCAAGCTCCTTGGAATCAACCGTTATTTTTATACCGAGATCCCCGTCGCCTTCGAGCAGCTCCTGATCGGTAAGGGCGTTGAAGCGCACCTTGGCGAGGGCATCGGAAGCGTTTGAAATAAGCTCCCTGAGAAAAATTTCAGGATGGGTATACAGCGAATGGACGATAAGATCCAGCAGCTGCTTCATTTCGGCCTTGTATTCGAATTCCTGAACAGATGTACCGTTATTTCCGCTCATCATGGATTGCAGGTTGGGTTGTCAAGTGAAAAATCGTCCGGTTGGCTGAATAAAGGCAACCGGAAACACGGATGCCGGCGGCTCCATGTAATCGAGGTGGAAATTTAAGGGAGGAAATGAAATATAACAAACACTCTCTGCCGGAGCCGCGGGAAGCAGCTGAAACGTGCCGGTTTCAGCTTCCCGCAACACCCTGTGGAGCGCTCAGGGGATCCGGCGAAGTTTTTTCCGTGCGGCGATTTCACCTTCGTAAAGGTGCTTGACCCCGTCTCCGAGCGCCCTTTCGATATCACGGATATTGGAAACCAGCCGGCCAAGCCCGGACAGTTCCACCGATGCCGCCTGGTCGGAACCCCACATGGCGCGGTCGAGCGTCACATGCCGTTCGATGAATGAAGCACCGAGAGCAACTGCCGCCCAGGTGGTCGAAAGCCCCACTTCATGACCGGAATATCCGACCGGAACGTCCGGATAGGACATTTTCAGGGTCTGAATCATGCGGAGGTTCAGCTCTTCAACCGGGCAGGGATAGGTGGAATTGGTATGGGCGACAAGCAGCTTGTCATGACCGAGTTCGAGTATCGCCTGGTCGATCTCCTCCATGGTTGACATTCCGGTCGAGATGATGAGGGAGCGACCGGTAGCCCTTGTCTTTTTCAGAAGCAGGAGATCGGTCAGCGAAGCCGATGCGGCCTTGTAGCAGGGAGGATCGAACTGTTCCATGAAATCGACCGCCTCCTCATCCCAGCAGGACGCGAACCAGAGAATGCCGTTCTGTTTGCAGCAGGCATCGATTTCGGCATACTCCCGGTTTCCGAACTCGACTTTGTGACGGTAGTCGATATAGCTCATCCTGCCCCAGGGTGTGTCTCGCTCGATGTCGCGTTGATCAGCCGGAACACACAGGTCTGGCGTACGTTTCTGAAACTTCACGGCGTCACATCCGGCAAGAGCCGCTCCCTCGACAAGCTTTTTGGCCACATCAAGCGACCCGTTGTGATTGATGCCAATTTCGGCAATGATGAAGACCGGATGGCCGTCTCCGACATATCTGTTTGCGATTTTTACTTCCGCCATTGACAATCCTGGAAAATGAATGAAAATAAGAACCGGCCAGAGGAAACCGGAAACCTGCTCAGCCCTGGGGTGATGCCGAAGCTCTCAGGACGATAAGCCATTCGGCAAAATCCCTGAATGCTCCGTAACCCCCTTTCGCCTTGCAGACATAGTGGACAAAAGGCTCGACAAAGGAGGTAGCATCGCCGGGACAGGCTGTTATCCCTTCATGGCCGATCGCCCTGATGATGGCGAGATCATTGACGTCGTCGCCGATATAGGCAAGCTCATGCATCCCCAGACCGGTATCATCAAGCACATTCTGCAGTTTCGACAGTTTGTCCTTCACGCCGAGATAGAGATGGCGCATCTGCAGTTTCCCGGCGCGCATCCTGATGCTCGGCGATATCTCGCCGGTCATGATGGCGGTATCGATGCCGTGCTCCCGCAACCGCTCTACCCCCATGCCGTCACGGATGGAATACCGCTTCATGACCTCTCCGCTCTCGCTGTAATACACGCCGTTGTCGGTAAACACACCGTCGTTGTCCGAAATGACCAGCCTGATGTTTCCTGCCCGCCTCCTGAGCTCTCCGACCCCGAGTTCTCTCATGAATGAAACAATGAAAAATGATGGGTTACAATGCAGGGCCTCCGGCTTGCCTCCCGAACAGCCCGAGGCCAAATATAGGACTTTTCTCTTTTTTCAAAGCGACCGGGAATGATACACCGGCAAAGCATACCCTGCTGCAGCAGGTTATCCACAGGTTATCCACATTCCGCCAACACATCACGAAACCGTGCAGACAGGTATAACCGCCCGTCCACCACACAATATACTGCACACAGTAAAACACATTATCTTTTTTTATAAAAAAGACTTATAAAAAAACAGGAAACGAATACACGTTTTTGACGAAATAATGCATTATCCTCCTCACGCCCAAAGATTCAGGGGGCGCCGGGTTATCAACACCCGCCGCATCACAATCACAACAACGAAACAGGAGGTACGACCTGGAATCGGACTGCAGAAAAAAACCGTTGACTACGTCAAAAAAGGGGAACCGGCGCCGCAAAAAAACAAAAAACCTGCCCTTCTCTTCAATAAAGGGCAGGCCTAACGGAGAAAACCGGTAAAGAACACGAACCACACATCCTAACATTACAGCAAACAAAATCAAGATTCATTTTGTTCGAAAAAACAGCGGGTTTTATGCTTTTTGTTCTTTTTTCTCCGTCATGGCCACCGGGTTCACCCAGGCATCGAACTGCGGAGCCGTCACGTACCCGCTCCGCAAGGCGGCTTCTCGCAGCGGCAGCTTTTCGGCCTGGGCCTTGCGGGCGATCTCTGCCGCCTTGTCGTATCCGATGTGCGGATTGAGCGCCGTCACAAGCATGAGATTATCGGCCAGGAAGCCGCCGATGACCTCCCTGTCGGGTTGCAACCCCCTGAGGCACTTGCGGGAAAAAGAAGCGCATGCATCACCAAGCAGTTCGGCTGACTGCAGAAATGCGCTGACAAGCAGCGGTTTGAACACGTTCAGTTCCAGCGAACCTCCCGCACCAGCGACCGACATCGTCACATCGTTACCCATCACCTGTGCGCAAACCATGCAGAGGGCTTCCGCCTGCGTGGGATTGACCTTTCCAGGCATGATGGACGAACCGGGCTCGTTTGCCGGAAGCACAAGTTCTCCGATGCCGCACCGCGGTCCGGAAGCAAGAAGCCGGATGTCGTTTGCGATTTTCATGAGACTCACGGCAAGGAGCTTCAGAGTTCCGTGCGCGCCGACCAGAGCCTCATGCGAGGCTATCGCCGCAAATTTGTTGGGTGCCGTCACAAACGGATAGCCTGTCAGCGAGGCAATGGTGGCAGCAGTTTTCGACGCGAAACCCTCCGGCGCATTGAGCCCCGTCCCCACGGCGGTGCCCCCGACCGCGAGCATGGCAAGCTGGGGCATGGATCGTCCCAGAGCGGCAAGGCCCTGCAGTAGCTGATCAGCATACCCGGAAAACTCCTGCCCGAGCGTCAGCGGCGCGGCATCCATGAGATGTGTGCGACCGGTCTTGACGATGGAAGCGAACTCCCCGGATTTTTCGGCAAGCGCGCCGTGCAGTTCGCGGATGCCGGGAAGGGTTTTCCGAAACAGGACGTCATAGGCGGCAATGTGCATGGCTGCCGGAAAAACATCATTCGACGACTGCGACATGTTCACGTCGTCATTGGGATGCAACCCTGCAGCTTCAGCACCAGGGGAGGTTCCGGAAAGCACCTTGGCCCGGTTGGCGATCACTTCATTGACATTCATGTTGGTGTGGGTGCCCGAACCGGTCTGCCAGATCACAAGCGGGAAATGGCCGAACAGCTCCCCGGCGATGATTTCATCGCACACCACGGCGATGGCATTCATCTTCTCGGGCGAGAGCAATCCCAGTTCGCAGTTGACGATCGCCGCGGCTTTTTTTACCGTGCCGAGCGCCCTGATCACCTCCCGCGGCATCGATGCAGGCGAACCTATCCGGAAATTCATGAGCGAACGCTGCGTCTGCGCTCCCCAGTACTTTCCGGAAGGCACGACCACCTCTCCAAGAGAGTCCCGTTCCCGTCTTCGGTTCATTGAACAGAGAAAGATTTAAGGTTAACAGCAGATGCCGCAGCCCGCTCCGGCCACTGCCTGAACAGAAACGGGATCACGGTTCGGCACAGAGGATACGGCGGCACTCCTGCAGCTCCTTTTTGCGCTCCCCGTCTGCTTCGGCAAACCGCAGGCCGAGTCCCTGAAACATGTCGAGAATGATGCGTGAGACCAGAAGACGCGCATTTTTCTTGTCGTCGGCAGGAATGACGTACCATGGCGCATGATCGGTGCTGGTTGCCGAAATGCAGGCCTCATAAGCCTTCATGTACTCATCCCAGTGCGCCCGCTCTGCGATGTCGGTCATGCTGAACTTCCAGTTCTTTTCAGGATTGTCTATCCTCTCCAGAAAACGTCGGCGCTGCTCCTCCCGGGAAAGGTGCAGGAAAAACTTCAGGATCCGAGTCCCGTTGCGGTAAAGATGACGCTCATGATCGTTGATCGAACGGTAGCGTTCTTTCCAGACATCTCCGTTTTTCAGATGCGCTTCGGGAATGCCCTGCCGTTCGAGAATCTCGGGGTGCACCCGCACGATGAGCACCTCCTCGTAGTAGGAACGGTTGAAAATTCCGATCCGTCCCCGCTCCGGCAGGCAGCAGGTGGTTCTCCAGAGAAAATCGTGATCGAGCTCCTGCGGGGAGGGGTGCTTGAAACTGTACACCTGACACCCCTGGGGATTCACACCCGACATGACATGCCGGATCATGCTGTCCTTGCCGGCGGCGTCCATGGCCTGGAAAACGAGAAGCACCGCATACCGGTTGTCGGCGTAATGCACCTCCTGGATCTCACTGAGGTCTGCGACATGCTGCTGCAGCATGTCGTGATACTCTTTTTTCGATGAATAAACAGGTTTTCCGATTGTCGGATGCCGCGAAAGATCAAGCTTATCGCCTTCATGCACGCGATAGGCTTCAGGAGAGATGACGCCGTTCATAACCCTGCCGTTCAACAGTTGAGCGTAGCAAGTGCAAGCTGTTTACAACAACAGCGTTACGATTCTGTTCGTTCGATTCCTGGCCGTGAAGGCCAGAGAGAGGAGAAAAATAACGGCGAAAAAAAACAAAAAGGCGGTGCGGAAAAAAAGATTTCCGCACCGCCTGAAAAGCACGTTCGCAACAGGAGACCTCTCCCTTACACGTACACCTTGTTGTAGTTGTCGATAGCGTGTATCACGCTCTGGCGGGCGACTTCTGCATCCTGGAAATCCTCCACCAGTACGGTCTTCTGCTCGAGCGCCTTGTACTCCTCGAAGAAGTGCTTCAGCTCGGAGTTGAAATGCGGTCTGAGCTGGTCGATATTGTGGACACTGCTCATACTCATATCGTCCTCGGCAACCGCGATGATCTTGTCGTCACCCTCACCGTGATCGATCATGCGCATGACGCCGATCACTCTTGCCCGAACGATACACATCGGCACGATATCGCACTGGGAAATCACAATGATATCCAGCGGGTCATGGTCGTCACCAAGCGTTTTCGGAATGAACCCGTAGTTGGCCGGGTAATAAACCGACGAGAAGAGCACCCGGTCGAGCTTGAGCATGCCGGTTTTCTTGTCGAGCTCATATTTTGTTTTGCTTCCTTTCGATATCTCGATAATGGCGTTGACCACATTCGGCTGGCCCTCTCCTATCTCGACGTGGTGCCACGGATTGAAATTCATAGCTGCTGTATGGTAAGGATGTTCATGTTTTTACTCTGAAAAAAACCGTGGCAGTATACCATTTTTTTTCAAACCTCCATGAAGAAAACGAACACATGGCAGAAAGGAGCCTGTCTGACTGACAGATTGACGGTTCATCGAACAAATGCTTTCAAACAGCGTGTATGGTGGATATTTTGTCCATCTGAACTATTTTGAAAAACTTCACACACCGGCATGAAGGCAATAAGCCGCCAGAACTCCCGATTTTGCTTTACACTTGACAATCTGCAACAACAACCGAGTTTTTTCGCCCTCTTTCTGTATATTAAGCGTACTGAATAAGTGTTTTTACTATCACATTAAAACAGGAAGTTCATGAACAATGAATGACAAATTCCCGCTACTTTCGATCATATCCTCAGTTTTTCGTATAGTCGGAGGCATTCTTTTGCTTCCAAGTATCTACTTCTTTCTGTGGGAAGGTCTTATTGAACCAAAACTACCAAGCCATTTTTTTTCACAAAATGATTTTTTCGAACTTATGGGTGGCTTGTTCGGATGCTTGATTTCATTGGGTGTTATTGCTATGGGAGAAATTATTGGTGTTCTTTTTTCAATCGAAAAAAACACAAGGCAATAAAAACAGTCTTACCCCTTCTTTTTTCGCAAAAATACTTCCGGTAATTCAGAATTATCGAAAAAAGGTTCTTTAAATATTGAAGAGTTCATCTGGGATAAAAAATAGGCTTTCGTCTCGGCAGCAACCACGGGCGAGAGCACCAGCAGCGACACAAGGTTCGGCATGGCCATGAGCGCATTGGCAATATCGGCGAAGGCCCAGACAACCTGCAGCGACACAACCGAGCCCACCATGACCGCGACAACCCACGCCCAGCGGTACGGCACGACAAGCTGCTTGCCGAAAAGGTACTCCATGGCTTTCTCCCCGTAGTACGACCAGCCGAGGATGGTGGAGAATACGAAAGTGAGCAACCCGAAGGTAAGCACCACGTTGCCGATATGGGGCACCTCATTGAAAGCTGCGTCGGTGAGCTCGGCACCTTTCAGCCCGGTCTGCCACATGCCGGAGTTCACCACGACGATACCGGTTACCGCGCACAGCACTACCGTATCCCAGAAGGTTCCGGTAGCGGAAATCAGTGCCTGGCGCACTGGATGGCTGGTCTGGGCCGCCGCCGCCACGATGGGAGCGCTGCCGAGACCGGATTCGTTGGAAAAAAGGCCTCGCGCAATACCGAAGCGCATTGCCTCCTTCACACCCGCTCCGGCGAAACCACCGAGGGCGGCCTGGCCGTTGAAGGCCGACGAGATGATGAGCTGCAGGGTGTCGGGCAGCGTGTCGCTGCGCAGCACCAGCAGCACGATACAGCCGGCAACATAGATCAGCGCCATGAAGGGAACCAGGTACTCGCAGACTTTTGCGATCGACTTGATGCCGCCGATGATCACCACGGCGGTGAACGCCGTCAGCACCGCGCCGGTGATCCAGGGCGCAATACTGAAATTGGTCTCGACCATTGCTGCGATGGAGTTGGCCTGCACCATGTTGCCGATGCCGAACGATGCAACAACGGTGAATGCGGCGAAGAGCACGGCAAGCCACTTCATGTTCATGGCTTTCTCGAGCACGTACATCGGACCGCCAGAAACCGAGCCGTCCCCCCCCACAACCCGGTACTTCACTGAAAGCAGCGCCTCGGAATATTTGGTGGCCATGCCGAAGACCCCGGTAAGCCACATCCAGAGCACCGCTCCGGGTCCGCCGGCCGCAATCGCCGTGGCAACACCGACTATGTTTCCCGTGCCGATCGTGGCGGCAAGCGCAGTGACGAGAGCTCCGAAATGGGTGATCTCGCCCTCGCCCTCCCTTGTTCTGGTCAGCGACATGCGGATCGCACTGAAGGTGTGCTTCTGGATGAAACCGAGCCTGAAGGTGAGAAAGAGATGGGTGCCGAACAGTACGGCAAGGAGGGGCACGCCCCACACATAACCGCTGATGGTATTGAGAAGTTGTTCAAATCCGCTCAAGATGCCTCCGGAATGGGATGATGTATAAAAAAGCCGCTGCCGTTTGTCCAAGCTGAAAAATACGGTATTGCATGCGAACTGCATGAACCCGCCGATTCTTTTTTTATGGCCCGTCTTTGTATCTTTGCGCCTTGAAAGCGTTTTCACTTTCCGCAGCAGCGGATACACCAGAACAGAGAAAGAAGAAGCAGAGCATGGACCCAGTCTTGAACCGGGAAATAGAAAACAGACGGACATTTGCCATCATCAGCCATCCCGATGCCGGCAAAACCACCCTGACCGAAAAGTTCCTGCTGTTCGGCGGCGCGATCCAGACCGCCGGTGCGGTCAAGAGCAACAAGATCCGCAAGAGTGCCACGAGCGACTTCATGGAGATCGAAAAGCAGCGCGGCATTTCGGTAGCCACCTCGGTTATGGGATTCGAGTACAAGGGACGCAGGGTGAACATCCTCGACACCCCGGGCCACAAGGATTTCGCTGAAGACACCTATCGCACCCTCACCGCTGTTGACAGCGTGATTCTCGTGGTTGACTGCGTCAAGGGCGTTGAGGAGCAGACCGAGCGGCTTATGGAGGTATGCTCCATGCGCCATACCCCGGTCATCATCTTCATCAACAAGCTTGACCGTGAAGGGCGCAACCCGTTCGAACTGCTCGACGAAATCGAAGGGAAACTCGGAGTCCAGGTGCGTCCGCTCACCTGGCCCATCGGTCAGGGGCAGAATTTCATGGGGGTGTACAACCTCTACAGGACGGAATTGAACCTGTTCGAGGCAAGCGCCACGAAGATCAGCGAGACACTCATCAAGATCAAGAGCCCCGACGATCCGGAGCTGAAAAAATGGATTCCGGAAAGCTTCTGCCGGAAGCTGCAGGAGGACATCGACCTGATCGAGGGTGTGTACGAGCCGTTCAGCGAGGATCTCTATCGCGACGGCCTGCTCGCCCCGGTCTTTTTCGGCAGCGCCATCAACAACTTCGGCGTGCAGGAGCTGCTCGACACCTTCATCCAGATCGCACCCCCGCCGCATGAGCGCGAAGCCGCACAGCGCACGGTGAAGGCCGGGGAGGAGGCCATGAGCGGGTTCGTCTTCAAGATCCACGCCAACCTCGACCCGAACCACCGCGACAGAACGGCCTTTTTCAGGATCTGTTCAGGAAAATTCGAGCGCAACAAGTTTTACCACCATACCCGTCTCGGAAAGAAAATCCGCTTCTCCAGCCCTACGCAGTTCATGGCCAACGAAAAAAGCGTGATCGAAGAGGCTTGGCCGGGGGACGTGATCGGCCTGTACGACAACGGGTCGCTGAAGATCGGCGACACCCTCACCGAAGGCGAAACACTGCAGTTCCGCGG
>VGMX01000001.1 GCA_016866305.1 Chlorobiota bacterium | reverse complement strand
TCCGTATCTGTTTTTCTTCGACGGTAACTCACGGTTATTGATGAAGTTGATCTGTTCCTTGTCTGTGCCGGTTCTGCGCTGCATCTGTATCCGTATCTGTCCCTTCTGATTCTGTTTATTCGCGGTATTTTCCGGATAGGCGATGTACACCCCGATCTCTTCAAAAAAGTTCATGACCTTTTTCCTTGTCCAACTCCATCGTTTCGCATAGCCGGCAACGGTAACCGGATTGTCCTGGTCGAAATCCACCTGCAGGGAGAACGCTGCTTCCACCTTCGAGAAAGGACGGTCGGTCGGCAGTTCCCTCAAAAGGGCTTTCGACATAGGTATCCAGTTGCCGGATTTCATCTTCAGAACAGTACAGGTTCATGAAACCGGTACCGGGTTTGATGGCGGAAACCTGTAGGTATGCTGAGGAGCATGGGTATGGGGTTCTGGTTATTGGTGTGATGCTGGAGAAGATTTATCAAGAAATAGTTGCTGCAGCATTGCGGGTGGTTCATCCGTTTTCTGCTTTTCCTGCGTTGGATGACGTGCAGATTTAATCTCGTCGAGCAGTTCCGAACGGGAGAAGTAAAGCTTGCCGCCGATTTTGTAAAAGGGGATGGCGTTGCGGCTGACCTTGGAGTAGATGCCAGCCTTTGTAACTTTGAGGAGTTTAGCAGCCTCGTCTACGTCTAAAGGCGGGTCGTTTTCGGTGCCGAAGATCTGTTTCCTGGACAGTTTTTCAATTCTGCTCCCTATCACATCGAGCTTTTCATGCAAGCTCATGACAGCCTGGGGCAGGTTGTCGTAGGTTACATGCGCGTTCATGTTTGTATTTAGTGATATTTATTAATATATTTTACTATAAATTGATAAGCGTTAATTTTATATAGTAAAATCTTATCAATATCGCAACAAGGTCGAGGGGGTCATGGCAGCTCGGGAAGTAGTTTATAAAGAGCAGGCAAACAGGTTCAGGGAAGTAATCAGGGAACAGTTTGGAACGCAGATAGCCCTCGCCAAGGCTATTGGGGCCAGTGATGGGAGCTATCTGACCCATTACGTCAATGGGCGCAGCATGATCGGCAAGATTCTGCGGAAAAAGCTTGAGGCTGTCGGGATTGATGTCGATTACATCATTACGGGGAGACGAAAGGGAGAGGGAACCTGTTCAGAAAAAAATCAGGAGCTCTATGACCAGTGCGTCGGGAAAATTCTGGAGATTCAGAAGAAGCTGACGGAGCTTTCTTCTGATGTTATTGAGGTCAACAAGATGATCAGCAGTATCAAGAGGTGTGTGGATTGAGTGAGGGAAGAAGTGGAGAGTAATGGTTATTGCGCTTTAGTAATGGATTTTTATACCAAAACGGCGACGTATATGCGACGATAAATTTTGTGGTGTCTCTGTAAGTGATATAAATATAATAATATATATTATCTTGCTCTTCCTTTACACGGTAGAGGTCAGAAGTTCGAATCTTCTATCGCCCACCCGTATAAAAGCTTGTAAGATAAAGACTTACAGGCTTTTTTTATTTTCTGTTTTTCCTCTTGAAATACGTTAATTGTCCTGATTTTTGTGCGTTTTCAGGCAAATTTGTTACACCATTGTTATACGAAATGGTGATTCTTGTCGAAGGTAATCCATAAGCTGCAATAGTAGTAGTGTTTATGTTTTCATCTTGTGAGAAAGCGCTACCTCTACAAAGAGAGGTCAGGGTTTCGTCTCATTGTAATTGACGTTGGACTTTGTTGCCTTTGATGATGGAAATGTGATTCGTTTTAGAAAAACAGCATTTATTGTTGTTTTTCTCGAACGATCTATGTATTTACAACTATGAATGTATCTCAATACATAGAAGGGCTACAGGCGAAAGGCTATTTCTGTTTTATCGGGTCTGACGTTTCATCAGCACTTGGCTCAAGTGCTGTTGCTACCCGTGACGCATTGCGTCGTCTCCGGTACAAAGGTGTCGTTGCTATGCCGTACCGGGGATTTTATGTGGTTGTCCCGCCGGAATACCGCAAGATGGGCTGTCTGCCGGCAAGCCAGTTTATTCCGTCATTGATGGAGTATCTGAAAGAGCCCTATTATGCGGGCATACTTTCAGCCGGGGAGTATTACGGTGCCGCCCATCAGCGTCCTCAAGCCTTTCAGGTTATCGTCGAGCATATTCGTCCCGGGATTGTCTGTGGCCAGGTTAGGGTTGACTTTATTCAGCGCAGCAATGCATCACTTATGCCAACCCGCGACTTTAAAACTCCTCGCGGTTATTTGAAAATCTCAACTCCGGAGGTGACCGCTTTTGATATAATCGGTTATCCTCATCATGCAGGGGGGCTTGACAATGCCGTCACCGTCCTTGCCGAGTTGGCTGAATCCCTCAATGCTGCGGAGCTGGTTGCCATAGCTGGATTGTCACCAATAACTTGGGTTCAACGTTTGGGCTATTTGCTTGAAATGTTAGGTGAGTCAGGATTGGCAGAAGGATTAGCATCATATGTTGCGGAACGAAAACCGGTTCCGGCTCTTCTTGCCCCATCACGGCCACATTACGGTGTCCGTCAAATCACCCGCTGGAGACTCCTGCCGAACGAAACGGTTATTCCAGATCTATGATCCCTCTTGATTATATCACCCAGTGGCGTACCCACGCCCCATGGCAACAGATATCCCAGGTCGAGCAGGACATGATTATTTGCCGTGCGTTGGTTGATCTTTACAGCCATCCTGTTGCAGCGGCAAATCTGGTATTTCGCGGCGGCACAGCTCTGTTCAAACTTCATCTTCCTCCTGCAAGATATTCAGAGGATATCGATCTGGTGCAGAAGAAGGCCGGACCGATAGGTCCCGTCATGGATGCGGTCAAGGAAAAACTGAATCCATGGCTGGGTGAGCCCAGGCGAAAGCAGTCGGAAGGGCGGATTACGCTGATTTGGCGGGTTGAGTCAGAGGAAGGTCTCCCATTGCGATTAAAGGTGGAAATCAATTCCAGAGAGCATTTTACCGTACTTGGTTATCAGGAGATGCCATTTTCGATGACATCGCGTTGGTACAGCGGGAGTGCATCCATTACCAGCTATGATAAGGACGAATTGCTTGGGACAAAACTTCGGGCACTCTATCAGCGGAAAAAAGGCAGGGATCTTTTCGATCTGTGGCACGCATCGAGGACGATCGCTATAAACCCGGAGTTAGTTGTGTCCTGTTTCTTGCGGTACATGGAGCATGAACAACACAACGTTAGCCGGGCTGAGTTTGAGATGAACCTGTTCGAGAAGCTTGATGATCCCCGTTTTCTCGATGACATGGCACCACTTCTGACCAGTTCAACGTCATGGGATAGCAAAGCTGCTGGACTTTATGTGCTGGAGGTTCTGTCTCCATTGATGCCCGGAGAGGGATGGCAAAAAACAAAAGAGAAATTGGCGTTTTATAAGGCGAATTGAGGTCTCTGCCGATTTTATTGTTGGTGAGCGTTTTTTATGGTTTATGCTATCAAATCTGCGATGCATATGCGACGTGAGAATGGTGGCATCGCATAAGTCCTTTGTGAGCATGTATTTGTGTATTTATCGCTACCTCTCCAACATCAAAGTGACGATTTCCTGTTGTGTTGCTGCTTTGATTCGGTTATCCTTGCATTCCTTGCGAAAGCCTTTTCAGGAGTTGTAAAACATGCTGCAAAATCGGTGAAAGTAGAAAGGGACGGGGCCGCGGTAATTAGAGAGGGGTTAAGGTACATTCAGTGTTTTGAGCGGCTCGAAACCGTTATCGTCTTCGTGAGGATAGCCTTTGGGATTGCAGATCACTCTGGTCTTGCCGATTGAGTACTCCATGGCGGTATGGCAGTGACCGCAGATCCAGTAATCAATTCTATGGATAAGCACCTCCTTTTCAAGGTCGGACACATACCCTGCATTCAGGAGATCGTTTCGGTAACCAGGCGCGATGCCTTGCAGTGACGGGTGGTGGTGGGTGACCACGATAACCTTGTATCCCAGAGCTGTATAGTTATCGACTTCCTCAAACAGCTTCTTTTTCTGCGTGTAGTGGAGCGCGAGAAGGTATTCTGGTCGGAACCGGTGATAATCAGCTCCGACTTTTATCAGCCGATAGTCATTGAGGCCCTGACTGACGTCGAACATGGCGATGGGGTTAGCGCCAAAAAAGTCCGTCCAGAGCGTGGTGCCGATGACGGCAATCTTTTCCTTTTCCAGAATGAGCTGACCGGTATGGACGTTGTGCAATCCCTGCTCGGCAATGGCATTCTGCCAGGAGTGTTTCTCGATGTTGCCGTGATACCATTCATGATTGCCTTCAATAATGAAAACATATCTGAACTGCTTTGAGCATTGCGAAAGAAAGCTGATCCATGTTTGCTTTTTGCCGAGGAGGCCGATGTCTCCTGCAAGGATGAGGGTGGATTTCTTGTCCCCGGCAAGTTCCGGGACCACCCAGTCCTCGCCGCTCTCTTCTCGGCAGAACTCGTTGTGGATGTCGGACATGATTCTGAAAAGCATCAGTGTTTAAGGTTGTGGTTCAATGTGCTGTGACGGGAGACTTTGGCTCCACAGGTAACGATACGGTTTCGCAATAAAAATACCATGCCGTTCAGGCGGTTCAGGCAATGTGCTGTGAACAGCTCAATTGTCATTGAAAGCTCGTGAACTTAGGGGGATCATTTGTTGTTGCTGTGGATAAATATACCTATACTTATTCATAATGTTATGGTTTTTTATCCAAACGAGCAATGTCACAACAACGTACAGCTGCAGATAAGGCCAAAGCCCTGATTCTTGCCAGGGGAGGGCTCATCCGCACCCGGGAAGCGATCAATCTTGGCATTCATCCCAGGACGCTGTACAGTCTTCGTGACAGCGGTGAGCTTGAAGAGCTTTCACGAGGGTTTTACCAGCTCATAAAGGAAAAGCAGCTCGAATATCCTGATCTTGTTACCGTTGCCCTGAGGGTTCCGAACGGAGTGCTTTGTCTGGTCTCGGCACTGTCCTTTCAGGGAATGACCACCCAGGTTCCACACAGCATATCTCTTGCGCTTGAAAAGGGTGCCGAACAGCCAAGAATCGAGTATCCTCCGGTTACGATATTCCGGTTTTCACACGCTTGTTTCAAGCTCGGCATTGAAACACATCAGCTCGACGGTGTTCCGGTAAAGATCTATAGTCCGGAAAAGACGCTTGTTGATTGCTTCAAATTCCGTAACAGGATCGGGATGGATATTGTGCTCGAAGCGCTCAAACTGTATCAGCAGCGAAAGCCTAAGAACCTTCATGCACTGATGCAGTATGCAGAAGTGTGCCGTGTTGCCTCCGTTATGAAACCCTATCTGGAGGCAACGCTGTGAGTGCAAAAGCGATCAGAAATATCGGAGCTTCGGTCAGGCAACGGCTCTTGAACAAGGCACGACAGGATCACAGGCCTTTTCAGGAGCTGTTGCAGTACTATGCCATGGAGCGCTTTCTCTATCGTCTGTCGGTTTCCTCATTCGCAGATCGCTTCATTCTCAAGGGGGCATTGCTGCTTCGTGTCTGGCAAGCTCCCTTGGCAAGACCAACCATGGATATCGATATGCTGGGCAAAACCGCAAACGCCCCGGAGAATATCACGACCATTATCCGTCAGGTTTTGGCAGTCGAAGAGCAGGAAGACGGGATCATTTTTGATCCGGAATCAATCACTGTCGAGCCGATAACTGAAGATGCGGACTATGAGGGATTGCGTGCAAGATTTCGTGGACATCTCGATGCTGCCAGACTGACCATCCAGCTTGATATTGGATTTGGAGACAAGGTCTTCCCGGAGCCTGTACAGGAATCGTTACCATCATTGCTGAATTTTCCTCCGGCGGAGATGTACTGTTACAGCAGGGAAAGCATGATTGCCGAAAAGTTTGAGGTGATGGCCAAGCTTGGGATACTCAACAGCAGGCTGAAAGACTTCTATGATATCTGGATGCTGTCACGCCAGTACAACTTTGAAGGCGGCAGGCTTGCCGAAGCAATCAAGCAGACGTTTGAGCAATGGAGGATAATACTTGTTCAACCTCAGGAGATTTTTTTCCTAAAGTTTATCGATGAAAAGCAGGTGCAATGGACTGCTTTCAGGAAGCGTATCGGACTTGAATTTTTGCCTGAGAACTGAGAACTTCAATCAGGTCGTGCAGCAGCTGGAACTATTTCGTCAAAGCCTTGATCGAAAAAGGGACCTATGGAGATAGCTGGATTGCTCCGGATACATGGCAGGGCAGGGAGCTGATCCCATAAAATGAGTGCGTTGCAAGTTGAAATTTAATGCCATTATACGGGGATCGTTTCATCTTCTTTCGTCACCCAGGTCCGAAACATTGAGCAGCTGGTACTGCCTGCGGGATTTTTCAAATGCATTACACGCTTTCATTTGGCCGATTACCTGGTCAAGATCGGTATAGTCGAATGCCGAAGTCCATTGCTGGATGTGCTGCATGGCTTCAATGAACGGTTCGGGTTTTCCCTGCCGTGTGAGTACGCGCAGGCAATCCAGATATTCCTCTCTGAAAAGGGTCGGCACGATGATTCTGCTGGCGTTTACTACCGATAACTCCGCATTCATGACCAGTCGTGCGAGGCGCCCGTTCCCATCGATAAAGGGATGGACTTCAGAGACGATGAACATCGCCAGCAGTGCACGAGCCATACCTGGAGGAACTGATGGCAAAAATTTACTCCCTTCGATCAGGGTTCCCCGGACGTTTTTTGGTGAGACGAACGTGGTGTTACCGGCAAAATTCTCCCGGTCTTTGATATCGCCGGGAGATGCCTCAGGTCGTTCTTTCATGAGATCCGCATGACGCTGCCGCAACTGGTGCAACACCGCTTCACCGATTGCCATCGACTGGTTTGCCCAACCGGGATTGATTGCCTGTCGGAACACACCGAGGATGTCGTGCGAATCTTTCGGGCGCTGATCGATGATTTTCCCCTCAAGCACGATTTGCCGTGCCTCTGACACATCGAACTCCGTCCCCTCGATGAAGTTGCTGAAATAGGATTCCAGAAAGGCAAAATTGATGCGCGCCGTTTCTGTTCTGGTCGGTGACGCTTTCTGCACGAGCGGCATGACTCGCAACACAGCGGCCAGAGATTCAAACAGGACCAAACGATCGGCGTCGAAAGGCGTGCCAGCTGCCAGAGCTTTTCCCGCAGCAGTACCGAGCTGAGCGCTTTTCGTACCAAGAATGGTGCCGATCAGCTCGTTCAATACCTGGTATTCCTTGTCGAATTTCAAGAGCGGCGCAAGAGTATGCGCTTCATCCCTGATTCGGTTGAGCGCTTCAGTACCTCTGGATTCGTAAATACTGACCAGTCTGTCTTCGACAGCGACACGGCCCAGAGCTTTTTTAATCGCCCCGCGGCTTGCGGTAAGATTTTCCATGAGCATCCTGGCCGGGGAAGGGAAGTAGAGGTCTCGCCCGGACATTGGCTGGTCACCGGCAACCTGTCCATACCCCTTGACGAGGATCACTTTCAGCCCGGGTAGTTCTACAACCCTGTTGTAACTGTAGGTGAGGTGTATCACGCCATTCACCGGGATGCCGCCTTTGAATGCGCTCCTGAAACCAATCACCGCCCCCGGAAACAGTGCGGCAAGGAGCCTTATTCTGTGCAATGCAACGATGGCAGGCCACTCTTTTTCAGGGCTGGCACTGAGAACACCAGGGACAATCCGCTTTAATTCGCCAGCTTTCAATCGCCGCTGTGCAGCTCTTATCTCTGCATCATTGAGTTCGGCATAGATGATCAGAGAATCATCGGCTGTCGTGTTTTTTAGCGATGCCTTCATGAAATGATCACAGCTGTCGCATAAATTGTCTTAACAGTTCGTTATTGTCGCAAAAGACAATTTAAGCGAATTCCTGGAAAATGGCAAGAGAGGGAAGAAATCTTCGACGACAGAGTGGTGGAGTCACTCTGTTTTTTCCAGTACCAAGAAAGATCGGCAATTTTTTGGCGAATTGATGGCCTGCAAATTTTGCTCAGATAGTCGATTATTATTCGATTATCTGAGCAAAATCTGATCCGTATGGGCAGTAGTTCAGGGTGTCTGTGCCCTGTTTCAGACGAGAATTGGACAAATCTAACGTTAAGTACTCGCTTTCACAGTCTGTCGGGTATTTTTTTCTGAGAGGCAGGAGCAACTGCGTGAAGTCAGCAAGCTCTGTCATGAGAGATTGCCCGGTTGCAAGTGTTTTTCGTAATCCCCTGAACCGGTCAGTTAGGTAAGGCGATTTGCTGTTCATCAAATTCCATGCCATTAAAAGACTTCATGTGGTGACCTGGAAGGGTTTCAGCCAGCAGCGCTCTTGTAATGGG
Source organism: Chlorobiota bacterium (assembly GCA_016866305.1). Lineage (GTDB taxonomy): Bacteria > Bacteroidota > Chlorobiia > Chlorobiales > Chlorobiaceae > Chlorobium. The sequence goes on along the minus strand of VGMX01000001.1, from coordinate 164,002 downwards.
TTTTAATGGTTGTTCATGGATTTTGATCCCAAAACTGCGACGTATATGCGACGATAAATTTTACAGTTTCTCTGTAAGTAATATAAATATAATGAGATATAGTATCTTGCTCTTCCTTTACACGGTAGAGGTCAGAAGTTCGAATCTTCTATCGCCCACAAATATAATGACTTATCGGCTTTCGGGGTTCTGCACTGAAAGCCTTTTTTTCTTGTCTGAAAGCCTCTCTTTTTATCGTTGTTTATCGATACTTAGCGTTTGTTCATATCTGCGACGCAACTGTGTTTTTTATATTCATTTCGAATACGCATAAAAAATTATTTTATAATATTTTATGCGCATTTTGCTGTTTGAGCGCCACCTCTCCATTGTCAAGGTACAAGTTTTCTTCGAGGATTGACCCGAGAGATTTACAGTCCGGAGGCCAGGCGAGTAGCGCTTTCCTCTGGATATGGGGCTAACCGTACGAAAAAATCTTAAGCAGGAAATTTGTCTCTTGCGCTCTTTTTCTTATACTTCATTCGATTATGTGGTGCCCTGCATGGAGACATGCGGGCTTAAAAGGGAATCCGGTGAGAGTCCGGAACAGTACCCGCTGCTGTAATCCCGCACTGGCCGCAAAGCCGGTGAAAAGGTTCGCCAATAATGCCACTGTCCCAGGTTTGGGATGGGAAGGCTGGTAAAACCCGGGAAAGTCAGAAGACCTGCCTCATTTCTTTTAACGCTTCGGGAATAAAGCAACATACACCATGAAACACACCCTCGTTCCATCCTCCGGAGTAGGCTGGGTTCGTGCATCGTTAACGGCAATGCGCAACCGGCTGTTCCGCTCGCTTCTCTGTCGATTCGTTCCTCCTGTCTATCACGATCCGTTCCGCTCACCGTTTGGCGTCCCGGCGATTTTTACTGCCGAACCCCGTTTAATGGGCCGTTCCCACCTTCACGAGCATTTTCTGTTGCTGTCGATTCATGAGGCTCAACGGAGTACTCAACATTTCAATGCTTTCCCAGTCACTCGCTGACAACGTTGTGCGGGTTATGATGGTTTTGCCGATACCGGTCATCCGTTGGCTTCCGTTCCTTTCTGGCTCTTTAACTAACAGAACAAAACACACGACCATGAAAAAAAATCTTATGGCGGTAGCACTGCTGTGCTGCGCTGCCCCGGCGTATGCGGCCCATCCTCTTGTTACCGACGATACCGGCACCCAAGGTAACGGCGGCTGGCAGATCGAGTGCACGACCGGATTTTCCTCCAACAGTGAGACCGGCGAAGGTATCAGGATCAAAGAGCGGGAAAACGAAGCTGCGGTGGCGGTTTCTTACGGTATATCGGAGGGCATCGACATCGTTGCCGGATTGCCATACCTGTGGTATCAGGTGAAGGAAAACCAACTGGTTACCGCCGATGAAAGCGGTATCGGTGATATGACGCTTGAACTCAAGTGGCGGTTCTGCGAAAATGAAAAGAACGGCTTCAGCCTTGCCCTGAAACCCGGCATCTCCTTACCGACCGGTGACGCCGACAAGGGCCTCGGCACCGGGCGGGTGAGTGGCGGCGCGGTGCTGATCGCCACGAAAGAGTTCGGCCCGCTGACGCTTCATGCCAATGCTGGCTACCATCGCAATGCCTATGAGCTTGACGAGGATGCAGCTACATGCAACAAACACATCTGGAACGCATCTCTCGCGGGCGAATATGCGGTTTCCGACAAGCTCAGGGCGGTTGCCGACATCGGTATTGAAACAGCCGAAGAGAGCGGGTCGCGAACACACCCCGCATTTCTGGTTGGCGGCCTGATCTACAGCGTCACCGAAGATTTCGATTTCGATCTTGGCATCAAGGGCGGGCTGAACGATGCCGAGCCTGATACGGCTGTGCTGCTGGGCGTGGCCGCACGATTCAATTAAAGGAGGAAGCGATGAAAACCATGAAATTCCGTTTTATCGCCGGGGCCACGATGGCTGCGGCCTTCATGCTGCTCGGTGGCTGCGAGGCTTATGCCATGCACATCATGGAGGGATTCCTGCCGCCGGGCTGGAGCCTGTTCTGGACGGCAGTGTCGTTGCCCTTTTTCGTGCTCGGCTTCCGGTTGATGCGCAAGATCGTGGCCGACAATCCGCGCATGAAGCTGCTGCTGGCGATGGTCGGGGCGTTCGCCTTCGTACTTTCGTCCCTCAAGATTCCGTCAGTTACGGGAAGCTGTTCGCACCCGACCGGCGTGGGGCTCGGAGCGATCATGTTCGGCCCGTCGGTTATGAGCGTGCTTGGAGCGATAGTGCTGCTCTTTCAGGCGTTGCTGCTCGCTCACGGCGGGTTGACGACGCTTGGCGCAAACCTCTTTTCGATGGGCATTGCCGGGCCGTTTGTGTCATACGGCATTTACAAGCTCGCCGACGGGATGAAGGCTCCACGCTCTATGGCAGTCTTTCTCGGCGCGGCGCTGGGCGATCTGGTGACCTACGTCGTCACCTCGCTCCAGCTCGCCGCGGCTTTTCCGTCGGCGACCGGCGGGTTTGCCGCAGCCATGTTCAAGTTCCTCGGTATCTTCGCCGTGACGCAGGTGCCGCTTGCCGTGAGCGAGGGCATTCTGACGGTGATGGTCTACAACGCCATCCTCTCGTATGCCGGTGAGACCATGTTCGGTTCTGCAACGCTTTCCGGGGAGGTGAAATGATGAAAAAATCGATCCTGAAGAATCTTCTGCTTGCGGCGCTGGTGATCGCGCTGGCGGTCGTGCCGCTGATGACGCTCAAACATGCCGAGTTCGGCGGCGCGGACGGCCAAGCCGAGGAGGCAATCACAGAATTGTATCCCAGCTACGAGCCATGGTTTGCGCCGTTCTGGGAGCCGCCGGGCGGGGAGGTCGAGAGCCTGCTGTTTGCGTTGCAGGCGGCGCTGGGTGCGGGCGTGCTGGGCTATGGCCTCGGATTTCTGCGAGGCAAGGGCGAATCCGCCGGTGCGGGGCAGCCGTGATGACGCTCGACCACTACGCAGCAAGCTCCCGGCTGCGCGATGTCGCGCCGGGCTACAAGCTGCTCTATGCGCTTCCACCCATCGCAATGGTGCTTTGGGTGGACTCCGCACTGTTTTCGCTGCTGGTTTCTGGGCTGATGAGTGCCTCGGTCGTCATGAAGGGAGGTGTCCGGCCAGGTGACTATCTCCGCTGGCTGCTGCTTCCGGCAGCCTTTCTCATGATCGGAACGGCAGCTGTCGCGTTTGATATTTCCGTGCATCCAGAGCTATTTCTTTTCTCGATTCCGGTTGGCAGTGCTTTCATCGGTGTGACCTCAGCCGGCCTTGCGATGGCGATTCACTTGGCGTTCAAGGCGCTGGCGTCGGTTTCGTGCCTCTACTTCATCGCCTTCACGACGCCGGTCGCCGACCTCGGGCGCTCCATGGCTTCGTTGGGTATTCCGGTGCTGCTTATCGAAATGACGTTGCTCGTCTATCGCTTTGTCTTCCTGCTCTTCGAGACAGCCTCGGAGATGGCGACCGCGCAGCGCTCACGGCTCGGCTATGCGGGCACGGCGGCATCATTCCGCTCCCTTGCGTCGCTCGCCTCGAACCTGTTCTTCTTTTCGGCCCGTCGCGCCGAGGAGGTGTATGTGGCGATGGAGTGCCGGGGCTACGACGGCTTGATTCGTGTGCTGGCTCCGTCACCGCGAGCGCAGAGGCCATCGCTTGCAGGCATCGCGCTGGTCGAGGGGGCGTTGTTTTGCGTCGCCATCGCAACGCATTTCGGGAGGCTTTTCTGATGTCGTCGCCGAGCATGCTCAAAACGGAAGGGCTGAGGTTCGTTTGGCCGGACGGCATAGTGGGGCTCGATGGTGTGGAGCTTCCTATCCCGGCGGGGCAGGTTACCGCGTTGCTCGGCGGCAACGGCGCTGGCAAATCGTCGCTCCTGCTCAGCTTCAACGGCATTCTCAGGCCATGCTCGGGCCGGGTGCTGCTGCGCGATCAGCCGCTTGATTATTCGACACGGGGACTCAAAAGCCTGCGGCAGGAGGTCGGCATCGTGTTCCAGAACCCCGACGCGCAGCTCTTCGCGTCGAGCGTTTACGAGGACATTTCGTTTGGCCTCTGCAATCTCGGCCTGCCGGAGCCGGAGGTGCGCTGCAGGGTCGAGGCGGCGATGGGGCTCGTCGGCGTGGCGGAGCTGGCGCGCAAGCCGGTGCACCACCTCAGCTTCGGACAGAAAAAACGGGTGGCGCTGGCCGGGGTGCTGGCGATGGAGCCGTCGGTGCTCTTGCTCGATGAGCCGACCGCCGGACTTGATCCGAAAGGCGCGGACGGCATCATGCGCTTCATCCGCGAACTGCAACGCTCCTCCGGCATGACGGTGGTTGTCGCCACGCACGACATCGAAATGGTGCCGCTCTTCTGTGACCGGGCCTGCGTGATGGATCGGGGGAGAGTGCTGTTTGAGGGCGAGGTCGCTTCGATGTTCGAGCATCGCGATCTTGTCAGAAAAGCCGGGCTTCGCCTGCCGCGCATCGCCCATCTGATCGAGATTCTTGCCACAAAGGACGGTTTCGGTCTACACGGCACGGCAATGACGATCAGCGGGGCCAGAAAGATTTTAAAGTTGATGAAGGAGGGACAGGAGATCAATGGAACATAGTGGCAAAGTTTGGCTGGTTGGGGCCGGGCCGGGCGATCCGGAGTTACTGACCGTGCGGGCGCACAAGCTGCTGCAATTGGCTGACGTGGTGCTGCACGACGCGCTCGTCAGTCCGGAGATTCTCGCGCTGCTGCCGCTTGGTGCGGAGAGGATCGCCGTCGGCAAACGCATCGGAGACGGAAAAGATCAGACGGCGCGGCAGCAAGAGATCAACGACTTGCTCGCCCGGTACGCAAGCGAGGGCAAATGCGTCGTCCGGCTGAAGGCGGGCGACCCCTTCATGTTCGGGCGCGGCATCGAGGAGGTGCGCGCGCTCGCCGCTGCCGGAGCGCCGTGCGAGGTGTTGCCGGGCATCACGGCGGGCATCGCCGCCGCAGAGCTTTGCCGGATACCGCTGACCGAGCGCTACCGGAACACCTCGGCGCTCTTCTGCACCGGCCAGACCGCCGATTACTCGCTGGAGCATTTCGCGGCAGTGATCGAGCTGATGAAGGCGGGCATGCCGCTGGTGATGTACATGGGCTTCGAGCATCTCGACAGGATCGTCGGGCGCTTCATCGAGTCCGGCCTGCCGCCGGAGCTTCCGGCGTGCGCGGTCTCGAGAGTCTCGCGGAGCGACCAGGCGCTGGTCGCGGCCACGCTCGGCACGATTGTCGAGCGGCTCCGTGAACGCGAGCTTCCGCTGCCGGTGGTGTTCATCATCGGCGAACACGCCGTTCCGGAAGGGGGTGGGGAACAAGATCAGACGGATCGGGAAAAATCTCCAGGCAGGGAAATCACAATGAACAGTCATGAGTAAACACAAAAAGCGTTCGCAGATCAACAAGAAGGCGGTTTTGCTCGCTCATTTCGGCACCACGTACCCTTCGGCGCTGACCTCGCTGGAGAACATCCGGCGGCAAGTGCGGGCGCGGATTCCCGGCATTGAAGTGCGGCACTGCTTCACCTCGAACATGGTGCGCAACATCTGGTCGGCGCGGCGTCGCGACCCCCGGAAGTGGCTCGACGAAGGGGTGGCGGACGAGTTCCTGAACGTGCAGGGGTTCCTCGGCGCGATCGGCAATTTGCAGGACGGCAACTACAGGACGGTCATCGTACAACCGACCCACATGTACCACGGCGAGCAGTTCGAGGATCTTAAATCCTACGTGTCGGCGCTCCAGTCTATCCGCACCATCAAGCGGGTCTGGTCGCCCTTCGAGAAGGTGGTGCTGTCGCGCCCGGCGCTCGGCACCTGCGGCGTGGAGCACGACTATGCGGAGGATATCGGGGAGGTTGCCGCGCTGTTCGACGACGATGTCGAACGAGCCCGCCAGCTCGACGCGGTGCTGGTTTATGTGGCGCACGGCAACGATTTCTTTTCGTCTGGCGCGTTTCACGAAACTTGCCAGGTGATGCGCAGCCGCAATCCGGGCGCACAGATTCACATCGGCATGGTCGAGGGGCGGCCCGGCGTGGAGGAGATCGTCGCCGAGGTGATGGGCAGCGGACGCAAGTCGGTGCTGCTGCACCCCTTTATGATCACTGCGGGCGACCACGCGCACAACGACATCGCCGACGACGATCCCGGCTCGTGGAAAGGCGTATTCGAGGCGGCGGGATGCCGGGTCGAGACCCGCATGGAGGGCCTCGGTTCGGACGACCGCTTCGCCGCGATCTTCGCCCGCCGGATTCTCGAAACCGCCGAAGACCATGGCATCGATCTGTTGTCGTGAGGGGTGGGCGGGTTGTTTCGTGTGTGTGCGCCGCCCCGACATGTCGGGGGTCCGACGCAGTCGGTCGAAGAATCCTGAAGAGTTTCGTAACGCTTTTTAAAGTATTCAATTATCAGGTATTTCCGAAGAAACTGGATTCTTCATTTCGTTCAGAATGACAACATCAAAAAACTGATTAGCGTTTTCTATAACGGGTTGAACATATGGAAAAACAAGGCTCTATCGTGTGCGTTTCGCTCGGACCGGGCGATCCCGGCCTCATCACCATCAGGGCGCTCTCGCAGCTCAGGGAGGCGGAGGTGATCTACTATCCCGGAACGGTGAGCGCTTCGGGGGTGGTGACGAGCGTGGCGCTCGACATTCTCGAAGCGTACGATCTCGATCCGTCGAAGCTTCGGGGGATGCTGGTGCCGATGTCGCGTTCGCGCGAGGCCGCTGAGGCGAGTTACGCGGCCAACTACGCCGCGATGGCGGAGGATGTGCGGGTAGGCCACCGCGTGGCGGTGGTGAGCGTCGGCGACGGGGGCTTTTACAGCACCGCGTTGGCCATCGTCGAGCGGGCGCGGCGAGACGGCCTCGACTACTCGATGACGCCCGGCATTCCGGCCTTCATCGCCGCCGGGTCGGCTGCCGGAATGCCGCTCGCGTTGCAAAGCGACAGTGTGCTCGTGCTGGCGCAGATCGACGAGATCGGCGAGCTTGAGCGTGCCCTTGCCTCGCACAGCACCGTGGTGGTAATGAAGCTCTCCACGGTGAAAAATGAGTTGGTCGCTTTCCTCGAACGGTACGCCCAACCCTTCCTCTACGCAGAAAAGGTGGGTATGGCGGGCGAGTTTTTGACGATGGAGATCGACGCTTTGCGGGATCGCGCCATTCCCTACTTTTCGCTGCTGGCTTGCTCACCGCACTGCCGACAGTCAACCCTTTCGCCCTTTGCATCATGAACGGCAGGATTACCGTCGCGGGCCTCGGCCCCGGCAGCGACTCGATGATGATCCCGCAGGTGCTCGAAGCGATCCGCGAGGCTGACGCCGTTGTCGGCTACACCGGCTATATGAAGAGCATCGCGCACCTGATTCCCCCGACCGCGCGGCAGGTTTCAACCGGCATGACCGGAGAGATGCAGCGGGCCGAACAAGCATTCGCGCTGGCCTCCGAGGGACGGCAGGTCGTCGTGGTCAGCTCCGGCGACTCGGGCATCTATGGCATGGCGTCGCTGATTGCCGAACTGCACGCGAGTGGTCGCTGGCCCGATGTCGTCATCGCTGTACTGCCGGGCATCAGCGCGTTTCAGGCCGCCGCCGCGCGGCTCGGCGCTCCGGTGAGCCACGACTTCTGCACCATTTCGCTCTCCGACCTGATGACGCCGTGGGAGGTAATCGAAAACCGGATCAAGGCGGCGGCCTCGGCGGATTTCGTGACGGCGCTCTACAATCCCCGCAGCCGCGACCGCTACTGGCAGATTCATCGCTTCAAGGAGCTGTTCCTGCGCTACCGCTCGCCCTCGACACCGGTGGGTATCGTCCGCAACGTTTCGCGCGACGACGAGTCGGTGGTGCTGACGACGCTCGGCGAGTTCGATCCCGACTCGCTCGACATGTTCACCGTAATGCTGGTGGGCAACGCTTCGACCTTCTTCTCCGGCGAGCAGATGATTACGCCAAGGGGTTACTTCAGGCGCGAGGAGGAGAGCGAGTCGAAAACGGTCGGCCAGTCGATTATGAGCGACAGTTTCCGCACCATCGCCGGGCTGATGAAGCCGGACGATCGTCCCTCCGACGAGCGCTGGGCGGTCATGCACGCGATCCACACCACCGCCGATTTCGAGATGCAGGAGCTGTTCCACGCCTCACCCGGCGCGATCCAACGCTGGCACGAGGCACTCACCGCCGGTGGCGCGACGATCATCACCGACGTGACGATGGTGCAGTCGGGGCTGCGCAAGGCGGCGCTGGAGCGCTACGGCATTGCCGTGCACTGCTACCTGCACGATCCTTGCGTGGCGGAGCTGGCCAAAAGCGCGGGCATCACGCGTAGCCAAGCGGGGATACGGCTCGCTGCCGGGGAGCATCCCGACGCGCTCTTCGTGATCGGTAACGCTCCGACGGCACTCCTTGAACTGGCCTCGCTGTTGCATCGCGGCAGCTTCGCGCCGATGGGGGTGATCGGCGCTCCGGTCGGCTTCGTGAACGTGGTCGAGTCGAAGCACCGGCTCAAGGCGGCTGCGGTCGCGACGCCGATAGCGGTCATCGAGGGGCGCAAGGGGGGCAGTGCGATTGCCGCCACCATCGTCAACGCGGCTTTCAGCCTCGACGAGGCGGAGGCGATGAATCCGGGCTGCCATGTCTGAGCGCTTCACGCTCGTCGGCCTCAGCGACAGCGCGGAGCCTCGTCTCGATCCCGCCGCCATCGCGGCGATTGGTGCGGCCCGCATCTTCGCGGGCGGGGAGCGCCACCGCGAGATTGTCGACGGGCTGCTTCCGGCGGGATACCGCTGGATCACCATCGCGCCGCCGATTGACGGGGTGCTGTCGCAACTTGCCGGGGAGGACGGGCCGGTGGTGGTGTTCGCCTCCGGCGATCCCTTTTTTTACGGTTTCGGCGCGACCTTGCAGAAACGCTTTCCCGGCGCGTCGATGTGGAGCTTCCCGGCGTTCCACTCGCTCCAGATGCTTGCGCAGCGCTGCATGATGCCGTACCAGTCGATGCGCCACGTCTCGCTCACCGGGCGAAGCTGGGAGGAACTGGATCGGGCCCTGATCGCCGGAGAGCGGCTCATCGGCGTGTTGACCGATGCCCGCAAAACCCCGCCGGAGGTGGCCCGGCGAATGCTGGAGTATGGCTATTCGGGCTACCGCATGGTGGTCGGCGAAGCGCTCGGCGGCCAGAACGAGCGGGTGACGCACTGCACGCTCGACGAAGCTTACGGGATGCAATTCGGCAAGCTCAACTGCCTCTTGCTCGAAGCCATCGAGCCGCCGAAGCGCCGGTTCGGCATTCCGGAGGAGCTGTTCGACGGCTTGGCCGGGCGGCCCAACATGATTACCAAAATGCCCTTCCGCCTGGCCGCCCTCGCCGCACTGGAGCTGGGCCGGGCGCGGAATTTCTGGGACGTGGGCTTCTGCACCGGCTCGGTGGCCATCGAAGCGCGGCTCCAGTTCCCGGGTCTCGCGGTGACCGCCTTCGAGAAGCGCTCCGAGTGCGACGCCCTGCTGGAGAGGAACGCCCGGCGCTTCGGCGCGCCCGGTATCGCGAAGGTGATGGGCGACTTTCTCGAACAGGATCACCGGGCGCTCTGCGGCGGTGACGGCGTCGATGCAGTTTTCATCGGCGGCCACGGCGACCGGCTCGATGAGCTGTTCGATGTGGTGGCGCGTTCTCTCACTCCCGGAGGCCGGGTGGTGATGAACGCCGTCCGCGAGTCGAGCGCCAACGCCTTCGCCGCCAGCGCCGCCAGCTGTGGCATGGAACTCGCCGAGCCGCTTAGGCTGGCCGTCGGCGACCACAACCCCGTGACGGTGATGAAGGCGGTGAAACCGGGGTGAGCGGGCGGCCCGATCCGTCTGATTAGTCCGATCAGACCGATCTGTCTGATCTTGTACGGGCGCTTCGCGAAGCACCCCAACGAAATGCCACGATGCTCCGTATTTGTTTCACGAACCCGATATGCCTCACAAAAACCATGCACGAACGAATCGCCATTATCGCCCTCACCGAAACCGGCATCGCGCTCGGTCACGCAATGAAAAGCCTGCTCGTGGCCGACGGTTTTACCGGATGCGGGCTCTTTTCATCCCGGAACTCCGAATTGGCCGAACAAGTCGAGAGCGTACCGGTATTTGTCCGGCAGTCGTTTGGCAGCTTCGACGCCTTTCTCTTTATCGGCTCGCTCGGCATCTGCGTGCGTTCGATAGCGCCGGTGTTGCAGGGCAAGCAGCGCGACCCGGCGGTGATCAATTGTGACGAGTCCGGGCGCTTCGTGCAGAGCGTCTTGTCGGGCCATGCGGGCGGGGCGAACGCGCTGGCCGGGCGGGTCGCGCTGCTGCTCGGAGCGCAGGTGGTGCTGAGCACGTCGAGCGACGTGCAGGGGTTGTGGCCGCTCGACATTCTGGGGCGCGAAGAGGGGTGGAGCGTCGAGTTCGCCTCGCCGGTCGCCGGAGAGTCGATAACCACGGCGATGGCGGCGTTCGTGAACCACGAGCCGACGACGCTGCTGCTCGACGTTCGCGATGCGCTCACCGACCAGCTCGAGCGCACCGCCCCGCCGTTCGTCACGATTGCGTATCGCTACGAACAGGTCGATTTCAGCGCCTGCCGTCTCCTGCTCGCCGTCACGCCGCGTCTCATCGAAGCGCCGGTGCGGGCGGTGCTTTATCGTCCGAAGGTGCTCTGCGTTGGGGTCGGCTCGGAGCGGGGCATCGATCCCGGACGCTTCGTCAGCTCCATCACGGCGGAGCTGGCCGCCGCCGGGCTTTCGCCGCGCTCGATCCGCAGCGTGGGGTCGGTCGATTTCAAGCTGGACGAAGCGGCGTTCATCGCCTTTGCCGAAGCGTGTGGCACGACGCTGAAAGGCTTCGCGCCGGAGCGGCTCGAAAGCGCCGGGCCGGTACCCAATCCGTCCGATGTCGTCTTCCGCAAGACCGGCGTGCACAGTGTCTCTGAGGCTTCGGCGGCGCTGCTTTCGGGCGTGAACCGGTGGCTGGTCGAAAAGCAGAAGGTCGCGCTGGCGGGCTTTGCCGATGGCGGGCCGCACCACTACACCTTCGCCGTCAGCCTCGTGCGCGGAGCCGAGCGGCGGGGGCGCATCGCTATCGTCGGGGCCGGGCCGGGCGATCCGGAGATGGTGACGCTCAAAGGCAGGCGCTACCTCGAACAGGCCGACCTGATCCTCTATGCGGGCAGCCTCGTGCCGGAGAAGCTGACTCACTGCGCCAGGCCGGGGGCGCTGGTGCGCAGCTCGGCCTCGATGCCGCTCGAAGAGCAGTTTGCGCTGATGGCGAGTTTCTGCTGTCAGGGCAGGTTCGTGGTGCGGCTGCACACCGGCGACCCCTCGATCTACGGGGCGATCCAGGAGCAGATGGCCTTTTTTGACGCCGAAGGGTTCGAGTACGAAATCGTGCCGGGCGTCTCGTCGTTCCAGGCGGCGGCGGCGGTGTTGCAGTCGCAGTTCACCGTGCCGGAAAAGGTGCAGACCATCATCCTGACGCGCGGGAGCGGGCGAACGCCCGTGCCGGACCGGGAGCGCCTCTCGGAGCTGGCCCGCGCCCGGGCGACCATGTGCATCTACCTGAGCGCCGAGTGGAGCGACGAGGTGCAGTCGGAGCTGCTGGAGCACTACGACGCCGACACGCCCGTGGCGGTCTGCTACCGGCTCACCCAGGACGACCAGCAGGTGTGGCGCGGGCGGCTCGACGAGCTGTCGGCGCTTGTGCGGCAGAGCGGCAAGAGCCGCACGGTGCTGCTCGTGGTCGGCGAAGCGATTGGCGCGCGCGGCGGTCGTTCGAAGCTCTACGATCCAGCGTTCACCCACGGCTTCCGCGAAGGGCACGGCGCATGAGGGGGGCGGCATGATTCTGCTCTTCGGCGGTACGACCGAGGGACGGCAGGCGGCGGCGCTTTGCGACCGGTTCGCGATGCCCTTCATCTACTCGACCAGAAGCCGTATCGAGCCATTCGCGACGACCTGCGGCGAGTTTCGCGACGGAGCGCTGGACGAGGCGGCGATGGAGAAACTCATCGCTTCGCGCGGCGTGCGTATCGTCATCGACGCCTCCCACCCCTTTGCATCGCAGTTGCATCAATCGGTGTTCGAGGTGTGCAGGCGTCTCGACGTTCGCCTGATCCGCTGCGACAGACCGGTCTCGCCACTTCCGTCAGCATCGTGGATTCATCCGGCAACCGATTTCGTAGAAGCTGTCGCGCTGCTCGAACGGATCGAGCCGACGAAACTGCTCGCGCTGACCGGCGTGCAATCCATCGCCCCGTTGCGCTCGTGGTGGGAGCGGCGCGAGATGCTTCTGCGGATTCTGCCGTCAGTGGCATCGATGGAGCTGGCGCGGCGCGAAGGCTTTCCCGAAGCGAAGCTGCTGCCGATGAGTCCCGATGGTTCCGACGAAGCCCTCGAAGCGCTGGTGCGATCGCATGGCGTCGATTGCCTGCTCGTCAAGGAGAGCGGCGAGTTCGGCTTTTTTCCGGCGAAGCTTCGGGTCGCCGAACGGTGTGTCATTCCGCTGATCGTCATCCGGCGTCCACCCGCCCCGGCTTGGGATAGCGTCGTTTTGTCTGTCAAAGATCTTGAAGCGATGCTGGCGGAACGCGCCGACCTGAAGCCGCTCCGGACAGGCTACACCACCGGAGCTTGCGCCGCCGCAGCCACAAAAGCCGCCATGATCGCGCTGCTTGACGGCGATGCGCCCGACTCGGTCACAATCGCGCTGCCGTCCGGCAAAGTCGCGAGCTTCGGGATCGTCTCGTACCGCGCGGAGCAAGGGCGGGCGCGATGCGGAGTGCGGAAGTTCGCGGGCGACGATCCCGACGTGACGCACGGCCTGTTGATCGTCAGCGAGGTCTCGCTCGCGCCGGGCAGCGAGCCGGGCGAGGTGCGATTCCTGCAAGGCGAGGGGGTCGGCAGGGTGACGTTGCCGGGACTCGAGATTCCACCCGGCGAACCGGCGATCAACCCCGTGCCGCGCCGGATGATCCGGGGGTGCATCGCCGAAGCGCTACGGCAGCGCGGATTGTGCCACGCCGTCTTGGTGACGATTTCAGCGCCGGGCGGGGAGGAGGTCGCCCGCAAAACGATGAACGTTCGGCTCGGCATCACCGGCGGCATATCGATCCTCGGCACGAGCGGAGAGGTCGTTCCCTACTCGATGGAGGCGTGGCTGGCCAGCATCCGCCAGTCCATCGCCGTTGCCGCCGCCAACGGCTGCACGACCCTCGCCCTCACCTCCGGTCTCCGGTCGGAGCGCTACCTCCGCGCACTTTTTCCCGATCTGCCGGAGCTTGCCTGCATTCACTACGGCAATGCCATCGGACGCTCTCTCGAACTCGTGCGCGACCACGGCGGGTTTAGCCGCGTCATCGTCGGGGTCATGCTCGCCAAAGCCACCAAGCTCGCCCAGGGCCAGGCCGACCTCTCCAGCCGAGTCGTCCCACTCGATCCCCGATGGCTCGCCAATCTCGCCGCCGACCTGGGCTACAGCCCGGCCATCACGAGCCAGCTCGCCGACCTCCGCCTCGTCCGAAACGTGACCGGCCACATTCCCTTCACCAGCGACGAACCGCTCTATCCGGCCATCGCCGACGCCGGCCATCGCGCCTGCTGCCAATGGCTTCCCGACATGGCCCTGACCTTCGCGCTGTTTGATATGGAGGGGCAGGCGGTCGTCGCCGATTGAATTGCAAGTTGCTGAAGTAGATATGAGGGGGCGACAGTCTTTATTGTTAGTGCGCGGTATTGATCGATTTTGATGAAAAACGTCTTTGCCGAGTTGGCTGAATTTCTCAATGCTGCGGAGCTGGTTGCCATAGCCGGATTGTCACCAATAACCTGGGCCCAACGTTTGGGCTATTTGCTTGAAATGTTAGGTGAGTCAGGATTGTCCGACGGATTGGCTTCATATGTTGCAGAAAGAAAACCTGTTCCTGCTCTGCTTTCTCCCTCTCGTCCACATTCCGGTGTCCGTCAAATCACCCGCTGGCGGCTTCTGCCGAACGAAACGGTTATTCCTGATCTATGATTCCTCTTGATTATATCACCCAGTGGCGCTCTCATGCTCCCTGGCAGCAGATATCACAGGTTGAGCAGGACCTGATCATCTGTCGTGCGCTGGTTGATTTCTACAGCCATCCTGTTGCAGCGGCAAATCTGGTATTTCGCGGCGGCACAGCTCTGTTCAAGCTTCATCTTCCTCCTGCAAGATATTCAGAGGATATCGATCTGGTGCAGAAGAAGGCCGGGCCGATAGGTCCCGTCATGGATGCGGTCAAGGAAAAACTGAATCCATGGCTGGGTGGACATGCCCCCGTTTATCAGACCACTTGCATTTGAAAACCTTCCTTTTCCAAACAGGGTATTTTGTAGAACAGTAAAGGGAATTAGGTCTATTTCAACCGAATATGGGTTTTGGCGATCTGATCTCGCAAGGTGGTTTCAACCGCCACCTCGTCGGCAAACTGTTTCCATTGCGCTACCGCAGCATTGACTTCATCGATGAGTTCGGCGGCTTTTTTTACACTGACGGATTTGCCGATGGCGAGCAGGTCTTCTCTGGTGATGTCTGCCCGCTTGCCTTTGATGCTCAGGGCGTGCTGGCTGACCCAGCGGTGGTCTGGCTGCCAGGCATGGCAGACGTCATACGCTGGGGCCAGTTCCCATTTTCCGCCCTGTTTCAGCCGGAACGAGAAGTTCTTGGTGTGGTCATCGCAGTTTCGTGCCGCCACATTGAATGCCATCCGTCTGAACATCTGCTCCGCATCGGGGTAGGGCAGTTTCAGTTCGCGCATGGTCTGGAACAGCTGCTCGTAGCTGAAACTCATGACCGAGTTGTAGTCGAAGTGCTTCAGGGCGCTGAAGGTCTGGATGTGGTGTTTCGTCGAGCCGCCTTCGCGGTCGAAGCGTTTGGTCATGAAGTGCGCCCTTCCGTTTTCCTCCAGCAATCGGGACGGCATCATGGTGATGCCGCAGGCCTGGGCCATATTATAATAAGCCATTTCTACACGCCCATATCCGTGAGATGAGCCGAGTTGCACGTCGCTTACGCCGTCCAGCTTCAACAGCCAGTGCTCGAACCCGTGAGGGGCATTGGTCTGGCCTGATCGAACCTCTCCGGTTTTTTCATTCCAGGCAATCACGGCCTTCGGCCTTGCGCCGCCTGCCGAGGTGCCGATACGAAGCAGTTCCGACATCGCCTTCTTCGCATCTGCTTCAAGATTGGCTGTAAAGGCCTCTTTTCTTGAGAGCATGGTTTTTGCAATCTCCACCAGCGCAGCGATCTCGACAGAAAAGGTTCTCCTGTTCGCTTTCCAGACCGCCGGTTCGAACTCCAGGGCGCCCATCCCACGGGTGCCGATAAAACAGAGCATCTCGACCGGATTCATGCTGTTCTGTGGTCGGCCCTGCCCGGCCAGCCACAGGTTGATCAGCTGATTGCCGTACCGGTCAGGCAGCACGTCGGCCAGGAGGCCCGGCAATCCTTTGAAGCTGTCCAGTGCGGGTTCGGCCTTTTTGCGCAACGCGGGAAACGCAAACAGGTTCCTCGTGTCGGAGATGGGCATTTGCAGGGGAGCCAGATCCCATCCCTTCGATTTAAAACGGGGATCGAATTCAAAGGTAGCCAGACCGGCGGCTTCGTCCCAGGCGACAGCCCCGGCCAGTTCTCCCCATATCCTGACTTCCGCTACGTCCATTGCTTACCAGTCATGTTCCGTGGTGCCGTCGCCCTGTTTTCCTCTTGCCCGTTGCCGTTTTTCTTTCTGCATCCTGGCCAGCACCAACGGACTGACACGCTGTTCTACAACAAACGCCTCCATGACCTCTAACTGGTCCAGTACCCTGAGCACCTGAATCAGGGTAGCCAGCGTGACGGTCTGGCCCCTTTCCAGTAGGCTCAGGGTTGAGCGGCTGATGCCTGCGGCATGGGCTAGCGCGTCCTGTGTCCGGTTCTGTTCCAGACGATGGTGCCGCACAAAAGCTCCTATGTGCGCGGCCAGCGCCTGGTCACTCATCGATGTCCAGTTGGCGTTCTCAGTCATTCTTGTGCTCTTTGTCCATCAACGCATGAAATAACATTAGAAGATACCGTTAATCATATGAAAGATCAAACAAGATGAACGGTATACCACTCAATAAGTATCTTATAGTTTTATAATGAATGATATTATGCTCATTGAGGATGAGGCGGGTTCAGAGGCCGATTTTGCCTCTATTTCTTGTTGCTCACGTCTGAGAAGCCATGTGTCCCTCCGGCACACACCCCGCCAAACAATCATGCCCAAGCGAGCACCAGGAGATTTGGCGTCTGATCAGCGAGCTCCCTTGCGGGGGCCACATCTGCACCTGGAGAAAAAATGGCAATAAGGTTTTGTGCCTATCGTCAGTTAAAGCCTTTGTACCAAGCGGCTTTTTACATGGTGGCGGCACCCAGGTCCGAAACATTGAGCAGCTGGTACTGTTTGCGGGATTTTTCAAAAGCATTACACGCTTTCATTTGGCCGATTACCTGGTCAAGATCGGTATAGTCGAATGCCGAAGTCCATTGCTGGATGTGCTGCATGGCTTCAATGAAGAAATAGGATTCCAGAAAGGCAAAATTGATGCGCGCCGTTTCTGTTCTGGTCGGTGACGCTTTCTGCACGAGCGGCATGACTCGCAACACAGCGGCCAGAGATTCAAACAGGACCAAACGATCGGCGTCGAAAGGCGTGCCAGCTGCCAGAGCTTTTTTAATAGCAATCAGGGAAGAGCAACCCGGCGATACAGCAGCGATAACCGATTTCACCATCGAGGCCTTCAGAACACTCGAGGTCAGCGACCATACCGAACAGTTCGTGATCGGAGCGCTGCGCGAAGCGGGAGTGTTCTCGGTTTCCCTCGTGGCGGAACTCGACGGGCGCATTGTCGGCCATATCGCTTTTTCGCCGGTGAGTATGTCGGACGGCACCGGGGGCTGGTCCGGTATCGGTAGTTCCGGAGTTGCAGCAACAGGGAATCGGCAAGGCATTGATCGGGGAGGGGCTTGCAAGGTTGAAATCGCTCGATGCGCATGGTTGCTGCCTTGTCGGACATCCTGAATATTACCGGAAGTTCGGCTTCGTGAATCCTGCTGGACTCGGTATGGAAGGCGTCCCGCCGGAGGTTTTTTTTGCACTTTCGTTCGATGGCAACGTGCCGCTGGGAAGCGTCGCATTTCACGAGGCATTCATGACGCAGGGCTGAGCTGTTATCAAACCGGTGCCTTTGGAGGTCATATCGAAAACAAGAGAACGGTCAACCTGATATCGGCAGAGATCTCCAGAAACGTGATTTTTTGATAAGGAAGGCCGGACTGCAGGTCGTCATGCCGATCGAGGATCTTCCGTGGGGTGATCCTCGATCGGCCGCATTGTCCCGCTCTGTTTCCCGCGTTATTTATTGAGCACTTCCACTTTCACCCTTGCAGTGCCTTTTGCATGGAATCCGAGCTGTTTGGCGGCTTCGGCAGAGAGGTCGATTACCCGATCGTCAACGAACGGCCCTCGGTCGTTAACCCTGACAACAATCGAACTGTTGTTCTCAAGGTTGGTTACCCGGACAACAGCCGGAAGCGGAAGGTATTTGTGTGCGGCGCTCGGTTTGTCCGGGCGGAAGGTTTCTCCGTATGCGGTCGGCTGATTGTTATGCTGGTCAAGGGTTTCCTGGCCGTACCATGATGCAATGCCGGTTTCCTGGTACCCCTTGGTTTCCTCGTACTGCATCGGCACGTAGAGCCTGCCGTTGATGACATAGGGTTTGTTCTTGAGCTTTCCGAGCCGGTAGGCTTCTTCCGGTGAAAGCAGCCTGCCGTCTGTGGAAACCGGACCGCGGCTGGTCGAACAGGAACTGAGCCCGATGGCGGCAATACCAAGCATGGTCAAGAGCGTCCTTCGCACCATTGTTTATCTCCTTTCTTGTGTTCACAGGATGCGCCCCCGTCCCCGCATGCCCGCTCCGCGTCCGGAACGGTTTGGGGGGCGGCAGGAGTACCAATCCTCTAATAATAGCCATTTAGGAAGAAAATTCCGTACAGGGCGCTATATTCCGCATTGAGGGTTCAGGCGGAAACTGTCTCCAGGGGCCGCGGCTTTGGGTTTTTTCTGTATTCAGCATGAGGCAAACACAGCCATCGAGAGTTTCCATAGGCGTTCTGCTCATTCACGGCTTCACGGCAACGCCCGAGAGCGTTGCAATTCTTGAAGCGCCGTTAAAAGCCATGGGTCTGCCCGTCAGCATTCCTCTGCTTCGTGGTCATGGAGCGATCTCACCCGAGGCACTAAGAGGCGTCACCTTTCATGAATGGCTCGCCGATGTCGATGCAGCCTGCAGACAGCTTGCCGAAGAGGCAGCAAGGATTGTTATCGTCGGTCATAGCATGGGGGCGCTTCTTGCTCTGCATCTTGCCGCACGTTACCCCGGAACCGTCGATTCCCTGGTGCTTGCCGCCCCGGCGCTGCGGCTTTCTTCGCTGCTTGCTCCCGGACGCCCGCTGCACTTCATGTCGGTCTGGCTCTCTGCGCTTGTCAAACGGTGGGGTCTCAAGCCGGTTTTTGCCGGAACGGACCATCTTGATTGTCCCGGCCTCTATGCGTGGGCACCGACCGATGCCATCCTTTCGCTTTTCGAACTGATCCGTTCGATGCCCCCGGTGCTTGCAGAGGTTCACGTCCCGCTGCTGGTGTTGCAGAACCGTCACGAGACTACCGTATTGTCCGATAGTGTGGCAATGCTCTGCGCTCTTGCGGGTACGGCTCCGGAGGAGAAATCGGTCTTCTGGCTTGAGCACTCCGAACACCAGCTTTTCTGCGACTGCGAGCGTGAGCTGGCCATGCGGACCGTGCTTGCGTTTGTTTCGGGCAGACTTACGTCTGCCACTGCATCACCCTGTAGGTATCATTCTTAACCATAACAACCAGTTCACCATGAACCACCGTACTTTACACCGGCTTTGCCTTTTTCTGGCAATGTGTCTTTGTCTTTCCGGCAGCTTCTCTTTCTGCCGAGCCCCTGCCTGGTGAGGAGAAACGCGGGCTTTTTCTCAATGAAATCGGTATAGGAACCGGTTATGCCTGGGCTACGCTGAACGGTGAAGGCGGCAGCCAGTCGATCTACCCCGCATTCGTCCGCTTCGGGTTCAACGCCAACAGCCTGTTCGGCATTCAGGGAAGCAAGAGCACCATGCAGTTTACGCTCGAGCCCTTTCTGAATGCGGTTTCCGGCTCCAGGGATGGTATTGAGGCCGGATGCGGTTTCGGTATACGGTACCTGCATGAAGTGGCCCGTCCGGTTGACCTGTTTTTCGAAGCAAGCGCCGCACCCATGTTCTACAGCATCGACACCGCCGAGCAGGGCAAGGCCGGATTCAACTTTCTCGACCAGATCGGGGCGGGTCTGCAGTACCGGTTCGCTTCGGACAAGGCGATTTTCGGCGGTTACCGCTGGCGGCATATCTCCCATGCCGGCATTGCCGATCGCTCAAACGACGGTATCAATTCCAACGCCATCGTAGTCGGTATCTCCTGGCTGTACTGAGAGAGGTTTGCTGATGTAACGGATCTGTAACAACCGGAATTGGTTGAGATTCCTATCTTGAAAGGTGGTATGATTGCCACCTTTCTTGTTTGCAGCAACCCTACAGCAGGAGTATGGCCATGTACGTTATTGCCGGCCGAAAAGCCAGAGCCCTGGTACTGAATTTTCTGATTGTTCTTCTGGCGGCCTGTTCCGGAAGCAGGGAATCGCAGGCGCCGGGAGCGTATTCTTCATCACGGCCGAAATATCTTTTTCTTTTCATCGGCGACGGCATGGGTCCGGCCCAGGTCGGGCTTGCCAGCGCCCTGCTCGACTCGGGAAGGGTGCTGGCCATGACGCGCTTTCCGGTAACCGGCATGATTTCCACCCATGCCGAAAACCGCCATATCACGGATTCGGGGGCCGCAGGAACGGCGCTGGCGACCGGTTTCAAGACCTCGATAGGTACGATATCCATGCACAGCAACCACCGGGACACCCTCCGGACCATCGCCGAAATGGCGAAGCGGCACGGCATGCGTGTTGGCATCGTATCGAGCGTGGGGATCGACAACGCGACCCCGGCATGTTTTTACGCGCACCATGCCGGGAGAGGGAACTACCATGACATCGCCGTGCAGATGGCTGCAAGCGGTTTCGACTATTTCGGTGGAGGCTATGCCGAAGGGGATTTTCCCTCCAAACGCATGAAGCACGGAGCATCAATGCCTGACATTCCGGCAGTCATGAAAACCGCCGGCTACCGCGTGAGGGCCGGACGTGAAGAATTGCATGCCGTAAATCCGGCAACCCGATGCTGGGCATATACCGGGTACGACGACAAGGCGGCCATGAGTTACGCCATGGATCGGGAGGGAGATGAACTTTCCCTCGCCGAGTTCACCCGCCAGGGAATCAGGCTGCTTGACAACCCCGACGGATTTTTCATGATGGTCGAGGGCGGAAAGATCGACTGGGCATGCCACGCCAACGATGCTGCTGCCGCAGCCCACGATATCGTGGCTTTCGACGATGCCATTGCCGGGGCGATATCATTTTATCGTCTCCATCCGAAAGAAACGCTAATTGTCGTAACTGCCGACCATGAGTGCGGCGGCCTGTCGCTCGGCAACGCTGCGCGGGGATATGAAACGCGGCTGTCGCTGTTGCGCCGCCAGAAGGTTTCGCTGCAGCGCTTTTCCGAAAAGGTCGGGGCATGGGAAAAAAGCGGCAAGGTCACCTTTTCGATGGTGATGGACAGCGTGAGGGTCTATTACGGTCTCGGCGACGGGCAGACCGATTCTCTGCTGGCGCTTTCCCGGCAGGAGCGCGGTATGCTCAGGGCTGCATATCCGTCAGGCGGGGTCGGCACCAAACCCCGTGAAGAGCGCTATGGCGGGGCTGATGCTTTCGCGGTCGCGGTAACCCGCATGCTGAATTCAAGGGCCGGAATCGGCTGGACAAGCAATGCACATACCGCGGTTCCCGTACCGGTTTTCGCGATAGGCGCGGGTGCGGAAGCGTTCGGCGGAAGCTACGACAATACCGGTATTGCCGAAAAGCTCATACGGCTCGCCCGGTTCGGCAGTCGGCAATGAGAATTGCCCGGAGGTCGATCAGGGGCGTTTTTCAAGGATTTCCTTGAGGTTTTCAAGGTTCGCCCTGAACCGGAAGCCAAAGAACCACTCCATCAGCGGGTCAATGAGCCGCGCCAGGCCATCGGCCTTGGTGGCAAATGCGTAGGTGAGCCGGGTGCCGCTCCCGTCGCTCTCGAATTCCATAACGCCTTCATACGGTATGGCACTTGCCGTACTTTCGAAACGCAGCAGCCGTTCCGGTACATAAGCCGTAACCACCCATTCGGTACGCATCGGAAAGCCCAGCACCGAGCGCACCTCGTAGCCTGCAGTTCCCACCCCCACCGGTCCGGAAGTGGTGATCGCCGACTCCAGCACGTCCTCCTGCCATATGCGGTCGTTGGCTATATCGGAAAGATATGCAGACACCTCCGCCAACGGTCGGTTGATAATGATTTTGTGCAGAATGTTCATTACCGGATTCTTTTTCATACATGAAACGGGGCTGAGCAGGCAATAATTCCGTTTACAGGCCATGATGACGCTGTTCTGCCGGACAGGTTCCGTTTTCCTGTGCAGGTCAGCACTTTCTTTCTTAGCTTTACGGTAGAAGCATGCTGAAGAGCGATTCGCTGACAAGCAAACAAGGCAATCATTATGGCAGATATTTCAACGACATGGATGGGCCTGAAGCTCCGGAACCCTGTTATCGTGGCAAGCTCGGGTCTTACAGGAACCCTGGAGAACGTCACCGCGGCCGCCGCACACGGGGCCGGTGCCGTGGTGCTGAAGTCACTCTTTGAAGAGCAGATCCTGCTTGAAACCGGCTCGGCGGCGGCAGAGAACGCACAGCAATACTACTACGCCCAGGCTGAAGATTACATACGGGAGTACACGAGGGGTAATGCCCTTGCCGGCTATCTCGATCTCGTCAAACGGTGCAAGGATGCGGTCGATATTCCGGTTATCGCAAGCATCAACTGTGTTTCGCACGGAGAGTGGATGGCTTTTGCCTCCGAGATCGAAAGAGCAGGGGCTGACGGACTGGAAATCAACATTTTCGTGTTGCCTTCCGATCCAGGCAGAAGCAGTGCTGACAATGAGCGGGTCTATGCCGACGTGCTGGAGACCGTATCGAGGTTCGTTCGTATTCCCGTTGCCGCGAAAATCAGCAGCTATTTCACAAGTCTCGGCAGTGAAGCCGTGAAGTTGTCGGGTTCCGGGATCCGGGGGCTGGTGCTTTTCAACAGGTTCTTTTCTCCCGATTTCGATATTGAAACGTTCGAAGTGACGGCAAGCGGCGTGTTCAGTTCTCCATCCGATTTCTACCACTCCCTGCGCTGGATTGCCATTCTCTCGGGCAGGGTGCATTGTGACCTGGCGGCTTCGACCGGCGTCCACGACGGCAAGGCCCTGATCAAACAGTTGCTTGCCGGTGCTCGGGCTGTCGAGATCGCTTCCGTGCTTTACCGGAAAGGGCTTGGAGAGATCGGAATCATGCTTGCGGAACTGGAGCAGTATATGGAGCGGCACATGTTCTCTTCGGTGGACGATCTGGTGGGCAAGATGAGCATGGCGCGTGCCGGCAATCCTGCAGTGTACGAACGGGTTCAGTTCATGAAATATTTCGGGGGCATCCACTGATGGCGGCTTCCGGCATGGAGATCATCGACCTTTCCCGTACGGTTGGTCGTGGCATGAGTTGCTACCCGGGCACGCCGCAACCGGAATCCAGGTCGATCTGCACGATCGAGGAGGACGGTTTCAATGAGCGGATGATCAGTTTTTCATCGCACACAGGCACACACGTTGATCTTCCGCTTCATATGCTACAGGGCGGCAGATCGCTTGACGATTTCGGAATCGACCGGTTCGTCGGCCGAGCAGCCGTGATCGACGTGCAGGACGCTGCGGAAGGAACGATCACCCTTCAGCAGATGGCCTCGTTCAGGGTGCTGATCGAAACTCTTGATTTCGTGCTGCTGCACTCCGGGTGGAGCCGCTACTGGGGAACCGACGCCTATCTTTCAGGATACCCGGTGCTCACTCCGGAGGCAGCGGAGTGGCTTGCGGGTTTCCGGCTGAAAGGTATCGGTGCCGACATGGTTTCGTTTGAAGCCGCAGGCGCAAAGTCTTTCCCGGTGCATAAAGCGCTGTTTGCAGGAAACCTGGTGCTGGTTGAAAACCTTTGTCGGATAGATCGCCTCATCGGGAGGGAGTTCATGTTTTTCTCGGTGCCGCTGAAGCTGGAAGGTGCCGAGGCTGCGCCGGTACGTGCAATTGCCGTGACGGGGTGAAACGCGGTTTTATTTTGCAATTTCAAAAGATGATGGTACTTTTCATCGCCGGAGTGTTCCGGTAACCTGTTCTTTTCCAATGCACTGAATCATTTTTGTATGAACAAGTTATTGCAGTATTCATCGATCACCTACAAGGTG
Source organism: Chlorobiota bacterium (assembly GCA_016866305.1). Taxonomy (GTDB): domain Bacteria; phylum Bacteroidota; class Chlorobiia; order Chlorobiales; family Chlorobiaceae; genus Chlorobium. Next base: position 140,401 of record VGMX01000001.1, on the reverse strand, counting down.
GTGATGGCGCTTGCCGGACTGTTTCTCGTTACCTTTCTCGATGTGCATCTCGGCATCAATCTGTTGCTTCTCAAGGATGATGGCGGGCGATCTTTTTCTGCCGCCGCGGCATTCATGGGGACCAATCCCCTGATCAGGATTTTCGAAATCGTTCTTTTTGCCGGATTTCTCATCCATATCGTTACCGGGTTTCTTGTTTCAGGAAAAAACCGGGCCTCCAGACCAGTCGGCTATGAAGTCGGCAACCGAACGGAAACCTCCTTTCTGTCGAAATACATGCTGCACAGCGGCATTGTCGTGCTCCTCTTCCTTGTCCTGCATTTTTCCGATTACTACTTCGTCAAGATCGGCCTTGTTGCCCCTCCCGAAGGAACAGGCGCTCACGACTTCTATGCGATGACCCTGTATCTTTTCTCGAACACCTGGTATGCGCTTTTCTATATGTTCTGCTTCGTGCCACTCGGTTTCCATCTCAACCATGCCATACAGTCGGCATTCCAGACCATGGGCTGGAACCACAGCCGTTATATGGGGGTGGTCAAGGCTGCAGGCACCATCTATTCCGTGGCGGTATCGGCGGGCTTTATGGTGATTCCCCTCTATTTTATCCTTTTCAGATAAGTTAACAATTGCTGAAAACCCTTATTTCATGATGCGCCTCAATGCCGGAATTCCGGAAGGACCGATAGCTGAAAAATGGACCACCTACCGGTCAAAAGCAAAGCTGGTCAATCCGAACAACAAACGGAAGCTCGATATCATTATTGTGGGAACCGGGCTTGCCGGGGCCTCCGCTGCAGCGACACTCGGCCAGCTCGGTTACAACGTCAAGGTTTTCTGTTATCAGGATACCCCTCGGCGTGCGCACAGTATTGCAGCACAGGGCGGCATCAATGCGGCGAAAAACTATCCCAACGACGGTGACAGCGTCTACCGTCTGTTCTACGATACTATCAAGGGGGGAGACTACCGTTCCCGCGAAGCCAATGTCTACCGCCTTGCCGAGGTCAGTAACCAGATTATCGATCTCTGTGTGGCGCAGGGGGTGCCATTTGCAAGGGAGTATGGCGGCCTGCTGACCAACCGTTCGTTCGGTGGAGCCCAGGTTTCACGAACCTTCTATGCCCGAGGCCAGACCGGACAGCAGTTGCTTCTCGGGACCTACAGCGCGTTGAGCCGACAGATAGCCGCCGGGAACGTCAAACTTTACAACAGGCGCGATGTGCTCGACATCGTCATTGTCGAAGGAAAAGCACGAGGTATCGTTGTGCGCAATCTCGTTACCGGAGCGATAGAGCGCCATGCGGCTCATGCCGTGGTGCTTGCCAGTGGCGGTTACGGGAATGTGTTTTTTCTCTCCACCAACGCCATGGGTTCCAACGTGACCCCGGCATGGAGCGCTTACAAGCGTGGCGCGCTCTTCTCAAATCCGGCTTTTACCCAGATTCATCCGACCTGTATTCCGGTTCACGGCGAATTCCAGTCGAAGCTGACCCTGATGAGTGAAAGTCTTCGCAATGACGGCAGGATCTGGGTTCCGGCATTCAGGAAGGATGTCGAGCGTCTGCGCTCGAAAGAGATCGATCCGTCGGATATTCCGGAGCAGGATCGCGATTATTATCTTGAGCGGCGTTATCCGGCTTTCGGGAACCTGGTTCCGAGAGATGTCGCCTCACGTGCTGCCAAGGAACGGTGCGATGCCGGATACGGTGTAAGCACTACGGGTGTTGCGGTTTTCCTTGATTTTGCGGATGCCATCAAGCGGAAGGGACGGGATGCCATCGATGCGAATTACGGCAATCTGTTCCAGATGTACGAACAGATCGTTGCCGCGAGCCCTTATGAGACCCCGATGATGATCTATCCCGCAGTGCATTACACCATGGGCGGTCTCTGGGTTGATTACGAGTTGATGACGACGGTACCCGGTCTCTACGCGATCGGCGAGTGCAATTTTTCCGATCATGGGGCCAACCGGCTTGGCGCTTCGGCGCTCATGCAGGGGTTGGCGGACGGCTATTTCATTCTTCCGGCAACCATCGGCAACTATCTTGCAGGTGAAATCCATACTCCGAGGTTCGATCCCGACAGCGCGGAGTTCACGCTTGCCGCGGAACAGGTGAGGGAGCGGCTCTTGCGGTTGAAGAATACCGGAGGGAGCCAGTCGGTTGACCACTTTCACCGTCAGCTTGGTCGTCTCATGTGGGAGTATTGCGGCATGGCACGCAACCGCAAGGGGCTTGAGCGGGCTCTTGTTGAGATTCCGGAGTTGCGTGAGGAGTATTACCGGAACGTTCGGATTCCGGGAGGCCCTGACGAGTACAATCCGGAACTGGAAAAGGCGTGGAGGGTTGCCGATTTTCTTGAACTCGGTGAACTGATGGTGCGTGACGCCCTGCAACGCGAAGAGTCCTGCGGAGGGCATTTCAGGGAGGAGTACCAGACTCCGGATGGTGAGGCGCTTCGTAATGACCAGGAGTTTTCCTTTGTCTCGGCCTGGGAGTACAGGGGGCGGAACGATCCGGCGGCGATGCATCGGGAGGATCTCCTGTTCGATGTGGTCTGGCCGTCACAACGCTCATATAAATAACGGCATCTGAAAAAAGATACTGAAGTTATTGTGCGTCCCGATTTCTGCGCTTCATCCTCGTTGCAGTCAGGCCGCTCATGACACTTTTTTAAGATCGCCATAAATCACAGATTATGAATTTTACACTAAAAATCTGGCGGCAGCAACACGCAAACGAGAAAGGGGCCATGGTCACCTACACCGTGAGCGGGATTTCCCCGGACATCTCTTTCTTTGAAATGCTCGATGTGCTCAATCAGCAACTGATCGAGGGGGGAGGTAATCCTGTTTCGTTCGATCATGACTGCCGGGAGGGTATCTGCGGAACGTGCAGCCTCTATATCAACGGTCGTCCGCACGGTCCGGTGCGGGGGGTGACCACCTGTCAGCTGCACATGCGCTCGTTCAGCGATGGAGCTGTAATCCATATTGAGCCGTGGCGGTCGAAAGCTTTTCCGGTGATCAGGGATCTTGTTGTGGATCGGAGTGCACTCGACAGGATTATCCAGGCAGGAGGGTATGTATCGGTGAACTCCGGCGGAATTCCCGATGCCAACACCATTCCGGTACCGAAAGAAGATGCTGACGAAGCGTTCGACGCTGCGGCATGCATCGGTTGTGGAGCTTGCGTTGCGGCATGCCCCAATGCGTCGGCCATGCTGTTCACCGCCGCCAAGGTGTCGCATCTCGCGCTCCTGCCTCAGGGAAGGGTGGAAGCGGCCACACGGGTACGGAAGATGGTCGCAGAAATGGATCGGCAGGGGTTCGGCAATTGCAGCAACAGTTATGCCTGCGAGGCAGAGTGTCCGAAGGGGATTTCCGTCACCACCATCGCCCGCATGAACAGGGGATTCCTTGCGGCAAAACTTTTTTCCGGCAAGGAACGGGTCGTCAGGGATTCAGTCTGAAGACCGCTCACTCCTTCACGCAGCGTACCGCGAATCCCAGCCGTTTGCAGGCTTCCCCTCGGCGCAGCACCGGATCGAAATAGCCGACAGCGATCCCCCGGGCACGGACGGTATCTTTTTCCGTTGACGACCAGATCCGGCTGTACTCTCCAAGCAGCACGAACGCCCCGTCGGTATCGCGCCGTGCCCCTGCCGGAACCAGGTCGAAACCGCTCTTTCCCGCTTCAGTGTCGGTCTCTTTCCAGAGCCTCTCCCCTTTTATGCGACCACCGGCGATCTTTTCACCCCCAAGTGTTTCGGCAAGCACCGTCCAGTCGTTATCGGTGGCTACGCGCCACCCTTCCGGGGCAAGTCCCCTCGGGTCGTTCACCGCATACCAGTTGTAAAGCCGCCCGTATGTTTTTCCGTTTTCATTGCTGTTTTCGTACCAGCACCAGGCTCCGGTTGTCAGCTTCGACCACGCTTCCGGATCACGGACTTCAGGGATACGATCGCCATTTCGGTAACGGGATACGGTGAGATTTTCAGCTGTCCATATCCTGTTGCCGATCGCGACGGTCTCGTACCTTTTTCCATCGATGTCGGTCACGGATTTCGGCTTCCCTCCGCTGCAAGCACTCACAAACAGGAGCAGAGGGACGATGAGGGCGAAGGTGTTTCTCCAGGTGATCATGGGATTTCCAATGGTTTCAGCATCAAACCGGCATATGCCGTAAAATAGGGGGGATAAAAGGTTTTTTCAAGCATAAAGAGTATCGTAACGCCGTGAGAAAAGCTTATAATGAACCTTTTTACCCATATTTGGGTTAACAGCTGTTACAATCAGGTTACAGTGGATCGAAACTCCTTTCAATTGTCCGTATTGCCGGCATGTGTAACGGAATTGTAACGTCGGCGGTTTGGATAGGTGTCTAAAATAAAGAAGTTGCAGTATATCGTTAACAGCAAATTGTCTGAATGAGAATCCCGATGGCGAGCGCTTGCGTTCCGGCCGCCATGCAACAGGCTGGCAGTACGGACGCCTGAAGGTTCAACCCTCCATGTATGGAAATACTTTTTCTTTTATTTCTCATTATTGTCAACGGCATGTTCGCCATGTCGGAGATTGCTCTGGTGACGGCAAAGCGCTCGAAGCTGCAGAAACTTGCCGGTAACGGCGACAAAGCTGCCGAAGTTGCGGTGAGCCTGGGACAGGAGCCAACAAGGTTTCTTTCCACCATACAGATCGGGATTACCTCGATCGGCATTCTCAACGGTATCGTCGGAGAAGGAGCTCTTGCCCGACCGCTGTCCCTGTGGTTGCAGTCTCTCGGAATGGAGAGCGAAATCAGCGGCATACTGGCAACGGCAATTGTTGTGCTTTCCATCACCTATGTCACCATTGTCATCGGGGAGCTTGTTCCAAAACGGCTTGGCCAATTCAATCCGGAAGGTGTAGCCCGTTTCGTATCCCGGCCAATGCGGACCCTTGCAACCATAACCAGGCCATTTGTGCGTCTGCTTTCCGTCTCCACCGATACCATCCTGCGCCTCATGGGTAAAAATCCCCAGGCGTTGCCGAGTGTAACCGAGGAGGAGATCCATGCCATGCTCGAGGAGGGGTCGGAAGCCGGTATCATAGAGCGCCAGGAGCACGAGATGGTGCGCAATGTGTTCCGGCTCGACGACCGTCAGCTCGGCACCCTCATGGTGCCGAGGGCTGATATCGTCTATCTTGATGTAGCACGGCCTCTTGAAGAGAATATCGAGCGGGTCACGGGGTCTGAACACTCCCGTTTTCCTGTCTGCCAGGGTGGCTTGCAAACCCTGCTCGGCGTGGTCAACGCCAAGCAGTTGCTTGCCCAGACCCTCAAGGGAGGCCTTACCGATTTCACTGCACAGCTGCAGCCGTGCGTCTATGTGCCGGAAACGCTTACCGGCATGGAGCTGCTCGATCACTTCAGGAGATCAGGTACCCAGATGGTGTTCGTTGTTGACGAGTACGGCGAAATCCAGGGGCTGGTAACCCTGCAGGACCTGCTTGAAGCGGTGACCGGCGAGTTTGTGCCGCGGAATCTGGAGGATTCATGGGCTGTGGAGCGTGAAGACGGTACCTGGCTGCTCGATGGCATGATTCCCGTGCCGGAGCTGAAGGATACTCTCGATCTGACGAGCGTGCCCGAGGAGGATAAGGGGCTTTATCACACCCTGAGCGGGCTGTTGATGTGGCTTCTTGGCAGAATGCCGGTTACCGGCGATGTGATGGCATGGGAGGGCTGGCGGCTCGAGGTTATCGATCTCGATGGCAAGCGTATCGACAAGGTGCTGGCATCCCGCATAGAGGTGGTGATGGAAAAGGAGGAGACAGCTCCCGTATCCCGTAGTCCTGAAGAACCTGCATGATGCCTTTTTTTACTGGCGAAATCCCTGTTCTTGTCCTGTAATTATGTACATTTACAGGGCGAGGTTCAACGGCTTTCTGGCATTGTAATTCCGAATTGTCCACTCATGAAAGAACATCTTTTTCCCCGTAAGGCCGCCGCGTCCTTTTTCCTTATGGTTTCCGTCGCATTGCTCTCATCCTGCCAGAAAAAAGCGGAGGACGTTATTCTTGAAAAAGTCATAGAACAGTCCACAGGGAGCGATGTCGATCTCAATACCGGCTCAGGCAAGATTTCCATCGAGACTGAGGGAAAGAAATTCGAAGTCACCCAGAACAAGGCGACCTGGCCTGAAGACATGCCTGCGGACGTTCCCCGCTTTGCCTCCGGTATCATCAGGATGGCTACCAGAACCCAGACAGGCGATACGGACGGATGGTCGGTTACCATTGAACAGGTTCCGGCAAACAGCCTGAGGGAGTACGACGCGCTTCTGAAAAAGGCCGGTTTCGAAACGAGTCTGACCATCGTCACCTCGGATGAGGGTACGGGCGGGACGCTTCAGGCGACAAAAGGTCCGCTGACGGTATTCATTATGGGAGACAGCAAAGCGCTCACGCTTGCAGTATCGCGGGAGAACAAGCAGTAGCATCCTGGCTCCGACCTCAACAGTTTCGCAAGCAAGACCGATCATTCATGAGTACGACCATTCATAATTCCGACTGTCTTTTCTGTCGCATCGTCAGAGGGGAGATTCCCGCGACGGAAGTCTACCGTAACGGGCATGTCATGGCCTTCAGGGATATCAGCCCGGCAGCGCCGCAGCACGTGCTGATAATACCTGTCCGGCATATCGCTTCGCTCAGCGATCTGGGGACGGAAGATCTCGACGTGGCGGGTCATATCCTGCTCGCCGCCAGAAAGGTGGCCGAAATAACCGGCATTATTGATTCAGGTTACAGGCTGGTTTTCAACAGCGGGCCGGATGCCCTGCAGAGCGTTTTTCACATTCATGGCCATCTGATCGGGGGAACAAGAATGGGCTGGCCGCCATTTCCGGGCGAAGCCACCCATCACGGCTGACCGGTCTTTCTTTTTCAACCCGGAACCCGGAGGAGACACCATGAGCACGCCTATCGACCCGAAAGGTGCCGTGCGTCCGCTCCATACCATTCAGGGGGCGGTTTCCATCTATTCCCTGCAGGCGCTTTCCGCAATGGGGTTCGGTACTCTTGACGCGCTTCCGAAATCCCTGAAGATACTGCTTGAGTCGGCGCTCCGGAATTGCGACGGGTACTCGGTCACGCATGAGGACATCCGGAGCCTTGCTTCTTGGGAGCCAGCCTCCGGCGGTACTGCCGATATAGCATTCAGACCTTTCCGGGTTGTGCTTCAGGACTTCACCGGCGTACCGGCGATCGTTGATCTTGCCGCCATGAGGGAAGCTTGCCTGCAGCTGGGTGGCGATCCCCAGCGCGTCAACCCGCTCGTTCCCTGCGATCTGGTGATCGACCATTCACTGCAGGTGGATGTGTGGGCCTCGAATGACGCTCTGGACCGCAATCTTGAACATGAGTTTTTCCGCAACCGCGAGCGATATGCTTTTCTGAAGTGGGGGCAGAAAGCATTCAGGAATTTCAGGGTCGTTCCTCCCGGCACAGGTATTGTACACCAGGTTAATCTCGAGTGCCTTTCCGGGGTGGTCGTCTGTCGCAATGGCCAGGCGTTTCCCGACTCGCTTGTCGGGACAGACAGTCATACCACCATGATCAACGCGCTTGGAGTCGCCGGCTGGGGAGTGGGCGGCATCGAGGCTGAAGCGGTCATGCTTGGTCAGCCGGTTTCCCTTTCCCTGCCGCGAATTACCGGAGTGCGTCTCCTCCGTTCACCTGCCGAAGGGGTTACGGCAACCGACCTGGTGCTCGCCGTAACGGAAATGCTTCGCAGGGAGGGTGTTGTCAACGATTTCGTGGAGTTCTTCGGACCGGGACTCGACGTTCTTTCCCTTCCCGACAGGGCCACCATCGCCAACATGGCGCCGGAGTACGGGGCTACCATGGGTTACTTTCCGGTCGATGACCTGACTCTCGATTATCTCAGGGCGACCGGGCGTGAAGCGCAGTGCGACCTTGTCGAACGCTATTGCAAGGAGCAGGGGTTATGGCGTGATCGTGACGTCGATCCAGTGTTTTCTCGGATATTCGATCTCGACCTTTCAAGCATTGAGCCTTCACTTGCCGGACCGAAACGTCCGCAGGACCGTGTTCCGCTCCGACTGGCACACGCAGGATGGAGTGCTGATCTGAAGAACCTTTACGGCAGGGGAGATGGCAACAGCGCCGGCCGTGACATGGAAAATGAGGGCGGGAATCCGGCTTCCGTTCAGGTGTTCCGCATCGCTGCGGGTTCGGTTGAACAGCTTCCGGGAGATGGTGCCGTCGTGATTGCCGCCATCACCTCCTGCACCAATACCAGCAATCCTTCCGTCATGGTTGCTGCCGGTCTTCTGGCGCGTGCAGCCAGGGAGAGAGGGCTTGCAATCAAGCCGTGGGTGAAGACCTCGCTTGCTCCCGGTTCCCGGGTGGTTACCGATTATCTTGATGCTTCCGGACTTTCCTCCGATCTCGCAGCGCTCGGATTCTCGACGGTCGGGTACGGGTGTACCACCTGCATCGGTAATTCGGGACCTCTCGACGAAGCGGTTTCTGATGCGATAACCGGTCGCGACCTCATTGCCTGCTCGGTGCTTTCGGGGAACAGAAACTTCGAAGGACGCATCCATCCCCTGGTTCGGGCGAATTACCTTGCGAGCCCTCCGCTGGTTGTCGCCTATGCCCTTGCCGGCACAATCACGCTTGATCTCCTGTCGGACCCGCTGGGCACTGATGCCGGCGGAAGTCCGGTATATCTGAAGGATATCTGGCCTTCGGACGGGGAGATCCGTCGCATTGTCGCCGGATCGGTTACGGCCGGGCAGTTCAGGGAGCGGTACAGCAATGTTTTCCTTGGCACCCCTGAATGGCAAAGCATTTCTGCTCCTGAAGGCGAACGCTATCAATGGGACAGCGCATCTTCATACATCAGAAAGCCGCCGTTCTTTGATGAAATGGATGCCGTTCCTTCCCCTGTCGGGCGGTTACGGGAAGCCCGTGCAATTGCGGTTTTCGGCGATTCCGTTACAACCGACCATATCAGTCCTGCAGGCAGCATCAGGCCCTCGCAGCCAGCCGGCCGGTATCTGCTGGATATGGGTGTTTCACCTGAGGATTTCAACAGCTTCGGTTCCCGGAGGGGGAACCACGAGGTGATGGTCAGGGGCACCTTCGACAATATCAGGCTTCGCAATCTGCTCGCACCGGGAACGGAGGGGGGATTTACAACCTGGTTCTCCCCTGACGGCACAGAAACGGAGATCATGACTATCCATGATGCCGCCATGCGTTATCGTAACCAGGCGGTTCCCCTGGTCATCATTGCAGGCAGTGATTATGGTATGGGCAGCAGTCGGGACTGGGCAGCCAAAGGCACCATGCTGCTCGGAGTGCGAGCGGTGATTGCCGTCAGTTTTGAGCGGATTCACCGTTCGAATCTTGTCGGCATGGGGGTTCTGCCACTTCAGTTCGCCGACGGTGAAGACCTGGAAACTCTGGACCTCGACGGGACGGAACTTTTCGATGTTCCCGTCGAACACCTGCTTGCGCCGGGGGCAGCCGTGACCGTGGTCGCTCGTTCTCCGCTCACCGGAAAGACAACGCGCTTTTCCGTTCATTCCAGGATCGATACTGTTCCGGAGGCAGATTATTTCCGTCACGGCGGTATTTTGCAGTCGGTTCTTCGCAGCCTTGTCCAGACATAACCCCTTGCTGATGTGATCCGCAATTCGGTTGCTGCGTTGATCCCGAACTGCCGGGGCTCCTTTTTCCCGCAGTGAATGTGAGGGGAATAAAAAACGTGAGAATTTTTTCTGTTCCATGAGAGTTATTTATATTAAATCTATTTAAAAAATTTTACAGTATCTGTAAGGACAAGAAGCATGAAAATGTCGGAGCTGCTGGTTGGAGACAAGGCCGAAGTAACCGCGGTCAAGGCGGAGCATGCAGTGCGCCGTCGCATTCTTGACATGGGGCTCATAACCGGCACCCGCTTCAAGGTGTTGCGGGTCGCACCGCTGGGTGATCCGATAGAGATTTTTTTCAAGGGGATGTATCTCACCTTGAGAAAAAGTGAAGCTGAGGGCATCTCGGTGCGCAAGACCGGTGAAGCCGGAGACGGCGTCCCCATGTCCGCGGATAAAAAAGAGCGATACTGCTGCGGGGGAATCCGCTGATGCATCGAAAAGAGATCAGCGTTGCTCTCGCCGGTAATCCGAATTGCGGCAAGTCCTCACTTTTCAATGTTCTGACGGGTTCACACCAGAGAGTGGGTAACTTTTCAGGTGTCACCATTGAAAAACACGAGGGATATGCAGACTACGGTTCGTACCGTATCCGTTTTGTCGATCTGCCGGGGGCCTATTCGCTTACCCCGTATTCCCCCGAAGAAATTGTCACGCGCAACTTTCTTCTTGACGAGAAGCCGGATCTCGTAGTCAACGTGCTCGAGGCCTCCAATCTCGAGCGCAATCTGCTGTTGACGACACAGATTATGGAAATGCAGGTAGACTTTCTTGTTGCCCTGAACATGATCGACGAGCTGGAAGAACGTGGAATCGTCATCGATGTCAAACAGCTTCAATTGCTGCTCGGGTGCCACATCGTCCCGACTTCGGCGAAGCGGAAAACCGGCATCGACTCGCTGCTTGCCCATATTGTCAGGGTGTACGAAAAAGATATTGAAATCCGGAAAAACAAGCTCTCGTTCAGGCAGGAAACGGAGGATGCCGTCACGGCGGTCGCCACCCTTCTGAAACGCGAGAAATCGCTTGAAGCTGCAGATACCCGATGGCTTGCCATCAAGCTGCTTGAAAATGACCGGGAAGTCTATCATCAGGTACAGCAGTACCCGGTATGGGTCAAGGTCGAGCTTGAGCTTCAGGAGGCGATCAGAAATGCCGGAAAGCTCTTCGACTCGGATCCTGAAATGCTCATTACCGAAGACCGCCACGCCTTTATTCGCGGTGCAATGAAAGAGTGCGTGCGTATTGCCGAGAAAGAGAAGTCCTCGATTACGGACTATATCGACATGGTTGTCCTGAACAGGGTGCTGGGCCTGCCGGTATTCCTTTTTGTTGTCTGGGTGATCTTTCAGCTTACCTTTACGCTCGGCTCTCCGCTCATGGATGTGCTTGAAGCCCTGTTTGCGGCTTTTGCGGGAGCAGTCGGGCCCCTGCTGCAAAACGACACGCTCCGCTCCATCATCATCGACGGCATCATCGCAGGGGTCGGCGGGGTTCTGGTTTTTCTGCCCAATATCGTGCTGCTTTTCATCGGGCTCTCCTTTCTGGAGGCATCCGGCTATATGGCAAGAGCGGCATTCGTCATTGACAAGGTCATGCACCGGTTCGGGTTGCACGGCAAATCGTTCATTCCCATGATCACCGGTTTCGGCTGTTCGATTCCGGCAATCATGGCCACAAGGACCCTGAAAAGTCCAACTGACCGGCTGGCGACGATTCTGGTTATTCCCTTCATGAGCTGCGGAGCGAAGCTCCCGGTCTATGTGCTGCTTGCCGGAGCTTTTTTTCCTCCGGATGTCGCCGCCAACGTTATGTTCGCCATCTATCTGCTCGGTGTCGCAGTTGCTCTTCTGACTGCCAGGCTTCTGAAATCCACCGTGCTGAAAAGCGATTCCGAGCCCTTTGTCATGGAACTTCCTCCATACCGCTGGCCTACCCTGCGCTCGGTGTTGTTCCAGGCGAAACTGAAAGCAATGATGTACGTGAAAAAAGCCGGAACCCTCATTCTGTCAGCGGTTATCGTCATCTGGGCGGCCAGCAATTTTCCCCGCAATGCGGAAATCGACCGCATTGCGGCCGAAGAAACCGCACGCATTGAAAGGAGCCTGATGGATGCCGACAAAAAGGATGCCGCTTTACAGGCAGTTGCATACCGCACGCGGTCCGCGCAGTTGCAGTACTCGATTGCCGGGAGGATCGGCCAGGTCATCGAACCGGTCATCAGGCCGATCGGATTCGACTGGAGAATCGGTATTGCACTGGTGACGGGTCTTGCCGCCAAGGAGGTCGTGGTTTCAACCATGGGCACCATCTATGCGCTCGCACAGACCGATGAATCTTCGGCTGAACTGGCCGAAATCCTGAAAAACGATCCATCGTTCAATCGGGCCACCGCGCTCAGCCTGATGGTGTTCGTGCTGCTTTACATTCCATGCGTTGCCGCCATGGGAGTCATGAAGAAAGAGATCGGGCAGTGGAAGCCGGTATTGCTCTATTCGGCCTATGTGCTTGCCCTTGCCTGGACGCTTTCTTTCATCACGTACAGGGGCGCCCTGCTTCTCCTGTGACGCCCGCGTTTTCCTCTGCCGCCGGGCTTACCAGACCGGCTTCTTCAGCCCGGATGATGATGTCTTCCAGTGGCAGGTTCATGGGTACAGGAGCACCGTCGGTCATTTTCAGCACGACGTCCGGATGGGCTTTTCGATGCTCTGTCATGGCCTTTTCCCAGTGCTGCTGGACCGAAGGGTCGAGCGTGTTCCATGCCAGTCTCCCCCGGCATTTCGGAAATTTCGAGCAACCGAGCCATAATCCCCGCTTCCCGCTTCTCAGGTAGAGGGGTGCACCGCATTTCGGGCAGGCCAGATCGGTTTCGACCGGAGGGGTTTTCAGGGGTTCGATATGCCGCTGCTTGCTGAGGTTGAGCAGGGTATTGCAGTTCGGGTAGCCGGAACATGCGAGGAACTGCCCGAGCCTGCCGTCGCGGAGGAGCATCCGGCCGTCACTGCACGAAGGGCATTTGATGCCGGTTTCTCTGGGTTTCACCTTTGTCGAGCTGATCGGCTTGATGTTTTTGCAGGATGGGTAGCGTGAGCAGCCGAGGAATTTGCCGCTGGCGGTCCACTTGATGATCATGCGGCCGTCCCCGCATTTGTCGCAGGTCTGCGCATGCGTATTCTGCGGTATGAGCGGATCGTTCTTCCTCAGGCCAAGCGCGGTTTCCAGCGGGCGATAAAAGCTGTCGAGCACTTTTTCATACTCGTCGTCCCCTGTCGCGACCTTGTCGAGTTCATCCTCCATGTACGCCGTGAACCTGACGTTGAAGATGTCGGGAAAATTGGCAACCAGAATCTGCGAAACATCCTTTCCCAGCTCGGTGGGGATTATTTTCTTTTTTTGCAGCTCCACATAGCGTCGTTCCTGCAGGGTGGAGAAGATGGATGCGTAGGTTGACGGGCGTCCGATACCGTAATTATCAAGGTCCTTGACGAGCGTCGCCTCGCTGTAGCGCGCAGGCGGACGGGTGAAGCCCTGCTTCTGCTCCACACCCGCAAGATTCAGGCTGTCCCGGACGGCAAGGGTTTCAGGAAGTTTCACGGTCTGTTCCTTTTCGATATCCTCTTTCGTCGAGATCTGCGCCTCGTAGTCAAGCTCCTGCTGATCGTCGTAGAGGCGCATGAAGCCGGGGAAAAGTACCCGGCTTCCGTTGGCTCTGAAGACGAAGCGGCGGTCGTGGTCCTCGACATCGACCTTCGTCTGCTCGATTTTCGCCGGTGCCATCATGGAGGCAACAAGCCGCTTCCAGATCAGTTCATAGAGCTTGTACTGGTCTGGGGTGAGGTATTGGCGGAGCGATTCCGGTTTTCTGGTGACCGAGGTGGGTCTGATCGCTTCATGGGCGTCCTGGGCATTTTTCGACGACTTTGCCGCACCGCCGTATCCGGTATATTCGGTTCCGAACGATGAGCGGATAAACGCATGGGCTTCGGCAATGGCTTCGGACCCGATGCGGGTCGAGTCAGTACGCATGTAGGTGATCAGGCCTGTGGCGCCTTCGCTTCCGATATCGATGCCTTCGTACAGCTGCTGCGCAAGACGCATGGTTTTCTTTGATCCGAACCCGAGTTGGTTCGATGCAGCCTGCTGCAGGAGCGAGGTGGTGAATGGCAGGGGGGCTTTACGCTGCTGCGCTTTCGAGGATATCTCTCCCACGGCGTAGAGCCGGTTCCTGACAAGGGCAGCAGCGGCTTCAGCATGTTCCCCGCTGGAGAGTTCCGGTTTGCCTCCATCAACCTTGACGAGTCTTGCACTGAAGGTTTCGCCTTTTACCGTGGAGAAATCGGCGGAAACCGTCCAGTACTCCTGTACTTCGAACCGGTTGATCTCCTCTTCCCTCTCGCAGATCAGCCTCAGAGCAACCGACTGGACCCTCCCGGCGGATAGGCCGCGCAGTACCACATTCCAGAGGAACGGACTGATCTTGTAGCCGACGATTTTGTCGAGTCCCTGACGGGTCTGCTGCGAACGCACCAGGCGGTAATCGATCTGGCGAGGTTCGCGGACAGCCGCGAGAATGGCGTTTTTTGTGATTTCGTTGAAGAGCACCCGGTAGACCGGTTTCCTGGCAGCCTCGATTTCGTTCGAAATGTGCCAGGCGATCGCTTCCCCCTCGCGGTCAGGGTCGGTGGCGATAAGCACCGAATCCGCTTCACCGGCAAGTTTTTTCAGTTGCCGCACGACTTTTTCCTTGCCGGCGATGATCTCATAGCGGGGCTCATAGTGATGATCGAAATCAAGGCCGATCTCCCGCTTCGGAAGATCCTTGATGTGGCCAACCGAAGCGAAAACCGTGTAGCGGTCGCCCAGATACTTGTTGATGGTTTTTGCCTTTGAAGGGGATTCAACGACAATAAGGGTTCTGTTTCTGGCCGAAAGGGCTTCTGTTTTTGATGCCATTGAAGGATCCCTGCACTAAGGAGGTTATCATGAAGGGTACCGCGCGGCTGGACGGTATCCCGGAAAATTTGAAAAAAGATAGGTGTTACCTGCCAAAAAACAAATTCCCGTGGGCTCAGGCCATGCATTACCGGGGAACACAGATGCGGACAATATCGGAAAGAATACAATTATATATTATTATTGATATCGTTACTGTACAGCAACAAGCACAGCTCCTCATGATACGATTTGTTTTCCGAACCGGTGTCCGCATCGCAGCATTTCTGGTGATGATCGCGGCTTTTTGTGCTCCGGCAGCAGAAGCTGCATCCTCTTTCACCCGTTTCGAGGAGACGACTGTTCCTCTGCGGGTAACCAGCGGCAACGAGCAGGGATATACCATCAAGGTTCTTGCCCGAAGAACCGACAGTGGCCTTCTGATCGATCTCGAATCCTTTGCACGGGCTCTTCGTCTCAGTTCCCGGCAGGAGTCCGGCGTACTTCTCCTGGAGGAAACCGAAGCGGCTCCCGGGAGCAGCTGCCAGATACGGAGCGACAACAATTTCGCGCTGATCGTGCCCAAAGACGCACAGCGTACGAAACGGGTCATTCAGCTGCAGGCGGCGCCGATGCTCCTCGACGGAAAGCTGTTCCTTCCCGTGCTTCAGGCCTGCCGGCTTTTCACGCTCTGGCTCGACAAGGATGTCGTTTACGACTATTCTTCGGGTATCATGACTGCCTGGCTGTCGGGCACGAGGCTTGGTGACTCCGTGGGATATGTCGGGGTGACGAAGCCGGGGGATGAGGTCGTTTCGGTTGATGGCAAAAAGATTCCTCTCGAACCGGGTACCGTAATCAAGGGAGTCAATGTTGAAAACAAGGCCAACGGTGCGGTTATTGTCTTTACCGCATCGGGAAAGGCTGTCAGGGCAGAACTCAAGAAGCCGGATGAGGCCGGCCGGGCATATCTTGTATTCCAGGGTGCATCGTGCAACGTCGATGCCCTGACAAAACTTTTCAGCGGAGGCCTTGTGAAATCGATCACCCCGGTGCCCTCTCCTGCCGCTACCGGGGAGCTGCGTTTCGCTCTTGGACTTGACAATATGGGGTACAGGATCAAGACCGTTGATTTCCAGCGTGACGAGAAAAACAATCGCTATCTGGTTTATGTGATGAGCGAGGCGGATGTCGAGGGAATACGCCAGAAAGAGAAGGATCTGCAGATCGCCAAAGTGCTCAGCAGCGATGTTGAAAAATGGAAACTCAATGTCATCGTGCTCGACGCCGGCCATGGGGGCCATGATCCCGGAGCGATTGGCGGCCGTGGTACAAGGGAGAAGGATGTTGCACTCAACATCGTTCGGGATCTCGGCAACATTATCGAGAAGAAGTGGCCTGATGTCCGGGTTGTTTTCACCAGAAAGGATGATCGCTTCATCCCCCTGCATGAACGGGGAAGAATTGCCAACCGGAATGGCGGCAAGCTTTTTGTGAGCGTACACTGCAATGCGACAAAGCGGAAAACCGTAAAGGGTTCGGAAGTGTACATTCTCGGACCGCACAAGACCAAGGATGCTCTCGATGTCGCCATGTTCGAAAACTCGGTTATCACCAAGGAAGCCGATTACAAGGAGCGGTACAAGGGGTTTACTGCCGAGTATCTCATCATGAGCAGCATGGCGCAGAGCGCTTTCGCCAAGCAGTCGGCCGATCTTGCAATCGAAGTGCAGAACCGCATCGACCGCCCCAACAGCACCAATGGACGAGGAGTGCGCCAGGCCGGTTTCATGGTGTTGTGGACCCCTTCCATGCCGAGCATTCTGGTTGAAACAGGTTATCTCTCCAATTCCGAGGAGGAGAGAATCCTTCGGGATCGGCAGGAACAGACAAAAATTGCATACAGAATCTTTTCAGGCCTGGAAAGCTACAGAAAAGATTATGAACGAGCTCGGCTCGCGACGATGGACCGTTAGCCAACCGACGGGAGAAAGGCGCTGTTTTCCGGCGCCTTTTTTCTGTATTGGATTGTTGTCAACCATAACCTAAATTCCGGTTGACAACAGGGTTTTTTGCCATAAGTCTTTTTTGGTTTATGAACGCACTGACTTC
Organism: Chlorobiota bacterium; assembly: GCA_016866305.1. Lineage (GTDB taxonomy): Bacteria > Bacteroidota > Chlorobiia > Chlorobiales > Chlorobiaceae > Chlorobium. The sequence goes on along the minus strand of VGMX01000001.1, from coordinate 123,625 downwards.
CGGAATTCTTTCACGTTTGCATGCCTCCCGAGGGTATCTTTCGGGTGAAGATCTCTGCCGGGAGTTCGGCATTTCAAGAAGCGCGGTCTGGAAACATATCGGGCAGCTCAGGGATGCAGGCTGCCGGATTGCAGCCGTAACCGGTTCCGGTTACCGGCTGGAGGCTCTTTCGGGCACTCCTGCAGCCGCCGAGGTCTCCCTGTTTCTTGAAACCAGACGGGCCGGGCGTGAGCTCCACTATCACAAACAAACACAGTCAACCAATCTTCTTGCCAAAAAACTTGCTGTCGAAAGGGCTCCGGAAGGGGCCGTTGTTGTTGCCGACACCCAGAGCGCAGGCCGGGGACGGCTTGGACGGACATGGGTTTCTCCGCCGGGAAGCAACCTCTACTTTTCGCTGATCCTGCGACCGAGAATCGCGGTTTCGCGCATTCCGCAAATCCCCCTGCTTGCCGCGGCGGCGATCTGCAGGGCTATCCACGATGCTTGTCCCGACGTCAATACCGGCATCAAGTGGCCAAATGATATTCTTGCCGGAGACAGGAAACTCTGCGGCGTTCTCTGTGAGATGCAGTCCGATACCGATACCGCACATTTCGTTATTGCCGGTATCGGCATCAATGTCAATCAGGACTCATTTCCCACTGAACTGCGCGATAAAGCCTCCTCGCTGCTGCTTGAAACAGGATCGCCTGTCTGCCGTCCGGAACTGCTGGCAGGAGTGCTGAACCGGTTCGAAGAGCTGTATCTGCAATGGCTGCAGGAGGATGACCTCGGTTTTGTTCTGTCCGATATCGAGAAGCATTCCGTTCTGCATGGACAGCAGGTGGTTATAGACCGTTTTTCACACCGGCAGGAAGGAGTTGTCACCGGAATTGCCCCGGGAGGCGAACTCCTGCTGCTGACCGGAGAGGGCAAGGAGTTGACGATTGCGTCCGGTGAGGCATCGCTCGGCAAAACCTTTTATCACTGAAGCGCCATATACCATCTTATGACCGATGCTCTTCATCAGGACGTCATCGACGCCTACCGTGTTCTCCATACGGGGGAACCGCTTGACAGGGAAACTGCGTTCCGGCTTGCTTGTTTGCCTGGCGACGCGGTGCTCGATCTTGCCTCGCTTGCCCATAAGGTCATGCTCCGCTACAGAGACGGGAGTGCGGCAATCCATGCCTGTTCCATCATGAACGTCAAATCGGGTGAGTGCGGCGAAAACTGCCGGTTCTGCGCACAGTCTCGTCACAACAGCGCAGCGATTGACGTGTATGATCTTGCCGGTGAGGATGCAGTTCTCCGTCAGGCCGCGGAAACGCTTGAACAGGGCGTTGCACATTTCGGCATCGTTACCAGCGGATACGGCTACAGGAAGGTCACGGCGGAGTTCCGAAGGATTCTTTCCATGATAGACCGGCTGCACCATGAACTGCCCGGACTCAATGTTTGCGCATCACTCGGAGTACTTGGCGAGGAGACTGCCGAAGCGCTTGCCTCGCACGGTATCGCTCACTACAATATCAACATCCAGGTCGATCCGTCCCGGTATGGCGAACTGATCGCCGACACCCATTCGATCGATGAGCGAATCGCTACCGTGCGGTTGCTCCGGAAACATCATGTTTCGGTCTGTTGCGGCGGCATTATCGGCGTTGGAGAGAGCATGCATGAACGGATCGCCATGATCTTTGCACTTGCAGAGCTTGATGTGGCGGTTATTCCCCTCAATGTACTGGTGCCGATCGAGGGAACGACGCTTGAAGCTGCTCCGGCGACCGGTCTTGCCGATATCGTCAGGACCTTTGCGATCTGCCGTCTTGTGCATCCCCGAAAAATCATCAAGTTCGCTGCCGGGCGCGAGACCGTGATGAAGGATTTTCAGGGGCTTCTCATGCTTTCGGGAGCGAACGGATTTCTGACAGGAGGCTACCTGACCACGAGAGGTCGTGATGTTGCCGCCGACAGGGCGTTTATCGGCCAGCTTGCACAGTTCAGCGGAGGAGTGTCGTAGTCATGGCGTTTCATGCTTTTATCCATGGCCGACTCGATGGACTGCGTCGCGATAACCGTCTTCGCTCGCTTCCCGATATCGGAGAGCGAAGCGGGAAGTACATTTATGTCGACGGAGAGCCTCTCCTCAACCTCTCATCGAACGACTATCTCGGTCTCGGCGAAGACCGGTTTCTCCGCGACTCCTTCAGAGATACCTGCAGGGCGGACGGGTATGCCATGACAAGCTCGTCTTCCCGTCTCCTGACAGGGAACCATCGCTGGTACGATGAGCTCGAGCGAGAGCTTGAGCGGCTTTACAGCAGAGAGGCGGCCCTTGTGTTCAACAGCGGCTACCATGCCAATGTCGGCATTCTTCCGGCGCTTGCGGGACGCGGCGACCTCATCCTTTCCGACAGGCTCAACCATGCAAGCATCATCGACGGCACCAGTATTTCCGGAGCGGCGCACCTGCGCTACCGGCACAATGACACGAGCCATATCGAAGAACTGCTTGCCGCATCGCAAGGCCGTTACCGCCACATTTTCATCGTGACCGAATCGGTGTTCAGCATGGATGGTGATCTTGCAGACCTCCGGAAGCTCGTGGAACTGAAGAATCGTTACGGCGCGGTGCTGATTGTCGATGAAGCCCATGGCGTCGGCGTGTTCGGCGATCACGGGCTTGGCCTGTGCGAGTCGACAGGGACGGTTTCCTCCATCGACATCATCATCGGCACTTTCGGGAAAGCGTTTGCCTCGACAGGAGCATACGCGGTGATGGATGCCGTTCTTCGCGATTACCTCGTCAATACCATGCGATCGTTTATCTTTACGACGGCGCTTCCCCCTGCGGTACTTGCCTGGAGCCTCATGATCATCCGCAAACAGACACAGATGCAGAGCGAACGGGTACATCTCCTCAGGCTTTCCTCCATGCTGCGCGGCAGGCTTGCCGATGAGGGATTCGAGGCGCCAGGCCAGAGCCATATCGTACCGGTCATTACCGGAAGTAATGAAAGCGCGGTCAGCCTCGCCGGTACGCTTCGCAGCGCGGGGGTGCTCGGCATGGCTGTCCGGCCTCCGACCGTTCCGGAAAACCGCGCGAGAATACGGCTCTCCCTCAGGGCGAACCTGCAGTGGGACGATATCGGGTATATTCCCGATCTGGTAAAGGCGGAGAAGGCATGAATGCCGACTGGATCATCCGGCAGGGAGCCGACGAGGTGGTGCTCTTCTTTTCCGGCTGGGGTATGGACCGGCGGATTGCCGATTATTTTTCTTCGCTGTCCGGCCCGGCTTCGGCCTATGACCTCCTTGCATTCCATGACTACCGTTCGGGGGAGATCGACGCTGCCATCGGCGATGCCCTCTGTGCTTACCGGAAGCGCACCGTTGTCGCCTGGTCTTTCGGTGTCTGGTCTGCGGTGCATGCGAAGCTTCCTCCCGTAACGCATGCCGTGGCCGTAAACGGCACGCTTTCGCCTGTCGACCCAGAGGCGGGCATCGACCCCGCAGTGTTTCAGGCCACGCTCGATACCTACAACGACGAAAACCGGTATCGGTTCAATCGCAGGATGTGCGGCGGAGGCGAGGCACTCGAACACTTCCTTTCCGTGCAACCCGAACGGACGTCGGCATGCCAGCAGGAGGAACTTGATGCTTTCTCCCGGAGGCTGCAGGCCGGCGAGCGGCCTGAAGGGTTCCGCTACGATCACGTGATTATAGGAGGCAGGGACATGATCTTTCCCTCATCCCGACAGTACGCCGCATGGAAAGGCTACCCGCAGACGGTGATTGCAGATATGCCGCACTATCCGTTTTTTCATCTTGCCGGTCTCGCAGAGGTGCTCGCATGCAGCAGGGAATAGACAAGCGGCTTGTCCGGGAGCGGTTCGCAAAAGCGCTCGGCTCATACCGCGAGCATGCCGTCGTGCAGAAGGAGATGGCGCTGGTGGTGGCCGATATGGTTTGTACAGCAGCTTCTTCCCGAAGCTTCCGTCGGGTTCTCGAGGTCGGCGCAGGAACGGGCGCCCTGACGGCAGCGCTGCTCAGCCGTTGTTGCGTCGATACGTACATGGCCAACGATATTGTATCCGAGAGCCAGCGGTATGTCGCAAGGGAAGCCGGGCGGATGGGTATTATGCGGTTTACGTTTCTCCCGGGTGATATCGAAATCCTCGAAGAACTGCCGGAGGATCTCGATCTGGTTGTCTCGAATGCCACGGTTCAGTGGCTCACGGACCTTGACGGTTTTTTCAGGAAAATGGCCGGTTGCCTGAAGCCTGGCGGCCTGCTTGCATTCAGCACTTTCAGCAGCCTGAACATGCTTGAGATCGCTGCAGTTGAAGAGGAGGGGCTCAGGTACCCTGAACTTTCCGGACTTGGGGCCATCGGGAGCCGTTACCTGGAACTGCTTGTGCTGAAAGAGGAGTACCGCAGGGTTTCTTTCGATTCGCCGGTTTCCATGCTGCACCACATCAGGAAAACAGGTGTTAACGGCATTGCCCGCCGGACATGGACGAAAGGAAGCTATCAGCGCTTTCTGAGTCGATATGAGGAGGCCTATTCCTGTGAAGAGGGCGTTTATCTTACCTATCATCCGGTCTACTGCTGTTTTCGTAAACCATTGTCATGAAAGGAAATGTCATAGCGGTATCGGGCATCGATACCGGAACAGGAAAAACCGTTGTGACCGGCCTGCTTGCCAGGGCGCTGCTGGATCGCGGTGTGCAGGTCATAACCCAGAAGCTCGTGCAGACCGGCTTCTCCGGCAAGATTGCCGAAGACATCATCGAACACCGGCGGCTCATGGGCACCGGTCTGATGCCGGAAGATATCGAAGGGCTGACTTCTCCATACGTGTTCGACTATCCGGCATCACCACATCTTTCGGCAAGGATCGGGAACCGTACCATCGATCCTGCCGCCATCAGGCGTGCAACGTTCAGGCTGCAGCAGCGCTACGGCACCATTCTGCTCGAAGGGGCCGGTGGGCTGCTGGTGCCGCTCAATGGAGATCTTCTGCTTGCAGACTATATCCGGGATGCCGGATACCCGCTGCTGCTGGTGGCTTCATCGCGACTCGGAAGCATCAACCATACCCTGCTTTCCATAGAGGCCTGCCTGAAACGGGGTATTTCGCTCAGGGGCATCGTTTACAACCGTTTCCAGGAAACCGACCGGATGATCGGCGACGATACCTTCGAAACAATTCACCATTTCCTGAAACGTTACGGTATATCCGCTCCGGTCGTCACTCTTGAGGAAACCGGTCTCGAAGCTGGTGCGGCGGAGCTTTTCGGGCTTACCAGCGGCCAAAGAACCAGAGACCATTCATCGCATGAACGTCATTGACATCGGTTTCGACCGTGCACACATCTGGCACCCCTATACATCCGTTATCGACCCGCTTCCGGTCTGGCCGGTAAAAGGGGCTCGTGGCGTGCATATCGAGCTTGAGGACGGTCGGAAGCTCGTGGACGGCATGTCTTCCTGGTGGTCAGCCATCCACGGCTACAACCACCCGGAGCTCAATCGGGCGGTGTGTGAACAGCTCGGCAGGATGAGTCACGTCATGTTTGGAGGTCTTACCCATGAGCCTGCCGTCACGCTTGCAAAAGAGGTTCTTGGGATAACCCCTGAACCGCTCGACCGGATTTTTTTCTCCGATTCGGGATCGGTGTCTGTCGAGGTGGCCCTGAAAATGGCGCTCCAGTATTGGGCGGCTCTTGGTAAGCACCGGAAAAAAAGCATCCTGACCGTCCGTTCCGGCTATCATGGTGACACGTTTGGTGCCATGTCGGTCTGTGATCCGGAAACCGGCATGCATAGCCTGTTCAGGGGATTCCTCCCTGAACAGTATTTCGCCGAAGCTCCCCGATGCGGTTTTCACGATTCCTGGAGCGAAGAGTACATCTCCGACCTGCATCTGAAGCTCGACCGCCATGCGGACGAACTTGCGGCGGTCATCATAGAACCGGTGGTGCAGGGGGCGGGCGGAATGCGTTTTTACGCTCCGCATTATCTGCGGCGTCTGAGCGAACTGTGCGGCCAGTATGGCGTGCTTCTGATTTTTGACGAAATCGCTACCGGTTTCGGCCGAACCGGTAAGCTTTTCGCGCTCGAACATGCCGGAGTTGTTCCCGATATTCTGTGCATTGGCAAAGCCCTTACCGGAGGGTACATGACCCTTGCAGCCACGCTTTCCAGCGCAGCGGTTGCTGAAACGGTCTGTTCCGGTGAGGCGGGAGTTTTCATGCATGGACCGACCTTCATGGCCAACCCGCTTGCCTGTGCCGTTGCTTCCGCGAGCATCCGTTTGCTCAAGCGTTCTGCGTGGCAGGAATCGGTATCCACTATCGAACGGCATTTGCAGGAGGGTCTCGAACCCTGCCGGGGGTTCGACGGTGTCGCCGATGTACGCGTGCTTGGCGCTGTCGGAGTTGTCGAACTTGATCATCCGGTCGATATGGGGGCAATCCAGAAGCGGTTCGTCGATCGGGGTGTCTGGGTGCGGCCTTTCGGCAGGCTTGTCTACCTCATGCCGCCCTTCATCATTGGCTTCCGGGAGCTGGATTTGCTGACCTCCGCGGTTCGTGATGTTGTCCGGGAATCCGGTTCCCGTTTTTGATTTATCTGCCAAGAGAGTGTAAACTGCACTATTTGTGTCGTTTCAGCAACGCAAGACATCTAAATGCAATGAGTAATGCCAGACCATGGTTCCGCCACTACGACAGCGGAGTCCCTCATACCCTCGAACCGTATCCGGAGCATACCCTTGTCGATATCGTGCGCAGGACCGCAACCGAAAGCCGGGATCACCCGGCGATGTTTTTCAAAGGCCGGACGATTTCATACGGTGAGGTGGAGAGGGAAAGCAATGCCCTTGCCGAATCCCTCATCCAGCTTGGAGTGGAGAGAGGCGACAGGGTGGCGCTGCTCATGCCGAATTCCCCTCAACTGGTGATCGGCGAGCTTGCGGTATGGAAGATCGGTGCTGTAGCCGTACCGCTCAATCCGTTGTATACCAAGACCGAACTGGCTTATGTTCTCAACCAGTGCGGGGCAAGAACCATCATCGTAATGAGCATGTTCTACCGGAAGCTCAAGGAAATTCAGTCGGTTACCGGATTGCGGCTGGTGATCGCGACGAGCATTGGCGACTATCTGCCACCGTTGAAAAAAACGCTTTTCACCCTGCTGAAGGAGAAAAAGGGAGGACACCGCATTACGCTCGAGCATGGAGATTTTCTCCTGCACGAGCTTATTGGCCGGAACGCGGGTACGAGCGAGCAACGCTCAATGGCCGGTCCGCATGATTCGGCACTGTTCCTGTTCTCCGGAGGCACGACAGGCAACCCGAAATGTGCGGTCAGCACGCACCGGAGCATTCTGGTTTCGAGTATGCAGATCGCCGCCTGGATTCGTGTGATTCTCGATGAAGGGAAAGATGTCGTGATTCTCAACATGCCGCTTTTCCACGTTTACGGGCAGGTGGGCATCATGACCGCAGCAATGGCCGGCAGGTACCCTCTTGCAGTGGTTCCCAATCCACGCGACCTCGACGATCTCCTCCATACGATAAAAACCCTGAAGCCGGCATTGCTTCCCGGTGTGCCCACGTTGTTCACCGCCCTGCTCAACCACCCGAGTGTCCGCAAACAGCGCGATATCCTGCAGTCAATAAAACTCTGTGTTTCAGGGGCTTCTCCGCTTCTGCAGGAAACCAAGCGCAGTTTCGAGGAATTGACGGGCGGCCGGCTCATCGATGCCTACAGCCTTACCGAGGCAACGCTTGCCGCGACATTCACTCCGGTTCTCGGCGTCTACAAGCCGGGTTCAGTCGGGATCCCCGTTCCTGATGTCGAGGTGCGCATTACCCATCCGGAATCCGGTTTGGGCGAGATGGCCACCGGTGAGGTCGGCGAAGTACTCATGAAGGCTCCGCAGCTCATGAAAGAGTATTGGCAGAACCCGGAAGAGACGGCAATGGTTCTGCGGGATGGCTGGCTTTATACCGGTGATCTCGGTTATCTTGACGAGGACGGTTACCTCTTTATCGTTGATCGCAAGAAAGATCTCATCAAGCCGGGGGGGTACCAGGTATGGCCCAGGGATGTCGAGGAAGTTATCGCCCGGCACCCTGCCGTTCAGGAGGTCAGCGTTGCCGGTGTCCCCGACCCCTACAAGGTTGAAGCCGTCAAGGCATGGATTGTGCTTCGGGATGGTGCCCGGCTTTCAGCGGAGGAGATCTGCGATTTCTGTCGTCAGGATCTTGCCTCATACAAGATTCCCCGGCACGTGGAATTCATCGAAGCGCTTCCGAAATCAACGGTCGGCAAGGTGCTTCGAAGAAAGCTTGTAGAAGAGCACTGCCGGAAAGCGGGGACGACAGGAAAATGACTCTCGATGAGCTTCGGCAATTGCTTTTGCCGGAACATCTTGCACTGATCGAAGAACACCGTTCCGATAATCCGGCTGCCTTTGCCCTGCGCTTTCAGGGGTGCGCCGATATTCCCTCGAGGGCGATTGCCGAACAGCTTGCCTGCCGCCGCAAGGCGCTGAAAAAGCTGCCGACGTCATCCCATAAACCGCTGCTCTATACCTCGCTGGCTCTCGAACAGGCGTCCGGCGAAGCCTCGGCGGCATACAAGGCGTCACTGACGGGCGGAGATCGCATGATCGACCTCACCGGCGGGCTCGGCGTCGATACCGTGTTCTTTGCCCGTGTATTCCGTGAAGTCGTTTACTGCGAGTGCGACCCTGTGCTTGCAGAGCTTGCCGCGTATAATTTTCGCATGCTCGGCATCACCAATGTGGAAATCCGGCAGGGAGAGAGCCTCGCGATGCTGTATTCCTGTCCCGACGACTCTTTCGACTGGATTTTCGTCGATCCTGCACGCCGGGAGGGCGGTCGGCGATCTGTCGGTCTCGGCGCAGCAAGTCCCGACGTGGTCGCTGTTCATGACCTGTTGCTCGCCAGGGCACCGAATGTGATGATCAAGGCATCCCCTGCGCTCGAGCTGAGCAGGCTGCGGGAAGAGCTGCCGGCATTGTCGGAAATTCGTGTGGTTTCGGTTGGTGCCGAATGCCGGGAGGTGCTGCTGCTGCTCGATCGGAGTAACGTGGCGGGACAAGCTGTACGGAGAACGGCAGTGGTGCTCTCACAGGATGGTGCCGTCGTGCAGGAAACAGAAGGAACCGGTGAGGAAGAGAGGGGAGTGGCGCTGCAGGTGCAAAGGTTTTTCTATGAGCCTGACGCGGCGATCATCAAGGCCGGTCTCGCTAAAAAACTCGCTCTGGATCTCGGGCTTGCGTTCGTCAATGCACGTGTCGATTACCTTACCGCCGAAGAGTTTATTGCGGATTTTCCCGGACGCGTTTTCCAGGTTGTGGCATGCCAGTCATACAGCCCGAAAACCTTTCCGGGGTTTCTCCGCAGACAGGGTATAACGGGTGCAGCTGTTCAACGCCGGGATTTTCCGATTTCACCCGATGAGATCCGGAAAAAGTTCCGGCTCAGGGAGAGCGACAGCTGCTATCTCTTTTTTACAAGGAACCGGGATGGCGAACCGATATGCGTGCACGGCCTTAAAGCTGCTGCAGCCGGAAAAGTTCACGCTGGGCAAGACCGAAGCGCAATCCCTGAATGCTGACACGGAGTTCACCTACGCCGAGCAGCCGCATGAACTGGCGCAGGATGATCGTGCCCATGGCGATGACGTCGGCGCGTCCTTCCGGAATTCCGAGCGCTTGCGTTTCCTCGATCGAGCAACTGCAGAAACGTTCGAGCAGTCGATCTACCTCTGCGAAGGAAAGCCGGTAGTTCTGAACTTTTATCGCATCGAACGTTTTCTCCCCCTGGCTGACCTGTGCAAGTGTGGTAAGTGTGCCGGCGACACCGTACACGGCATCACGGGCAGGGAAAAAAGGGATGATGTTTGCGGTGAGCACCCGGTTGATCTCTTTCCGGGCAGATTCAAACTCGTCTGCAGATGGGGGCAGTGAACTGAAGAACCGTTCAGTAAGCCGAACCGAACCGATATCCATGCTGACGCTTGCGCTGATTCCGTCGCGGGCACCCATACAGATCTCCGTACTGCCGCCGCCGATATCAATGACCGCGAAAGGCTCAGGCAGGTCGCTCATGCCGGCAACAGCTCCGAAAAAGGTGAGTTCGGCTTCTTCTCGGCCGGAGACACAGGTGATCTCGATGCCGGTATGCTCCCGGACAGCATCAATGACCGCATCGCGGTTCGCCGCATCCCGTAATGCGCTGGTTCCTCCCGCAATGATGGTTTCCGATCCATGCTCTTCGGAAAGTGCCCGGTACTCATGCATGCAGGCAAGCAGGCGGGAGAGCGCATCGCTGCCGATCAGCTTCCGTTCGTCAACCTGCTGGCCCAGACGCACGATGGTCTGCCGGTGCAGCACGGCAATGATGGCGCCGCTTTTCGGTTCGAGGTCGGCAATCAGCAGGAGGGCGGTATTGGTGCCGATATCGATACAGGATACCCTTCTCATTTCGTATCCTTTTCGGGCTTTTCGGCGCGCACCAGGCTCGAAAGCCATTCGTCCTCATAGATGGTCTTCACATTGGTGTAACCGAGCCGTTTCAGGAGCTTTTTCAACCAGGGCTCGTCGTAGATGAGAATCCCCGAAAGCAGCACGTCGGCCCCGGGAGCGTAGTTCCGGATGACGGGAAGGATACGGTCAATCACGTTCTTGTTGATGTTTGCAAGAATCAGCTCATACCCCTCCTTCAGGTTTGCGACCAGCTCCTCTTCGGCATCGATCAGCTCGATGCGGATATCTGCGGCCTTGTTTTCTTCGGCGTTCTCCACGGCATTTTCTGCAGCCCAGGCGTTGTTGTCGAAGGCAAGGATGGGGTGCCGGTTTCCAAGCTTTCGTGCGGCTATGGCCAGCACGCCGGTTCCTGTGCCGATGTCCATGATTTTGCGCTCCTGCAGGTCGAGCTCCTCCATCTGGCGCAGCATGAGCCTGGTTGTCGCATGGTAACCGGTACCGAACGACATTTTCGGATTGATTTCAATGACGATCTGTCCGGGCTTCGGAGATATTTCCTTGTTTTTCTGTACGATAATGAACCTGTCCGAAATTTCGATGGGCTGCAGATGCGCCTCCCACTCGGCATTCCAGTTCCTGTCGGCCATGAAGCTGGCCTTGTATGGCGGAATGGTGTCGAACGTCTCACCGATCCTGGAGCGAACAGCCATCTCCTTTTCCTCGTTCCATTGAGATTCGGGAAGGTATGCCAGCAGACGGTCATCCTCTTCGAGAAAATATTCTATTCCTTCCTCCGAAAGGATCGCGATATATGGCTCGAAAAGCTCGGGGCCGATTGTTATGGCCAGTTCAATGTAGTGGTGTGTTCCTGATGGCTGCATATGAGGTAAAGGCATTGACGGCCGAAAAGCCGGAAGTTCGGGAAATGCCCGTAAGGGCTCTTATGGCGGCAATATAGGGAAATTCCTTCTTTGAAAGCCGAAGTTCCCTTCCGGTCAGCAGGGGGGGTCAGTTCTCGCTGATGATACGGGCTCCGCAGGCGTACCGTCTGTCATAATATCCGGAGTCGAGCCGGTCTACGCGCACTCCGCTGCTCGTCGATACGTGTGCGAACCGGTTGTCTCCCATGTAGATGCCGACATGGTCAATGCTTCTGCTGCCGTTGCTGAAGAATACCAGGTCACCGGGCCGGAGCTTCCCGCGAGGGACGATCTTGCCGAGCGAGGCCATGTCGGCGGATGTTCTCGGCATCATCAGTTGAAAGGAGTCCTCAAAAAGATACTGCACGAAACCCGAGCAGTCGAAGCCGTCAAGTGATGTTCCCCCCCACCGGTATGTTGTGCCGAGCCGTTCACGAACCGATGCAAACAGCCGCTCCATGGATCGCCCGGAAACTTTGACCGGAAGCTCCACGGAGACCGTTTGGCCTGTTCCCGGAACGATTCTCGATATATGTGTTTTTCTCTTTTTTAAACTATATTTGCAGTCCGGATCGTACCGCGAGTCTGTGGAAAGGGTGCTGCATGCGGACAGTCCTGAAAGCATTGCGCAAAGGAGTGCCAGAGAAACTGCTTTACCGGATATGCCGGCAAAGAAAGTGATGCAACTGCGATAGGTTTTCATGAGGGAGAACTTTTGCGGTTTTTTTTCGGGGGCAGAGACGGCTCCCGTCCCGTCGGTCGGTCATAGCGTAATAAGCGAAAACTCTTGCAATAAGACAATCTGAACCCTTACCGTTTGCAGTTATGGCGGTTATGAAATTCGGCGGAACCTCGGTAGGTAACGCCAGGGCTATGCAGCAGGCAATCGATCTCGTTGTCCGTGAGCAGCGGAACAGTACGCCGCTCGTGGTGCTGAGCGCCTGCAGCGGCATCACCAACAAACTGGTGCGGCTTGCCGATGCCGCCGGCCGGAGCGATCTTGACGAAGCGCTTTCGCTTGCCGGGGAAGTTCGCCAGCACCACCTTGTGCTTATAGATGAACTGATAACGGATCCTGGAGTGAAGCCGGGGCTTGCCGAAAAAGTCGAAGCCTATGTATCGAAGCTGGAAATGCTTGCCCGGGGTGTCGATATCGTCGGCGAACTGACCGAACGGTCGAAAGACATGTTCTGTTCATTCGGCGAACTGCTTTCAACCACGGTGTTTGCCGCCGCCATGCAAGAGCAGGGGCACCGTACAGAGTGGATCGATGTCCGCAGGGTGATGATCACCGATGATCATTTCGGATTCGCCCGTCCGCTCACCCGTGTGTGCGAGGCGAATACCGAAGCCATCATTCGCCCGCTGCTCGATGCTGGAACCGTCGTGGTTACGCAGGGCTACATCGGCGCAACAGATACCGGGCGCACCACCACGCTCGGACGGGGCGGATCCGACCTGACCGCGGCGCTTTTCGGTGCATGGCTCGGCGATAACGCCATCCAGATATGGACCGATGTCGATGGTGTTATGACCTGCGATCCGAGGATCGTGCCTGAAGCTCGCAGCATCCGGATCATGACCTTCAATGAAGCGGCAGAACTTGCCTATCTCGGCGCCAAAGTGCTGCATCCCGATACCATTGCCCCTGCTGTGGAGAAGAATATTCCGGTCTGGGTGCTGAATACCTGGCATCCCGATGCGAAAGGCACGCTCATCACCGATGACCCTGAACGGCTTGCAGGCATGAGCTATGGCGGCCTGGTCAAATCCATCGCTGTCAAGAAGGGGCAGTGCATCATCAACATCCGCTCCAACCGGATGCTTGGCCGGTACGGTTTCATGACCGAGCTGTTCGGTGCGTTTTCGCGCCACGGCGTCTCGATAGAGATGATCTCCACCAGCGAGGTTTCGGTTTCCGTGACGGTCGACGACAAAAGTTTCGGCGAAGAGCTGCTGCAGGAACTCGAGGTTCTCGGCAAGGTCGATATCGAGCACAGGGTAGCCACGGTCAGTGTCGTTGGCGACAACCTCCGGATGTCGAAAGGCGTTGCGGGACGGATTTTCAGCTCTCTGAAAAATGTCAATCTCAGGATGATTTCGCAGGGTGCCTCCGAAATCAATGTCGGCTTTGTTGTTGAAGAAAGTGATGTCAACGAGGCGGTCAATACCCTGCACCACGAGTTCTTTGCGGGCGCGGAGAACGTCGGGATTTTTGAAAAACCGGCAGGAACCCGATAGGGGCTCTCCGCTGTTCAATGCATAACAAGATTACGTTGCCATGGATTACAAGAAAGCCGGAGTCGATATAAGCGCGGGGGAGGAGTTTGTGCGCATGATCAAGCCACAGGTGCGCCAGACCTTTACGCAGAACGTCATTACCGATATCGGGGCATTCGGCGGTTTTTTTCTTCCTGATTTTTCGGGGTATACCAAACCGGTGCTGGTCAGCAGCATTGACGGCGTCGGTACCAAGCTGAAAATCGCCATTGAGCTTGGCGTGTACGATACCGTTGGTTCATGTCTGGTCAACCACTGCGTGAACGATATTGCGGTCTGCGGCGCCAAACCGCTTTTCTTTCTCGATTACTACGCATGCGGCAAGCTCACCCCCTCCATTGCGGCTGGTGTTGTGACCGGTATGGTGAATGCCTGCCGCGAAAACGGCTGTGCGCTTATCGGCGGTGAAACCGCAGAAATGCCGGGAGTCTACGATGAAGCCGATTTCGACCTGGCTGGTTCCATTGTCGGGGTTGTCGATCACGAAAAAATCGTGAACGGTTCCTCGATCGAGGCGGGAGACGTGCTGATAGGCCTGCCGTCAACCGGTCTGCACACCAACGGTTATTCTCTTGCCCGCAAAGTGTTCGAGGGACGCATGCAGGAGCGTTTTGACGGCCTCGACGGCTCAGTCGGTGAAGAGCTGCTCAAGGTGCACCGCTCTTACCTGCAGGTGATCGCTCCGCTCTCCGGCTCTCCTGATATCAGTGGGCTGGCGCACATTACCGGCGGTGGCCTTACCGGGAACACCATGCGCATTATTCCGAAAGGGCTCACGCTTTCGGTTGACTGGAAATCATGGCCCGAGCCGGTAATTTTCGACATCATCCGCAGAGAGGGAGATGTTCCCGAAGATGATATGCGCCGCACCTTCAACCTTGGCATCGGTCTCGTCATGGTCGTTCGCCGGGAAAGCGCCGGAAGCATGATGGGTCATTTGACATCCATTGGAGAAAATGCGTACATTATAGGTCAGGTGGCCAAGGCGTGAGTTTGTTTTCTCACCGGATCCTTTTTTCCGCAATAACGCAATACAACCATTGTTATGCTGACGTTACTTGCCATTTTATCAGTTAGCTATATCATCGGCTCAATTCCCACCAGTATCATGGCGGGAAAAATGCTCAGGGGGATCGATATCCGCAAGTTCGGCAGCGGCAATGCCGGCGGCACCAACGCATTCAGGGTTCTCGGATGGAAAACCGGACTTGCCGTCACGCTGATCGATATTATCAAGGGGGTTGTCTCGGCTGTTTCGGTGGTTGCGTTTTTCCGCCACCACCCGATCGATGTCTTTCCCGGAATGAATGAGGTGGCCCTTCGTCTGCTCGCCGGCATGAGCGCAGTGATCGGTCATGTCTTTACCGTGTTTGCCGGTTTCAAGGGCGGTAAAGGCGTCAGCACCGCAGCCGGTATGCTCATCGGCATCGCTCCGGTCAGCATGCTGATGGTTATCGGCGTTTTTCTCCTGACCGTCTATCTGTCCCGTTACGTCTCTGTTGCCTCCATGCTTGCCGCGGTGGCGTTTCCACTGATCATCGCCATACGCAAATATATATTCGAGCTTGGCGGCGGTCTTGACTACTATATCAAACTGTTCGGGGCCCCGGTCTTTTTCCACGACAGTCTCGACTATCACCTGCTGATTTTCGGGCTTGTCGTCGCACTCGGTATTCTCTATACCCATCGTGCCAATATCAGAAGACTGCTTTCCGGCACCGAGAACCGTATAACTTTCGGAAAACATTCGTGAGCAATCCGCCAGTACCTTTCCTTATCGCTGTTCTGGGGGCCGGAAGCTGGGGTACGACACTTGCGGTTCTTCTTGCCAAAAAAGGGTACAGGGTGAATCTCTGGGCTCATCGTCCCGATTTTGCCGCACAACTTGATGCCGAGCGTGAAAACCGTTCTTATCTGAAAGGGGTGCACTTTCCTGATTCCCTGAAGGTATTCACCTCGCTTTCTGAAGCCGTCTCTCCTGCTCAGATGATTGTCACTGCAGTGCCCTCCCAGGCATTGCGGGAAACCGCCGGCCAGTTGCGCGGCATTCCGATGCAGGGGCTGATTATCGTGAATGTCGCAAAGGGTATCGAACTGAAAACCGGCAAGCGCATGTCGGAGGTACTGCTTGAAACGCTTCCGGAGCTCATGCCTTCGCAGATTGCCGCACTATATGGGCCAAGTCATGCAGAGGAGGTATCCAGAGAACAGCCTACCACGGTTGTCGCATCTTCTCCCTCGCCTGAAACCGCGGAAAAGGTTCAGGAGGTTTTCCATACCAGCATGTTCAGGGTTTACGTCAATAACGATATTGTCGGGGTTGAAATTGCCGGTTCTGTGAAAAACATCATCGCTATCGCGGCCGGTATTTCGGACGGTATCGGGTTCGGCGACAACGCAAAAGCCGCCATCATAACCAGGGGTCTTGCTGAAATAACACGTCTTTGCGTGCGTCTGGGCGGTGACCCGGTGACGGTTTCCGGACTTTCAGGCATCGGCGATCTGGTTGTTACCTGTCTGAGCAGGCACAGCCGGAATCGCTATGTCGGTGAGGAGATCGGCAGGGGTCGCTCACTCGACGATGTGGTGAGTCATATGGACATGGTTGCCGAAGGGGTGTTCACTTCGAAAGCTGTTTACGAGTTGAGCAAAACCTGCGGAGTTGAAATGCCGATCACCCAGGCGGTCTACGAAATGCTTTTCGAGAACAAGCCTGTCCAGCAGGCGATTCTCGATCTCATGACCCGTGAGCCGAAAAGCGAGGTGTATTGACGGCGATTGCCGTCACCCGGTTTTTTTCGGGTAGTCGTACCACACCCGCTTCCCGGAGCTCTTGCCGATATTTCCCCACGATTCTTCATCCATGTCTATGCGGATTACTCCGCAGGTAACCATATTGTCGAGATGTCCCCCTGTCAGGAAATTCGAAAAATCCGTGATGGCGGGGTTATGTCCGAAGATCATCGCGGATACGCAGTTTTCGGGAAGCGAACGTACAATCTGCAGCAGCGCATCGGTTCCTCCGGTATAGATTTCCATGTGCTGAGCGATCCCCTTTTCCGGATACCCGATGACTCCGGCAAAGATTTCGGCTGTTGTCCGGGCGCGATTTGCAGGACTCGTTACCATCAAGCAGGGCCGCACTTGTTTCTGTTTCAGCCGTTCAGCCATGTGAGGGGCGGATTGCATGCCCCGGTCGTTGAGCGGTCGATCGAAATCACTTTGCAAGGTGTTCTCCCAGCTCGACTTCGCATGCCGGACAAGGTAGAGTGTTTTCATTTACAATGGTAAAGGTAGCTTTCCTTGAGTGCCATGATCCGCCGGTAGGAACGGTCTATGCGGGATTCGGAGACAAAACCGTTTTTTACCAGGTTTGAAAGGATTTTCGTTGCTTTTTCAGCAATCTCCGGATCGTACGAGGTGTTGTTTCCAAAGAGCAGGACATCCACCCCGGCATTGACGGCCAGCCGGACCGCTTCCTCAAGGCCGTAATGGTCGGCAATGGCTTTCATCTGCATGTCATCGCTCACGATAACACCCCGGAAACCGAGTTTATTACGCAGCAGGCCATCCAGTATTTTTTTCGAGAGTGTTGCCGGGTAGCGGTTGTCGAGTCCGGCGTTGAAGACGTGTGCGGTCATCACGGCATCGTCGTACCCGCCGGCGATCATCGATCGGTAAGGGTCGAGCTCGTGTTCAGTCCAAGTTGTGGTCACGTCGGTAAAATCCTTATGGGTATCGGTTGTGGAGCTGCCATGGCCGGGGAAGTGCTTCAGGGTTGCAATCACCCCCTCCTGGCTGAACGTCTTCGCCATAAGCCCGGCGTGTCTTGTCACCACTGCGGGATCAGCGGAAAAACTGCGGTCAAGCTTTCCGATGACCGGATTGTCCGGATTGACATTCAGGTCGACGACCGGCGCGAGGTTCATCCGGACGTGCATTTTTTTGAGCGTTGACGCAATCCGCTGTGCCGCAAGGGCAGTGCTGTCGGGATTGTCGAGCCTGCCGAGGCTGGCTGCCGAAACGCTCGGAGGAAATCCTTTCGATGCTTTCAGACGATTCACCTTTCCCCCCTCCTGATCGATGGCGATGAAAAGCGGAATTTCCGAGAGATCCATCAGATCGAGCGTGAGTTTCGAAAGCTGCTCCGGGCTGCTGATGTTTCTCACCGGCGATTTGGACGGCACATCGTAATCGAACAGCACCACGCCGCCGATATGCCGCTTTTTGATGTCGGCCACAATGCCCTGCGCATCGGAGGCGCTGAGTCCCCGGAAGCCGATCATCAGCATCTGTCCGATCTTGATGGAGAGGCTGTCCGGCCGCTCATCTGCAGCAAGGATGCTCGGCCAGAGCAGCATAAAAAGCAGCAGTAAGGCAAGCAGGTTTTTTTTCGTCATGCAGCTTCCCCGGTTTTGCTGATCGTCAGCTCTCCATTCGCCATATCAACGGTTATTCCATCGTTTTCCTGAACCAGCCCGGAAAGGATCATTTCGGAAAGTTTATTGGTGATTTTCCGCTGCATGACGCGTTTCAGAGGCCGCGCTCCGAATGCCGGATCAAATCCTGCATTGGCAAGCCAGTCAAGGGCCGCCGGGGTGATGTCCATCGATATCCGCTGGCGCATGGCCGTAGCCCGGATACGGTCGAACTGCACCTGTACGATACTGCGCAGATCCTCTCTGGAGAGCGGTGTAAAGAGAATGACCTCGTCGATTCTGTTCAGGAACTCGGGACGTACCTGCTGTTTCAGCAGCTGAAAGAGCTTGTCCTGCAGCCCGGCAAGCACGGCATCCCGTCCTGTTCCATCCATTTTCTCCATTTCAGACTGGATCATCTGGGCGCCGATGTTGCTGGTCATGATGATGATGGTGTTCTTGAAGTTCACGGTATGCCCCTTGCTGTCAGTGAGGCGACCGTCGTCAAGAATCTGCAGGAGAATGTTGAACACGTCGGGATGGGCCTTTTCGATCTCGTCGAGCAGCACCACCGAAAACGGTTTGCGTCTGACAGCTTCTGTGAGCTGTCCACCCTCCTCGTAACCGATGTATCCCGGAGGCGCGCCCACCAGACGGCTGACGTTGTGCGACTCCATGTATTCACTCATGTCGATGCGGATGAGCGCATCCTCGTCGTCGAACAGGTACTCTGCAAGGGTTCGGGCAAGCTCGGTTTTTCCCACGCCAGTGGGACCCAGAAAGATGAACGAGCCGATCGGACGTTTCTCGTCGCCCATGCCGGCTCTCGAACGTTTCACCGCTTCGCTGACCGCACTGACGGCCTCGTCCTGCCCGATAACCCGCTTGTGCAGTTCAGCCTCGATGCCGAGCAGCTTCTGCCGTTCGGACTGCAGCATCTTGCTGACGGGGATTCCTGTCCAGCGTGAGACGATGTCCGCTATATCTTCGGCGTCGATCTCCTCCTTCATGATCAGGTCGCCCGAGCTTTGCTTTTCCTCTATTTTCCTTCGGTTTTCCTCGATCTGCCGCTCAATGCGGGCGATGCTCCCGTAGCGTATTTCGGCGACCTTTCCGTAGTCGCCCTGCCGCTCATACTCTTCGGCCTGAACCCGCAACTGCTCAAGTTCCGATTTCAGATCTCTCGAAGCCTTGATCAGCTCCTTCTCGCTGTCCCATTGTGCCTTGATTCTTGTCTGTTCCTCGACAAGACCGGCGAGCTGTTTTTCTATCTCCTGTAACCGTTGTCTGGTATCGGCCGTGCTCATAGGGGTGTTGGTGTTTGATTACTGATGTACCGTTAATAATAAATAATGTTGTAAATTTAACGCTTGAGTAAAAACAGGTTGACCCATCATTTTTTTCGCAAGGTAACTCATAAAAAAATAACCGGTAACAGCGTGCAAAAGTTCTCAGTCGGTTCCATTGCAATTCCTGCTGACGGATCCCTTTTCCTGATCGCCGGCCCCTGTGTTATCGAAAGCCCCGAGATGGCTTTTGCCGTTGCCGGAGAACTTCGGCGTATTGCCGAAACCGAAGGGGTGAATTTTGTTTTCAAGGGGTCATACCGCAAGGCAAACCGTTCCTCGGGGTCGTCGTTCACCGGAATCGGCGACCGGGAGGCGCTTGAAGTTCTTGCTGCCGTACGCGAGCGCTTTGGTATGCCGGTGCTGACCGATGTGCATGAAACCAGGGATGTTGAGCTTGCTGCTTCGTATGTCGATGTGCTGCAGATTCCAGCTTTCCTGTCGCGTCAGACAGAGCTTCTTGTGGCAGCCGGACGGAGCGGGCTGGCCGTCAATATCAAGAAGGGGCAGTTCATGGCTCCTGATGATATGGCATTTGCCGCTGCAAAGGTCGCCGCTACAGGAAACAGCCGCATCATGTTGACCGAACGCGGTACCAGTTTCGGCTATCACAATCTTGTTGTCGATTTCAGGGGAATTTCCCAGATGGCCGCAACCGGCTATCCGGTTGTTTACGATGCCACACACAGTCTTCAGCTTCCCGGAGCAGGCAACGGCGTTTCGGGCGGAGAGCGCCAGTACCTGTTGCCGCTTGCCAGGGCTGCCGTCGCTTCGGGTGTGCACGGTCTCTTTTTCGAGGTGCACCCGGAACCGGCTTTGGCGCTGTCGGATGCGGCAACCCAGATTCCCCTCTCTGACTTTTCAGGTGTTGTCAAAGAACTGCAGCAACTTGCCAGGTGCATGCAGTCCATTCATTCACATTAAACAGGATTCTACCTTGTCAGGTTTTCAGTACTTCGGCATGGAGCCCTCTCTTGCCGATCCCTCCTCAAAAATCCAGCAGGCCCTCCAGGCAGTCAGGGCGGTGGTTTTCCCGGTTGACGGCGTGCTCAACGGTCCCCGTATGACCTTCGACAGCAATGGCGGTGAAATTGTTTCCCTATCCAACCGGGACGTATCCGCACTGAAGGAGGCTCTTCGACAGGGTCTGCAGGTGGCGGTTATTTCCGACCGCGATGCCGGTGTCTTCCGTCCGGCGCTCGAAGCCCTCGGGGTTACCGGCATCTATTTCGGTGCGTCAAGCCTGCTCGACGCCTATGAAGAATTCCGGCAGCAGCAGGGGTTTGCCGACGAGGCTTGCGCCTATATCGGAGACGACATTGCCGACGTGCCGGTGCTCGAGAGAGCCGGATTTCCCGTTACGCCGATAGACGGCGCCGACTATCTGCGGAGCAGGGTCGGCTACATTTCCGCCTTTGAGGGAGGGAAGGGGTGCATCAGGGAGGTCGTTGAAATGGTACTGCAGCAACAGGGGAAATGGCCTTATGCCGAGAGCCGGGAAGGATAGTTCCTTCGCCGTTCCTGCCGGATACTTTACTTCTTTGGCGTGCAACCTTGGAGAGTTGCTTCCCGGACTTCCGTACCGGTCAGCAGCATGGCTGTTTGCTCCAGGGAGAGAATTCCCACCATATTGGTTCCGTGGTTCGGTTCGATGTGGACATCCCCCAGATACTCCACTCCTGTCCGGAGCGCCTGTTCGAGCGCCTCGATTTTTCCAAAGAGGCTGTAGGCAGCCGATTGCGGTGTCGAACAGGATACCGGCGGATTGCCTCCTCCGTGCAGGAAGTATCCTTCGGGCAGGGTAGTGCCGTTGGGATAGCCGTGCCAGTGGGTCATCGAGGCTCCTTTCTTTTCAACTGTTTCGGCAAACAGGGAGCCAGGCCTCAGGGTTTTCAGAATTGAGGCGATGAAGACATTACCGAGAGCGTGTGCAAGAATGGTGAGCGTGTCGAAGGATGGACGTGCAGCGGTATCGCCGGATTTTCCTGCGGGTGTTTTCAGATAGGCAACTCTTTGTTCAATTCCGATCTCAACGAGATCAGCCGGTATTTCCAGAGCGTGTTTTCTGCACCCTGAACGGGTTGTAAGCACCCGAACATCGGGAACGGGTACCAGCATGGTTTGCCCGACGATCCTGACCGGAACGGTTTCATCACCGGATTTTCCGCAGCCGCGGCCATCATGAAACGCCGGCTTCACCTCAGCCGGCAGCTGCCGTGCGAAAAAACCGTAACTCATGCCGCTGCGCCGGTCAAGGTAGCGCGCCACGATCTTGCGGTAAAAATCGGTGCGGTATTCAAGATCTCCGGTTGAAGTATGGGTAAGGAGGACGCTGCTCGATGCCCATGCCCGGCTGCAGGCGAGAAAATCATCCGCAGCAGCCCTGTATTCGGCGCTTTCCGGCTCAATCAGTCCCTGACGCAAATCGAGGTCGCCCGGTTTCGGCGGCACAACCTGTGCTGTCAGTTTCGGAACCAGCGTCCTGCGGACATCATGCGGCTCGGGAAAAGGGGTTCCGAATGTTACCACCCCGCCGTTCATGGTGCATATGGTCCATGAGCTTTCCGTGACGTACACCAGGATATGCACCATATCCCTTGCCAGCCGACGGACGATGGCGTCGAGCCTCTCCTGGGGAAGCGCTTCGGCGCTGAGCGGCGGCGGTTCGTCGTAAATGCCGACAATGATGTTGTTGTAAAGCGTCGAAACCCTGTTGATGGCGAGTTCGCTGTCTGTAAAGATGCCCGGGGCGAGAATCACGGTGCCAGGCAGGAATCGTCCGTTGCTGAGCGAGCTGTCGCCGTAGGGTTCAACGGTAATGCCGAGTGAGTGCATGGTGGCTGCGAGTGAACGGCAGAACCGTTCCAGCCGTTCCGGGAGGGAGCGAGCGGGATACAGGACGCAGCGCAGTTCCGCGCACATGTCATCGAGGCCAAGCGGAGTTTCTTCCGCAATACCGAGGAGATGATGAAGTGTTGCCGGGCTGAAAGGATAGTTCATGAAGCTGCTGATGCGGGATGCGTTCGTAAGCCTATTGCCTGGAGTCATGTTCGCGGCCCCAAAGCAGTTTGGTTCGCAGTATCTCGCAGTAATCCCTGTTTTCGTTGGCTACCAGATTGATCTGGGCATCCGATTTCCTCACCGTAACACTCTCCTGCGGCAACAGCATTTTTGTGATGCGCCCGTCACAATTAAGGGGAAACTCTCCTGCCTGGGCATCGACGGAAACCTCGATAATCTTGTCATCGCTGATGACGATAGGTCTGACCGTCAGCATGTGCGGACAGATCGGCGTGATAACGAACACGCATGATTTCGGGGCGATAATCGGCCCCCCTGCGGACATGGAATAGGCGGTGGAGCCGGTCGAGGTTGCAATGATGATGCCATCTGCCCGGTAGGATCCGAGCAGTTCACCGTCGAGCCTGATAACGAAGGTGGGTATCCGCGGGTACGCCCCCTTTTCGATCACCACATCGTTGAGTGCACGCAACCGGTGCTCCCTGCCGTTGATGACCGTGATGGCTTCAAGCTGCGTACGATTATGGATGGAATAGTTTCCGGCAAGCACCATTTCAACGGCCGAGATGATCTCGTCCTTGCTGAATTCGGTGAGAAACCCGAGATGGCCTACATTGATGCCGATAACCGGTTTCGTTGCCGAATAATGCGAGGTGAACAGCAGGGTGCCGTCTCCGCCAAGCGAGACGAATACGTCACAAAGCCGGTTGAGATCGTCTATTTTTGCCGAGGGGCCGGTGCCGAGTTTTTCTCCGGAAAGGGATTCAAGCACATACCCGATCCCTTTCCGGTCAAGCCAGCTGATCAGTTCCTTTGCCAGCAGGACTGCCTCCTTGCGTTCCGTATTGACGACAATGGCGAATTTCATGGTTTGTGGAGCTCCTTCAGAGTTTGGTACAGCCGGTTTGCATTGCCGAACCTCGATGCGAGGTTTTCTGTGTTTTCCGTTTTCACATCCCCGGCAAGAGCCAGAAGTTCACCGGCAAACCGTTCCAGTTCTGCGGAAATATTGCCGCTGTTGGTGAGCACGATATCCTGCCAGATCGACCATGGACTTCCCGAGAGCCTTGCAAGTGTTGCAAAACCCGGTCCGGATGCCGAGATATTGTCTTCACAGAAATTCATCAGCAGCGTGGAGAGCAGTTGTGGCAGATGACTGATATTGGCAACAACCCGATCATGGTATTCCGGATCCATCAGCATGGTGCGGCATCCTGCCGATTCGAGAAGTCCTATCAGTTCCTTTCCCCTCGGTTCTTCAAGATGGCGTCCGCTGTCGCAGAGAATGACGGTTTTTCCTCTGAGCAGCTCTTCATGTGCCGTCCGGAATCCCTGCTGTTCCCTGCCGGCCATCGGGTGCATACCGATAAACGTGATGCCGAGTTCACGGGCTTTTGCTGCTATCAGCGCTTTTGTGCTCGACACGTCGGTTACCAGCGTCGACGGGGCTGCAAACTTCGCGATTTCATCGAGCAGCGCGATATTTGCCTGTACCGGTGCTGCCAGTACGATCATATCCGCCCTGTACAGGGCGCTCTTGTCGGTCTCGAACCGGTCGAGACCGCAATCGAGCACAGCCAGCCGTTCCTGTTCGCTGAAAGAAGGATCGTATCCTTTCAGGAAAAGCCGGTATTTGTCGTCCGCACCGGCCATCCTGAACGCCCGCATAAGGGATGCTCCGATCAGTCCGAGTCCGATGAACGATATGGTTCTGATAGCCGGTTGCACGATACTGTTTCAGTTCTGCTGGTTGGCCCTGCTGCCGGGGGCTTCGATCGGGATACCGGCCTTGCAGAGAGGGCACGCTTCGGGATCGTAGCTGATCACTTCCATTGCAAGCACGGAGTACTGGTTTTCAGCAAGCCTGACCTTGCCGTTGCTGCGGTCGACCACTGAACCTACGCCAACAAGCGTTGCTCCGGCAGCATCGACCAGTTCGATCACTTCGGCAACGGAACCTCCGGTTGTGATGACATCCTCCACGACAATCACCCGTTCGCCTTTTTGAAGGCTGAATCCTCTGCGGATGACCATGTTTCCTTCCTTGCGTTCAGCAAAAATGGTTTTCACTCCAAGCTGGCGGCCGACTTCGGTACCCACTACAATGCCGCCTATGGCCGGCGAGATGACCGTTTCGACCCCGGAATCCCTGAAGTGACCTGCGATGCAGCTGCAGACCGTCGAAAGGTGCTCCGGATATTGCAGTACTTTCGCGCACTGGAAATAGGCGTTGCTGTGCCGTCCCGATGTCAGCCTGAAATGGCCTTCGAGGAGTGCTTCGGTTGATTTGAACAGTTCAAGCATTGACTGATTGCTCATGGCAGGAAATGGGTCGTTGAAAATGTATGTAACCAGCTAAAATACAGAAGCTGCATCAAAAAAGGCAAATGAAAAACCCCCATGCCGGCGCTTCAGGCGGCTTAGCGGTGCGTTTCGAGATATTCCTGCAGGATAACGCATGCTGCAGCACTGTCAAGTCGTCCTTTCCGGTTCCGCTCTTTCCTGCTGAGTCCCGAGCCGGCAAGTATCCGCATGGCTTCCCTTGATGAACGGTGTTCGTTGACCCTCTCGACAGGTATTTCCGGGAATGCCCGGCAGAGATCGTCGATAAAGCTGTCAATCATGCCGGTCATGGTGTTTTCCGATCCGTCCTCGTTGAGCGGGTAGCCCACGAGAATCCGCTCGACGGAATTATGGGCGGTCATGTCCGCCAGCAGGCGAGGCAGTTCTTTTCGCTCGACGGTGCAGACCGGCTGGGCAAAGAGCTGCAGCGGATCGGTCTGTGCGATCCCGATGCGTTTCGTGCCGTAATCGATAGCGATGATTCTTTTTTTTCTGTTCACGTCGAAGCTTCTTGATCTGTTGTTGCCGATATCTTGTGTAATGTGGTCTCATCCGTCATGGATTACGCTGTTTTTCAGCGAAAACAGTGTTTTATCGGTGATAAAATAATGGCATATGCTCAAAATTGTCGGATAACTGCTTGGTCATATGGTATTTTGGTATTAATTTTGACCTATTCATTTCAGAAAAGCCAGAGGGCTGCAAATCAAAACAAGTATAACGGGAGAATAACGTAATGGCAAAGGTTGTTATTATAGGTGCCGGCTTTGCAGGCCATACGGCAGCGATGTATCTCGGCGATGCTATAGGCCGGGAGCACGAGATTACGGTCGTGCACAAATTCGATTATTTCGGGTTTGTGCCTTCATGGGTATGGCTTGGTATCGATGCCGTAAAGCCCGAGCATACCATTTTCAAGTTAAAGCCGATCTACGACAAATTCAATGTGAACTTTGTTCAGGGCACGGTCACCTCGGTGCACCCCGACGAGAACTACATCATTCTCGAACAGGCCGACAACGCCGGTCCGGCCAGTCTGGAGTACGACCACCTGATCATCGCCACCGGTGCCCACATGAACTACGATGCAACGCCAGGCCTCGGACCGAAAAAGTTCACCCAGTCTATCTGCCATTACGATACCGCTATCCAGGCTCGTGACGCATACCTGCAGTCGGTAGAGCGCATGAAGCGAGGCGAGCGGCAGAAGCTGGTTATCGGCACCGGTCATCCGCTTGCTGCATGCCAGGGGGCGGCTTTCGAGTACATCACCAATATCCACCATGATCTTTCCGAGAGGGGAATCAGGGACAAGGCAGACCTCATCTATCTTACCAACGAGCCTGAAATCGGCGATTTCGGCGTCGGCGGCATCAACGTTGTCAAGCAGGGAGGAAGGATCGCTCGAGGCGGAGATCTTATTGAGGACGCCATTGACGAGTTCGGCATCGAGAAAGCGATTCGCAGGGGTGTCAAAGAGGTCGATGCAAAGAAGGTTTACTGGGAGGATTTCGAAGGCAACTACGGTGAAACCGATTACGATTTCGCCATGCTCATTCCCCAGTCGCGCGGAGTTACCTTCAAGTTTTTCGACAAGGATGGCCAGGATATCTCTTCGAAGGTGTGCAACCCGGGAGGATTCGTGTTCGCTGACGGCATCTACGGTCTCAAGTACGACGATCTGGTGAAGAACCCCAACGCATGGCCTGCACAGTACAACAATCCTATCTACAAGAACATCTTCGCCGCAGGGATCGCGTTTGCGCCTCCCGGTCCGATTTCCGTGCCGCATACCACCAAGAACGGCACGCAGATCATTCCCGGAGCACCGAGAACCGGCATGATTTCCGGTGTGATCGGCAGGGTCGTAGCCTTCAACGTCATCGACATGGTCAAGACCGGGCGCATGACGCACCGCGAGCGTATGTCCGAAATGCTTGCCGTCTGTATCGCCTCGAACGGCAAATCGCTCTGGAACGGTTCGGCCATCGTCATGATCATCTATCCGGTCGTCCCCGATCTTACCCGCTACGACAACAAGGAGGGACGCGACATGTTCGTTACCAAGGTGGAGCGCGGTATTTCCGGAGCCTGGCTCAAGCAGATGGTGGAGAGCACCTTCATGCACAAGTTCAGAGGCCGTATCGGCTGGCAGTTCATCCCGGAATGACCCGGATACGAAGCGAATTCTATCAATGACAAAATGCGATAACCCATGAGGCCAACATCGTTTGACAAATTTCTGATGCGCTGCAGGATTTACCAGCTCTGGCGCTTTGTCGTGCTGAACATCAAGATTCTCAAAGCCGTTCACCACGAAAAAACCTCCTGAGTCCCGTTCATTACAGGACGGAACAGTTCAGTTATTTCCCTTTCAGGCGCACAATTCCTCTTCCGGTGTTGTGCGCTTTTTGTTTGCTTCGGGGTGGCGAATGCGTTGATCTGAAGAGCGTGATTATTTGAATTTCCTGAAAGAACGGATTCAAGATGTAAATATTAAACTTGTAAGGGGTGAGGTAAAAATTGTTCTTCAGGGAAATTGGCTTAAAACGTTGTGTAAATCATCGAAAAGCACAGATGCAGATTTACAAAGCTTTATTGCTCTTGTGAGAAAATTGGTAGCCGAAAGTCAAATATCTTCTTCACGTACTCTTATGTTGGTTGACTCGATACTTTCTGAATTTGGTCGGGCAAATAATTTGGTTGGGGTTAAGGGACTTTTAGAAGTTGCATCTGGTCTATGGGGATCGGATTGCATTTGAGGAAGCAAGGCAGGAGTTTATCGACTTTGCGAGAAAATTGTTGTCATGATAAGCTGTTTGTGAAAAAATACTCCAAACTGTTTCGCTATGTCCGGGCTGGAAAGAGATAAAAATCCTGCCGATGAGTCGCGATCCACGCTTTCAGAGGAGCTTCGTCGGCAAGAGCTGGAGAAAGAGAACGCACGTCTGAAAGCTCTTCTTGAAGCCCATAATATTCCTTGGCATCATCAGGAGGTGCCTGTAAATCCTGAATTCCTCTACCAATCCGATCAGCACTATAGGGTCAATATTCCCCAGACGAATGAAGAAAAAGTAGCTCTTTTCATGGAGCTTTTTCGTGGTCGCCGAGATATGTATGCTTTTCGTTGGGAGTCCGGGAGCGGTAAGTCCGGTTACTCTCCAGCTTGTGCAAATGCTTGGCGTCCTGGCGTTTGTGGTAAACCGGCCAGGAAATGCAGTGTCTGCGACAATCGGGAGTTGCTTCCTGTTGACCACAAAACCATTCACGATCATCTTGCAGGGCGACAGACCGTCGGCATTTATCCTTTGCTCAAAGACGATACCTGCTGGTTTCTTGCAACAGATTTCGATGAAGAGAGTTGGCGCGATGATGCACAAGCATTTCTGCATGTATGCGCTGAATTTTCATTACCGGCAACCCTCGAAATCTCGCGTTCCGGAAACGGTGCGCATGTCTGGATTTTTTTTAGTGAACCGGTATTGGCACGTGAGGCCCGTTTTCTCGGGGCGGCCATTGTCAGTGCTACTTGCCGGAACAGGCGACAGCTCTCCCTGAAAAGCTATGACCGTTTTTTCCCGAATCAGGATATTCTGCCGAAAGGAGGCTTTGGGAACCTGATTGCCTTACCGTTACAGGCACAACCAAGATGCGAATCCAAAAGCGTTTTCGTTGACAACAGCCTGCAACCATACCGCGACCAGTGGGCTCACCTCGCTTCTGTTGAGCGTCTGTCGAAACAGCAAGTATCCGATGCCATTGCGCGAGTTTCTGACGGTACACACCCTATCGATGTTGCTTTTGTTGACGAAGAGGATGCGCTCGAACCATGGAACACACCTTCTTCACAACAGGCATCACTGACTGGTCCGTTGCCCGAAACTGTCAGGATTGTTCAAGCCAATCAGCTGTTTATAGAGAAAGATTTTCTCGGTCAAACTCTTGCGAACAGGCTCATCCGCATTGCCGCATTCCAGAACCCTGAGTTCCATAAGGCGCAAGCCATGCGTTTGCCGGTCTGGGATAAACCGCGCATCATCAGTTGCGCAGAAAATTATCCCAATCATCTCGGTTTGCCGAGAGGCTGTATCGATGCTGTTACTGAGCTTCTCAACAAGCACCATATCAATGTTGAGTTAACGGACGAACGCCTGTCTGGAGGCAGGATCGAGACCGCCTTCACCGGCTCTCTGCGAAAAGACCAGCAAACGGCAATGACGGCGATACTTCGCTATGACACCGGCATTCTTTGCGCCCCGACAGCATTCGGCAAAACGGTCACGGCAGCAGCAATCATCGCAAAGCGGCTGACATCAACGCTTATCCTCGTTCATCGAAGTGAACTCCAAAGGCAATGGAAAGAGCGTCTGAACTCATTCCTTGAATTGTCCAAAGGTCTTCCTGGTCTGATCGGAGGCGGGAAAAACAAACCGACCGGCGTCATCGACATTGCGTTGATGCAAACCCTTTCACGGCAGGAGAATCTTGCCAGTTTCCTTGATCGATACGGACAGATCATCGTTGATGAGTGCCATCACCTTTCAGCATTCTCATTCGAGAAGATTCTCAAAGCTGCCAAAGCCCGCTACGTGTTGGGATTGACAGCTACGCCTGTTCGACGTGATGGCCATCAACCCATCATTTTCATGCAATGTGGTCCGATTCGGCATCGGGCAAAAAAGCCTGAAAATGCTCCGGCGCTGCTTGAGGTGTATCCTCGTTCTCTTGAGATTGTTACCAATCCGGAAGGCGATGGAATTCAGGCACTCTTCAAATCTCTTGTTGCCGATGAACAAAGAAATCACATCATCGTCAACGACGCCATTTCAGCTTACGGGCAAAACAGGAACATCCTGGTATTGACAGAACGAACTGAACATCTCGAACGGCTTCGTAGTATGCTTGAACCGGTTATCCCGGAGCTTGTCGTTCTTCATGGCCGAATGTCAGCCAAACAGCGAAAAGCAACCATCGAACGACTCGGATCGCTCGATGAGACGCAGGCAAAAATCATTCTTTCCACAGGTCGGTTGATCGGCGAAGGATTCGATTATCCACCGCTCGATACCTTGCTTCTCGCTATGCCTGTGTCCTGGAAAGGTACTTTGCAGCAATATGCCGGAAGGCTGCACCGTCATCATCTCGGCAAAGGAGCGATTCACATTTACGACTATATCGACAGCAACCAGCCGCAACTGGTTCGCATGTGGCAAAAAAGACGATCTGGTTATCTGGCAATGGGTTATCTCATTCAAACTGCAAAAACGGTTCACACTCTTCAGATACGGCTTTAGTGGGAGCAGGTGCTGAGATCGTTGAGCCAGTTTATAAAGGTGACGAAAATTGTTGCTTTTGATGATGACTGATTCATCTTCCTGGTGAAGCCTTCTAAGAATTGGATTATTTCCTGATTCCGAATTAATCGGATATCACATGTCCGGATTGTCTCGTTTCTTATTTTTTCTCCGAAACTCTTGTGGTGTATGACTTGGTTCTATATCTTAAAGCTGAAGACAATACGACCAGTCTCCCTTGAGTCAAGTGCAAATATTCAAAAACAAATGGTTTACAAAGTTCGCCAAGGCTGAGGGGATCAGCGATGAGAAGTTGTGTGAGGCGGTTAAAGATGCTGAACTCGGCTTGATTGATGCGGATTACGGCGGCGGAGTCATCAAACAAAGGATTGCACGGGAAAATGCGGGCAAGTCCGGAGGTTACAGGACAATTGTTCTGTACCGCCAAGGTTCCAGAGCCTTTTTACGTTTATGGATTTTCGAAAAAAGGCCGGGTGAACCTCGAAGATTATGAGGTTCGAGAGTACAAGAAGTCTGCGAAAATCATCCTCAAGTATTCTGACGAAGAACTCGCTAAATTCATCAAAAACGGGGTATTTCAAACTGTATCATACCATGAAAAAGACCAGGACATATAAAAGCGACGCTCTGGCGGCTCTCCATGAGACCATGTCAGACTTGTACGCCTCTGGCGGCATCGATAAAACGACGATGCTTGAGTTCGACGAATCCTGTCTGACTTCGGTTCAGGAGTTAAGCGCAGCAGAAATAAAGGCCATACGTGAGCATGAGGCAGTGAGTCAGACTGTTTTTGCTCTCTATCTGAATGTCAGCAAGGAGTCGGTCAGTCAGTGGGAACGGGGGCAAAAGAAACCTGCCGGAACAACGCTCAAACTTCTCTCCCTCGTGAAAAAGAAGGGGTTGGCTTCCATTGCCTGAACTGAGCAAACCTTGTTTATAACGATAGTACGACTGAAAGCCAGAGGTCAAGTGGCAAATGAAGCAGGAGAAAATGTTCGACAGTAAGGCGAGTTGAGCGGCTCATCCTCTTTATCAATGGTGCGCGTTGTTCATCGATGTTGATGAAAAATTTGTTACGCCATTGTTATACGAACGTCTAAAGTGTGCTTATAAGTGAATAAATAATAAAGAGATGCGTGTTTTGTGCTAAATCTACACGGTAGAGGTCAGAAGTTCGAATCTTCTATCGCCCATAAGCCTGTAAAGCCCCGTAAAATAAAGACTTGCAGGGATTTTTCATTTTCTCTCTTTTTCCATTACCCTGCCTCCAGCCGCCTGAATCATCGCTGCTTGTCTTGCGATCAATCCGATAATGACTTGCATATCAATGATGATTCCTTGTCGCCGTGCTTATGCATTCCATCCCGGACGGATTCAGTGGTTTTCAGCATCAAACGCCAGCGCTCTTTAAACCGGCGCCGGTTTTCCATTCAGCGGTGTCAGGTTTCCTCCCTCTATGGCTTTTCAGCAAAGGAAAGGATGTAGTCCAGACCGGCGTACACACTCTCTGCAGAACGGCTCAACGTTAATTGAGCAAGAATCCTTGCAAGCGGATGCATCTTGCCGACAAAAGTCCGGTTTTTTGACAGATACGCATGAAGAGGCATATAGACATCGTCACGTATTGAGGTGATATCAATATGGGCAAATCCGGCTTTGGAGAGCTTGTTACTGTAGGATGGGATTAGGTAAGCGTTTTCTTGCGGAATATTGAATTTTCCTGCCACAAGGTTCCACGAAAACCATTGCTCCATTCGCCTGAAGGGGTTACCGGAGTTTTCCGTCGGCACAATGTCCGCGGTCACAAGTCTTCCGCCTGGGCGCAAAACGCGGAACGCTTCCCTGAAAAAATCCTCACGGGTTCTGTAGTGGAAAGCGCTTTCCACGGAAACAACCAGATCAATGGATTCATTTTCAATGGGCATCCCGGTTGCAGAACCTTCGCGTAAATCGATTGATTTTTCGAGACCCGCACCGGCAACGTTCTTCCGGGCACGCTCAACCTGGGATTTCGTAATGTTCAGCCCGATGATTTTTTCGGGCTTCAGTTTTCTTGCCCAGAGGATGTCCTGATCGCCAAAACCGTACCCGCAATCCGGGACGGTATCGCCCGGCTGCATGCCGCCTCTTTTCGCCACCAGCAGCGCCAGCGCTTCACTGGCTTCATCAATGGTATTCGCCTCCCGCCAGTAGCCAAGATTCAGATAGAGCGCGTTTTCGGTAAGAGAGGAGGTGCCGATCAGATCATAGACTTCCGTTGTCTTCAACCCGTGGAATGGATTGAAAAGCCAGTTCAGATACCTGAAAAATCGGTCGGTTGTGTTGTCTGACATGGTGATTGCTCCTTTCCGGTGAAGAGGGCGGAATCATGTTGACTGTCCGCTCATGAACATCCCGGGCACCTCTTGCTGAACAAGAGGCGACCGATCAAGAGGAAGCCCCCGGTATCTGTTCAAGAAAACGCTTTCGCAGCTCTTCGGACGGCAGCATGCACTCATCTTTTTTCCCGAAAAGCCGGTATCGGTTCTGCGCTATCAGATCATAGATCATATCCCGCAAAGGTTCAGGAATGGCCTGGAATGCGGCGAGCAGATTCCACGGCATGTCGAGTCGGGAGGCGATTTCAATGGCGGCGGCGCTTCGGGTGAAGGCGCGGTCGTCCCTGACAAGCACCACGGTGTCGAGTCGGGAGGTGTTGATGCCGAAACGTTTGAGCAGAGACGCTCCGAGAGGAGACTGGGCTGGTGTGAAATAAAACTGCCCGGCGGCATCACGCTCAAAAATGAAATTCACCGAAAACTCGCACAGGTTGCAGACACCGTCGAAAATCACGATGTTTTCCGGAAGAGAGACTGGGGCCTTGTCCATCAGGGTTCCAGATAAGGTTAAGGATGTGATTGAATGGCTTTCTCACATGAACTCCCCGAAACAATCCGGACCTTTGCATACTGTTCAAGCCGAAGATCAGCGGATTTCTTAAGATTTAAAGTAACAAACCGACTGACATCCGCCAACGCAATTAAGGGACGTTGTTGAATAAAATGATTAGATGCTATATTGAAGCATTGAGAAGAAGCACGAAGCTGGTAACCCGGAAGAGGAGATGACTATGCCGAGAGGGCCAAGGCTTGATGCACCGGGAATGTTGCATCATGTGATGATCAGGGGGATAGAGCGCAGGAATATATTTCTGGATGATACGGACAGGGCGGAGTTTCTGTCCCGCATGAAGCGTCACGTCCAGGCATCAGGAACCGGTGTTTATGCGTTTGCCCTGATGAATAACCATGTCCATATGCTCGTGAAAAGCGGAGCCGATGGTTTGCCCACCTTCATGCGCCGATTGCTGTCGGGCTATGCGCAGTACTTCAATCGCCGACACCAACGGGTCGGTTATCTGTTCCAGAACCGGTACAAGTCGATCATCTGCGAAGAAGAGGGATACTTCGACAAGCTGGTAGCCTACATTCATCTGAATCCCTTGCGGGCAGGGCTGGTCCGGACACTTGATGAACTGGCGTTGTATCCCTGGAGCGGGCATGCGGTCGTGATGAACAATGTTGCCTGCACATGGATGAATCGGGATTATGTCCTTCGGTTTTTCGGAAGCCGTGAAGGGGCAGCCAGAAAGGCTTACCTGGAATTTGTTGAGCAGGAGATGCGGATTGACCGGGAGCAGGAGTTGTCGGGAGGCGGTCTGGTACGTTCCCAGGGTGGATGGTCGAACGTGGTGTCGATGCGCCGGAGGGGCGAACAGGCTCTCGGTGACGAGCGGATTCTTGGCGGGGATGAGTTTGTCAGGGAAATGCTGAGGGAAGCGGAAGGACGCACTGATGAGCAACGGTCCGGAATACAACGTCTGGAACTGCTGAAAGAAGCTATCGTGCAGACATGTGCGAATGCGGGTATTTCGAGAGCGTTTCTGCAATTCGGGAGCAGGAGCGGAGAACTGCCCCTGCTCAGAAAAGCATTGGCAAGGAAAGCGGTGCTGGAGTACGGGATCACTCTGGCTGAAACAGCGCGTCAGCTCGGGGTGACGACAAGCGCCATCAGCCACATGCTGAAGAAAACATAAGAAAGGGGCTGTTTTGCCGTTGAAATCAGGTGAGGGGGGAATTGCTCCGCAGGTTATCCGCTTGGCTTAATCAACAACGTCCCCAAGTGTCGTCCTTTTTTGGAGCAATACACACATGCGAAGTTGCACCGTGTCGTGCATGAAACGGTGAGGTACGCAAGCTGACCCGGATACTCCAGCTCGGTGTACTCCCAGGGGTTGCAGTTGTTCATGAAGGTCTCCTGTTTGCGGCATCGGCAATTGCCCGGACGGTCAGGTCATAGGCAAAGGAGCTGAACGATCCGGTTTTTCGGCGGGCAATCGAAAAGCAGCTGTTATGGCAACGCTCGGGTCCTTCCCAGTGGCGGCAGCCTCTGCACTGTCCGGGGGTTTCTTCCATGGCTTGCCTGCGCAGCCCGCTCGTTTCCCAGATTGCGCGCAGGGAAGCGGTGTTCAGGTTGCCGATGGTTTCGCTGTGGTCCCAGAATCCGCACAGCAGCACCTCTCCTGTAGCGTTCACGTGGACGTAATCGTAGCCGCAGGTGCACTCGACCCAGATGACGTTCGGGTGCGGCTCGTAGAGTTCAGGATAGTTGCAGCGAACCATCGGCGAGCAGCAGATCCGCACAGGTATCCTGCCTTTTCTTGCCTTCCGGGTCAGCCGCATGAACACCTCGTGCATCTCCACCATGTCCGGGTACAGTCCGAAAACCTCGTCGTAGGTGGCAACCAGACATTGCGCGCCCATCAGGATGTTCCGTCCGCCTGTGGCCACGCTTTCCGCGTAATCGTATAACGCTTCAAGTTCATGGAGGTTGTGCCGGGTTACCGTTGCCTCCAGATCGACGGTTATTCCGTGGTCTGCCAGGGAGAGGGCATTTGCCTTGAGGCGTTCCATGTTTTCCGTCCCGCTCCCTTCGGGAAAACCGCGCAGGAACTCGAGACGTTCGTGATCCAGGGTGTCGAAGGAGACACAGGCAAACTGCAGGCCGCCATCAGCCAGCCTCCGGGCCCATTCAGGATCGATATTCCTGCAGTTCGTGTTGATACGGTTCCTGACACCGAATCTGTTGGCGATTTCCATGGCCTCGAGCAGGTATTTCTTCGATTTGTCCGTCATGGTGACCTCGCCTCCCTCGAACCATACCCACTCGGGTTTTTCTTCCGCAAGGGTTTTTTCGACAATCTCAAGCGGCAGCCAGTTGTTGAACTCCGGAAGATTCTGATCGTACGCACAATACACGCAGCCGGCATTGCACGCCTGCAGTAACTGGAATTCGATGACCCTGAACCTGTTCATGGTTTTCGCCTCCTTCCGGATGGCGTTCGCTGGTCGTCCGGGTTATGTGTTCGGAGATTGGGATAAAGAGAGTGGTCCAGCCTGGGAAGAACCGGAGAAGACCCGATGTATGGTATCATACTGAGCATTTTGGGGGATGCCTGCCACCCGTTCCGCGATGCACGGCAACCGTTGTATCGCGAGCGGATTTGTTTGGAACAAGTTACATATTTTTTGCGTGGTCCCCCAGGATTTTTTGTTGTAAAGGCCTTTACGCAAGGGACTTAGGGGTGTTATAGGGGGTACAGTGCCGATAAGCTGCTGTCATTGGGCGGAAATGAGATAAGCAGAGACAGCTGCCTGCCGAGACGGCAAGGCAGCCCCGTGTGATGACTTTTGCTGTGATTGAGCATCGATGATCTCAATCCGCCCCGCCAAGATTCCGGTTGATGTATTCCGCGTAATCCTTGATGACCGGCTGGTAGGATTCGTTGATGAGCGATGAGGAGATCATGAAGTCGGCTGTCGAGCGGTTGCATGCGGTCGGGATGTTGTACAGCACGGCAATTCTCAGAAGCGCCTTGACATCCACGTCATGAGGCTGTGGCTGCATCGGGTCCCAGAGAAAGATCAGGAAGTCGATCTCTCCCTCGCTGATCATCGATCCCAGCTGCTGGTCGCCACCAAGCGGTCCCGACTTGAGTTTTCTCACCGAGAACTGTTCGGCCTTCTCTCCATCGAGTTTTTGCCGGATTGCCGTTTCGATCAGCTTTCCCGTTGTGCCCGTACAGATGAGCTCGTGACCGATGAGAATCCGGTAGTTCCACTCTACCCACTCGATAAGGTCCTGTTTCCGGTTATCGTGTGCAACAAGTCCTATGCGCTTCATACTGTTCATCAGTGCCTCCGTTTCAGGGATGGGGACAGAAAAAAACCGCTCACCGTATCGACCACAGATATAACGAAATAAACGGATATACCGTTTGGTGTCGGGAGGTTTGGTGTCGGGAGCGCGAAAATGAAAAAAAGCCGCAGATGCCGCCATGAGAAGCCTTTCCTGTCGTGTCCGGCGCTGCGATGCGCCCCGGCAGGGAGGGGCCATGCAGGGTTTGTTCGGCATGCACAGGAATCTTTATCACGAATAAAGACCTATTCGATGTGTGGATCCCTGCAGCATCGCGGAACAAAACGGTACTACCATGGTTGCCTGCATCAACGATCTCCTGAGCCGTTACGGTGGCCTGGCCTCCCCTGAAATCCGCGGCTTGCTCGACGATGCCGCTGCGCTGCAAATCCGGGCCATTGACTGGCTGGGCGGGGACCCGCTGCTCCGGCCGGACTGGTATGAGCTGATGCAGTATGCGCGGTCGCTGGGTCTGGTCAACAATGTCTGGACCAGTGGCCTTCACGGGCGACCAGCAGGGTATCACCGGCGTACCGCATCCATGCCGGGCCGACCACAGCCAGTCCCGCACCGTGCGCAATGTCGTGATGGGCCGAGAGCGAGTGCTCGATCATGTGTACCGGGTAAGGGGAGAGGGTGCCGGCCTGCACCCAGCCGTTGAGCGCTACCACGGAGGCCCACTGCACCTGCGCCCGCGCTTCGATGTCGTGTCCGTCGGCAACCGCCTTCGGTCCCCACTCCATGGCGGTGAGCATCACCCCTTCGGCAAAGCGGTCCTGCAGCGGCGTCGCGTCAAAGCCGTTGAAGTACGATTCGGTCACGTGGGTGATGAGGTCGCAGATGCCGTATACGGTCTGGTCCGGGGGTACGCTCACCGTGAGTTCGGGATCGACGATGGCGGCTTTCGGGTAAAGGCATCCAGCGGTGACGAATGACTTCACCGTGCTTTTTCCATCGGTGATGACCGCGCCGCCGTTCATTTCGGAACCGGTGGCGGCAAGAGTCGGCACGGTGACGACGGGAAGCGGACGGGAAGCGACCTATACGGGGGTTTTCTGCCTGCCTGGCCGTGCGCGGAAACATCTCCCAAAAGTCGCTCTCGTAAAAGAGTGCTGCTGCCGCCGGTGACGAGCAGGGCTTTCCTGCCGTGTGCACGAACTACCTCGCCGAGGTGCGAGAGCGTTCCGCTGCCGAAGATGATGCGGGTCGGGTTCTGATAGGTGAATTGCATGTTTTTTTCCCTGAATGTTGCTGCCTTTGCACCGGCTGAGTCCGTTCCAGCTGCAGGATACAATATACACCACCCCGCTGTTTCTGTGATACGGCCTTGTCGGTGCACGCTCTTCAGGCGTGATTTATTTTCCTGCGATTCTCTTATATTACCATCCTGATTTTTCAAAAAAAACAGACAACTCCAACCGTTACCAGGGCTGTACATGCATGATGGATAAAACAATCAAAAAGGTTCTTGTTGCCAATCGCGGTGTTCCGGCTGTACGCATCATTCAGACATGCCAGGACAGAAAAATCCCGACAACGGCGGTCTACAGCACTCCCGACCGGCTTGCCGCACATGTTTTCATGGCCAGCGATGCAGTGCATATCGGCGAGGCTCCGCCGGTCGAATCGTATCTCAACATGGAGCGGATCATCGCGGCGGCCCGCAAGAGCGGCGCGAACGCCGTGCATCCCGGCTGGGGGTTTCTGTCCGAAAATGCAGCGTTCGCACGGCTTGTGGAGGATTCAGGGCTGATCTGGATCGGGCCGGGTCCCGAGGTGATCCACAAGATGGGTGACAAGATCGAGTCGAAGATGATCGCCAGGCAGGCCGATGTGCCGACCATTCCCGGCATCAATTCACCGAAAACCGCCGGAGAGATCCGACAGTGGATGGCGGCCGAGGATGTGGCGTTCCCGATCATCATCAAGGCCTCTTCGGGGGGCGGCGGCAAAGGCATGGTGAAGGTTTCCGGTGAAGGGGAGCTCGAGAGCGCTTTCGGCCAGGCCCGCTCGGAGGCCAGGAAATCGTTCGGCAACGACGAGGTGCTCGTAGAAAAGTATATCGAGAAAGGTCGCCATATCGAGGTGCAGATCATTGCCGACCAGCATGGCAACGTGATCCACCTCTGCGAGCGCGAATGCACGCTGCAGCGCCGCAACCAGAAGGTGATCGAGGAGGCTCCGTCACCCAGCATCGACAATGCCGTTCGCAGCTCCATCTGTGAAACCGCCGTCAGGCTGATGCGCAGCATCGGCTACACCTCTGCCGGAACGGTGGAGTTTCTCTTCGATTCCCTGACCGGCAAGTTCTACTTCCTCGAAGTCAACACCCGGCTTCAGGTGGAGCACGGCATAACCGAGCTCGTGACCGGAGTGGATATCGTCAGCTCGATGCTCGACATCGCCCAGGGCAAGCCGCTGCATTTCAGGCAGGAGGATATCCGGCCGAACCGCTGGGCGGTTGAAGTTCGCCTCAACGCCGAGGATCCGGCAACCTTCAGCCCATCGTTCGGCAACATCAGCAGGCTGCACCTGAACCTCTATCCCGGCGTCAGGGTGTCGCAGGGCGTCTACGAAGGATCCGAAATACCGCCTTATTACGATTCGCTGATCATGCTGCTGATGACGGCCGGCCCCGACCGTGAGACCGCCATCAGGAAGATGGACAGCATTCTCTGCCGCAACCTCAGGGTCGAGGGGGTCAAGACCCTTGCTCCGCTTCTTTTGAGCATTATCCGCCACGGAGATTTTCTCAAAGGAGATTTCTCCACGTGCTTTATCGAAGAGCATATGGATGAGCTTGTCTCCATGTTCACCGAGGACGACAGCGAAGAGGAAGCGCTGAAGATCGCCAGGTATGTAGCTGAAATTTCCGCACTTGGAACACCGAACTGGATTTAACCGACATGACCGATTCTATTTTTGTGAAACCGGGGATGACCCCGAAGGAGATTGTTGCCGGCGTTCGCCGGTTGCCTGCCGTAGCCCTGACCTCGACCGGCATGAGGGATGCCGGGCAGTCGGATTACAAGAACCGCCTGCGGATGCACGATCTTTCCACCATTGCCCCAAGCTACAACGAGATGGGGCTGTTCAGTTCGGAGTGCCACGGCGGCGCCCGGTGGCATGTCGGCATCATGAACCGGCGTGAAAGCCCTTTCGAGGAGATTCAGCAGCTCCGGGAAAAAATGCCGAACGTGCTCCTGCAGACCCTGGTCCGTGAAACCAACCTCTGGGGGTACCGTCCCTATCCGAAAAACATCATCGAGCATGTCGTCGCCGAGGTCGATATCGATGTATGGCGTTGTTTTTCGTTCCTCAACGACGTGCGCAACATGCGGACGGTCGCGGAAGTTGTCATGAAGCGCGGCAGGCTTTTCCAGCCCGCCATCTCCTTCACGCAGGCCGACTGGACCACGAACGATTACTATCTGAAGCTTGTCCGCCAGATCGTGGACCTGTGCGGCGGTACGGACGAGATCATTCTCGGCATCAAGGATATGGCCGGGGTCGGAAGTCCGAAACGAATCCATTCGCTCATCGACGCCATCCGGCAGGCCTGGCCTGACCTCGTGCTGCATTATCACCGCCACGCAACCGACGGCCTGGCCCTTCCGGCGCTGCTTTCCGCCGCACAGGCGGGTGCCGGCATCATCGATGTCGAGGAGGACTCGCTTACCCGCTTCTACGGCCAGGCTCCGCTCATGAGCGTCGCCTCCTATCTCGAGGAGTCCGGCGTGCAGGTGCATCTGAACCGCAAGGCCGGAGAGGCGGCAGTACAGAAGGTGCGCGAGTGGATCCGGCACTATGAGTGGGCTGAATCACCCTTCAAGGGGTTCGATCACGGCGTCGTCATGCACCGCATGCCAGGCGGCGCGTTTCCAAGCTCGTTCGAGCAGGCTGAAAAGGGTGGCTTTCTGCATCTCATGCCCGCCATCCTGAAGGTGATGTCGCTCTACAACCGGATCGTCCGCTATTTCGACGTGACGCCCGGTTCGCAGATCACCTGGGTCACCTGCAGTGGAATCGTCAACCACTATGCCAAGGAACGCGGCATGGCCGGCGTCAGCCATGTGATCGATCTCCTGACGCGCTTCGTCCATGAGAAGGAGCAGGATTTCGAGGCCATGCCGCCTGAAGAGCAGGAGGAACTGCTGCAGCTGTTCCGGGCCGCACCGGGGGATTTCAAGAATCTCATCATGGGCGGGTACGGCAAGCTGCCGATGGGCTGGCCTGCCGACTGGGTGTATGCAAGCAGTTTCGGTGAGGAAGGCAGGGAGAAGGTCGGCCGGCGCAGTGAAGATTCCCCGCTCGATTCGATACCGGAAGAAGATATTGCCCGCCTTCGCAGCGAGCTTGCCGTGCAGCTCGACCGCAATCCGACCGAGGAGGAGTTCATTCTTTTCCTCATGCACCCGAAGGATGCGCTGGACTTTATCCGGTTCCGTGAAAAGTACGGCGATGCTCCGCTCGTTCTGCCGCCCGATGTCTGGCGGTCGGGTCTGAAAAAAGCCGGCGACAAGGTTGAGTTCGAATACCGCGGCGTTCCCTACTCCATCGAGCGGGTCTCGATCGGAGCGGAGCATGACGGTGTGATTCATGCCGTCATGAAGGTCAACAACCAGATCCGGGTTTTCAAGATCGAAACCCCGCGTGCACGGAAAACCGAGATCCGCATGGCCAAGGGCCTTGCCGATATCGGTGCTCCGATCAACGGAACGGTCTGGCGTATCGGAAATCCGGAACGGGGCAAACTCAGGGCGGGGGACATCGTCCACAAGGGAGAGGAGATTGCAAACCTCGAAGCCATGAAAATGGAAAATGCGATATTCGCTCCCTACGATGCGCAGATCACCGAGATTCCGGTGACGCTCAACCAGATGGTGAAACAGGGGCAGCTTCTTTTCGTTCTCGAAGAGGTGATGCATGATGCTGCAGCGGAGTCTGCCGAGATGCTGGCCCTGCCGACCTTTAAATCATAAGCGCAGCGGGCAAATTCCGAAGGACAGGGGCTTCTCCCGTCCTTCGGATTCCCCTGTCGGCGCCGTCCGGCTCCCTGAACAGACGCGGATTTTCCTGAAGAAACCCTTCCTGCATTCCTTCTCGTTACGGAATTGTGTATTTTACCTGCGTGGTATCCTGTCCGGAAACGCAACCCCGGTCCATCCGTGCTGCTGCATGCTTTCGGCAGCCAGGCGGCAAGGCCCTGAACCTTCGACAGGAGTCAGGCTATGGCTGTACATGTTTTTATCGTCATGCCGTTCGGATGCAAGGAGGGCATCGACTTCAACAGGGTGTATGCCGACTACATCAGGCCATCTCTTGAACGTGACGGATGCGAGGTTTTTCGTGCCGACGAGGAACTTCGGGCGGGCGAAATCCGGGCCGACATGTTTCAGGAACTGCTCATTGCCGATCTCGTCATTGCCGACCTCTCGATCGACAATCCGAATGTCTGGTATGAACTGGGCGTGCGTCACGCCCTCAGGGCAAGGGGCATTATCCTCATCCAGAGCAACCGCAGATACCAGCCTTTCGATCTCTATACCGACCGCAAGCTGTATTAC
The DNA here is from genome assembly GCA_016866305.1 of Chlorobiota bacterium. GTDB lineage: Bacteria > Bacteroidota > Chlorobiia > Chlorobiales > Chlorobiaceae > Chlorobium. The sequence continues at coordinate 81,666 of VGMX01000001.1, read as the reverse complement.
CATGTCAAGGATGGTGTTCCTGATCCCGCTTTTCTTGATGCGGACCGGGAGGCTCTTGCCGGTATGGCCAGGATGACGATCTCCTCGTGGCAGGGTCGCAAGATCAGTCCGGTCTACCGTCTCCTGCCGAACCTGCAGGAGCCCGACTGGAAATCACTGCGGATCGGTGATGTGCGTGAGTTCTGGGAGCTTTACGATTCCTGGGAACAGCGGGTCAGACTGGCACGAAAGTCCGGACGTATCGGGAACCTGCTGGTGCTTGCCGATGAAGCTCCGGTTGCTGCGTTCCGGTCCGATGCCTGGATCTGCGCCGGTGAGGCCCTGCTCAAGGCAGGGCGGTATGATTTTGCGATTGAGCAGCTTGAAAAGGGACTGGCCATTCATCCCGGCCACCTCAAGGGATTGCAGGCAAAAGGAATCTGCCTGCAACGGCTGGCCTGTGCAGGCATGCCGGGATACAGCCTGGATCGGGCACGCCTGCACTACCGGAACGTTCTGCAGCTGTTTCCTGACGATCAGGAGACCCTGGCCCTGCTCGGACGTGTCGAAAAGGATGCATGGGTTGCTTCCTGGCGCCGGCCGGGGGCCGGAATCGAGGCGATGAAACGGGATGCGGCCTACGAAGATGCACTCTTGCGCAATGCCGTCGACAGCTATGCTGCCGGCTACCGGCGCAATCCTGCGCACTACTATTCCGGTATCAACGCGCTCACCCTCATGCATCTGTATCGTCATCTTACCGGTGAGGGCCGTTACGACGCTGAAATGGCTGTCATGGCCGGGGCGGTTCGCTATGCAGCCGGATGCACGGCTGGGGAGAGCGAGCGGTACTGGGCCAGGGCAACCCTCGGCGATCTCGAAGTGCTTGTCGGTACCCCGCAGAGCGTCAGATGCGCCTACAAGGAAGCCATAGCGAAAAACGAGGGGGAGCGCTTTGAACTTGAATCCACCTGCGACCAGCTGCAACTGCTCAGGGAGCTTGGTTTTCATCCCGAACAGACCGAGGCCGCCATCGAGGTCTTCGATCATGCACTGCAAAGATTTTCGCGGCAGGAAAACCGGCAGGTTCCGGGTCGGGTGTTCCTGTTCAGCGGCCACATGATCGACCATCCCGACAGACCCGTTCCGCGCTTTCCTGCCTGGAAGGAGCCTGCCGTCGCGGAAAAAATCGCCGGGGTGCTCGATCGGTTCCATGCCGGGAAGGATGATATCGCACTCATGCAGGGAGCGTGCGGCGGCGATCTGCTTTTTACCGAGGCATGCCTGCAGCGCGGAGTCGGGGTGCACTGGATGCAGCCGTTTGCCGAACCTGAGTTCATCCGTCATTCCGTGGTGTGCAGTTGCGAGTCATGGAGAAGGCGGTATCTCGATGCGAGGGAGAAACTTTCTTCGCCAATCCTTTCGGCCCCCGGTGAGCTCGGCAACCCGCCCGGGGGCGTCAGGCAAGGGTATGCCTACGAACGCTGCAATCTCTGGCTGCTCTACACCGCACTCTCCTATGGTATCGACAAGGTGCGTTTCATCTGTCTGTGGGATGGTGAGGGCGGAGACGGTCCGGGAGGTACGGAGCATATGTACAACGAGGTGAATCGCCGGACCGGAGAGGTTACCCGGATCGATATCCGCCGGCTTTAAGGGATTGGCGACAGAAAGAACCGGTATTCATCAAGGAGCAGCCATGAACGAAAAACTTGTCGAACGCTTCCGTTCACCCGGACCGAAAAGAGTGCTTTCTCTCGATGGCGGAGGCATCCGGGGCGTCCTGACGCTCGAATTTCTCGAACAGATCGAGACTCTTCTCGGCAAACGGAGCGGTCGACAGGAGCGGTTCCGTTTGTGCGATTACTTCGATCTCATTGGCGGAACCTCGACGGGCTCCATTATTGCCGCCATGCTTGCTTGCGGGCATACTGTCGCCACGATCAAGACACTCTATACGGAACTGGCTGAAAAGGTATTCAGAAAATCCGTACTGAGAAAAGGGCTTTATGTGTCGAAGTTTCCTGAAAAACCCCTTGAGCAGGCGCTGCAGCACTATCTTGGAGAAGAGACGACCCTGGGCAGCGACACGATCCTCACCGGACTTATGGTCATGACAAAGCGTCTCGATACCGGCAGTCCGTGGCCCTTGCACAACGGTCCGTCCGGCGCATACTTCAATCCGGAGCAATGCGGCGGCTCGGCAATTGCAAACAGGGATTTCCTGCTTTCGAAGATCGTGCGCGCAAGTACGGCGGCACCTCATTTCTTTGAGCCCGAACGGATCAGTGTCGCAAGAAATGCTTGCGGTGAATGTATTGACGGAGCTTTCGTGGATGGCGGAGTCAGCATGGCCAACAATCCGGCCCTGCAGCTGTTCATGCTCGCAACACTGCACGGGTACGGTTTCAGATGGTCTCAGGGGGAGAATAACCTGCTGCTCGTTTCCGTCGGTACGGGAGATTTTTCATTGGGGCTGTATACCGATGAGGTGATGGGAATGCCCGCTGCAGGTCTTGCAGTCCGTTCGCTCATGTCGCTCATGAAGGACAGCGATGCACTTGTCCAGACCATGCTGCAGTGGATGGGGCGGACACTGACGCCCTGGGTGATCGACCGTGAGATCGGGGATTTGGGCCGGGACCGGCTTTCTGGCGAAAAACAGCTGACCTATGTGCGCTATAACGCCAGATTCGAGAGCGGATGGCTGAAGGATACTCTTGGCATGGATATGGAGCGTGAAACGTGCGCCGCTCTTGAGAAGATGGACGACCCGAAGAATGTTTCGGACCTGGCCGCTGCAGGCATGCGTGCGGCGCATGTGCTGGTCAGGGATGAGCATTTTCCGGCAACGTTCGATACCGGAAGCTGATCTCCCGGCGAAGCACCGTGCTTGCGGATATTCCGGAGCCTTCATGTTCGAACGGGACGATGTGCGGCGGCAAGGGACGATTGTCACCACGGGAGATGACGGCGGAGAACGCCGGCCTCCTGAGGTGGAGCGGAAATACCGAATCCGGCGTCAAGCCCGGAGTGCGGGAGCCTGGATGAGGTGCCTGATTTCAGCGGTCCAGGCTGAAAGCACAAGCAGCGGATTGGTGTTGCGCTCGACGGCCCGGATGGCCTCCTCGGTGAGGGAAGAGATGCCGAAGAAATCGGGATCGGGGAAGTTTCTGGCGAAGCGGTCGATCGAGTCTGCGATGTCGCTGTTGTTGAGCGCCTCGAAGCCGGGATTGATCAGCCGGTGGTTGACATCCTGAAAAAAGAGCAGGATCGCTCCGAAAAAGAGGGCGAGATCGGTTCTGGACAGGTTCTTCGCATGGTTTTCGCACGCCGAAAGGGCTTCATGGAAGCGGTTCGGTGTCAGCACGAGGCGGAGATAGTCGATCGCCTGGTTGCGCAGCAGCATGGCCGGAGTCGCATCGCTCCCGGTGCTCCGGTTTATCAGTTCCCAGGCAAGAGCGAGATTGCCTCTTGAAAAGTTCACCACGAAACCGAGTTCGGATTCCGTTCTGTCGGTGCGGTTTTTCCGGAACCAGAGCTGCAGTTCCTGCGGGGATGTTCTCCGGAACCTGATCTGCTGACAGCGGGAACGGATGGTGGGGAGCACCGCTTCGGGACGTGAGGACACAAGGATGAACAGGATATGCCCCGGAGGTTCCTCGAGCAGCTTGAGCAGCTTGTTGGCCGCAGCCGGGTTCATCCGCTCGGCCTGCGAGATGATGAATACCTTGCGGTGGCCTTCAGCCGGCATATAGAGCGCTTTCTGCTGCAGCGCGACAATCTGTTCACTGAGAATCCCCATGGAACGGTCCATCGAGGGGGTGAAGTAGGGGTTCAGCTGTTTTTCTTCAAGCAGCGCCTCGTACCGTTCCCGTGCTTCGCTGAATTTCCGGTTCTCTTTCTTCGCGCTTTCTCCGGCGTCGAGCAGGGCCGCCTCGACGGGGAACACATACTCGACGTTCCGGTGCATGAAGGTGTTGATCTGCACGCAGTCCGGGCAGGTGCCGCAGGAACCATCCTCGGGGGTTTCCCTGAAACCGCGGCAGTTCATGATGCGGGCAAGCTCGAAAGCCACGCTCTCCTTGCCGCAGGCTTCAGGGCCGGTGAAGAGGTAGGCATGAGCGAGACGTCCGGATTCGATGGCTTTCTGCAGAATCCGGATCTGCTGTTTCTGGCCGATGATGTCGTTCCAGCTCATGCCTGTCTCCTGCCGTTCAGATGAAGGTGAGCCAGTTGTAGGGGTTTTCTCCGGTCTGGACGATTTTCAGATAGTGGTGCTGCAGGGCTTCGGTTATCGGGCCGCGCCGCTCGTTGCCGATCGGGTACTTGTCGATGCTTCTGACCGGCGTGATTTCCGCTGCGGTGCCGGTGAGGAACACCTCGTCGGCGACGTAGAGCGCTTCGCGGGGGATCATGGTTTCACGCACCTCGTAACCGAGTTCCCTTGCGATGTGCATGACCGCATGGCGGGTGAAGCCCGGCAGGATGGACTGCGCCGACATGGGCGTGAAGATGATTCCGTCACGGATCACGAAGATGTTTTCGCCGCTTCCTTCGGAAACGTAGCCGTTCGTGTCGAGCGCAAGCCCTTCGGCGTAGCTGTCCATGAGGGCTTCCATCTTGATGAGCTGCGAGTTCAGGTAGTTGCCGCCCGCTTTCGCCCAGGAGGGCAGGGTGTTCGGTGCGAGGCGGTTCCATGACGAGACGCGGACGTCGACGCCGGTTTCAAGCACATCCTCTCCGAGGTAGGTTCCCCACTCCCACGTCGCGATGGCGACCTCGATGGCCGCACGGTAGGGGTTGACGCCGAGAGCGCCCTGGCCGCGATAGACCAGCGGCCTGATATAGCACGATTTGTGTCCGTTGGCCTTGATGGTGGCGATGGTGGCATCCTTGATCTCCTGCTCGGAATAGGGTATTTCGATGCGGTATATTTTTGACGAATCTCTCAGCCTTCTGATATGTTCGTCGAGAAACAGGACTGCCGAACCTTTTGTGGTTTCATAGCAACGAATGCCCTCGAATATTGACGATCCGTAATGAACAACATGCGACAGAATGTGGATTTTTGCATCATTCCAGTCGATCAGTTCGCCGTTCATCCAGATTTTTTCGGACTTGTTCATGATGAAATCATTGGGTGTTTAGCGTTACCGGTACAATCCTGAAAGATAGTCGGTTTTGCGTTTTTTAAAAGAAGAATGTGGGTTTGGCCGTAGCCGTTAGCCGGTAATCGGGGAAGATTGTGGGCAGTAAGCGGGAGAAGATGGATGACCGGGGCGGACTGAAAGTTGTGTCGATAAAAAAAACAGCAGGCAGCAACCAGAATCAGTTTTTTTCTGCCTGCTGCCCGCGATTTTTATCAGTAAATCCTTTCGTACACGCCGTCTACTTCGCGCAGGATCGGTTCGTAGTTGCACGGTGTACGGCCGAAGCAGACGCCGAGCGATTCGTAAAGCGCAACCTGGTCGAGATCGACATGGCGCTGGGTGATGGCTTTCGTGGATTCGATGTACTCGACCTTTCGTCCCTTGACTTTCGATACCGTGACGCCGCTCTTTCCGTCGAGCAACAGCAGTATGGCCGCGGCTCCGGCTTCGTAGCCGAAGTTCACGTCGTATGCCGACGAGTTTCCTGCCCGGACGAGGTGGCCAGGATGAACTTCCCGTACCTCGGGGATTTCATAGACGCCTTCGACGAACATGCCGGTCTCTTTCATGAAGAGCGGCATTGCCGGGTCGGATTTCATGCGCCGCTGGATCTCCTGACAGGTGTACTTGCCTGCTCCGGCAAGCTTCTTGTGGCCGAAAGGATCGACCCCTGCCGATTCGTCGACGATGTCGCTGCCGTCGGCGTTTTTCATGCCCTCGGCTACCACGATGGTGTAGGTGCCGCTGTGCATGTCGCTCTGGAGAATCCTGCGCGTGAACCGTTTGGCGAGATGTTGATAGACAACGTCCCAGTCGATGGGAATTTCAGGAATGAGAATGCAGTCGGCTTCGGCGGCGATACCGCTCCTGAAAGCCGTATGGCCGGCGTAGCGGCCGAACACTTCCGTCACGAGCACCCGGTTATGGGTTTTTCCCGTGGTTTTCAGGTCGTGGACGAACTGCGCGATACGGTTGATGGTGGAGTCGCCGCCTACCGAGTAGGTCTGCAGGTCGAGGTCCATGGTTTTCGGGGCATGGATGCAGTGAATGCCCTGCTGGCTGAGATCGACCATTACGCTTCCCGAGTCGTCGCCTCCGCTGATGATGAGTCCGTCAAGGCTGAATTTTTTCATTCCCTCCTTGATGCGGTTGTATTTGTCCGGGTTGCGGATCGCCTTGATTTTCACCCTTGAATGTCCCGCTTCCGAACCTGCAAAGCTTGCGTCGAACCGGTCAAGGCGCTCCTTGTCGAGCCTGACGAGCTTTTCCCGGTCGACAAGGTTGTATAGCCCGGCGTAGCCGTTGGGTATGACGTACAGCTCAAGTTCATGGTATTCTGCCATCAGGGCAGCGCCTTTCAGGACAGCGTTCAGACCGCCGCAGTCACCGCCGCTGGTGAGGATTCCTATTTTTTTCACAGTTCCTTTCTCCTTGATTGCTCGGGTTAGATTTTAACTGCCTGATTTGCGTACATTTCAGGAGTGTTTCCTCTCTATGGCAGTCAAGATAGATGTTTTGTGTGATTTTTCATTGCGGGGCGGGCATTTTACCTTCAAGTATTTGCTGATCTTACGATGATTGCTGGCGGTTCATGACTTTTTTCGATCACTTCAGAATTGCCTGGGTCCATCTCAGGGAGCGGCAGCGGCAGACCGTGCTCACGGCTCTGGGCGTCGCCGTTGGTTCGGCCATGCTGGTAACCACCATTTCCGTAACGAACGGTTCATCGTCGAACGTGGTCTCGAAGGTGATCGATACGGCGCCGCACGTGCTGGTGAGTGCCGAAAGGATAGAGCCCATTGTGCCGGACAACATCATCGGGTATCCTTCCGGAACCGTTTCGATGGTGGAAAAAAACGTCACCGTCGAAGCAAAGGAGCTGATCAAGAATTATCCCGATGTTGTCGAACGGATCGGCCGGGTTCCCGGTGTCCTGAGCATTTCGCCGTTTGTGCTTTCGAGGGTGATCGCAAGGAACAAGAGCCGCTTCACGGCCTGCGCGGTTCGGGGCGTGACGCCCCTGCTTGAGGCGGATATCGCCGGACTGAAGAAGAACCTTGTCGACAGAAATGCGCTCGACGAACTTGCCTGGACACCAAACGGCATTCTTGTCGGCAACCTTCTTGCGAAAAAGCTCAATGCAGGGTATCGCGACCGGATCGTGCTGGTGACGAAGAACAGTGAGGAGTACCCGGTAACGATTGTCGGCATGTTCAGCAGCGGCTTCAACGCCAAGGATGAGCGTGAGGCGTATGTGAACCTGCCGCTTGCCCAGCGGATGGAGGGGATCGCTCCGAATTCGGCAACCGGCGTCGGCCTGAGAACTGCCGATGTCAAGCGCTCGGGAGGGGTTGCCGTGACGGTGCAGCGTCTTACCGGCTACAGGAGCGAGAGCTGGGATGAAACCAACCGGAACGTGATCGATTTCTACAACCGGAATGCCGTCATAACCCTGGTGCTGGTGGGGTTCGTTTTCGTTGTCGCAGGGCTTGGCGTGTCGTCGGTGATGACCACCGTGGTATTGCAGAAGGTGCGCGATATCGCCATCCTGCGTTCGATGGGGGTGCAGAAGGGGAGCATTACCCGCATCTTCATGCTCGAAGGGCTGATGATCGGCATGCTCGGCGTGTTCATCGGCAGCCCCGTCGGGCATGTGATCTGCCATTTCGTCTCTCTCATCCGTTTCGAGGCCAGCACCGCGGGGGTGCTGCGCAGCGACCGGATCAATATTATCGAAACGCCCGAAGCCCACATAATCGTGATCGTGTTCGGCATTCTCATTGCCGTGATCTCATCGGTCATGCCTGCCCGCAAGGCGACCCGTTACATGCCGGTCAGCATTCTCAGGGGAGAGGTGGGAGTATGAAGGCCGCCGGACCTGCTTCCCTCAGTACTGCCGGATAATACAGACGGCGTGAGCTGCCGCACCTTCCTCTCGGCCGATATAGCCCAGTTTTTCATTGGTTGTGGCCTTGACCGATACTGCGGAAATCTCCATGCCGAGACAGCCTGCGATGTTGCGGCGCATCTCCTCGATGTAGGGTGCGATTTTCGGTGCTTCGAGCAGCAGCATGGCATCGACGTTCACGGCTGCGAATCCCTCCTTCTGCAACAGTTTGCCGACATGCCGGAGCAGGATCATGCTGTCGATATCCTTGAATTCGGCACTGGTGTTCGGGAAGTGCAGGCCGATGTCGCCGAGCGCCGCAGCTCCGAGCAGGGCGTCGCTGACGGCATGCAGCAGTACATCCGCGTCGCTGTGGCCCTCAAGGCCCCTGGCTGAGGGGATATCGACTCCGCCGATGACCAGTTTGCGCCCTTCGGCGAAGGGGTGAACGTCTATTCCTATTCCAATACGCATGGCATGTGGTTCTGTTGTTGCAGGGCGAGTGTCTTCATGTCGGGAAATATACAGGAGCGGGAAGCAAGGAGCAAGCGATCAGGGAAGTATTCCGCTTGCCCGCTCACGGCGGGCTTCCAGCACCACGTTTGTCCTGCAGCAGATAAAGTCTTAAATTACCTTACGCCTGTTTTTCCTTAACCTTACCGTTGAAGCAGGGGAGAACCACCGAATGAAATTTTCAGATATTCAGCGATTTTTCTGGGTATGTTCCGGCACGCCGGTTCATTTTATCGAGAAGTATTCCACCGAACACAGCAAGTATCTCGGAATCGGGGCGACCATCGTGTTCACCGCCCTGATCGCCGGTCTTTCCGGCGGGTACGCGCTCTATTTCGTCTTTGCCGGCAATCCGCTCGCCCCGCTCTGGTCGGTAGCGTTCGGCCTGCTCTGGGGGCTTGCCATCTTCAATCTCGACCGCTATATCGTCTCCAGCATCAACAAGACCTCGAAAGGGCTCAGGCAGTTTTACCAGGCATCTCCCCGGCTTGTGTTTGCAGTGCTTATCGCCATCGTCATCGCCCGTCCCCTGGAACTGAAAATCTTCGACAAGGAGATTCATGAACGCCTCAAGGAGCGGTACCTCAGCGACCAGAAGGAGCAGATCGGGAAGGTGCAGGCTTCGTTCAGCGAAAAGTACGCGCTGGAGCTTTCGCAGATCAGGAAATACCAGCAGGAGTACGATCTGCTGAGCGGCGATGTGAACCGGCTCCGCGAGGAGCTGAAGCAGGAGGTGTTCGGCTCGAAGACCTCAACGACATCGGGAGTTCCGGGATACGGAACCTACGCAAAAAACAAGGAGCTTGTCGTTGATGCCAAACAGCAGCGGCTCGAGTTTCTCGCCTCCCAGCTTGCCGGCCTGGAGACCTACCTGAACCGCCAGAAAGCAGCAGAAGGGATCAACCGACAGATGATGCTCACCGACCGGGTGCTTGAACGCAAGGCCGCTCTTGCGGGGTTTGCCGACCGGAACTGGGCTCTCGGAGAACTGACCCACGGTGGCGGCAACGTGAGCCGTTCTTCGGCGGCTGCGGTACAGTTCATCACCCTGCTGTTCATTGCTTTCGAGTGCGCTCCCCTCATCGTGAAGCTGCTCTCCGATGCCGGTCCGTCGGACGTCGAAGGCAATGAAACCGAAAAGCGCATCATCGCCCAGCTCACCAATACGGCGTTTCTGAACCGCAACCGGGTGATCCGTCAGTACCGTTTCATCGGCGGCAGGCCCGGGCGAAGGCATGTGAGAAGGTATATGGGACAGAAAAGGTGAAGACTGTGGGCGGCAGGCAGTAAACAGTAGCCGGTAGTCGGCAGTCGAGGAGTGGGGAGGAAGGAAAGAGTCGGTAGTTAGCCAGGGAGAAGACGGAATGGAGAGGAGAGATGCAGCGAAAACGTTTCGCGATTCAATTGCCTGGCAGCATGCTTACGCTTTTATTCCTGGATGTTTGTGCCGTTACCGTTTATCCTGATATTTTCTCCTTACTGCCTACTGAACAATCAGGCTTCCCACATAGTCGCCGTAGAGCGGAGCACCGGGTGCGCTGAACCAGTTCTCCATGGCTTCGGCAACACGCTGTCCGATGTCGGGGTAGACGAAGTTCATCGTGCCGATCTGTATGGCACCTGCGCCAACCAGCAGGAACTCCATGGCGTCCTCGAACCCGGCAATGCCTCCCATGCCGACCACCGGTATGCTGGCGGCGTTATGGACTTCCCACACCTTGGCGAGCGCCACGGGCTTGATGGCCGGTCCGGAGAGCCCTCCGGTCACGTTCCTGATGAGCGGTTTTCGGCTTCTGTAGTCGACAGCCATGCCGACAAGCGTGTTGATGAGCGAGACCGAATCGGCTCCGGCTTCCTCGGCGGCAAGTGCGATGGAGCTGATGGAGGTGACGTTCGGGGTGAGCTTGATCATGAGGTGTCGCCGGGTGACTTTCCGCAGTTCCGAAACGATCTCGAAGGTCGCCTCACGGCTGACACCCATGATCATGCATTCGCCTTTCACATTGGGACAGGAGAGGTTGATCTCGTACCCGTCAAGTCCTTCGACGGTGTCGAGCCGCGATACCACGGCAAGGTAATCGTCGATCGAGCGACCGGCGATGTTGACGATGACCGCCGTGTCGAGCTTTTGCAGAAATGGTACTTTATCGGCAATAAACCGTTCCAGACCGACGTTGGCCAATCCGATGGCATTGACCATGCCGGAAGGCGTTTCGGCGATGCGTTGCGGAGGGTTGCCTGTCCGGGGTTCGAGCGAGATGGCTTTGGTGACGATGCCTCCGATTTTTGAAAGGTCGCAGAGCCTGCTCAGCTCTTCTCCGTAGGACACCGTGCCGGAGGCGAGCAGTACCGGTGAACGGAGGTCAAGCCCGCGACCAAGCGAGACGGCGGTCGCGGGTTTCGTGCCGGATGCGATTGCGTGGTTGCTCATATGCGCTTTTTGTCGTTTCCGTCAGGGCGGTTCGGTTAATCCCTGTTCAGGTAATACTTCACGGCATACTCTTTCACCATGCGGTGCGTGTTGTAGACCGTTGCGATGGTTGCAATCGCGTTGCGCACTTTCCTGAGCCATTTGACCGGCAGGTTGTTTTCGTCGCGTTCGTAGAAGGTCGGGATGATCTGGTGTTCCAGCACATCATAGAGCTTCTCGGCGTCGAAACGGTCCTGATCTTCGTGGTTTTCGAACATTTCACCGTTGCCGATCGACCAGCCGTTTTCACCGTTGTAGGCCTCAGGCCACCAGCCGTCGAGTACGCTGAAGTTCAGACCGCCGTTCAGCACGGTTTTTTCGCCGGAGGTGCCGCTGGCTTCCATGGGCCTGACGGGATTGTTGAGCCAGACGTCCACGCCCGAGACCATGCGTTTGGCTACGCCGAGGTTGTAGTTTTCCAGGAAGATGGTCTTGCCTGCGAACTGCGGTCTTCGCGAGTGCTCAACGATCTGGCGGATGTACTCCTTGCCCGCGTCGTCGTGGGGATGGGCCTTGCCGGCAAAGACGATCTGCACCGGCATGGTGGGATGGTTGATGATGCGGTTGAGGCGGTCGAGATCCCTGAAGACGAGCGGAGCGCGCTTGTAGGTGGCGAACCTGCGGGCGAATCCGATGGTGAGCACGTCGGGCGAAAGCGTGTTTTTCGCGAGCCTCGACGAGTCGTATTCGGGGTACATCGAGTAGGTGTGCTGATGGAAAAGCTGGTTGGCCAGGTAGCGGTGGATGAAATCGATGAGGTTCCGCTTGAGATGGAAGCGCAGGCACCAGAGGTCTTCATCGGGGACACGGGACAGGATCTCTTCAGCGGCTTTCTGCGAGCCGGTGAGGGTGTCGAGGCTGTCGGTGAACCTTCGCCAGAACCTGTCGGTGGTGGGGGTTGCCCAGCTTTGAGCGTGCACGCCGTTTGTAATGTGGCCGATGGGTACGTCGGCTTCGGATTCGACGCCGTAAAGGGTTTTCCACATCTGCCGCGACACCTCGCCATGGAGCTTCGAGACACCGTTGGCCGCCCTCGAAAAGTTCAGCGCGAGCACGGTCATGGTGAAAAGGCCGTAAGGGTTGCTGCGGTCTTCTGCTCCGAGCAGCATCAGGTCGTCGAAGTCGATGCCGTTCTGCGAGAGGTAGTGGTCGAAGGTGTAGTGCATCATGTCACGAGAGAACCGGTCGTGACCTGCGGGAACCGGTGTGTGGGTGGTGAAGACGCAACGGCTTCTGACCTTCTGTCTGGCATCTTCCATCGGTGTGCCTGCAGCGAGCTCTTTCGAGAGCAGTTCAAGGGTGAGGAATGCCGAGTGTCCTTCATTCATGTGGTAGACGGCCGGGGTGATGCCGAGCGCGTCAAGCAGCCTGACGCCGCCGATGCCGAGGACGATCTCCTGGTTGATGCGCATGTTCTGGTCGCCGCCGTACACCCGGCAGCAGATGTCGCGGTAGTGCGATTCGTTTGCCGGGATGTTGGTGTCGAGCAGATAGAGCGTGGCCCGGCCTACCTTCAGCCGCCATGCCTGTGCGAAGACTTCGCTCTGGGCGATGCTGACGGAGATGATGAGATCCTTGCCGTCCGGTCCGGTGACCTTTTCGATAGGCAGGCATTCGGGGTATTGCAGCGGATAGTCTTCGAGCTGCCAGCCGTCGTGGTTGAGGTACTGACGAAAGTACCCTTCCTTGTAGAAAAGGGTGACGCCGACAAAGTTTATGCCGAGGTCGCTGGCGGATTTGATGTGATCGCCGGCCAGCACGCCAAGCCCTCCGGAGTAGATTCTCACGCTTTCGTGAATGCCGAATTCAGCGCAGAAGTACGCGACGGGGTTTTTGACGAGTTCGGGGGTGTTCCGCGCGGCCCAGGTGTCGGTTTCCGCCATGTAGCTGCGGAAGCGTGCTGCGACCCGTTCGGTTTTTTCACCGAGGGTGCACTGGAAACGGGCCTGGAGCTCGTCGTTCGAGATATGGCGGAGCAGTTCGACCGGGTTATGGTTGACCCTTTCCCATAATATTGGCGAGAGTTCCCTGAAAATCTCCTTGGCTTCGGTGTCCCATGACCACCAGAGGTTTCTCGTGATTTCCTTGCAGGATGATACGGTTTTACGCATGGATTTGCGGTAAAAGTGGAAATAGTAGGCTCTTGCGGTGCACAGTGACAGAAAGAGAAGATGAGTATCTTTTCCTGCTCCGCAAGGCGGGTTTGAAAAATTATGGCTTAATTTACTCTTTTCGTCTGTAAAACCGCAATCCGGCGAATGTGATTCATAACAGGATAACTCTGGCGCATCTTTCCGATCTGCATCTTTCCGGCCGGAACGACCGGCGCGCACTGTCGCTGCTTGCTAAAATGCTGCGCCATTTCAACGCTGCAGGGATCGACCATCTTGTCATTTCCGGAGACCTCTCCGATGTTGCCTCGCCAGCCGGCTGGGCACCGGTACGGGATGTGCTTCGGGAGCACGGCTTCTGGCATTTCGACCGGGCGACGGTCCTTCCCGGAAATCACGATCTCATCAATCTCGAGGAGGAGATGCGCATCTACAACGCCCTGAACCCCTTTCCGGAAAACCGCAGGCAGGCTCTGCGTGAAAAGGTGGCGGCCTTCTGCGGCATGTTCGGTGAACTGATGGCTGGAGGCAGCGGTGCGGTGGCGGGATTTCCCTTCGTGAAGGTATTGCATTTTTCCGGAATCTCGCTGGCTTTCGTCGGAGTCAACTCGGTATGGCCATGGCACCGGTCGGATAATCCGCTCGGGGCGAGAGGTTTTGTCGATCCCTCGCAACTGCGCGCACTCCTTTCGCCGGATGTCGCCGCTGCCCTGAAGGAGAGTGTTGTCGTGGGGCTTTGCCATCATGCGCTCAAAGTCTACGGCACATCGTCGCCCATCGATCAGGCTTTCGACTGGACGATGGAGATGATAAACCATGCCGGCTATCTTGCCGTGATGAAAAAGCTTGGTGCGGATGTGCTGCTGCACGGTCATTTTCACCGTTTCCAGTCCTATGTCATCGATGGCGTTCCGGTTATCAACGGTGGAAGTTTCCGGTACGCGCCCGACCGGTACAGCGAGATGGTTTTAGCTCCGGACGGAACCTTTTCCCAGCGGTTCCTCTCCATTTCCTGACCGGAAATAAAAAAACTGCCTCTGGAGGCAGTTTTTCAGGTGAAGCGAGCCGGTGTGAAGCGACCATCCGGTCAACCCTGGCCCCGGCGGGCAAGCTGGCGGTCCATCATGATGAGCGCATGGCCTTTTTCTCCGGCAATTTTCAGGGTTTCAAGGATTTCCGAAGCTGCGGCTTCCTCTTCCACCTGTTCCTCGATAAACCAGTGCAGCATCACCTGGGCGGCATAGTCTTTTTCCTCGAGCGCGGTCTCATACAAGGTGTTGATAAGTGCGGTGATCTTCCGCTCGTGTCCGAGTACCTCATCGAACAGCGCCGCCGGGGATTTGAAATCGGTTTTCGGCTTTTCGACAGCGAGCAGTTCAACGCGACCTCCCCGTTCGTTCACGAATTTGTAGAGCTTCATGGCGTGGCTCATCTCCTCTTTCGTCTGCAGCTTGAGCCAGCTTGCGAAACCCGGGAGGTTTTCCGATTCGGCGTATGCCGCCATCGACAGATAGAGGTACGATGAGGCGAATTCGTGGTTGATCTGTTCGTTAAGCGCCTTTTCAAGCTTTTTGCTGAGCATGGATTGTTCTCCCTTTTCTTGTTTCGGTTAATGTAAAGCTTTTAAAAATATGAAGTTGTAAAAATCAACACATGCCCATTGCTGATAGTTTCCCGGATTCCGGTTTTTCCGGGCGATCAGATGCCGTTTTCCAGCATGTAGGCCCTTATCCTTTCGGCATGGTCACGATCTTCCTGGTTGAGCTGCTTGAAAATCGCAACCGCAGGAGAAAGGGACGGCGTGTCGAGAAAGTCCTGGAAGTGGGATTCTCCCGCGGCCAGTTCGAATTCGAGTGCCGTCATGAACGCCTCTTTCCTCGTCGGGGCGGCCTTCGTGTAGCGTTCGATCAGGCCGAGAATCCGGGTATTGGCGTCAACAAGGGTCTGGAGATCCCCGGCAAGCAGGTTTTCAGGAAAGAACTCCATGGGCTGTGGCTGCTTTTTTTCCTGCTGAAGCAGCGATGCATGGCCGCGTTCTTCCATGGCGAGTTGCCACCAGAACTCCTCGTCTTCAGGGAACAGGTCGTTCAGCGAGGTGTAGAGTCTTGCAAGATTGAGTTCAAGCTTTATCGATTCGTCAAGATGGCGGAGCATCATTTCTGTCATGGCGGTGAACGTTTGATTTAATGTTTCCATAGTGCGCAATATGCAATATATCAATCTTGCGGATTAAGTGTTGTGCAGGTGAGATGCACGCCCCGCGGGGTGTTGCCGGAAAATCTCATGAATGGGTGACGAATGTGAAGATGTTTGTCCGGCATGCCTTATTTTCCTGTTGAGGCAGTGCGTTTCTTCAACCAGTAAATTGACAAAGGAATCATGAAATCGTTCGTCATGCGTTGTATTGCAATTCCGGCGTTCATGCTTGCGGTTGCCGCAACGGCGTGCAAGGATTCCGGCACGAACGGAATGAAGGCTGCAGAGGCTTCCCGTCCGGCTTCCGTTCCGTTCGGCTATGAAATGAAACGTTTCGAAAAACTGTACAATCAGGGAAAGAATCCGGGAGACTCCGAAACGTACTGCAGGATTGCCTATCCGGTTTTTTCGGGCGGAGACGCAGCCGCGGTGGTGAACCGGACGATTGAAGCCTGGATTGCCGACAGTACGGCGCTTCATCCGGCAGAGGGGTATTCCGGCCAGAGAACGCCCGAGGCCCTTGCGGACAATTTTCTGAAGGATTTCGAAGTGTACAGCAAGGAGACGGACATGGGACTGCCTTACCAGTTCGAACTTCAGGGCTCGATCGTGCTGAACAACGCAAGACAACTGACGGTTCAGCTCTCTTCCTACGCCTATACCGGGGGCGCGCACGGCATGAATACGACCACCTTTTTCGTTTTCGATGCGGCGACCGGCAAACGACTTTTTATCGATGATGTGTTTGTTCCGGGATTCAAAAATCGTCTCAATGCCCTGATCGAAGCCCGCTTCAGGGAGGATAAGGGGCTTTCACCCACCGACCCGCTCGACGGCGAGAAAGGCGGACTGTTTGAAAACAGGATTGCTTTCACCACCAATTTCGGTTTGACAGACAAGGGGGTGAGTTTTCTGTACAATCCTTACGAAATCGCCCCTTATGCTGCCGGTTCCACTGAAATCGAGCTGCGTTTCGAAGATCTGAAGGGCTTGCTGAAGCCGGAATATTTTCTGGAACGAGCCTGATCCGGCAGGATATTGAAAAGGAAACTGATTGTGTCCTGCGCTGTTTCATATGCGCCGGAGACGCATTAAAAGCGTACTCCCGTTCTTTTCTGCCCGATTGCTTGATTAACCGAACTCTTTTTCCGTAAATTCGGTTTTGATTTCGCACTGTTCAGTCCGTGCAACATCTGTATTTCTGCAGATGGTTTCGGGTTCGGCATGTTCAGATTCCGGGTTTATTTTTTCAAGCATGTTTTCCTGTCTATGGCAAGTACAACTGAAGGCGCTGAACTGCCTCATTTATCGGGCGATTCAAGTTTCAAAAGCCTTGCTACTCTCTCTCTTGCGGCTCTCGGCGTTGTATTCGGCGATATCGGCACGAGCCCCCTCTATGCCATCCGCGAGTGTTTTCACGGCGATTACGGTATTGCGGTCTCCCACGACAATGTACTTGGGGTGCTTTCCCTGCTGTTCTGGGCGCTGATCCTGATTGTTACCCTGAAGTATCTGACTTTCATCATGAAAGCGGACAACGAGGGCGAGGGCGGTATTCTTTCTCTTACGGCACTGATCATCAGTCACAGCCGTAAAAACCGGCATGAACGGTGGCTTCTGGTCGCTATCGGTCTGTTCGGAACATCGGTGCTGCTTGGAGAGGCAATGATCACTCCGGCAATATCGGTGCTCAGTGCCGTCGAGGGTGTCCAGATTATTGCCCCCGGTGCTTCGCAGCTGGTTATTCCCATGACAGTTGCCATTCTTGCGCTTCTGTTCTTTTTCCAGCATAACGGGACAGCAAGGCTGGGTTCGCTGTTCGGCCCGATCATCCTGCTCTGGTTCAGTTGTCTCGGAGTGCTGGGATTTGTCGAGATCATCCGCTATCCGGAGATTCTCAAGGCGGTATTTCCGTGGTATGGGCTCTCTTTTTTGCTGAACAACAGTTTGCACGGTTTTCTCGTACTTGGTGCCGTTTTTCTTGCCGTGACCGGCGCCGAGGCGCTGTATGCCGATATGGGCCATTTCGGCAAGAAGCCGATCCGGCTTACATGGGGACTTTTCGTGCTTCCGGCCCTGCTTCTGAACTATTTCGGCCAGGGTGCGTTCCTGCTTGAATCTCCCCATGGTTCGCATCATCCTTTTTATGCCCTTGTTCCTTCATGGGCGCTGATTCCAATGGTGGTGCTTGCCACGTTTGCAACGGTAATCGCCTCACAGGCGCTGATCACCGGCGTCTACTCCATTACCCAGCAGGCCATTCAGCTTGGCTTTCTGCCTCGTCTTACCGTAAAGCATACTTCAGCCAGCCATATGGGGCAGATTTACGTGCCGGCATCCAATTGGGCACTGATGATAGCGACTATCGGTCTCGTGGTCGGTTTCGGGTCGTCAAGCAAGCTTGCGGCGGCTTATGGGGCATCGATGACCACCACCATGCTTATTTCAACGATTCTTTTCTTTTTCGTTGCACGCGACCTCTGGAAGTGGAACCAGACGGTAGTGGTGCTGCTGGTGAGCTTTTTTGCCGTTATTGACCTTTCGTTTTTTGCAGCGAGCATGAGCAAGCTGTTCCATGGTGCATGGTTCCCGCTCGTTATCGGACTTGTTGCGTATACGCTCATGAATACCTGGAAACAGGGCCGAAGCCTGCTGCTGCAGCAGGTCAAGGACCGGACGCTCACGGTGGAGGAGTTCATCGAGAGCCTTTCGCTGCAGCCGCCGCAGCGGGTAACCGGCCAGGCGGTCTATCTGACGGCAAATCCCGACGTGATCCCCATTGCTCTGCTGCACAACATACGGCACAACAAGATCCTGCATTCCGAAGTGGCGTTTTTCCATTTCAGCACCGAACGGGTTCCGAGGGTGCCCAACAGCCGCAAGGTCGAGGTGATCAAGTATGGCGACGGCATCTACAAGGTGATCGCCCGTTACGGGTTCATGGAGTCTCCGAGCATCCGCCAGGTGTTTTCGCTGGCACACCACCAGGGGTTCCACTTCCGGCTCGAGGCCACGAGCTTTTTCCTGAACCGGGAGAAGATCGTTACCGGACTGAAATCGAAAATGAGCCTGTGGCGCAAGAAACTCTATGCGCTCATGATGCGCAATGCAATCAGCGCAACCGGGTATTATGACCTCCCCTCCGGCCAGGTCATCGAAATCGGCATGCAGGTCCAGATCTGAGGAACGCTCATGGATTTTTCGCTCTTGCCCGAACTGTTCCGGCAGATCGCAGACAATCCGGTTCCTTCGATGCTTATCGTGCTGAACCTGATCCTCATTGAAAGCCTGCTTTCCGTCGATAATGCCGCAGTACTGGCGACCATGGTCATGGATCTTCCGCCGAAACAGCGAGCAGCCGCACTGCGATACGGCATTATCGGCGCGTACCTGTTCAGGGGAATCTGTCTGCTTTTTGCCGCCCTGCTGGTGAAAATCTGGTGGCTGAAACCGTTCGGCGGCCTCTATCTGCTCTATCTTGTCGTCAAGTGGTGGCAGGGGCGTGAAACCGCCGATACCGGAGATGATTATTTCGACAAGCAGGACAACTGGTTTTACCGGGTTACGGTAGGTTCGCTCGGCACCTTCTGGTCGACGGTCATTCTCATCGAGCTGATGGATCTGGCTTTTTCGATCGACAACGTCTTTGCCGCCGTGGCATTCAGTGACAACATCCTCCTGATATGGCTCGGGGTGTTCATCGGCATTCTCGCCATGCGTTTCGTGGCGCAGGGCTTCGTGCTGCTCATGGAACAGTACCCTTTTCTGGAGACCTGCGCGTTCATCGTGCTTGCAATCCTCGGTGTGAAACTTTCGCTGTCGGTGTTCGAGCATTTTTATCCGGCTTCGCATTTCGGACGCTTTCTCGGCGGTCATGAGGCGGATGTGCTCACCTCGGCGATAACGGTGGCGGTCTTTTTCATTCCGGTGCTGAGCAGCCTGCTTTTCAATGTGCCCGCGCGCATGCACAAGGAAGAGGACTTCGAGTGCTGAACCTTACCACCCGTCCAGCCGATGAGCGATTCAGGGAGAGTTTTTGTGGGCCTGCCGGCCCCGGCAGAACTGCAGGAATCGGTCTTGCGGTTCGCACGGCGTTATCCGGCCCTGCCTTTCCGCTGGATTGCTCCCGAACACCTGCATGTCACCATTGTTCCGCCGTGGCAGTGCCCTGACAGCGGCCCGGTTTGCATGAGGATTTTCGAAACGGCAAGCGCATTCGCACCCTTTTCTCTCGGATTCGATACGGTTTCTGCCGGTCCTCATCGCCGAACTCCCCGTCTGCTTTGGGCAACGGCGCCGGCGCCATCGCTTCTTCTCTCGCTCCGCCAAGCGTTATCGGGCCTGTCTGCCGCTCAGCAGGGCGGGGAACGCGGCTTTCTCCTGCACATGACGGTTGCCCGCTTCAGGCCTGAAGCCGCTGCCGGTCTTCCCCTGGAGCCGTGCGGGGTTTCGTGGTCAGGAATCTTCGACCGCATCTGCCTTTACGAGTCCCTGCCGAATCCCTCCGGTGTCACCTACCGGGAGCTGTGTTCTGCCGGATTCGGCAAGGCTTCCGCATTTCCGGGGAATTGACTGCATCGGTGAACACACCTCGATCCGGTGTTTGAGAAGCAAGTTCCGGAAGAGGCCGGTCTCCGGGTTTCAGTGATGCCTTGTGGAGCCCATGACGGGGCCGGGAAATAAGATTGGCAATTGATCGAATAAATTCGTATCTATAAATCCGCATTTGACCGCGTGGTGAAGATGCTAAGAAAGATCAGGTGTCCATATTTCTGCTGTTGTACAGATCGTTACTGTCTACCTGTTTGCAAGGATTTTTTTTTCTGCCGGACGAAACTCTCCTTCAGATGATTCCTTTCCTGCATTGCTGCCACATCAGTGAATGCTTTGTGCATTGTCAATAAATTTATCACAGGAAAAGAACCGTATGAAGGAAGAAGAAAATACCGTTTCGCTGCATTTCAGCGATCTGGAGCTTGCCGAACCGCTGCTCAGGGCGCTTGAAGAGGTAGGCTACGAGAACCCCACGCCGATCCAGGCGCAAACCATTCCGCTGCTTCTCGACGGCCGTGACGTGCTCGGCCAGGCGCAGACCGGCACCGGTAAAACCGCAGCTTTCGCACTCCCGGTGCTGTCGAACATTGTGCTGTCGAAAACCGAACCGCAGGCGCTGGTGCTGACGCCCACCCGCGAGCTTGCAATCCAGGTAGCCGAGGCCTTTCACCGCTACGCCGAATATCTCAAAGGCTTTCACGTGCTTCCCATTTACGGAGGGCAGGATTACGGCACCCAGCTCCGCATGCTCAAGCGCGGCGTTCATGTGGTTGTCGGAACGCCCGGCCGGGTCATGGACCATATGCGGCGCGGTTCGCTCTCGCTCGACGGCCTGCAGTGCCTGGTGCTTGACGAGGCGGACGAGATGCTGCGCATGGGCTTTATCGACGATGTCGAGTGGATTCTCGACCAGACGCCGGAGAGCCGCCAGGTGGCGCTTTTTTCGGCAACCATGCCCTCACCGATCCGCCGCATTGCCCAGAAACACCTGAAGAGCCCTGCGGAAATCACCATCCAGTCGAAAACCACCACCGTAGAGACGATCCGGCAGCGTTACTGGATCGTTGGAGGAAGCCACAAGCTCGATGTGCTGACCCGCATTCTCGAAGTCGAGCCGTTCGAGGGCATGATCATTTTCGTGCGCACCAAGACCATGACGCTCGAACTCGCCGAAAAACTCCAGGCGAGGGGATACGCAGCAGCAGCCCTGAACGGCGATATGGCGCAGAGCCAGCGGGAGCGCACCGTGGACCAGCTCAAGGACGGTTCGCTCAATATCGTCATAGCCACCGATGTCGCGGCAAGAGGCCTCGATGTCGAACGCATCAGCCATGTGATCAACTACGACATTCCTTCGGATACCGAATCGTATGTTCACCGTATCGGCAGGACGGGGCGCGCCGGAAGGAGCGGCGAGGCGATCCTGTTTGTTTCGCCCAGGGAGAAAAACATGCTGTACGCCATCGAAAAGGCAACCCGCAAGCGAATCGATCTGATGGAGCTGCCTTCGACGGAGATCATCAACGACAAGCGCATCGCGAAGTTCAAACAGCGCATTACCGATACCATTGCTGCGGAGGACCTCGATTTCTACGTCCGTCTTCTCGAACAGTACTGCCACGAACACGACGTTGCCGAAATAGAGGCGGCTGCGGCCCTCGCCTCCCTGTTCCAGGGAGAGACGCCGCTGCTGCTTTCAGCAAAACCCGAGAGGGCGCCGCGTCCGGAGAGGCGTGAACACCCCGAAAGAGAGCGTGGCGCATCGAGGAAAACGAAGCGTGACGGGCTCTATGCCGATGAGTCGCGTGAGACCTATCGGCTTGAGGTCGGGAACGAGCATGGGGTAAAAGCCGGCAATATCCTTGGCGCCATCATCAATGAGATCGGGCTCGATCCTGAATCGATAGGCCGGATTTCGGTGAACGACACCTTCAGCACCGTGGAGCTTCCCGCCGGCATGCCGAACGATGTGTTTCACGAACTGCGCAAGGTCCGGGTGTGCGGGCGCCAGTTGCGGCTTTCGAAAATGGATGACCGTGCGAATTATTCTTCCGGTCCTGCCCGCAAGCCGAAACCCAAAAGCGGGTTCCGTCAGGAGGAGCCGTTTTTTACCGGCCACAAGAAAAAAAGGAAGTAGCCAGGAAGCCCAAAGACGGGAGACTGGAGAAAAAAACCTGCAGGAAGCGGTACCCTGCAGGTTTTTTTATACCTGAAAATACCGTATCATCGGCGGCGACTGCCGTTCCGGTGTGGCAGCTCGCTGTTTTTTCGTTCCAGTGTCCGGGGCATCAGTCCACTCTGTTGTGATAATGGAAAGTGACTGATATGACCCATTGTTCGTTCCGGCAGGCATCCCGTTTCCCGAGAAGCTCAAGAAAGCGGATGTCATGCATACCGGCAAAAGGTGACGCGGTGCGGGATAAACAGATCAGGATTCAACGATACCTATAGAATAACAGAACAATATGCATACCAAACCGTTACTGCCTTTTCAGGCATCCGTGAGAGCCTTTCACCGATGGGTACTGTCCGTAATCATGATGCTGGTCATCGCATTCGGGTGGGGAAATACCCGTATCTTGGCTTCATCGTTCCGGCAGCCATGCTTGCCGGTATCGGCGGCGCATTCAGCAAAGGCCGTTATGTATGCGGCAATATTTGTCCGAGAGGCAGTTTTTACGACACGTTTTTTCGTTTTGTCGCAGGAAGAAGGGAGGTGCCGAAGTTCATGCTTTCACTGAAATTCAGGTGGGGCGTGGTTGCCGTGCTCATGTCATTCATGGTCTGGCAGATCACCCTGAATCCGACAAATCCGATGCATTGGGGACATGTATTCTGGAATATGTGCGCCGTTACAACTCTTGTCGGCGTGGTTTTCGGACTCATTTTCAGGGCGCGCACCTGGTGTACCTTCTGTCCCGTAGGAACGATGGCCGCCTCGATCCGCGGGTCAAGGTATCAGCTTGAAATCGCCGATCACTGCCGGGGCTGCAAGGTATGCGAAAAGTACTGTCCGCTTGATCTCAGCATCAAGGATTATAAAGGGGGATCCTTGTCGCATCCGGACTGTCTCAAATGCAGTGCCTGTATTGAACGCTGCCCGGTTGACGCTTTGAAATTTCCGGATTGAAATGACAGAAGCCATCAACAGAATATCCTGCTTTGCAAACCGGATCGTTACAGGACAGTTATCCCTCCTGTGCAAGGTCTCCCGGATCCCGCTTCCTCAGTCTCCGCAGAGAGTGCAGTGCGGGTCGCGCTTTACCGTGATTTTTCGTATGCTCATGCCAAGGGCGTCGAAGGTAAGCACCGTGTCGAAAAGCGGTCGGCCGATCGAGAGCAGGTATTTGATGGTTTCAGTGGCCTGTATGGCGCCAATGACGCCGGGCAGCGCACCGAGAGGCCCCTCCGGAATCGCGTTTTCCATGGCGCCGGGTTCATGAAACACACATCCGTAACAGGCGGTTTTTCCGGGTCTGACGGTCATGACCTCTCCGTAGAAGCCTTTTATTCCTGCATGTGAGTAGGGTATTCCCTTTTTTGCGCAGACGTTCGCGATCAGGAATTTTGTCTCGAAGCTGTCGGTTGCATCGACGACGAAATCGTACCGGGCGACAAGTTCCCCGGCATTCCCCTTGCCGAGATGAAAGGGGTGCAGCGTAAGGCGGGTATCGGGATTGAGAGCGCGAAGCCTTTCGGCTGCCGACGATACCTTCGGCATGCCGACGGAATCGGTTGTATGGAGGATCTGGCGCTGCAGGTTGCCGAGGTCTACCGTGTCGCCATCCGCAAGGCCGATGGTGCCTATGCCTGCCGCAGCAAGGTAAAGCGCAGCCGGAGAACCGAGCCCTCCCGCTCCCACGATGAGCACTTTTGAATGCAGCAGCTTTTTCTGGCCATCCTCACCGATTTCAGGCAGGGAGAGGTGCCGCGCATATCTTTCCCGTTGTGTGTCGCTGAGCGTCAAGTTGCCTTCCGTGTTTCTGTGGAGGGGCCATTGTAGGCGTGTTCCCAGTTTTTGAATACCGGTTCAAGCTGCTTTTCCCTGAGCGCACGACAGAATGATTCTGCGGAGCGGTCGTCGAAAATGTCGAACTGGCCTTTTTCATGATTGTCCGGTTCAGTATATCCGCCGACGGTGGTGCGGCTTGCGATGCTCATCCGGGTAATGCCGAGTCCTGCCATGCCGTCGCGGAATCCGGGGCTTTCACGCGTGGAGAGCACGAGTTCCACGTCGGGCAGGGCGATGCGGAATGCAAAGATCATGCGGGCGAGCTGATGATCATCGAGAGGGAAGGCGGGCTGGTATCCACCGGTCTGGGGGCGTATTCTCGGAAAGGAGACCGACAGTCCTGCCCGCCACCAGGTTTTTCCGAGGTGGCGGATATGGCGGAAGAGCATGAGCGCGTCTTCCTGCGGATCAGCCAGACCGAGGAGCACACCGAGTCCTACGGTTTTGATGCCGCCTTCCAGGGCTCGCGCAGGAGTATCGAGGCGTTCGAGGAAATTTTTCTTGGGTCCCCACCGGTGAAGTTCTGCGTAACGGGCCTGGTCGTAGGTTTCCTGGTAGATGGTAATGCCGGTGCAGCCGGCTCCGGCAAGATCCCGATACTCGGCTGTGCTCATGGGGAAAGCTTCGACGGAGACGCGCTGCATGAGCGATGCGGCAGTTTCGACGGAGCGCCGAAGGTAGTCGAAGTCCGCAGCTTTGGTGCGTTCGCCGGTGAGCAGCAGTACGTCGCTGATGCCGAGGCTTTTCATGGCAGCGAGCTCCCTCTTCAGTTCGTCCTGTTCGAGGCGTCGGCGCGGTGTTTTCCTGTCTGAGGCGAAACCGCAGTAGGCGCACCCGCTCGGACAATGGTTCGAAAGGTAGAGCGGCGCGTAGAGCGTCATGGTGCGACCGAACCGGCGCATGGTCATGGCTCTCGAAGCTGCAGCAAGCTGCTCGAGACTGTACGGCGAATCCGGCGAGAGCATGGTTCTGAAGCGGGACTCGCCGGCTCCAGCCTCCAGCCATCCTGGCAGTGTGTTCATGTTCCTGACCCCAGGAAAGAGGTGAGGGGGCTTGTTGCTGCAGCAATGCCGCTTTTTTCCATGATGCCTGCACGGAACGCTTTTCTTCCTGCCCCGACAGCTTCGGCGAAAGCTTCGGCCATGAGAGGGGGATTTCCTGAAACAGCGACGGCACTGTTCACCAGAACGGCAGCACAGCCCATCTCCATGGCCAGCCCTGCTTCGGAGGGGGAGCGGATGCCTGCGTCGACAATGACGGGAATGGTGCTTTCCCGTATGATAATGTCGAGCATTTCCGCCGTTGCAAGTCCCTGACCGCTTCCGATCGCCGAACCGAGCGGCATGACGGATGCGCATCCGGCTTCTTCGAGCCGTTTGGCGAGCACCGGGTCTGCCGGAATGTATGGCATGACCATGAACCCCTCTTTTGCCAGGATTTTCGAGGCTTCATAGGTCTCGATCGGGTCCGGCATGAGATGCTGCGGGTTGGGATGGATTTCAACCTTGATGAACGGGCTTCCGGAAAGTTCGCGGGCTATTCTTGCTGCCTGCACGGCTTCTGCAGCGGTCGATGCTCCCGATGTGTTCGGCATGAGCGTGATGCCAGGAATGGAAGCAAGGGGGGAGAAAAGGTCGTCTCCGGGCTGTTCACGGTTGAAGCGCCGTAATGCCACCGTTACGAGTTGAGATCCGGAGGCCTTTACGGCATCGAGCATGACGGTTGTACTGCTGAACTTGCCGGTGCCGAGGATCAGCCGTGAAGAAAATGTATAAGAGCCTAATTGCAGTGAATCCATAGATGTTGTTACAACGGTTAGCCCCCACCGGCAAAGATCAGTATCTCGACGTGGTCGCCATTTTCGAGCCTGCAGTTCCGGCGATGTTCAGGCCGGACGATGCGGTTGTTGATCAAGGTCGCGACGGTTTTGCCGTCCGAGCCGATGTCGGCGAGCAGGTCGTTTACCGATGAACCGGAAAACAGGGTATGCGGTTCCCCGTTTACCTGTATAGTGATTTTTTGTGGCATTTCATGCATGTTCCGATCGATTTGTGCTGGAATTTGCCCTGACCTGCTGTCCGGTTTTACCGGCTTGCCGGATGCAAACCATCATTTCGTGATGGCTGCAAGCGCCTGAAGAAGGTCGGCTTCGAGATCAAGGGCATGTTCAAGTCCCGCCGACATGCGCACCAGATTGTCGCTGCAGCCGCGTTTTCTGCGTTCTTCGGCAGAAAGCGCGCCGAGGGTCATTTTCGAAGGGGAGGCGACGAGGGATTCGACTCCTCCGAGACTGTCGGCAAGGGTAAAGAGCTTCAGTCCCCCGAGCAGCGTCTCAACAGCCGGAAGCCCTCCCTTCAGCGCGAAGGTCAGCATGCCGCCGAACCCGGTCATCTGACGCTTCGCCAGGTCGTGGTGCGGATGCGACGGCAGACCGGGATAGCTTACCCGCTCGACTGCCGGGTGCGCCTCGAGAAGCCGTGCGAGATGCATGGCGTTCACCTCATGCTCCTTCATGCGGATCTTCAGCGTTTTTATGCCTCGCATGACGAGCCAGCAGTCCCAGGGTCCGGGAATTGCTCCGGCTGCGGCCTGGTAGTTTTTTATGGTTTTGTGCAGCGCTGCATCGTTCATGACCACGGCACCGCCGATCACGTCGCTGTGGCCGCCGAGGTATTTTGTCGTGCTGTGCACCACGATGTCCGCGCCGAGTTCGAGCGGGAGCTGGAAATACGGGCTTGCGAAGGTATTGTCGACTGCAGTCAGGATTCCTTTTTGTCTGGCCATGGCGGACAGTGCCCGGATATCGGAAAGCCCAAGCAGTGGATTGCTCGGACTTTCAATCCACAGGAGCCTGGTCTCGGGCCTGATGCATGCCTCGTAGCTTTCGGTCGATTCATCTTCAGCGTAGCTGATCGAAATGCCCCAGGGACGCAGCAACTGTTCGAATATCCTGTAGGTGCCACCGTAGATATCGATGCCTGAAACCACATGTTCTCCGGGCCTGAGCACCTGCAGTGCCGCCATGGTGGCCGCAACACCGGAAGCAAAAGCCAGTCCGAACCGTGCGTTTTCAAGCAGAGCAAGAGACGATTCGAGTGCCTGACGCGTGGGATTGCCGATTCTCGAATAGAAGAACTCGCGATGGTGGTAGAGGTCTTCCCGCTCGAATGTCGAGGACTGGAAAACCGGAACGGTAACCGATCCTGTACCCGGATCGGGGGTCTGTCCGTCATGGATTGCGAGGGTTTCGAACCGCATATTGCCGTCTGTTATGTTGTCTTGTCTTGTCTGCATTCTGCTACAAGGTAATACAGAAGGCCCTATATACAAGGGCTCGGGCGCACGCCTGCGACAGTTCTGGTCAGGTCGTCTGCATGGTTGCGTGTTCCTGACTGCCGTATTTTCGCTCAGAAAAAATGTCCGGACCGTTTTGGAGGAATGATCATCCGGGCGATCATTCCGAGAGAAGGCTGCGCAATGCTTCCTTGGCTTTCCTGACCGCTATTGAACGATGGCTCAGGCGGTTTTTTTCCTCCATACTCATCTGGGCAAATGTCAACTGAAGTTCCGGTATGAGGAAAACAGGATCGTAACCGAAGCCGTTCGTGCCTGCTTTTTCCGATGCGATTTCACCATCGATCGAGCCATCGACCGTGATATCGAAATCGACTTTTCCTGTTTTCCCGGGTATTCTGCCCTTGAGCGAGATGACCGTTCTGAAAAGTGCCTTCCTGTCTCCGATGCTGCCCATTTCTTTGAGCAAATGTCGGATATTGTCCTCGTACGTCGGAGATTTTCCGGGCGGCACGGGCGCGTAGCGTGCGGAATAGACCCCGGGCGCACCTCCGAGAGCAGGAACTTCAAGACCTGTATCGTCTGCAAATGTAACAAGATAGGGGAAATGGGACTGAAGGCGGTCAAAAACCGCATGTGATTTCAGACGGGCATTTCCCTCCAGGGTCTCTTCCGTTTCCTCGACTTCGATAACGGTCTGCAGGTCATCGAGAGAGAGGACGCTTATGCCATGACCGAGTGATTCTATGAGCGGCTTGATTTCCCGTATCTTGTCTCGGTTGTTCGTTGCCAGGATGACGACAATCCCGTCGGACAGGGTATGATTCATATTGTTTGTCACAGAATGGTTCACAGAATGGTTCATGTGGCTTGTGATGTAAGTGATTCCCTGGGATCGCCTCGGGAATCCGTTCCCTTCAGGGGTTTCTTTGTCGAGATGCTGCTGCAATATTGCAAAAATGCCATTGAAAAGGAATCTTTATTTACTGTTCGGGGATTTACTGTTATCCGGCATTGCACAGATCGGGGAGGCGCGGCTGAAGCGTGAAAAATACCCTTCGTCCGGGGGAGCTTTCCGTTGTGCCGACCGGATTTTCGACGGCAAGCGCCGTGCGCTGTTTCCCTGAAGCGATTGATCACTGCAGAGGTCAACATGCGCATCGAGGCTGAAAAAACAAACTGGTGGAGATGGCAAGCATGCAGCAGGTCCGAAGAGCGTCGATAGCGTTTACCCTGTCATGGGCAAGTTCCGTTGCGGCGCATCGGGAGAGACTGTTCGTCCGTAAGGTCAATTTCTGGAGAGATATCTTTCCGGGGAACATGTTCAGGGAAATCTCGAGTCTCGGGCCAGGGGAGAGCTGCGCCGAGACCTTTTCTCCAGGCGTGCTCGTGCCTCCCGCGCACGATGATCATCTCGTGCGGTGCAGGGCGCCTCAGTTTGAAAAGCTCCCTGACGGCAGCGTCATCACCCCCCGCCTCGGGAGATTCTATCCTCAGGGCCTGCTCTGGAGAGCTCTCGGATGTTTCAGGGGGAACATGAAGCCGTTCCGGATTATTTCCCTTGACAGAGACGTGATCGTTTGCGATGCCAATCATCCACTCGCGCTTTTTCCCCTGCAGCTTGAAGCCCGGTGCGTTGATTGGCTTGAGACACCCGAAGAACGGGGTGGCACCTGTAACGATATTGCTGAACTTGTTGTTTCTGATGGCCCGGGAATGCAGATTCCGTTCCCGGAATCCGAAACGGATTTTTTCACGGACTATCCTTTCAGAAGAAATGACGAACGTGATGAT
The DNA here is from genome assembly GCA_016866305.1 of Chlorobiota bacterium. Classification (GTDB taxonomy): domain Bacteria; phylum Bacteroidota; class Chlorobiia; order Chlorobiales; family Chlorobiaceae; genus Chlorobium. Next base: position 52,703 of record VGMX01000001.1, on the reverse strand, counting down.
TCGCTTTTCTATCGTGTTCCGAGGCTGGTTGACCATCTTGACGAAATGGCAATCAGCCATGTCAGGGAACTCTATGGCAGGGTTCTTGAGAACGGTTCGAAAGTGCTTGACCTCATGTGCAGCAGTTCGTCCCATCTTCCCGAGTCTCTCCGTTTCGAGGTGACCGGTCTTGGCATGAACAGGGAAGAGCTTGCATGCAACCCGGTGTTGTCACGCTCCATCGTCCATGATCTGAACCGGGAGCCGCAGCTGCCATTCGCCGATGGCGAGTTCGATGCGGTTGTCTGTACCGCTTCTATCGAATATCTTACCCGTCCGGCGGAAATTCTGCGGGAAGCAGCCAGGGTGTCCCGGCCGGGTGCGAAGGTTATGGTGGTATTTTCCGACCGGTGGTTTCCAGGCAAGGAAATTCTTCCGTGGTCTGAACTGCACCCCTTTGAACGGCTCGGTCTGGTGCTCGACTGTTTCAGAAAAGCGGGTGCGTATGGTGCATTGCATACTGAAACCGTGCGGGGATATGCCCGTCCTGAACAGGACCCTTATATCAGGGAACGTGCTTTTTCCGACCCGCTGTTTGCGGTTTGGGGCAGTGTGGGTCCATCCTGTTGAGCGGTTTTTCGTTTATATCCCTGCACTAACATCTAATACAGGCCCGTGGAGGGGCTGCCAGCTATGGTTCGTTTTATTGAACTGATCAGAAACTGTTTGTCGGATATCAGGGAAATCATGCCCTGGGACCTTGTTGATCGCCTGAAAGAAAATCCCGGCCTGCTTCTTCTCGACGTCCGCGAACCTCATGAATTTGATGCCATGCATATACCCGGCTCTCTCAACGTTCCAAGGGGTATTCTCGAATCAGCCTGCGAGTGGGACTATGAGGAAACGGAGCCTGAACTGGTGAAGGCAAGAGATCGGGAAGTTGTTGTGGTCTGCCGTTCAGGGCACCGGAGTGTGCTTGCGGCCCATTCAATGCAGGTACTCGGATATGAAAATGTCGTCTCGCTCAAGACGGGACTCAGGGGCTGGAACGACTACGAGGAGCCGTTGCTGAACAAGGAAGGGAAGACGGTCGATCCTGATTTCGCAGACGAGTACTTCACGGCCAAGCTCCGTCCTGACCAGATGCGCCCGAAAACAGGTGTCGATGTCAGGAATCAGTAGTATGAGTATATGAATATTCAGTAATCTGGTTGTTTTTTGCTTGGTATCGAGCTTCGTTTTCTTATTTTATGCCGGAATATCCGGATTATTTTCCTGTAATTCCGGAATATTCAGGGAGCCGGTAACAAGCAACTTTATTGAGCCTGATGGGTAAAAAGAGCAGCGACAAGGAGTTCGTCAACGATACGTTGCACAAGCGTGTCGATACGGAAATTCCAACCGAGGAGCAGATTCATGAGGCCGAGAAATACGGATTCCACGGCCAGGTACAGGCGGCCAAAGTCAGGTTCGATAAATACTTTCCCGGCGTTCTGGCATCGATAACCGTCGCGGCAGCGGCAACGTTCCTCTCCGATCATTACGGCGCACCGACGATGCTCTTCGCGCTTCTCATCGGCATGGCATTCCGGTTTCTCTCCGAAGATGAAGGCAAGGCTCTTGTCGGCATCCAGTTCGCTTCCACCACCGTGCTCCGGATCGGTGTGGCGCTGCTCGGTATGCGCATCACGCTCGGTCAGATTCAGACGCTTGGTGTCAAGCCGGTCGCGCTGGTCTTTTTCTCGGTTCTCCTGACCATCCTGTTCGGTTTGGCGCTTTCCAAAATGATGGGGCGCGGCAAACGTTTTGGTGTCTTGACCGGCGGCAGCGTCGGCATTTGCGGCGCATCGGCGGCGCTCGCCATTTCGGCCATCCTGCCGCAGCATGAATACAGCGAACGCAACACCATTTTCACGGTCATCAGCGTCACCGCGCTGAGCACCATCGCCATGATCACCTATCCGGTTATTGCCCACTGGTACGGTCTCGACCACCAGGCTGCGGGTATCTTTCTCGGCGGCACGATTCACGATGTGGCGCAGGTGGTTGGTGCAGGCTATTCCGTATCGGAACAAACCGGTGACACGGCAACGGTTATCAAACTGCTCAGGGTAGCCATGCTCGTGCCAGTCGTATTCAGTCTCTCGCTCATCTTCCATACGAGAAACCAAAAAGACGGAAATGCGCCGAAACGGTTCCTTCTGCCGCCATTCATCGTCTTTTTCGTCGTGTTTGTCGGTATCAACAGCCTGGGGATCGTTCCGAAACCTGCCACCCAGTTTATCAACGATATCTCCCGCTGGTGTCTGGTTACGGCTATTGGCGCCCTCGGCATGAAAACCTCCCTGAAATCGCTTTTTGAGGTTGGCTGGAAGCCGGTTTCGATCATTGTTGCCGAGACGATTTTTCTTGCTGTTTTTGTGCTTGCAGCGATACGCTGGTTCTGATATCCGTTCAGACTATGGGGGTGAAAGGTCCTGACCATTCCCGCCCTGGTTTCTGTTATCCTGCATGGCGCGATCGTTTCCGGTAGACCGGCGGAAACCGTACCCATTCAGAAGGAACAAAAAAAAACGAAAAATGTTGTCTTCCGGACTTGAAACACAACAGTCAAATTATTAACTATATCGTTGGTATAAATCAGTGGTGTTGTTTTTTCTGATGTGATTGTCATATCTTCTTTGATTGTCATATCTTTCATTTTCATTCCGATCTTTTTCACTCCAGCCTCATAGGGGAGGAAAGAGTTTTTTTTGCTGAAATCGTCAAGACGGAGTTCCGGAATTACCTGACCATATGCCGGGAACGGCAGGTTCAGGCATACCAGCTCCAAGTACTGTTTCCTGAAAGGATGGTTGGGGGGATCGTATGGGATTCAACCCCCTCCTCGCTTGAGGGATGACAGCAGTGTCGCGGGGGTGTCTCTGTACGTCCATGCATGCATTGCCAGAAAAAGGGAGCAGGCCGGTCAACAGCAACCGGTTTCATGGAAGGTGCTCAAGTGATCCATCATTAACCGTCTAAACTTGAATTGCATGCCACTCGTCAACCCACACGGAAAAGACAAGATCTTGAAACCCCTTCTGCTGACAGGCGGGGAACTGGGGGCAGAAAAAGCCCGTGCCGGCTCATTCAGCCAGGTCAGGCTTTCATCGCGGGAGACAGGCGACCTGATCATGCTTGGAATCGGTGGTTTTACTCCTCTGACCGGCTTCATGGGTCATGACGACTGGAAAGGAAGTGTCGAAGAGTGCAAAATGGCCGATGGAACGTTCTGGCCTATACCCATTACGCTTTCGACAACGCAGGAAAAGGCTGACAGCCTGAACATCGGTGATGAAGTGGCTCTTGTCGACGACGAGTCCGGCGAACTGATGGGCAGCATGAAAATAGAGGAGAAATACTCGATCGACAAATCACACGAGTGCCGTGAAGTGTTCAGGACCGACAATCCCGAGCACCCTGGCGTGCTGATGGTCATGAACCAGGGCGCCGTCAATCTCGCGGGCCCGGTGAAGGTATTCAGCGAAGGCTCTTTTCCCTCCGAGTTCGCAGGCATCTATATGACCCCGGCCGAGACACGGAAAATGTTCGAGGATAACGGGTGGAATACCGTCGCCGCGTTCCAGACCAGAAATCCCATGCATCGCTCCCACGAATACCTCGTCAAGATCGCCATCGAAATCTGCGACGGAGTCCTCATCCACCAACTCCTCGGCAAGCTCAAACCCGGAGACATCCCTGCTGACGTCAGGAAAGAGTGCATCAACGTTCTGACCGAGAACTATTTTGTCAAAGGCACCTGCATCCAGGCGGGCTATCCGCTCGACATGCGGTATGCCGGTCCCAGAGAAGCACTGCTGCATGCCCTGTTCAGGCAGAATTTCGGATGCAGCCACCTGATTGTGGGTCGCGACCATGCAGGCGTCGGCGACTACTATGGCCCCTTCGATGCACACCATATTTTTGACCAGATTCCACAGAATTCCCTTGAAACCAAGCCGCTCAAGATCGACTGGACCTTCTACTGCTACAAGTGCGATGCCATGGCATCGATGAAGACCTGCCCGCATGAGCCGGCTGACCGGCTCAATCTGAGCGGAACCATGCTCCGCAAGATGCTTTCGGAAGGTCTCGACGTGCCCGAGCACTTCAGCCGGCCCGAGGTGCTTGAGGTTCTGAGGCGTTACTATGCCGGCCTTACCGACAAGGTTGATATCAAGGTACACTCCCATGCAGCCGGTGGGAAATAGCAGTCGCGGTTTTTCAATGGTAACGTCAGTTCCCGTTTTTTTCTCTCTAACAAATCAATGGTTTCGTAAATCGCAGGCAATGTCTGCACATATTCGGTAAAAGGAGGACAAACTATGCCGAGTTTCGTCATTAAAGAAAAATGTGACGGCTGCAAAGGGCAGGAAAGGACAGCATGTATGTACATCTGTCCAAACGACCTCATGAAGCTCGATGTCGAAAGGATGAAAGCCTGGAACCAGGAACCCGATCAGTGCTGGGAATGCTACAACTGCGTGAAGATCTGTCCGCAGCAGGCCATCGAGGTCAGGGGATATGCCGATTTCGTGCCGCTTGGCGGCAACGTCATTCCACTGAGGGGAACCGACGCCATCATGTGGACCGTCAAGTTCAGGAACGGTATTCTGAAACGCTACAAGTTTCCGATCAGAACGACCTCCGAAGGTTCCATCGATCTGTACTCTGGCAAGCCCGAGCAGGATTATGCAAACCTCAAGAAGCCCGGCTTCTTCAATATGACCGAATATCCTTCCCTGTAATCAATCAAATCACTCAAGGAGGCATTATCCATGGGAGTTGAAAAAAACGAATTCAAGTTTAGCAAGAAGCCCGAAGTTGTGTATGTGGATACGGATATTCTGCTGATAGGCGGTGGTATGGCTTGCTGCGGTGCAGCATACGAAGCAGCAAAGTGGGCTACGCCGAAAGGCCTGAGAATCACGATGGTCGACAAGGCAGCCGTTGACAGAAGCGGCGCGGTCGCCATGGGTCTCTCGGCTATCAATACCTACTGCGGCGAGAACGACCCGGCCGATTACGTCAAATATGTGAGAACCGATCTCATGGGCATCATCCGCGAGGATCTCGTCTATGACCTCGGTCGCCACGTTGACAACTCGGTTCATCTTTTTGAAGAGTGGGGTCTTCCGGTATGGAAGCGCGACGAGGACGGTTCGACCATGGACGGCGCGAAACCGGCTCCGAAGCTCACCGAAGGCGGCAAGCCTGTCCGTTCCGGCAGGTGGCAGATCATGATCAACGGCGAATCCTACAAGGTCATCGTCGCTGAAGCTGCCAAAAAAGCACTCGAATACAACCGCAAGGAGACCGGTGTCGAGCAGAACCTGTTCGAGCGCGTTTTCATCAGCGAGCTCATCCACGACAAGAACGATCCCAACAGGATCGCCGGTGCAATCGGTTTCAGCGTCCGCGAACACAAGGCTTATGTCTTTACCGCAAAGACCATGCTGCTCGCCTGCGGCGGAGCCGTGAACGTGTACCGTCCCCGTTCGACCGCTGAAGGTCAGGGCCGTGCGTGGTATCCTGTCTGGAATGCAGGCACCACCTACGCACTCGCCGCCCAGGCCGGTTGCGAGCTCGTGCTCATGGAGAACCGGTTCGTTCCTGCACGATTCAAGGATGGCTATGGTCCCGTCGGTGCATGGTTCCTTTTCTTCAAGTGCAAGGCCACCAACTCGCTCGGCGAGGATTACTGTGTCACCAACCTGGCAACTGCCAACAAGGATTTCGGTAAATACGCTGAAGATCCGCACAAGCTCACCACCGCCATGAGGAACCACATGATGATGATCGACATGAAGGCAGGAAAAGGCCCGATCCTCATGAGGACTCATGAAGCGATGGCCGCTCTTGCCGAAACCATGACCCCGAAGCAGATCAAGCACCTTGAAGCGGAAGCCTGGGAAGACTTCCTCGACATGTGTATCGGTCAGGCGGTTGTGTGGGCAGGCAACAATATCGAACCCGAGAAGACTCCTTCCGAGCTCATGCCGACCGAACCCTACCTGCTCGGCTCTCATGCAGGTTGCGCAGGCATCTGGGTCAGCGGTCCTGGTGATATCAAGGGCATTCCTGCTGAATGGAGCTGGGGTTACAACAGGATGACCACGGTTGATGGTCTCTTCACCGCAGGCGACGGCGTCGGCGCATCGGGTCACAAGTTCTCTTCCGGTTCACATGCTGAAGGCCGTATCGCCGGCAAGAACATGACCGCCTACTGCCTCGATCATGCCGCTTACAAGCCGGAACTGGGCAGGGATGTTGACGAGGTGATCGCCGAGATCTACGCCCCGATGGAAAACTTCGCCAGGAACAAGGATTACAGCACCGATCCGCTCATCAATCCGAACTACATCCGTCCGAGGATGTTCCAGGCAAGACTTCAGAAGATCATGGACGAGTATGTTGCCGGTGTCGCCACCTGGTACACCACCAGCAAGACCATGCTTGAAAAAGGTCTGGAGCACCTGTCCCTGCTCAAGGAGGACGCCGAGAAGATGGCTGCCGAGGATCTGCACGAACTGATGCGCGCATGGGAAAACTACCATCGCCTGATGGCCGGTGAAGCCCACGCACGTCACATCCTCTTCAGGGAAGACAGCCGTTATCCCGGTTACTACTTCAGGGCAGACCACTTCTATGTCGATGACGAGAACTGGAAGTGCTTCACCATCTCGAAGTATGACAGGGACAGTAAAGAGTGGGCCCTCTCCAAGAGGGACTACGTTCAGGTTGTTCCGGACTGACCGTCCTGTTGTTCAGCGAATCCCCGAGGTTTCACCCCGGGGATTTCTTTATTGGCGCAAGGATTTCTTACATTTGCATCCAGTGAGTTGTCCGAGTTCCGAAAGATTGCTTTTTGAGAGTTTATCCGCAGAGGAAAATCATGTCAGCTAAAACCATTTTAATTGTCGGCGGCGGCATAAGTGGAATAACCACTGCAGTTGAAGCTGCAGAGGTCGGATACCATACCGTGCTTGTCGAGAAGAACCCGTATCTTGGTGGTCGGGTTGCCCAGCTCAACAAGTATTTCCCCAAGCTTTGCCCCCCGTACTGCGGTCTGGAGATGAACTTCAGACGCATCAAGACCAATCCGAAAATTACCGTGTACACTTCGACCGAGGTCGAGTCGGTGAGCGGTCAGGAAGGAAATTACAGCGTCAGGCTGAAAGTCAATCCGCGGTATGTGAACGAGAAGTGCACATCCTGCAACGCCTGCGCAGAGGCATGCCCTGTGGAAAGGCCAAACGAATTCAATTTCGGAATGGACAAGACGAAAGCAGCCTATCTGCCGCATGTCCTGTCCTATCCCATGAGATATGTTATAGACAGGAACGCATGCAAGGATCAGTCGTGTGACAAGTGCGTCAAGGCTTGCGCCTACAACGCCATTGATCTCGGCATGAAACCGCGGACCGTTGAGATGCATGTCGGAAGTATCGTGTATGCAACCGGCTGGAACCCCTATGATGCGGCCAGAATGGACAATCTCGGTTATGGCCGTTTCAGGAACGTCATCACCAACATGATGATGGAGCGGCTTGCTTCACCCAACGGCCCGACAGGCGGGAAATTCCTGAGACCTTCTGATAACAGGGAGGTCAAAAAGGTTGTTTTCGTGCAGTGTGCCGGATCGAGGGACGAGAATCATCTCAATTATTGTTCGGCTATCTGCTGCATGGCTTCCCTGAAGCAGGCGACCTATATCAGGGAGCGCATTCCTGATGCGAAGGTCACCATAGCCTATATCGATCTGAGAGCGCCGGGAAAGTATGAGGAGTTCCTTGAAAAAGTCAAGGCTGACGCCAACATCAGGATGGTCAAGGGGAAAGTCGCCAAGATCGAGGAAGATGCAGCCACCGGTGACCTCCTTCTTGAATTCGAGGATGTCGAGGGCGGCGGCAAGATCCATGAGCGGGCCGATATGGCTGTCCTTGCCACCGGTATGGATTCTTCTGTCAAAGACAACGCCATGCTGAGTTTCGAGGAGAACGGATTCATCAATGGCGGCAAGGCTGCAGGCATCTACTCGACCGGTGTCGCCAAGAGGCCGTCCGATGTGACCACATCCATCCAGGATGCGACCGGAATGGCATTGAAAAGCATTCAAAGTCTCGTGAGGAGTTAAACTATGGCTGATGACAAAAAAATAGGAGTATATCTCTGTACCGACTGCGGGATCGGGGAGGCATTGAATGTGGATGAACTTGAAGCGGTAGCCAAAAAGGAGTTCAAGGTTCCCGTCTGCAAAAAGCATCCCTTCCTGTGCAGTACGGAAGGCGTTCAGGTAATCAAGGACGACCTCAACAGCGGAGAGGTCAACAAGATCGTTATCGCCGCCTGTTCCCAGAGGGTGAATACGGAGGTGTTCAATTTTGATCCGCTCACCTATGTTACCGAAAGGGTCAACCTGCGCGAGCAGGTGGTCTGGGTGGCGCCAAAAGGAGAAGAGGGGAAAGAAGGGAGCCAGTTGATGGCCGCCGACTATCTGCGGATGGGCATCACGAGGTTGCAGAAATCCGAGGTGCCGGTGCCGAAGATTGCCGACGTGAACCGCACCGTACTGGTTGTGGGTGGCGGCGTGACCGGCCTGACTGCGGCGCTTGAAGCATCGCAGGCCGGCTACAGGGTGGTGCTTGTCGAAAAAGCTTCCGAACTTGGAGGCTGGGCGAAAAAAATGCACCGAGTGTTCCCGACCAGGCCGCCGTTTGCCGAACTCGAAGAGCCGACAATCGGAGCCAAGATCGATGCGGTTCGCAATGACAGGAACATCACCGTGCATACCGGCACGACCATCGCGTCCGTTGACGGCGGTCCCGGTGAATATACGGTCACGGTTGACAAGAACGGCGCAAACGAGACGTTCGAAGCCGGCTCTATCGTGCTGGCAGCCGGGTGGAAGCCCTATAACGCCAGTAAACTCGGTCATCTCGGTTACGGCAAGTACCGGAATGTGGTGACCAACCTCGAATTTGAAGAGAACGTCAACAAGGCGAACGGCAAGGTTTCCCGGCCATCTGACGGAAAACCGGCCAGGAATGTCGTGTTCATGCAGTGTGCCGGTCAGAGGGACAAGGATCATGTGCCTTACTGCTCGAGTGTCTGTTGCAACGTTTCACTCAAGCAGGCAAAATATGTGCGCGAATCGGATCCTGATGCCGGTGCCTTCATCGTCTATAAGGATATGCGCACCGTCGGCCTGTACGAGAATTTCTACAAGAGCGCCCAGGACGACGAGGGCATTTTTCTGACCAAGGGAGAAATTCTGGGGATCAGGGAAGAGTCCGACGGCAGTCTGATTGTCGAGATCGATAACCAGCTTCTCGGCAGGAAGATGAACATAAAGGCAGACATGCTGGTGCTCGCTACCGGCATGGTCTCGAATATGGTGCCCGATGAAATGGCCGTCAACAACCTGACGCCGGAGTATATCGGCAAGATCGTTCAGAAAGAGACTTCGGACGGCGTGATCGAAGCACTCGAGCCGGAGAGCCTCATCCTGAACCTCAAGTACCGTCAGGGACCGGAAATGCCCCATCTCAAATGGGGGTTCCCCGATTCCCACTTCATCTGTTTTCCTTATGAGACGAGGAGGACGGGCATCTACTCCGCCGGAGCGGTGCGTCATCCCATGGATGCCGTACAGTCCACCGCCGATGCAACCGGAGCGGCGCTCAAGGCGATCCAGTGCATGGAACTGACGGCCCAGGGCAGGGCGGTTCATCCGAGAACCTGGGACAGAACCTATCCCGAGATCCGTTTCGAAAGCTGCACCCAGTGCCGTCGCTGTACGGTCGAATGTCCGTTCGGTGCCTACAATGAAAAAGCGGACGGTACTCCTCTCGAATTCCCGTCCCGGTGCCGCCGTTGCGGCGTCTGTATGGGCGCGTGTCCGCAGCGGGTTATTTCGTTCAAGGATTACAGCGTCGATATGATTTCATCCATGGTGAAGTCGATCGAGGTGCCGGATGAAGGAACCTTCATTATCGGTTTTGTCTGTGAAAACGATGCCTACCCGGCATTCGACATGGTCGGGCTGCAGAGAGTCGGCATGAAAACCAATTTCCGGTTCATCCCGCTGCGCTGCCTCGGCGGCCTGAACCTGGTGTGGATCGCCGACGCCCTTTCCCGCGGTGTCGACGGCATTCTGCTGCTTGGCTGCAAATACGGCGACGATTATCAGTGCCACTACGTCAAGGGAAGCCAGATGGCCAACGAGCGCCTCGGCAAGGTTCAGGAGACGCTCGACAGGCTCATGCTCGAAGCGGAGCGCGTCGAGCAGGTGCAGCTTGCCATCAACGAGTGGGACAAGCTGCCTGGCATTCTCGATGCGTTTGCCAAAAAGATCGAAGATATCGGTGACAATCCGTACAAGGGATTCTAAAACAAGGACTGCGGGCAGGCAGGGAATCGTGTTTTCCGGTTCGAAATCCGGAGTCTCTCGATGCTCTTCGTGCCCCGGTTTATAGCGATGTTAATTCTGGAGGTTTTCTATGGCTCAAGAAACTGTATTTACACCGGATATCAAGTTTGTCAGGGAACTGAAAAAGGCCGGTGCCGATACATTGAAAAAGTGCTACCAGTGCGCCACCTGCTCTGTTGTGTGCCCATTGTCCCCTGATGACAAGCCGTTTCCGAGAAAAGAGATGGTCATGGCTCAGTGGGGGCTGAAGGATGAACTGGTAAAAAGCGCTGACATCTGGCTGTGTCACAACTGCAATGACTGTTCGAAATACTGCCCGCGCGGAGCACGTCCCGGTGATGTCCTCGCCATTCTGAGGAAAAGTGTCATTCAGGAAAACGCCTTTCCCCGGTTCATGGGTAAAATCGTCGGCGATCCCGCCAACATCTGGCAGGCGCTTGCCATTCCCGTTGTGCTTTTTATTGTCGTGCTGGCCATGTCCGGGCACCTTGGCATACCCGAAGGCAACGTGGTTTTCTCGAAGTTTTTTCCTGTTCATTTCATCGACATGATCTTTGTTCCGCTTTCCATGCTTTCGGTCGTGATGTTTGCTGTCAGCATTTCACGATTCTGGAAGAACATGACCTCCGGAACCGGCATGACGCCGAAAGCGGGGTTCATGCCGAGCCTCGTCGAAACGCTCAAGGAGATCATGACACACGCGAAATTCAGGAAATGCGATGAAAACAAGGACCGCTCGGTTGCGCATGTCCTGGTCTTTTACGGATTCATCGGTCTTGCGATCACCACGGCACTCGCGGTGTTCAATCTCTACATCCTGAAGTGGGAGTCGCCGTATCCGGTAGATGATCCCGATGTTCTCGCCATTTTTGGCGGTTCGACTGCCCTGGTCTGGATTGTCAAGATACTCTTCAAGCTGCTTGCAAACGCCAGTTCAGTCATGCTCCTTACCGGAGGTGTCCTTGTCATCAAAAACAGGCTCAAGGAGAGAGGTGTTGAAACGCTCACCTCGTCGTTCGACTGGCTCTTTGCCGGCATCGTGCTTCTGGTCGGTCTTACCGGATTTCTTGCCCAGGTGATGCGCGTCGCACATTTCCCTGCGGTCATGGCCTATGGCACCTATTTCATCCATCTCGTCCTGGTGTTCTACATCATCATCTACATGCCATATTCGAAACTTGCCCATTTTGTTTACCGGACGGTAGCGATTACCTGGACGAAGATGCTGAAGCGGGACGTCGAAATATGATGAGGTGTCCTGATGGGTTTCAGTCCGAAAGAGACTGAAGCATCAAGCGGGTCGCCCAGATTGAAAAGGCGACCCGCTTTGTTTGGGAGCGGCTTACTCTTCGATAATCTGGCCTTTCATTCCGTCAGGGCTGAAGACACACATGGCATCGAAGACCCCGTTATCGGGGTAGCACATGCAGCGGTACGACGCTGTCTTGTTGTAGTTGTTCTTGAGGTTGGCCCATCCATTCGCGTACAGCTTGCACTCGTCGTTGAAGCAGACGTACAGGTAAGGCGTGCACCAGCCCAGACCATCGCCATAGTTGATCGGTGGCGGTTCGCATTTTTTCATTCTGGCGCCGCAATGGGGGCAGTCGGGAGCTTCCTTGATTTTCATGGTATTTCAGATTAAATCGAAATTTGGGTAAGTTGCTCGACCCTGAATGGTTGTCGTGAAGGGACGTCACCATGATAACCCATCGCGGGGGCTTCTGCAACAATTCATCTAACATTCCACTGTTTTTCGGGGTTCCCCTGACAAAGCAGGTACAGGATCAACCAATAACAGGACTATGGAGAACATTCTCAGTAAACTTGGCATAGAACTCAATGAACAGACACGCCTGGGGAGTGACAGCTCGTTCCGGTTCAGCTGTCATGACGGGATTTCATGTTTCAACACCTGTTGCAGCAACCTCGATATCGTGCTTACTCCCTACGATATCCTGAGAATGAAAAAACGGCTTGGACTTACCTCGGCGGAATTCATTTCGGAGTACACCGAAACGGTGATCCAGAAAGAATCGAAACTTCCGTTTCTGAAGCTCAAGCTTGGCGAAGAGGGCAAATGCAGGTTTGTTGCTGGCGAGGGCTGCACCGTCTATGATGATCGTCCGGCAGCGTGCCGCTACTATCCCCTCGGTTTCGGCATCTACAAGGATGAAAAGGCCGGCGACGACTTTTATTTCCTCATCAGGGAGGAACACTGCAGGGGATTCGAAGAGGAGCGTGAATGGACGGTCAGCGAGTGGCGCAAAAACCAGGGCATCGACCAATACGACGATAAAAACAGGATATGGATGGAGGTGATTCTCAGCAAGAAACTCTACAGTCCTGAACTCGAACCCGACGAGAAGAGCCTGAAAATGTTTTTCATGGCGAGCTACGATCTTGATTCATTCAGGGATTTTGTCTTTGAGAGCAGGTTTCTGCAGATATTCGACATTGAGGAAGAACTGCTGGAAATGATCCGGAACGACGAGGCCGAACTGATGCTGTTTGCCCATCAGTGGTTGCTCTATGCACTGTTCAGGAAACCGACCATGACGCTCAGGCAGACCTGACATGCAGGCTGCAGGGGAGATTGGTTGGACATCGAAAAACGAGAATGGCCCTGAGGAATCGGGGCCATTCTTATTGTATTCAGGTTTTCATCCGGGTACGGGTGAGGCAGGGGAAAGGAATGCGCTCATGAACAGCACCGGATGCCGTTCCGTTCAGTAGGTGACAACCTGTGTTGCGCTCATAACCGAGTTGACCAGTGTTCCGGCAGCACCTATCTGTGAGCCTGTTACAAGATCGTCGATCAGGATGTTCCGTTCCTGGATACAGGGTGAGCACAGGTAAAGCGTTCCGCCCATTTCCATGAACAGATCGAGCAGTTGCTTCAGGGGGGTGAGACCGTGGGCTGTTACCTTTTCGGCTTCGCCTTTTTTTGCAAGCAAGACCGCCGAAGACTGGAGAAAAACCACGACGTCTACATCCAGAGCCTGTGACGCTGTGGCGAGCACAAACGGGAGTGTGGCTTTTTCCGGATTTTCAGGCCCGATGGTACTGATAATGACAAGTTTGCTGCTTTCCATGGAAGGTTATTTTAAAATTGATGACAGGCAAGAACATCGGCAAAGGAAACAAAAGTCTCATCCTGATAAGCGGAAAAGCCCCCAGGAGATACTGCCCTCTTTCCGGATCGATGCCCGGATTCGGTGCAAGAACTGTATTTTTTTCAGCAATATACGTTCTTGGATCTCTTTTTCCTGTATTGCCGGGAAAAAAATGAAGCCGAAAAGTCAGCTTCCGTCCGGATCAGGCATTGCGATGTCGTCTCGAGAGCAGGTAGCCAATCCGGTTTTGTTCAGTTCACGCCAAGGATAACGCTCGATGCCTTGAAAAGCGCACAGGCGTGTTCGCCTTTCCTGAACCCGAGCTTTTCGGAGCTTCCGTGTGTGATGATGGATGATATCATGTTGCCGTTGCCGATTTCGATATCGACTTCCGTGCTGACCGGACCTTCGATCACCTTGCTGACGGTGCCGCAGAGAATGTTTCGGGCGCTTACGGCCGCATTGTGCAGGTCCCTGCCGATGATGACCGAGTTTGATTTGATAATGGCGTAGGCATTCATTCCCTCTTTGAGGCCGAGGTTCTGTACGGCGCCCATGGTAATGACGGAGGTAATGCGCACTCCGCCAGGAAGTGCAAGCACGACTTCTGCGTTGACCGCTCCTGGCGTAATCTTTTCAATGGTTCCTGAAAAAATGTTGCGAGCGCTGATTTTCATCGATATGCGCCGCAGGAACTGGTAGAGGTTTCTTGTTTCTCCAAGGCGTTCTTCGAGGTTCCCAAGGAATTTCCTGTGTTCTTCCTGCACGACACGGAACTGTTCGATGACTTTTTTCCCTTCACGGGTCAGGACCGTTCCGCCCCCTCCCTTGCCGCCGGTCATGCGGTCAACGAGTGGTTTTTCCGAGAGGTTGTTGATTATATTGACCAGGTGCCATGCGGTCTTGTAGCTGATCCCGACAGCTTTCGCCGCACTGTTGATCGAACCGAGCTCATCGATTTTTTCAAGCAGGGCAATGCGGTCTCCGCCAAGGAAACGGGTTTCCGCCTTCTGGAACCAGATGGAGCCTTCAAGCGCTACGGGTTGTTTCATGCATTTTCCCATGGTTACATGCGATATGATCCTGATGTACCACCGTAATATAAGATTGGCGACGGTATTCCTGTGTGTCTTAAGATCCGGAATGAGGATGGATGTTCAGCAACAGAACGCCCTGAGGTGTCCAGGGCGTCCTCTTGTCGGCGGGCAAAAATCAGTTGATCAGATGGGTTTCACAGGCATCTCCCTCTTCGAGAGCTTCGAGGATTTCGTCGACTTTTTCTTCGCTGTCGATTTCGCCATACCAGTAGTTTTCGGGATAAACGACCAGCACCGGTCCTTTTTCGCAGAGGTTCAGGCATGCAGTGGCCGAGACGGCGACATCGCTCATGCCGCGGTCGGCAAGTTCGCTTTCGAGGTAGGGAATGAGTCCGAGCGACTCTTTCTTGTGGCACATGCCTTGCGGAGCGCCCTGTGCCCTGAAGCTTGCGCAAACGAAAATGTGATGTTTCGGTTTGTCCATGTTTGTGGTGTTGATTGTTTTGTTGCATAACCTGAGATAACAACCCCTTACCCGCATCCGCCGCCTGTGCCCGTACAGCCGGTGCCGCACGCATGGATCTGGCTGCTGCGCATCAGGTGTCTGATATCCTGGCCCGTAAAGATTCCCTGCACGGCTTCCTCGATGATGCCTTCCATGACAAGCACCTCTATTCCGTTTGCATTGAGCACTTTCGAGGGAGAGTCTCCGGCTCCGTTTGCCAGGAGAGAGCGGCAGTCTTTTAATATCCGGGCAAGCGCTTCCCAGCGTTGCTGGCCACCTCCCGGGAGCGGGGCGGGTCGTGAATCGACCAGTGTGCAGTTTCCGGTTTCCGGATCCATGCCGTAGATAAGAAACCGGTCGGCTTCGCCCAGATGCTGGTTGATGAGTACTCCCTCCATGCTGCTGACCGCAATGTATGGCCGGTGTTCAACGGGATTTTTCGGCAGGCTCGCGGCTTCTGCAAGTTTCCGCATTATCTCCGGACTGTTTATTTCGCCGATGATGCCGGCTGCGTCAGCCCTGCAGCGGGCGCAGTGCTTCATTTGAGGAAGGAATGCCGCAGTGGCTTTCTGGATGTCCGCCACGAGAACCGGTGAAGGTTCCTCAATGTTCTCGAAGACCGTTTCGGTAGTCTGGTAATACGGCAGACAGTTCAGGATATCGGCGCCGAGTTCGGAAACCTTGCGGGCGACCTCGATAACGTGTGTGTCGTTGATGCCAGGGATAATAATGGTGTTCACCTTGGCCGTGACGCCTTTTTCCTTGAGCCGTTTCAGGGCTTCGAGCTGGTTGCCGATGAGCAGTCTTGCTGCCTCGACTTCACGGTACATCTTTTTCCTGTGTCGGACCCAGGCATAGATTTCTGCGCCGATCTCAGGATCGATGGCGTTGATGGTGATGGTCACGTGGCTGACCTGGAGTTCGGCAAGCTCGTCGATCCAGGGCAGAAGGTCGAGACCGTTGGTTGCCACGCACAGCAGCATTTCAGGATAGTGTTTCCTGACGAGTCGCAATGTTTCCATGGTTTCATCGGGATTCGCGAAGGGATCTCCCGGACCGGCAATCCCGACAACCGCGATGTTGGGTGAGAGTTCCATGGCCTTTTGCAGGTAATAGAGCGCCTGGCGGGGGGAGAGCACCTTGCTGGTGACTCCCGGACGGTTTTCGTTCATGCAGTCGAACCTGCGGCTGCAGTAATTGCACTGGATATTGCATTTCGGCGCAACAGGGAGGTGAAGGCGTCCGAATGTATGGCGCGACGAGTCGTTGAAGCAGGGGTGATTTTTTATGTTCAGTGTCATGGATTCCTCCCTTTTACATATAGGTGTAACCGATTGATGAAGCTTTTTGCCGCTGTTCGATGACGGTGTTGACGATCCTGTCGAACAGCTCCTGGGTGCCACGGTATCCAAGATGGTGCAGCCGCTGGCCGCCGAAGCGGTCGTGAATCGGAAAGCCGATCCTGACAAGCGGCAGCATGTGCCTTTTCGACATGGTGAAGCCTTTGCTGTTGCCGATGAGGAAGTCCGGCAGGAGCTCCGGGGCTTCGTGTTCGATATCGACGAAATCCACATTTTCGCGTACCCTGATGCCGGGATCTTCCAGGTCGGGCACCAGTTCGAGCAGGCGCTTTTTCATGAGGCCGCTCTTGCCGCCCGAGGCGCAGAGCACCGGCAGCACGCCGATTTCGTGCAGGAATGCGGCCATCGAGATCACCAGATCCTCCTCGCCGTAAAGGATCGCCCGCTTGCCGAAGACATATTTGTGTCCGTCTGCATAGGCATCGACGAGACGGCGGCGCTCGTCTTCGTACACTGCGGGCATGGGTTTTTCCGTCAGTTTTTCCACAACCGCGAAGAACCGGTCGCTTGCCTTGATGCCGATCGGCAGGGGCAGGTGGTGCCGCGGAACACCGAACCGCTCCTCGAGGTATCCTGCAGCCGATTTCTGCGCTTCGAGCGTGGAGCCGAATTCGATGCTTGCCGAAGCACACCCGGTGCTTGCAATGGCATGGACCGGGGCGCCTCCCGGGGGGATACGGTGATATTCCGCCCAGGGGCCTCCGTCGAGTGTCTGCGAGTAGTCCGGCAGCAGGACGAACGGAATGCCGAAAGCGTTCATGATCTCTTTCAGATAGCGGATGTCTGCAGGAGAGATCATTCCCGGGAAGATGTTGACCAGGTTTTTCCTGGGTCCTTCCTCGGCAAGCGTTTTCACGGCAGACCGAACCGCTGCATGGAATCCGTCGATATGGGTGCCGCTGTAGCTCGGTGTCGAGGCAAAGATCATCACCGGCAGGGGCTCGTCGCTGCCCATGACGGCCCTGTACTCCTTCAGGATCATGGGCACGTCGTCACCGATGGTTTCCGAAAGACAGGTGGTGGCAATGCCGATCACCTCCGGCCGGTACTGCTGCGAAACGTTCTTCAGACCGAGCTGCAGGTTGTGGCTGCCACCGAACACGGCGGTCTCTTCGTTGAAGTTCGATGAGGCGATGTCGATCGGCTCCTTGTAGTGGCTGATGAGGTAGCGACGGATATAGGTCGCGCACCCCTGCGATCCGTGCAGGAACGGCACGCATTTTTCGATGCCCCTGAAAGCCAGGCATGCGCCCAGTGGGTTGCAGAGTTTGCAGGCATTCTGGGTGGCCGCCTTGGCAGTCATGGGCGTTTTTGCTGTCGTTGTCATCAGAGACCTCCTTTTCTCGGAGAGAACTGCCACACGGGGCTCATCACCGATTCATAAACTTCTTTTGCGAAATTGTACATGCCGACGAATCCTGCCAGCGGAATCTTCCGTTCGTGGTTGTGGTCGCAGAAGCCGACGCCAAGCTTGAAGGCGATCGGGCGTTCCTTGACGCCGCCGATGAGCAGGTCGGCCTCCTTTTCAAGCACGAATTTGGAAAGCTCCACCGGGTTCGAGTCGTCCACGATCACCGTGCCTTCGTCGCACATCTCCTTGAGGCGACGGTAATCATCCTTGTTCCCGGTCTGGGAACCGGCGAGCACCACGGACATTCCGACCGTACGGAGGGCCTTGAACAGCGAGAAGGTCTTGAATGCGCCTCCGACATAGATCGCCGCTTTTTTTCCGGTCAGTGCGCTCCTGAACTTCTGCATTTCGGGATAGTATTTCCTGATCTCGTCACGCACGATTTCCCGTGCCCTCTCCATGATTTCCGGCCTGTCGGGGAACAGTGCCGCAACGTCATACAGCGACTTGGACATGTCTTCGAAACCGAAGTACGAGACGCGGATGCAGGGGATGCCGTATTTCTCTTCCATCTCCCTGGCCAGCGTGGTCATGGAACCCGAGCACTGCACCACGTTGAGTGACGCTCCGTGGGATCGCCGGATGGCATCGATCCTGCCGTCACCGGTCATGGTGGCCACGACCTGGATGCCCATTCTTTCGTAATATTCCCGGATGATCCAGGCTTCTCCTGCCAGGTTGAATTCCCCGAGGATGTTGATGCTGTATTTACTGATCCCTTCGGTCGAGCCGGTGCCGATCAGTTTCATGAGGGCCGAACAGGCAGCCTTGTACCCATCCTTCTTTGTTCCCTTGAATCCTTCGGAATGCACCGGCATGACCGGGATTCCCTTTTCTTTTGCGACTTTTTTGCAGACAGCCTCGATGTCGTCACCGATCAGTCCGATAATGCAGGTCGAGTAGATGAAAGCCGCTTTTGGCTGATACTGGTCGATCAGTTCGACAAGGGAACGGTAAAGCTTTTTTTCCCCGCCATAGATCACGTCCATTTCCTGCAGGTCGGTCGAAAAACTCAGCCGGTGCAGTTCAGGACCTGAAGAGACGGCTCCGCGGATATCCCAGGTGTATGCCGCGCAACCGATCGGGCCGTGCACGATATGAATGGCGTCGGCAACCGGATAGAGGACCACCCGGGAACCACAGAAGACACAGGCGCGCTGGCTGACAGAACCGGAAAGGCTTGTCTTGTCGCATGCAATGTCGAATTGCTGTTCCTCTCCGCTTCTTTTCTCGAAAATCTGGCTTTGCCTTGCCTCAAGAATGCCGATCTCTTCCTTCATGCTGCCAACCCCTTTTTCAATAAGTAATTCCATGTTTCAGGAGCCACTCCCGGCAATGCCGGGAGTGTTCCTTTGGTCCGTTAATCTTCTCTTCAGTCATCTTTTTCTGTCGTGGTGAGAAGCCTGGGTGCAAGGCGGACGGAACGGAGAAACCGGAGTGTACACGCAGTACATGAGGATTTCGAGTACCGCCCAACGTTGCAATCGGGCTTCGGAACAGACAAAAAGAGATGACCTTACATCACGAGTTCGAACTTCTCCTCAAGAGCATCACGGTCCTGACGGTCCATGAAGACACCGAGAATTTTTTCAAGCAGCCTCAGGCCGCCGGTGTATCCCACACTGGGGAAGTAGCTGTGGCCGATGCGGTCGAGGATCGGGAAACCGAACCGTACGAACGGGATGTCCTCGTCACGGGCGATGTACTTGCCGTAAGTGTTGCCGATAAGCAGGTCAACCGGTTCGTTCTTGATCCACTGGTGGAGAAGGAACATGTCGGCGCCCATGCCGTTCCTGAAATTCGCATAGGGAGCGCGTTCGAGAATTTCACGCATGCGCTTTTCGAACCTGAGGCCGGGTGTGCCGCTGACGATGTGCATTGGTTTCATGCCGAGGTCGAGCAGGAATTCGGTGAGCGGAATGATCTGGTCGGGATCGCCGAAGAGTGCCACTTTCTTGCCATGGAAGTACTGTTCCATGTCGGTCATCACATCGACGAGCCGCCCTCTTTCAGCGGTGATCGAGTCCGGAACCGCAACGCCCGCTGCCTTGGCGAGTGTCATGATGAAGCGGTCGGTTGCACCGAGGCCGATCGGCATGTCGACGGTTTCGAAAGGGGTCTTGCATTTTTTTTCGAGCGCGATGGCTGCAGGTTCGGCGCTCATGCATCCGAGAGCGAGCGAGCATTTGCTGTCGCCGGTGCTTTTCAGTTCTTCAACCGTTGTGCCGCCTTTCGGGTAGAATTCGTGCTTTCCGGTCTGCGGTGCATCGAGCACGTCGGAGGTGTCGGGGAAGAGCACGATCTTTACGCCGAGTTCTGCCGACAGCCTCTTGATTTCCCGCATGTCGGACGGCTCCATCCAGCCGGCTATGATGTTGACCTGGTTTTTCTTTTCTCCACTGGACTCGGCGAACTGTTCGGCGATGCCGGTAACCATGTTGGCATAACCGGTGACATGCGATCCGACAAAGCTCGGGGTGCTGGCATAGATCACGTACTTGCCCTCGGGAATCTTTCCGTCGTCGCTTGCTTTTTTCGTGATCTGCTGCAGGTCGTCACCGATGGTTTCCGACAGGCAGGTCGAGTGCACGGCGATGATATCCGGATCGTAGACCGAAAAGATGGTTTCGATCGCCGAGAGCAGGTTCGCCTGGCCACCGAACACCGAAGCGCCTTCGGTGAACGAGCTGGTTGCTGCCATGACCGGTTCCTTGTAGTGGCGTGTGAGGGTGCTGCGGTGATAGGAGCAGCATCCCTGGGAGCCGTGGCTGTGAGGCAGACAGCCGTGAACGCCGAGCGCGGCATACATGGCTCCGATCGGCTGGCAGGTTTTAGCCGGGTTGATCGTCAGGCCTTCGCGCTCCTTGACCTCTTTTGTGGTGTGTCGTAGTAACATTGATCTTATAGTCTGTGTGTTCCTGATTACTGTGTAACGTAGCTGGCTGCAAGCTCTGCTTCGTTTCCGGTTTTTTCCCAGGGGGCCTTGATCATTTTCCAGACAGGGTTGTTCACCATGCGGTCGATGTCCCGGTAGAAGTTCGTCGCCCCGACGAATCCGGTGTAAGGGCCGCCGTAGTCGTAGCTGTGGAGCTGCTTGAGCGGCACGCCCATTTTCTGTACGACATACTTTTCCTTGATGCCCGCACAGAAGATGTCCGGTTTGTAGATTTCGATCAGCTTTTCCGATTCATAGTGGCTGACGTCATCGACAACGAGCGATTTTTTCAGCATCTGCTTCATCATGCCCTCGTACCCGTTGATCTCGAGTCCTTTTTCCTTGAGCGCCTCAAGTTCGGCCTCGCTCTTGCGGGGGTTGTATTTTTCCGGATCGGGCTCGACTTTCAGTTCCTCGATGTTCTTGCTGTCGGCGTCGATCTTGATGTTCGGGAGCACATGACGGCCCTCGTAGTCGTCTCGGTGCGCAAATTCGTAACCTGCGGCAACCGTTTTCATGCCAAGCTCGGTGAAGAGATCCTGGTAATGGTGCGCACGCGAGCCGCCGACGAAGAGCATGGCGGTTTTTCCTTCAGTTCTCGGGCGGATCTCGTCGATCACAGCCTTCACTTTCGGCATCTCCTCTGCGATCACCTCCTCGACACGGACTTTGAGCCCTTCATCGTCGAAGTACTCGGCAATCTTGCGGAGTGACTTGGCCGTCGATTCGGCGCCGACGAAGTTCACCTTCATCCACGGAATGCCGTACTTGGTCTCCATCATCTCGCCCATGTAGTTGATCGAGCGGTGGCACATGATCACGTTCAGGTCCGCAGTGTGCGCATTTTCAAGTGCACCGACAGTGGAGTTGCCGCTGAACGATGCCACGAGCGTGATGCCGCATTTTTCGAAGATGCGCTCGATCTCGAATGCGTCGCCGCCGATGTTGTATTCTCCGAGCAGGTTCAGCTTGAACTTGCCCTCCTTCTGGTCGTTGTTGCGGCCGACCATGTGCTTGAACACGCCGTTGTTGGCGATGTGGTGACCGGCCGACTGGCTCACGCCACGGTAGCCTTCACAGCTGAAGCCGAAGACGTTGCAGTCGCCGAGTTTTTCCCGCATCTCCTTGGAAACGGCGTGCACGTCGTCACCGATCAGGCCGACCGGGCAGGTCGAGAAGATCGCGATGGCTTTCGGATGAAAAAGGTCGTAGGCTTCCTGGATTGCCAGCTTCAGCTTCTTTTCCCCGCCGAACACCACATGTTCCTCCTGCATGTCGGTCGAGAAGCAGTAGGTGATGAAGTTTTCGTGCTCCGGGCTTTCCGGTCTTGTCTGGTTGCGGCGGGTCAGCCAGGCGTAGAAGCTGCAGCCGATCGGGCCGTGAACGATGTTGACGATATCGCGGGTCGGACCGAGCACCACACCCTTGCATCCTGCGTACGAGCACCCTCGCTGGGTTATGATGCCTGGAACGGTCCGCACGTTGGCCTGTACTTCCGGTATGGTTTCCGGGTCGTTGATGATAATCGACTTGGTGCGCTTCTTAGCGACTTTCGCCGGATATTTTTCTACCAGCTCCTCTCTGATTTTGATCGGATCCGGATAATGATTCATTGGCTCCATGTAACGGTCTCCTTTACACCTTGTAAGTTGTTCTCTTTAGTTCAGCGCTTCATCGCCTTCCTCACCGGTTCTGACCCTGACGGTATCGAGAATCGGTGTGACAAAAATCTTCCCGTCCCCGGGTTTTCCGGTCTGATTGGTCCTGATGATCGTGTCGATGGCCGTCTGGCACAGCTCATCGGGAACCACGACGGTCAGGATCCTTTTTGCCACGAGTCTCGGTGCATTGCCGAGCTGTGCGATGGCTTCAGGATGGCCGGCTTCGGCGCCCTGCAGAATGTCGAAGTGAACCTGGCCCTTGCCGCGCCCCATGACCCGTCCGGTTGCCGTGAATGCCGGGATGCCGGCATCGACCAGCGCCTTCTTGGTCTCGTTCACCTTGTTGATGCGGATAACGGAAATGATCTCTTTCATCAGGCCTCCTTTCCGGCAAGTGCCGGTTCGCTTTCCTTCGTTCCGGAGCTGATGGTGTAGACCTCCTCGACAGCGGATACAAAGATTTTGCCGTCGCCGAACTTGCCTTCGGAGCCGGTTTTGGCATTGTCGAGGATCGCCCGGATCACGAAATCCTTGTCGGTATCGGGAACCACGACAAAGAGCATCTCTTTGGGAAGTTCATCGTAGACGACATCCCCGACACGGAGACCGCGCTGCTTGCCCCTTCCCACAACAGATATTTTGGTGACAGCCGGATAACCAGCGTCGAGCAGTCCCTGCATGACGTCGTGTACTTTTTCAGGCCTGACGATTGTTCTGATCATTAACATGTGCGAGTTCTCCTTTTTTTGTTGTGTTAGTTGGCAATACCGTATTCGATGAGAAGCGACTCAAGTTCGTCGATCTCAAGGGGTTTCGGGATGACAAACATCTTGTTTTCGTCGATCTTGCGGGCCAGAGCACGATACTCGTCTGCCTGTGAATGGGCCGGATCGTAGTCGATCACGGTCTTGCGGTTGATCTCGGCACGCTGAACCATGTTATCACGAGGCACGAAGTGGATCATCTGTGTGCCGATCCTGCGGGCGAGCTCCTCGATCATCTCGCGCTCGTTATCGACCTTGCGGCTGTTGCAGATGAGTCCGCCGAGACGCACTCCGCCGGCATCGGCGTATTTGAGAATACCCTTGCAGATGTTGTTTGCGGCATACATCGCCATCATCTCGCCGGAGCAGACGATGTAGATCTCTTCTGCCTTGCCGTCGCGGATCGGCATGGCGAAACCGCCGCACACCACGTCACCGAGCACATCGTAAAACACATAGTCGAGATCCCATTCTTCATCGTAGGCGCCAAGCTGCTCGAGCAGGTTGACGGAGGTGATGATGCCTCGTCCCGCACAGCCGACGCCAGGTTCAGGGCCGCCCGATTCGGTGCAGCGGGTGTTTTTGTATCCTTCCTTGATGATATCCTCGAGTTCAACTTCCTCGCCCTCCTCCCGCAGGGTATCGAGGACGGTTTTCTGCTGCAGGCCGCCGAGCAGAAGACGTGTCGAATCAGCTTTCGGGTCACAGCCGACAACCATGACTTTCTTTCCTGCTTCTGCCAGGCCGGCTACCGTGTTCTGTGTCGTGGTTGATTTGCCGATGCCGCCTTTTCCGTAAATCGCAACTTTTCTCATATTCTTTCTTATTTAGGTTATCTTTATCTTTTTCGTAAAATATTCAGGACTCAACGTTTGTTTGTCTGAATAATTATGTTTGTTTAATGCAATATCTGTGCCAAAGCAAGGAGGTGGCAGGCGAAATGTTTGTCGTACAGGGATTACAGAAAGCGTAACCTTTTATTATCAGCGCTGTTCCGGTTTCGAAGAAGAGATTTTTCTGCAGGAGATGCGCCAAAATTTTTTTGGCTGTGAGGAGTTATGGAGAAGAAAATAACGACATAAATGTAGTAAGACGCGCGAAGCTACATTTATGTCGTTTGTTCATTCCCCGGAATTGTTGCCGTTACCGGACACCGCAGGATTTCCTGTTTTCAGTGATCGGGTGTCGATCCTGCTGTGTTTTTTCTTGCATGGGGAGCCATGGGGATTTCCGGATGTTTTTCCGGTTACCCTTGATTTTTCTGTTGCCTGGCGAGGTTTTCGCAGCCGGGCGGAAGGGGCAGGGAGGGGCAATATCCTGCCGGTTGCTTTTCTGTTATTCTACATATTTGTAATTTATTGCTCCGGACGGAAGTATCCCCAGTGGGAAAAAATTATTCCGATGCATTTGCCGGTTCAATGCGCAGCAGCCTCCCGTTGTTTCTGTCGGTCAGCAGATAGAGATAGCCGTCAGGTCCCTCGCGGACGTCACGGATTCGTTCCTCAAGTTCTCCGAACATTTTTTCCTGATGTGTCACCGTATTCCCTGCGAGCACCAGTCTTCTGAGATGCTGCTGGATCAGTGAACCGACGAACAGATTGCCTTTCCATTCCGGGTAGCGGTTTCCCGTGTAGAAGGTCATTCCCGATGGGGCAATGCATGGTGTCCAGTGAATCAGAGGGGGCTCGATGCCGGGAGCGGCTGATCTGGTCGAAATGATTTTTCCGCTGTAGTCGATACCATATGTTACGAGCGGCCATCCGTAATTTGCGCCTTTTTTCAGGATATTGAGCTCATCACCTCCAAGTGGACCATGTTCGTGCATCCAGATTTCTCCGGTTTTCGGGTGCCGGGCGATTCCCTGGATGTTTCGGTGCCCGTAGGAATAGATTTCAGGCAGGACTCCCGCTGTTGCGGTGAACGGATTATCAGGGGGAACCGTGCCGTCCGGGTTGATGCGGATGACGCTTCCGAGATGGTTCCCTCTGTTCTGAGCCTCCTGCATGATGGTTTTTTCGCCTAGCGTGACGAGCAGTTTGCCGTCCGGAGCTATCAGGAGGCGTGAGCCATAATGCTTGCTGGCCGGGGTTTTCGGCTGGGCTCTGAAAATGATCCGTACATTTTCAAGGGTTGTTCCGTTGAGCTGTGCCCGAGCCACTTCGGTGCCGGTTCCAGCCGGACCTCCTGCTGAAAAGGAAAAGTAAATGGTGCGGTTCGAACGGAATGACGGATCCGTAATAATGTCCATAAGGCCGCCCTGATCTTCTGCGGCAACCGGAGGAAGACCTTTTATGATTTCGCGCTTCTGGCCGTCGCGGCTGATTTTCAGGAGTTGCCCGCTTCTTTCGGTTACCAGAAAAGAGCCGTCGGTAAGGAACGCCACCGACCAGGGGTGATCGAGATTTGCGGCAACGGTTACAATCGTGTAGGTCCGGCGGCTTGCCGACAGCGTTTGTTCGCTTTTCGCACACGCGCTTATGGCGGCGGATAATGCCATGCAAATGAGAAGAACAGTGAACTTTTTCGATGCCATTGAAAGAAGTGGTTTCAGTTGCTTTCATCCTTCGCTTTCTTGCCGTATCGGGGGAATCGCTGTAATGTGCTCATTATCATGACAGTTAATGACCGCAAAGAGTTCCTTCTGACAGCATACGAACCAGTACCCGCCTTCTCGTGTTATCTTGTAATCAGTACCGGCGGGAAGCATCGTCATCGGTACGGGGGACGGTTCATGAACACCAAAAACAGCAGATCATGCAGACACGGCGACTTGGCAATACGGATATGTATCTGACGCCCATCGGTTTCGGGAGCTGGGCTATCGGAGGAGGGAACTGGGCATACGGATGGGGGCCGCAGGATGACTCCGAGGCCATACATGCAATTCAGCGAGCCGTTGAACTCGGCATCAACTGGATCGATACCGCTGCGGTTTACGGACTCGGTCATTCAGAAGAACTGGTCGCCAGGGCTCTCGAGGGGATCGGGAACAGGCCTTACGTCTTCACCAAATGTTCGCTGGTATGGAATGATCGCCGCCGGATCAGCAGCAGTCTCAAGGCCGACTCTATCCGGCGGGAATGCGAAGAGAGCCTGAGGCGTCTCAAGGTCGAGGCCATCGATCTTTACCAGATACACTGGCCTAACCCGGAGCCCGATCTTGAAGAGGGGTGGCAGACCATGGCAGCTCTCAGGGAAGAAGGGCTTGTGCGGCATATAGGGGTTTCCAATTTCAATGTCGAACAGATGCGTCGCGTGATGCGGATAGCGCCATTGGCGTCTCTTCAGCCGCCATATTCCATGTTGCGCCCTGCCGTGGAAAAAGATATCCTGCCGTTCTGTGCTGAACATGGCATTGGCGTCATTGTCTATTCTCCGATGCTTTCCGGCATGTTGACCGGAGCGATGACCAGGGAGCGGGTTGAAAACCTCCCGTTCGATGACTGGCGCAGGGAAAACAGGGAGTTTCAGGAGCCGTTTCTGAGTGCAAATCTTGAACTTGTCGAGTTGCTTAAACGCATCGGTTCAAAGCATAACCGTTCCGCCGGTGAGGTTGCCGTTGCATGGACACTGCGCCATCCCGCGGTTACCGGAGCCATTGCCGGAGGGCGCAGTGCCGCTCAGGTTGAAGGCATTGCCGGGGCTGGGGAATTCAGGCTTGCAGCGGAAGATGTGGACCGGATAAACCGGCATATTGCCGGAATGCCGAAATAAAATAACCGCGGTTCAGGGAATCCATTTTTTCAGCAGTTCCTGAAGATCCTGCATCATGACCGGTTTGCTGATGAAATCATTCATGCCGGCTTTCAGGCATTCGTCCCGGTCTTCCCACGTGGCATTTGCGGTCATGGCGATGATCGGAATGTCGGGATTGATGGCCCCGGTTTCAGTTTTCCGGATCTCCCTGGTAGTTTCCAGCCCACCCATCAACGGCATCTGGAGGTCCATGATCACCAGCGTATAGGTCTTGTTTTTCAGGGCTTCGATAGCCTCGATGCCATTGACGACAGCGTCGACATGGAAATTCAGTTTCGAAAGCATGGCTGATGCGACCCGCTGGTTGATGATGTTGTCTTCGACAAGCAGGATTGTTGCAACGGCAGCTGTGGTGCTTTCCCGATCCCCGGCGGCTCTTTCCGGTTCTTCTGCTGCCTGGCGGGTGGTTTCGTGTGAGCGTGGCGGAGGAACCGTCAATTGTGTTTCTCCGGGAAGTTTTTCAAACGGCAGTGCAAACCAGAATTCGGAACCTTCATTTTCACGGCTGTTGAGGCTGAGTTTGCCGCCCATGAATTCAACAAGCTTCATGGTTATGGCAAGTCCGAGACCTGTTCCCCCCTCTTTTCTCGTGGCCGAGGCGTCCAGCTGGGTGAAACGCTGGAAAATCAGTTCCTGTTTCTCTTCGGGAATACCTGCTCCGGTATCTTTTACGGAAATACGAAGGATGCTCTCCCTGCTGGTTTCTGAAACTGACTCGATACGGACGGCAACTTCTCCCCGGTACGTGAACTTGATGGCATTCTGGACCAGGTTGATAAGCACCTGCTGCAGGTACACCGGATAGCCGAGAAGCTGTTCCGGCGCGGTGCTGTCGATGGAGAATGTCAGGAGAAGGGTCTTTTTCAGTGCATTGTCATTGAGAAGGGATGATGTTTCCTGGCAGATCGACCTGATATCCACGACAGATTTTTCACTGTCGAGTTTTCCCGATTCGATTTTGCTGAAGTCGAGAATGTGGTTGATCAACTGGTGAAGCTGTTTTGCGCTGACATATGCAGTGCTCGAGTAGTTTCTTTGCTGGCTGTCGAGTTTGGTTTCAAGCAGCAGTTCCGTCATGCCGATGATGCCGTGCAGCGGGGTTCGTATTTCATGCGACATGTTTGCGATGAATTCGCTTTTTGCCTTGCTTGCAATTTCAGCATCCTTTCTGGCCTGTTTCAGGCTCTCGATAAGGATTCGCTGTATCTCCTCGTTTTTCTGCGCATTCTTTTTTTCTTCCTCAAGGGAAAGGTTCAGCCTGCGGGCATTTTCGAGGGTTTCCTCGAACTGGCATTTCTGTTTCTGTTCCAGTCTCTGCAGTTCCCTGAGGTCGCTGTTCAGTACCGAAATGATCTTGTAGAGCTCATGCAGGGAGTGATCGGGATTCAGAAACCCTTTGTTGTTCTCGGCCGAATACGCATCGTTGAGAAGGATTTGTCCGCATGTTTCGGCAAAATCATTCATCTCCTCCCTGGTGATGGAAATGACCTCGTTCCGGTGCTGTTCATCAGGAATGACCGATGTGCTGTTGATCAGGTCAAAAGCGTCACTGACTGCCGGAACAAAGACAAGGTTTTGTTTGACGTACGATGCGATGGAGCGGAGCATGGTCCGGAAAAGCAGTGATGCTCCGCAGATGTAGGTAATCTCGGCCTGACAGTTGTATTTGCCGTGCAGTCTGTTGAGCCCGTTGGCGTAGATAAGCCGGGTATTGATGGGAAGTTTCGTAACCGCCGAAAAATCAGCGATCCTGATGTAGGTCGAGTCGGTGAAAATACCCGTGCTCAGCAGTTTTTCAAGAGCGCCGAGTGCTTCTTCAGCAAATTCAGGCTGGAGATTTCCCCCGATGGCGGTGAACATCAGATGCCGCTCGGGTATGACGCCGATCCGGTAATAGGCGCTTCTTTCACGGTTATCAGACGACCACTCAGGATCGAACCGAACCATGGCCATGCTCAGCGGCTTTCCGGCGCCTGTATTACCCGGGGGTGGTCTCATAACGGATCAGCTATAGTGAACCATGTATGCATCATGCCGTCAGGGGGACTTGTCTGCTCTGCCTGCATGCAATCGACTGAAATCCCGTGCAGGACACCCTTCCGGTTTTTCTGGTGGGTTTTGCCGGTAATATAGCCATTGTACTGCATACGATGCAAGCATGCGGTTCCGGCAGCGGTTCGTGGAGTTGTCCGGGTCCTGCCGGTCTGGTGAGACCCATTTCAGGGTCTGAATTTCCGGTAATCGATATTGAATTTTTTTACCCGGAGCCCCATGATCCTGTCGGACAGCCCGAGCTGGGCGGCAGCTCTCGACATGTTGCCTTTTGTGCGTTTCAGCGCCTCAATGATCATTTCGTTTTCAATCGAGTCGAGTTTCTGCTGCAGTGATCCGGTGTACGGCGTTCCGCTTGATTCTGCCGTCTGGAGGCTTGGCGGAAGATGGTAGCCGTGGATGACGTTGTCTTCACTGAGAATGACCGCGCGCTCGATACAGTTTTCCAGTTCGCGGACATTGCCCGGCCAGTGGTAGCGCATCAGCATATCGATCGAGGTCGTCGAGATGCGGCGAACGCCTTTCTGGTTGGTCCGGTTGTATTTTTCGACAAAATAGTCGGCAAGCAGGAGAATATCGGTTTTTCTTTCCCGGAGAGGCGGAACGGTAATGGGAAAGATGTTCAGCCGGTAGAAAAGATCTTCCCTGAAAAGTCCTTCACGGATGAGTTCTTCAAGATTCCGGTTTGTCGCGGCAATGACCCGTACATCGACCTTGATGGTTTTTGATCCGCCAACCCGCTCGAACTCCTTTTCCTGAAGAATGCGCAGGAGTTTTGCCTGTACCGGCAGGCTGAGCTCGCCAATCTCATCGAGAAAAATGGTTCCGGTATGAGCAAGCTCAAAGCGGCCCTGGCGCATGCCGGCAGCCCCGGTGAAGGCTCCTTTTTCATGGCCGAACAGTTCGCTTTCCACAATGCTTTCAGGAAGTGCTGCACAGTTGAACTTGATGAAGGGTTTGTCGGCCCGGCGGCTTTTGAAATGGATGGCGCTGGCAACCAGCTCCTTTCCGACGCCGCTTTCTCCCAGAACAAGCGTTGTTGCGTTGGTTTTCGAAATCTTCTCAATCATCCTGAACAGGCTGAGCATGGGTTTCGAATTGCCGATGATATTTGCGGGGCGCTCGGTTTCATCGTTCTCTTCATCAGCCCACTCGTCATCCCGGTGGTAAATCGAGAGCTTTTTTTCACCCGGATGCTGGTCAGCAACTTTTCCGTTCACGCTCTCCTCGTGAGCAAGCTGTTTGAGTCTCACGGCCTGCGATATCATGGTTGCAATAATGGAGAGCAGGTCCACATAGTGCTGCATCATATCCATTCGCTCGCTTTCCGCCTTGCTCCTTTTCATGGGATCCTCCGGCAGGGGTGGATCTATCTGGCGATCGGCACTGAGGGTGCCGATGATTTCGGTACCGGACTTGATGGGAATGCAGATAAAGCAGAGATCCTCCTTCCTGGCTCTCTGCCGGGAGCGGGTCCTGTCAAGGAACAGCGGCTCATCATTGATGCTCGGAACCAGGACCGGCTTGCCGGTTTTGACAACCTGCCCGATAATGCCCTCGCCAATACGGTAGCGGCCCCGTTCTTTTTCCTCTTCACTCAGCCCGAACGACTCGTTAATGAAAATTTCGCGGGTGTCACGGTTGAGGATGGTGATCATGCCACGAAGCATGTTCATGTGTTCCGACATGATGAACAGGACCAGGCGGAGCACTTTGCTGATATCGTTTTCGATCGTAACGGTTCTGCTGACTTCAGCAAGGAGACTGATACTGTTGTCTTCTTTTTTCTGGGGAATGAGCATGTCTTTTACGATAAGGTGATGCTTGATTGACAATGGGAGCGGTAGATCGTCTGCAGTTCCCGTTCGGTAAGAGCACGTTTTTTTTCTCCTGCAGCTTTCCTGACTGCCGACAGCAGCTTTCCGCTCTCCTCTTTTGACAGCGAGATGCCCATGGTACTGAAGCAATGGTGGATGGCGGCGCTGCCGGAATGTTTTCCGATGACAAGCTCGTAATCCTTCCTGCCGACTTCCTGCGGAAGGAAAGGCTGATAGGAGAGCGGATGCTTGAGCAGCGCTGCGCAGTGAATGCCCGATTCATGCTGAAAAGCCGATTTTCCCACTACCGGTTTCTGATCCTGTATGGGTCTTCCCGCTGCGATGCTGACGGTTTCGCAAAGACTGGCAAGACGGCTGATGTCGAGGCGTGTTGCATGTTTTTGCGAAAGCGAAAGGGCTACGGCAAGTTCCTCGAGTGCGGCATTCCCTGCGCGTTCACCGAGTCCGGTTACCGAAACGCTTACGGCCTTGCAGCCTGCTTCGAGTGCGGTTAATGCGTTTGCCGTTGCCATTCCAAGGTCGTTGTGCGCATGGAATTCCAGAGGCAACGCCGTGGCGTTTGTGATTTTCATGACAAGCTCGATGACCGAGAGGGGTGTGGCGATGCCAACGGTATCAGCGATCCTTACCCTGTCCGCACCGCATCTTTCAGCATCCCGGATGAACTCGAGCAGGAGCTCGTGCCGTGTCCGCGTGGCATCCTGTGCTCCGACACTGACGAACCTGAAATGTTCCTTTGCCCTCGGCACAAGCTCCTGCAACTGCTGGCGAACCCACCGGTAATTTTTTCCCATCAGTTCAAGGTAGAGTGCCGATATCGGGAAACTGATGTGGACTGCTTCCGTGCCGGAGGCGAGTGCATGTTCGATATCCTGCCATAGTGCCCGAGCCCAGGAGGTGAGCCTGAGGGGAAGGCCGAGAGAGGATATGGTCCTGATGGTGCCGCGCTCTTCCTCGCTTATGGCCGGATAGCCGATTTCAAGCTCGTTTACTCCGGTTTTGGCAAGCATGCAGGCTATCCGGATTTTTTCGGCTGCACTGAAGGAAACTCCCGGCGCCTGTTCCCCGTCACGCAGCGTGGTGTCGATGATCCAGGGACCTGCTTCTGTATTGCCGTTATGGTCACTTTTCGCATTCATCCTCATGTCGCATGTTTTTTTACTCTTAACAGGTCGCTGCAGTCATATAATTCCCCGACCCCTGTGTTTTATTAAGGGTTATGAATTTTATTCCTTAATAAATTAGGATTCAGTGGGTTTAATATAATAAAAATTCAGACATTTCGGTGTTATTGTATGAAAACGTTGATTTTTTTGAGGGAGGTTTTCCGGTTTCCGGAGCCGTTTCGGGCAGTGATGGCTTCAGGATCAGGAATCAAGTATTCCGATGAACGGAAGCTGCCGGAAGTGTTCGGCATGATCGATTCCGTATCCTACGATGAACCTGTCGGGTACGGTAAATCCGCTGTAGGCAATCCTGATCGGGTGCTTCCGTTCCGAAGGTTTGTCCAGCAGCGTGCAGATGCCCAGCGAAGCAGGGCTTTGCGCGGAAAGCAGGGCCGAGATTCGCTGGATGGTGAGTCCGGTGTCGACGATGTCCTCGATGAGCAGGACGTGCCGTGATTGCACCGAGAGGGCATGGCGGATCGTGACGTCTCCCGAGGAGATCATCTCCTTTCCATAACTCGATGCCGAAAGAAAATCGATGGTGCAGGGCACCCGGATGTATCTGACGAGATCAGCTGCGAAGATGAATGCGCCCTTAAGCACCACGACAAGGCACAGAGGGTTTTCTTCGGTTATTTCCCTGAAGTCCGCTGAAATCGACGCGCCTATTTCAGCGACCCTTTTGCGGATGGTTTCCCGGGAAAAAAGCGGCCTGACAAAGGCAGTGTGTTCATGTGTTTCCATGACATGCTGCACAAGGTGTTAAAAGGGGTTGTCCTTGCAGTACCGGTCAAGTTCCTGCAGGTAGAGTGCCTTCTGCACGGTACTGATCCACGATGCGTTGAACGAGTTTCGTGCAAGCCGCACCAGGTCATTCCCCTCAAGAGCGAGAGCCAGGGCGGCCTGGGAGTAGTTTTCGTTCACATATCCTCCAAAATAGGCGGGATCGTCCGAGTTGACGGTGACGCAGAGTCCGCGGCGCAGCATCTGCTTCAGGTTGTGGTCCTGCATGCTTGCGAAAACTTTCAGCCTGACATTCGAGAGGGGACAGACCGTCAAGGGAATCTGTTTTTCAGCGAGCATTGCAACCAGTTTCTCATCTTCCATGCAGTGCACGCCATGATCGATACGGCTGACCCCGAGAATGGCGAGCGCTTCCCTGATACAGGAAGCGTTTCCTTCTTCTCCCGCATGGGCGACGGTAAAAAATCCTTCTGCACGCGCACGTTCGAAAAGGTTCCTGAATTTGGAGGGAGGATTTCCGTGTTCCGAGGAATCAAGGCCGATGCCGTTTATCCAGCGCCGCCAGGAGAGCGCCTGCCTGAACACGTCGAGGCCCTCCTCTTCGCTCAGGTGCCGGAGTATGCACATGATGAGTTTTGTCGAGACCTTGAGTGTCCGGTGTGCCTCCTCAAGCGCCAGCTCAATGCCCCGGAGGATGGTTTCAAAAGAAACTCCGCGGGCCAGATGGGTTTGCGGATCGAAGAAGATTTCAGTATGCCGAACGTTCTGGGATGCGGCTTTGCGAAGGTATGCGATGGTGAGCTCATAGAAATCCTGTTCCAGAAGGAGCACTGAAGTGGCGCGGTAATAGATGTCAAGAAACGACTGCAGGTCCCTGAAGTCATATGCCTTGCGCGCTGCCCGGGCATTCGGCCAGGGCAGTTCGACCCCGTTTCGTTGTCCGATTGCAATCATCATCTCGGGCTCGAGTGTCCCTTCGATGTGCAGGTGCAGTTCGGCTTTCGGCATTCCGGCGGCAAAATTTTCGAGCGTCGTCATGGGATCAATTGAATATTAGGGATGCGCATCCGGGGGATGCTGCCGGACAAGGGTCTGTATCCGGCCGGTACGGTACTGAATAAAAAGATAACACCCTGTTCCTGCTTTTTCTCTGTGCGGTTTTTCTTTTTCTGCTGTTTCGGAGATGTGTTGTTTTAGTGTTATACTCGTTGAACGGTTCGGGGCGCCTGCCGGCCACCCGGATCAAGCATACTTTTTCACACGACGCAACAACCTGATCCGGTCCGATTCCGGGGAAGAGCGCAGGCTGTAATGCCTGGTGTTTCCTGACGCATTGGACAGGGATCACGGATCCATCATTCCCGATCCCGGGATTTTTCCCGATAACCGGGTGTGGTTGGAGGCAATACCTTGATGGGGAACCTCCTGTCAATGACAGACAGGAGGTTTCCGATCCGGATCGTGCACATGATTTTTTCTTTTTGAAAGGTTTGCCCGGAACTGAAAACGCCCTGGCGGCTGCAGTAAGGATTTGACGATGAGCGTCTCGCTTTTGCCCCGGCTGATGATTTCGGCCCCCCATAAAAGTTCCGGCAAGACGACGGTCGTGCTCGGCCTGGCGGCAGCTCTTGCCGGCAGGGGGGAGCGGGTGGCCTGTTTCAAGAAAGGTCCCGACTATATCGATCCCATGTGGCATCGTCTGGCTTCCGGTCGGGAGAGCTGCAATCTTGATCCCTGGCTGATGGGTGCAGAGGGCTGCATTCGTTCATTTGCCGAAAACGGCCTGCAAGGGACGCTTTCCCTTATCGAGGGGAACCACGGACTTCATGACGGTCTGTCGCTTGACGGTTCTGACAGCAGCGCAGGTCTTGCAGCCATGCTGCATGCTCCCGTGCTTCTTGTTGTGGACAGCAGGAAGATGAGTCGCGGTGCTGCAGCCGTTGTGCTCGGGATGCAGTCCATGCAACCCCGCGTCAGGATCGCCGGTGTCATTCTCAACCAGGTGCGCACCGCCCGGCATGCCGATAAACAGAAGCTTGCCATTGAAACGTTCTGCAACGTTCCGGTGCTGGGTGCCATTCCTTCTGATGAACGCCTTTCCATCTCCGAACGGCATCTCGGACTGATAACCACAGGGGAGTCGTCCGGGGCGGAAGCAATCGTCCGGGAGGCAGCCGAACAGGTGGCGCACTATTGCGATATTGACGCCGTTCGTTCCCTTTTTTCTGAAGCCCCGCCCCTTGAACACCCTGATGCAGCGCAAGTGCCGCCCATACCGCATAACGGGGAAAGGATCGGGGTTTTCCGTGATGCGGCGTTCTGTTTCTACTATCCCGAAAACCTCCGCGCACTGACAAAGAAGGGTGTCGAACTGGTGTTCATCGATTCCATGCAATCGCGACCGCTGCCCGATGTGCACGGCCTGTACCTTGGCGGCGGATTTCCCGAGTCTTTTTTTCCTGTTCTTGAAACGAACAGGCCGCTCATGCGGGATGTACGGGAGCGAGCGGCATCCGGGATGCCCATTTATGCTGAATGCGGAGGATTGATCTATCTTTCACGAAGCGGCACCTGCGAAGGCAGGACCTATTCCCTTGCCGGAGTGCTGCCTTTCGATATCGGTTTCCGGCCGCGACCGGCCGGTCATGGCTACGTCGAGCTCAGGAGCGTCTCGGATTCAGCGTGGTTTGCAAAGGATGCCCATGTCCGGGCGCATGAATTCCACTACTCCTTTCCGGTTTCGGGTTCGGAGGGGGAGCATTACCAGTTCGATGTCATGCGGGGCACCGGTGTGACCGGCAAACGGGACGGTGTGCTTTATCGAAATGTTCTTGCTACCTATGCACACCTGCATGCGACTGGCACTCCGGCCTGGGCCGGGCGTTTTGCCGCCCTTGCCGGTGAGTGGAAAAGCCGGAACTGATGGGGTCTGGGGATGTCGGGTTCCGTTCCGGAGGGGGTAAAAAAATGATATCAGGATTTGAAAAACAGGCTTCCTTTTATTACTATAAAAGTCTATATCCACTTCGGTGTTCTTGGTGCTGTTTTTCCCCGGTATTTTCTGAGGGCACTCGGTGTCCAACCCCTTACATCATGTTACGGTATCTGAGTGCAGGGCATGCATTCCATGCTGTGTCGCATCTTCAGCATCCTGCGCTGCCATATCTTGACAAACTGAAAAATATTTTTTTTGCAGGATTTGAAAAACAGGTTTACCTTTATTACTATATAGCCATATAAATATATAACTGTTTTTTTAAAGGCAGCGTCCTGCGTGCCATGCCCGGAGATGTCCGGCTGGAGGTATGGGCAATAGTTAACACTCAATCATCACCAAAGGAGAACAGTCATGAGCATTGAAATCAACGGAGTCAGCTATGAAACCGATGAAAACGGTTACCTCGTCAATATCGAGGACTGGAACGAAGATGTGGCCGTAAAGCTTGCCGAAGGCGAAGATATCCGGATGGATGAAGCGCACTGGGACCTGGTCAGGTTTCTCAGGAATTACTATGAGGAGTACCAGATTGCTCCTGCAGTAAAAGTGCTGACAAAGGCAATCGCATCGGAGAAAGGCATGGACAAGAAAGAGGCTTCCGAGTTCCTGTACGGTCTTTTCCCGAAAGGCCCTGCGCTTCAGGCCTGCAAGATTGCCGGGCTTCCGAAGCCGACCGGCTGCGTGTAATGCGATGGACCGCTTTTTCAAACCCAATTTAACGGTGAACTAAAGGAGGAATTATGGAAGGTGCGAAAGATGCGGCTTCGCAGGAAGTGCATCATTGCGGGGGATGCAATGCCGGAGGGAACGGAAACGGCAAGTTTCTCAATCCCACCCCCATGCTTGACGAACTTGAGAACGGTCCGTGGCCAAGCTTTATTTCCGGATTCAAGGGGCTTGCCGAGCGGACCAGAAAGCCGATGCTTCGCGGAGTTATGGATCAGCTGGAATACTCCTACAATACGAAGATGGGGTACTGGAAAGGCGGTCTTGTAACCGTCGACGGTTATGGTGCGGGCATCATTACCCGTTACTCCATGATCAAGGACAAGTTTCCCGAGGCTGCCGAGTTCCACACCATGAGGATCCAGCCTGCTCCGGGCCTGCATTACAATACAGCCATGCTGCGTGAGTTGTGTGACATCTGGGAGAAGCACGGTACCGGCATCATCACCCTGCATGGCCAGACCGGTGATATCATGCTGCAGGGTATCGAGCAGGACAAGGTACAGCAGTGTTTCGACGAACTGAACCAGAAAGGCTGGGATCTCGGCGGTGCCGGCGCAGGGATGCGTACCGGCGTGTCGTGTATCGGCCCTGGCCGTTGCGAGAATGCCTGCTACGACAACCTGAAGCTCCATCTTACGGCGCTGAAACATTTTGTCGGCGTTCTGCATCGTCCGGAATGGAACTACAAGCTGAAATTCAAGTTTTCGGGGTGCCCGAACGATTGCACCAACGCTATCATGCGTTCCGACCTTGCTGTTATCGGTACGTGGCGTGATGCCATTCAGGTCGATCGCGCCGAAGTGAAAGCCTGGACGGAGAAGAATGGCATGGATGCCCTGGTGAACCAGGTCATCAACCTCTGCCCGACCAGGGCAATTTCGCTGAAGGACGGCGAAATGCATATCGAGACAAAGGATTGCGTCCGGTGCATGCACTGCCTGAACGTCATGCCCAAGGCGCTCTCTCCCGGCAGGGATCGCGGTATTTCGCTGCTTATGGGAGGCAAGAACACGCTCAAGGTTGGCGTGAACATGGGTTCCCTCGTTATTCCGTTCATGAAGATGGAGACCGATGAGGATATCGAGGCTTTCATCGAACAGATCGAAGAGATTATCGACTGGTGGGAAGATGCCGGGCTCGATCACGAGCGTATCGGCGAAACCATCGAGCGCGTCGGTCTCAAGCAGTTCCTTGATGGCGTCGGACTCGAAGCCGATATCAATCTGGTCTCGAGGCCGCGTGATAACCCGTATTTCAAGGCGCCGTACTAGGCACGGCGCTCCCGGAAGGGGTCTGAATCAGAAGCAACTATCCCGTCCGTCGGGCGGAAAACACTTCAAACGGAATAAAGAACATCATGAGCAGTTACCAAAGAACATGGAAGACCATCGAGTCGGGTCCTCATACCTATGAAGAGGCCCTTCATCCGGTGGTAAGAAAGAATTACGGCAAATGGAAGTACCATGAAATTCCGAAGCCTGGCGTCCTGATGCACGTAGCGGAAAGCGGTGATGCCATCTGGACCGTCAGGGCTGGAACTCCCCGCCAGGATACGGTGGACATGGTTCGCGTGCTGTGCGACATTGCCGACAAATATGCTGACGGCTACCTTCGCTTCACGGTTCGCAACAACGTGGAGTTTTTGACCCCGAACAAGGAGCATGTCGAGCCGATGATCGCTGAACTCGAGTCACTCGGGTTCCCTGTCGGCGGTACCGGCATGTGCGTCTCTGCAGTTTCCCACACCCAGGGCTGGCTGCACTGCGATATTCCTGCAACCGACGCCTCCGGCGTGGTGAAGTCGATGATGGACTCTGTCTACAAGGAGTTCAAGGATATGCAGATGCCCAACAAGGTGCGTCTGTCAACCTCCTGCTGCTCCATCAACTGCGGTGGTCAGGCAGATATTGCCATTGTGGTGAAGCATACCCGTCCGCCTCGTATCAACCACGATCACCTGGCGATGGTCTGCGAGCTGCCGAAAGCCGTTGCCCGCTGCCCCGTCGCGGCAATCCGCCCGACCGTGGTGAACGGCAAGCGCTCGCTCATGGTGGATGAAGCCAAGTGCATCTGCTGCGGCGCCTGTTTCGGAGCATGTCCCGCCATGGAGATCAACCATCCCGAGCACTCGAAATTCGCAGTCTGGGTCGGAGGCAAGAACAGCAATGCCCGCACGAAACCTTCCACCATGAGCATTGTTGCGCACAACCTGCCGAACAATCCGCCCCGCTGGCCTGAAGTCACCGAGGTGATCGGCAAGATTCTTACCGCCTATAAGGCGGGTGGTCGTCCCTGGGAGCGTGTGGGCGAGTGGATCAACCGTATCGGTTGGAAGCGCTTTTTCGAAGAAACCGGCCTGACGTTCGACGACAACATGATCGACAGCTACCGTCATGCCAGAACCACCTTCAACCAGTCGGCACACGTCCGGTTCTAACCGAAGGAGAAAACGACCATGGTGGAATCAAATCCTATTCTTGATTTTGCAAACAACTACCGGTTTCCTTCTTTCAGGGAACTTGAAGGGACGGACAAGATCG
This sequence comes from Chlorobiota bacterium, assembly GCA_016866305.1. Classification (GTDB taxonomy): domain Bacteria; phylum Bacteroidota; class Chlorobiia; order Chlorobiales; family Chlorobiaceae; genus Chlorobium. Next base: position 13,640 of record VGMX01000001.1, on the reverse strand, counting down.
TGGCTTTCGGTGACAGCAGTCACAAATGCCCGATCTATGTGCGGCAGACCCCTCCCTGTACGGCCGAGTGTCCTGCAGGGGAGGATATCCGGGGATACAACCGTATCCTGAACGGCACGGAAAAGAGCGAAGACGCCTGGAAAGAGGCGTGGGAGACGATCGTCACGATGAACCCCTTTCCGGCAGTCATGGGCAGGATCTGCCCGCATCCCTGCCAGAAAGGCTGCAACCGTCAGTATCACGACGAGAGCGTTGCCATCAATGCGCTTGAGCAGGCGGTCGGCAACTACGGTATCGAAGCCGGCCTGAAACTTCCTGCTCCGGGTCCGGACAGCGGAAAACGCATTGCCGTGATCGGTGGCGGTCCTGCCGGCCTTTCGGCAGCATACCAGCTTCGCCGCAGAGGGCATGCCGTCACGATCTATGACGCCAACAAAAAGCTTGGGGGCATGGTGCTTTACGGCATCATGGGTTACCGTGTCGATCGCAGGGTGCTCGAGGCCGAGATCAAACGGATCACCGATCTTGGCGTGGAGCTGAAAATGGGTGAGCGTGTCGGAAAAGAGGTGACGCTCGAACAGCTCGAGGCCGACTATGACGCCGTGTTTGTCGGCGTTGGAGCCCAGGTTGGCCGCGGTCTCCCGATCGAGGGATTCGAAGCCGCGAAGGGAGCCACCAACGCCATCGATTTCCTGCGCAACTACGAGGTTATGGGCGACGACATTCCGGTCGGTAAAAAGGTGATTGTCATCGGTGACGGCAACGTTGCCATGGACGTGGCGCGTCTTGCCCTGCGTCTCGGATCGGAAGCCGTCATTGTTTCCGGTGTGCCCCGCGAGGAGATGGCCTGTTTCGAGAACGAGTTCGACGATGCTGACCGTGAAGGGACCATCATGCACTACCAGACCGGGGTGACCGGGCTGCTTTCCGGAGAAAACGGCGTTCGCGGCCTTGTGTGCTCGCGTATGGTGAAAAAGGAGAAGGGTGAAGAAGGGTGGAACTCTCCCATACCGTTCTTCCGCTACAAGAGCTCCGGCGAAACGTTCGAGATCGAAGGAGACATGGTGGTTGCGGCTATCGGTCAGACAACCGACATGCAGGGACTTGAAAGCATTGCGAGCGGCAGGCCATGGCTGAAAGTCGACAGGCATTTCCGTATTGCCGGCAAGGAGAAGGTGTTCGGCGGCGGCGATGCCATCAAGGTCGATCTCATTACAACGGCTGTCGGTCATGGGCGCAAGGCAGCGGAAGCGATCGATGCGTTTCTCAAGGGCGAGCCGCTTCCCGAACAGGGGTACCGCGAGGTGACCAAGGTTCAGAAGCAGGATACCCTGTATTTTTTCCACTCGCCCCAGGCAAAACGCCGGACCATAGAGCCTGAAGAGGTGGTCGGCAATCACGACGAGCTGCTCGTAGCGCTTCAGAGAGAGGTGGCACAGGCAGAATCCACACGCTGTATGAGTTGCGGCCTTTGCTTCGACTGCAAACAGTGCGTATCTTTCTGTCCTCAGGAAGCCGTCACCCGTTTCCGGGACAATCCCGAGGGCGAGAAGGTGTATACCGACTACACGAAATGTGTCGGTTGCCACATCTGTTCACTGGTTTGTCCTTCAGGTTATATCCAGATGGGTATGGGGGACGGGCTATAAGAAGGAGGCAGGAGTCGGGAGAGCGAAGTGAAAAGTTTTTGTCCTTTTGCTTCCGCCTGACTCCACTGACCGGCAGCATCAGCAACATTAACAGCAACCTGCACAGTACATGTACGAAGCTCTCATCCATCAGACCGAAGAAGCCCTCGCCCGCACTGCCGGCTGGGCTGAAACAGGCTGGACCGCAGTGTTCGGGCCGCGTGGCATTGCCGTCAATTCGCTCAAGGAGGCCATGACGCTGCCCCGAACCAGCGTCAGCCGGCTGGAAGCACAGAATTACTGGCGGCAGGTTGTCCTGACCGCAGAAGATACGTCGGCTTATGGCCGCAAGGCCCTCGAGGCCCTCAGGGCGGGCGATATCCGGAAAGCAGCCGATGCGCTTTATTTCGCACAGTATATGGAGAAACCCTTTGCGGAATACGCCGAAACCTGGCTGCCTCTGTACGAGGCTGTCATGGAAGAGGCCGCCCAGTGCTGTTAGCATGCCTGGAGCGGTCTGTTTTTTTTCCTAACCACAAGACTTCTTGACCGTGAAAATTGGAATTCTGCTCAAGGAAGGGCCTTACAACCACCAGGCTGCCGATACGGCATACAAGTTTGCCGAAGCAGCAATCAGGAAAGGACACACGGTGGATGCCGTTTTTCTGTACAACGACGGGGTGGCCAACGTTACAAAACTGATGGACCCGCCCCAGGACGACCGGCATATCTCCTCCCGCTGGGGTCAGCTTCACAAGGAACATGGCGTTGAAATCCTGGCCTGCATCGCAGCATCCAAGCGGCGCGGCATCTGTGATGACGTGCTGATTGAAGGCAGTGAAATCACAGGCCTTGGCAACCTTACCGACATAGCAATTCGCAATGACAGACTTCTAACCTTCGGAGACTGACACCATGGGAAACGAAAATGTGAAAAAGATCATGCATGTGATGCGCCAAGCGCCTCACGGCACCATCTACACCTACGAAGGTCTGGAGATGATTCTCATTATGGCTGCCTACGAGCAGGATCTGTCGCTGGTTTTCATCGGCGACGGTGTCTACTCGCTGAAAAAAAATCAGGATACGGCAGGTATCGGCATCAAGGGATTTGCAAAAACCTTTATGGCGCTTGACGGTTACGATGTTGAAAAACTGTATGTCGACCGGGTATCGCTTGAGGAGAGAGGGCTGGGCGAAGAGGATCTCGTCGTTGATGTCGAGGTGCTTGAATCCTCCGAAATAGGCTCGCTCATGAAGGAACAGGATGTCATTATTCACCACTAAGTTTCATCTCAATGCTGCATACCATCAATAAATCTCCATTTTCAACTGACAGCCTTGAAACCTGCATCAGGTTTCTCCAGCCGGGTGATCCGGTGCTTTTCATCGAGGATGGCGTCTATGCTGTCCAGCAGGCCAATCGATTTTCTGAAACTCTTGCAGGCGTCATGAAAAACAATCCGGTCTATGCCCTGGGCCCCGACCTTGATGCCCGTGGTATTTCGAACATTGTCGAAGGCGTATCGAGCATCGATTACGACGGATTCGTCGATCTGGTTGTGGAGCATCAGGTGAACAGCTGGCTTTGAGTTTTTTTTGGTAAACCTTCCATCCTGATCCTATGAAGCGTACCTGGGAGCGGATCATCCGGGAAAACCGGGAAACAATCCTTCATCGATGGCATGAACGCGGCCTGGACCTTTTTACCGGGAAGATGGCTCCCGGCACTCCGCTGGCGGAAGCGCTTGCCGACGGCATGGGCATGATTCTTGACGGATTCCATAATGATAGCGATCTCTGCCATGAAGGAGTCCTTCGCGTTACGCGCATTCTTGCCGTGCATCCATTCCGTCCTTCGCGGAGCCTTTCGCTGTTTCGGGAACTTTCGGCAATCCTGCAGGAAACCGGGGGGGCGGAAGCCGACGCATCGTTCTGCCGGGAGAGAATCGAGGAGACCGTTTTCGAAGCTTTCGACCGCTTCATGGAGCACCGTGAAACCATCTACCAGCTGAAGGTGGAGGAGAGCCGCAGCAAGATGCACATGCTGCTCGGGAGGACCGGCTCATGAAGAAGATTCTCATGCCTCTCGGGATGGTAACCGTGCTTGCGCTGGTTCCCTTTGTCGGTGTGCAGTATGCTGGCCTCGATTACCTGTTCGGCGTTCTCATTCCCTATCTTGCAGCAGCAGTGTTTCTTTTTGGCTTCGTTTTTCGCATGGCCGACTGGCTGCGCCGTCCGGTACCGTACAATATCACCACCACCTGCGGACAGGAAAAATCGCTGGACTGGATCAGGCCGAACAAGATCGAAAGTCCATCCAATCCTTTCTTTGCTGCCGTCAGGGTGCTTTCCGAAGTGCTCCTGTTCCGTTCACTGTTCCGCAATACCAGGGCCGAGCTTCGTAAAGGACCTGATCTTGTGTACGGTTCGAACAAGTGGCTCTGGCTCGGCGGTCTGGTTTTTCACTGGTCACTCCTCGTCATCGTGCTGCGCCATGCGCGCTTCTTCTTTGTCATGGTGCCGGGCCTGGCGGAAGCTCTCGATCAGTACGACAGTTTCTTCGATATCACGCTTCCTTCCTTTTATGTTACCGACGCACTTGCGCTCTCTGCGGCAACCTTCCTCTTTGTGCGGCGCGTGGCGGATGCAAAGATGCGTCTCATTTCACTGCCGACCGATTACTTTCCGCTCTTTCTCATCGGCGGAATTGTTGTTGTCGGCGTGCTCATGCGTTACATCGCCAAAGTCGATGTGATGGCCGTCAAGGACCAGATGCTGAGGCTCATGAGCTTCAGTTTCGATCCTCCGGGCGAGATCGGTGCCCTTTTCTATGTGCACCTCTTTCTTGTCTGCATGCTGCTCCTCTATTTTCCTTTCAGCAAGCTCGTGCACATGGGGGCGATATTCCTGAGCCCGACCCGTGCCATGGTGAACAACAGCCGCGAAAAGATGCATGTGAACCCCTGGCGGCAGCCCATGAAGTTCCGTACCTACCGTGAGTACGAGGACGAATTCCGCGAAAAGATGAAAAAGGCGAAACTGCCGGTTGAAAAGGAGTAACCATGTCGAAATACGTTGCCAAACAAGCCGATCTCATCCGGGAGATGGAGGAGAAGCCCAGCACGCTGAAAGGCGATTACGCCCCGAGAGAGTGGTGGGAGATGCCGGTTGAGTTTCATGAAGGAAACTTCTGTTTTCCGGCCAAACCGGAGGTGATCGAGGACCTCGGATTCGCGAACCCTCGCAAGTGGATCGCCACCGACGATGACTGGAAGCTGCCGGACGGCTGGGAGAAAACCCTCATGGACGCCATGCGGGAGCGCCTGAAGAAATACCGTTCCCTGAAACTGTACCTCGATACCTGCGTGCGTTGCGGCGCATGCGCCGACAAATGCCACTTCTTTCTCGGTACGGGTGATCCCAAGAACATGCCGGTGCTCCGCGCCGAACTGGTCCGGTCGGTCTACCGCGGCGATTTTCCGATGGTCGACAAGATCCTCAAGGGCTTTGCCGGATCGCGCAAGCTCACCAGGGAGGTGCTGAAGGAGTGGTACATGTATTTCTACCAGTGCACCGAGTGCCGCCGGTGTTCGGTGTTCTGTCCCATGGGTATCGATACTGCCGAGATCACCATCATGGTCCGTGAGATTCTGCAGCTCGTCGGCCTGAACAACAACTGGATTCTTGCCCCTGTTGCGAACTGCAACCGCACGGGCAACCATCTCGGCATCGAACCGCACACCTTCGTGCAGAACATCGAGTCCCTTGTCGATGATATCGAGGAGCTGACCGGCGTGTCGGTGAACCCCACCTTCAACCGGAAGGGGGCGGAAATTCTTTTCATCACCCCGTCCGGCGACGTTTTCGGTGATCCCGGCGTCTACACCATGATGGGCTATCTCCTGCTCTTCGAGCACATCGGGCTCGACTATACCATCAGCACCTACGCATCGGAAGGCGGAAACTTCGGTTTCTTCACCTCGAACGACATGATGCGGAAAATCAATGCGAAAATGTACCACGAAGCCGAGCGGCTCGGTGTGAAATGGATTCTCGGCGGCGAGTGCGGACACATGTGGCGCGTGGTGCACCAGTACATGAGCACCATGAACGGCCCGGCCAACTTCCTTGAGGAGCCGGTTTCGCCGATCACCCGCACGAAATTCACCAATGCGAAAGCAACGAAAATGGTGCATATTGCCGAATTCACCGCCGACCTGATTCGCAACAACAAGCTGAAACTCGATCCGAAGCGGAACAACCATCTGCGCACCACCTTCCACGACTCGTGCAACGTGGCCCGGGGAATGGGCATGTTCGAGGAGCCCCGCTACGTGCTCGGCAGCGTGTGCAACTCATTTCACGAAATGCCTGAAAACACCATTCGAGAACAGACCTTCTGCTGTGGCTCGGGCAGCGGTCTCAATGCCGAGGAGTATATGGAAATCCGCATGAAAGGCGGGTTCCCGCGTGCGAACGCCGTTCGGCATGTCAGGGAGAAGCACGACGTCAATGCCCTGGTTACCATCTGCGCCATCGACAGGGCCAGCCTGCCGCCGCTCATGCGGTACTGGAACCCCGGAGTTGCCGTCTACGGCCTGCACGAACTGGTCGGCAATGCCCTGGTGATGGATGGAGAGAAAAAGCGAACCGAAGACCTCAGGGAAGATCCGATGACCGGATTTGAAGAGAAGGAGGACGACGTTGACTAAAAAACTTATCCTTACGGCAGCAGGCCTGCTTCTTTTCCTGCTTGCAGCGCTCTACGCTTTCCGGCACCAGGAGAGCATGGCTGAGAGTGCTGCCGCCCCGGCTCCTTCGGGAGTGGTGGACAGCTCTGCATGCATAGCCCCGAAAGAGTTCATGAAAGCCAATCACATGCGAGTGCTCGCCGAGTGGCGCCACTCATCGGTGCGCGAAGGCAACCGTGTCTGGGTGGCTCCCGACGGCAGGAAGATCGACAAAAGCCTGAACACCTGCCTGAACTGCCATTCCAGCAACAGGATGTTCTGCTTCAACTGCCACATGTACGCCAACGTGAAGCCCAACTGCTGGAACTGCCATATTTCACCCATGGAGGCGCCCTGATGAACGAAGATCGCAGATCATTCATAAAAAAAGCCGGTATCGGACTGCTTGCAGGCATCGGTTCCGCAGCAGGCCTCTTTCCGGTACTTTCCCTCGAGAAAACCGTCCTTCCCGCATGGGATGAAAAGCCTGTGCCGGGCAAGCGCCGCTGGGGCATGCTCATCGATACCCGCAAATGCTCCGGCAACTGCAGGGAGTGCGTTGCGGCCTGCCACTTCACGCACAACGTGCCTGATTTCGGCAACCGCAAGGACGAGGTGAAATGGATATGGAAAAGCTCCTACGAAAACGTCTTTCCAACGGCAAGCAACCAGTTCCAGAGCCCGGAGGTGACCGGAAGGCCATACGTCGCGCTCTGCAACCACTGCGCAGAACCGCCCTGCACGAAAGCCTGTCCTACCGAAGCGACCTTCAGGCGCTGGGACGGCATCGTTTCCATGGACTACCATCGCTGCATCGGCTGCCGCTTCTGCATGGCGGCCTGCCCGTACGGTTCGCGCAGCTTCAACTGGCGTGACCCGAGGGAGGGCATCAGGCTCGCCAGCACGGAGTACCCGACCCGCATGCAGGGAGTGGTGGAGAAGTGCAACTTCTGTTCCGAAAGGCTGGTACAGGGCAAGGAGCCCGCATGTGTCGAGGCCTGTCCCGAGGCTGCGCTGGTGTTCGGCGACCTGAACGATCCCGCCTCGGAGATACGCAAGCTCCTGGAGTCGAATGAAACCATGCAGCGGAAGCCGGAACTCGGCACGAAACCATCGGTCTTTTACATTATCTAATGCACCGTCATGATTGAAAAAGCTCTGAAAGGGAGCCGGAATTACTGGCTCTGGATAGGATTCCTGCTGCTCGTCATTGCTGCGGGCTTTTCTGCCTTCTCGAGGCAGATGTGGGAAGGGCTTACCGTGACCGGCATGGGCCGTGACGTAAGCTGGGGCCTCTATATCGCGCAGTTCACCTTTCTTGTCGGGGTGGCGGCATCCGCCGTGATGGTGGTGATTCCGTACTACCTGCACAACCAGAAAGCGTTCGCAAAAACCGTGATCGTCGGTGAATTCATGGCTGTTTCGGCAACGCTGATGTGCATGCTGTTCATTCTTGCCGACATGGGCCGTCCCGACCGCGTCCTGAACGTGCTGCTGTATCCTTCACCGCACGCCATGGTGTTCTGGGACATGCTCGTGCTGAACGGCTATCTCCTGATCAACCTCGTGAGCGCCTGGACCGTGCTCGGCGCGGAACGCAAGGGCGTGCCGACACCGGCATGGGTGAAGCCGATCATCTACCTCTCGATTCCCTGGGCATTCAGCATCCACACCGTCACGGCGTTTCTCTATGCAGGACTGCCCGGCCGTCATCTCTGGCTTACCGCCGTGCTCGCGCCGCGCTTTCTCGCATCGGCCTTTGCCGCGGGAACCTCGCTGCTCATTCTCGTGACCCTCATCCTGAAAAAAACCACGGGTTTCGACGCCGGCAACGAGGCTCGCCAGAAACTCGCCGTGCTTGCAGCCTATGCCGGTGTCGCGAACTTCTTCATGATCGGTACGGAGTTTTTCACCGCCTTCTACAGCAATGTCCCGTCGCACATCCACGGTCTGCAGTACCTTTTCTTCGGTCTCGAGGGCAAGAGCAGCCTTGTGCCGTGGATGTGGCTCTCGATGCTTCTCGGTCTGGGTTCGCTCGCAGTGCTGTTTAACCAGAAGCTCCGTCACACGAAAAACTGGCTTGTTGCGGCCTGCGTGGGTATGGTCGCCTCCATCTGGATCGACAAGGGAGTCGGGCTGATCCTCGGCGGATTCGTGCCCAATCCGCTCGATGAGATTACCGAGTACGGCGTTACCCTGACGGAACTCGGCGTCACGCTCGGCATCTGGGCTGTCGGCATTCTTGTGCTGACCCTGCTTCTGAAGGTTGCCGTGACCGTCAAAAGGGAGCAGGCGTCCTGAACCGGATGAGCCATACGCGTCATTCACGGGCCTGCCTTCAACCAAGGGCAGGCTTTTTTTATGCTGCCGAGGGAGGCAGGAAAACACTCTTTTCGTCGTTTGAATTCGAAACCCGGGAATTTAAGACTGCAGAAAATCCGTTCTTTCTCTGACAGCCAACAAGCTAACCAGGCACTCATGAAAAAAGTATTTCTTCCGCTCAACATCCGGATAGACAACAGGAAAATCCTCTTTGTCGGCGGCGGCAGGATCGCCATGCACAAAATCCGGACCGTGGAGCAGTACACCCGCAACATCACCATTCTCGCTCCCGAGATTCATCCGGAGCTGCAGGGCAAGGGGTTCACCGAAATGGTCAAGCGGTACGAGCCTTCAGACCTCGAAGGGGCCTTTCTCGTCTATGCCAGCACGAACGATCACGACGTGAACCGCCAGATCCGCGATGACGCCGAGCGGCTCGGTATTCTCGTGAACGTGGTTGACAACCGCGAACTGTCGAGCTTCATTTCGCCGGCCGTCATCCGCAAGGACGAGATGACCATCGCGGTTTCATCGAACGGGGAGAATGTGAAGAAATCGGTCGAATGGCGCAACAGGATCCGGGAGATGATGCAGGAGGACGACGCGCTCCTGCAGTAAAGGGAATACACAAAGCAGTACCTAATATGACAGCCACCGAAACAGGAAAAAAAGGATATGTCTACATCATCGGCGCAGGACCGGGTGACCCCGAATTGCTGACCGTCAAGGCCCGGCGCGTGCTGCTGGAAGCGGACGTGATCCTCTACGACGACCTTGTCTCGCTCGAACTGGTGGACCAGTTCAGGGGGCAGAAGATCTACACCGGAAAACGCAAGGACAGCCACCATTTCGAGCAGGAGGAGATCAACCGCGAAATCGTGCGCCACGCCCTGCAGGGCAAGATTGTGGCCCGGCTGAAGGGCGGGGACCCCTTCGTGTTCGGCAGGGGAGGGGAGGAGATCGACGAAATGCGCAAAAACGGCGTCCGGTACGAGATCATTCCCGGCATCACCGCAGCCTACGGCGCGAGCGCCTATACCGAAATACCGCTCACCATGCGCAAGATCTCCTCGTCCGTGGCATTCTGCACCGGCCATCCGGTCAGCAGCATCCAGGTGCCGGACGCCGACACGCTGGTGTACTACATGGTGGCTTCAACCGTGCACGACGTGCTCGACGCGGTTGCCGCCAGGGGGCGCAGCCCCGAGACCAGGGTGGCGGTGGTGCAGAACGCGACGCGCTACAACCAGCAGGTGTTCACCGGTACGCTCGACGAGTTCCGCAGGCGCCAGCGCGCGGTGTATTCGCCGGCCCTGCTCATCATCGGCGACAACATCTCCCGGTTCATCGCCGACAACTGGTACTCGAAAAAGAGGAAGGTGCTGGTGACGGGGGGCGAGGAGAAGCGGTACAGCAGCAGGGAGTGCGTCACCCTCAACGTCCCCTGCCGCCAGGTCGAGGGCGCCGATCTCGAGCTGCTCCGCCGGTCGTTCGACGACATCCGGAGCTACAGTATGCTGCTCTTCCAGAACAAGTTTGCCGTGAAGTACTTCTTCAAGTATCTCTTCGAGGGCGGCCGCGACGTGCGCCATCTTGCCCATAACCGCATCTGCACCACCGGACAGGCTGCTGCCTCGGAACTGCAGCAGTACGGCGTGATTCCCGATCTCACGCTCGATAGCGAAGGGTGCGGCGACATCATCGCGCTGTTCCGCGAACACGGCATTACCGGAGAGAGCATCCTTCTGCCCGGCTCCAACCTGCACGACGAGTTTCTCGTCGGAGGGCTGCAGTCGCTCGGTAACCGGGTCACGCCGCTCTGCGTGTACCGGCACGGCGCGCAGGAACTGGAGCAGAGCATCGACTTCGACTTCATCGATGAAATCTTCTTCGCCTCGCCCTCGTGCGTGCGCAACTTCAGCACCATGTTCGCCGCCATTCCCGTGCGCATCACCGTCACCTGCGCCGACCACCCCACCGGGGAGGAGTACCGGAAGGTGTTCGGGTGATATCTCTTCCGCCCATTATCCGTTATCGCACCGGCAGCCATAAGGTTGCCGGATTTTTTTCAGGCAGGTGAGTGCCGTGAGGGAACGTGAGCGTCGTTGTGAGCGGAGTTGCCAGCCACGCCATCTATCCTGAATTTTCTGTCTTTCTTCAAATCCCGTAGGGATGGCATATCGGTAGCGCGGGGTGCAACCCGGCGATTCTGCAGACCCATTTTTTCTGGTACACCCCTTGAAAGCGATACTACCGACATACCGCCCCCACGGGACTCCACAAAAACGCTGAAACCCGGAAATGGTTGCGTCCGATCTCCCGACCAGCCCACCGGGGAGGGTTCCCTTATGCTCTGTTTTCGGGTTCAATGGACGTGCCCCCTTGCGTTTTGCGTTGGCTGTGTTGAAAAATGACGCAATGTATTCGTATAATCCCGAGGAATAGGCTAATTAAAGATTTCTATTGGAGGAGGAAGGTGAGCGGACTGAACAAGAGCAATCCGGGTTCGGATTACGCGCAACTTTTTGCCGAGGTGAAGGAGCGTGTCCGTTCGGCGCAGTACGCGGCGCTGAAAGCGGTCAATACCGAGCTGGTCGGGCTTTACCGGGATATCGGACGGGATGATAGCCGAACGTCAGAAAAAGGCCGGATGGGGCAGGTCAGTCGTGGAGACCCTTTCTCTGGATTTACGGCACGAGTTTCCCGGAGTCGCCGGTTTTTCGGTTCAAAACCTCTGGTACATGCGCCAGTTCTATCTGGAGTACAGCGGGCATGAAAAACTCCAACCACTGGTTGGAGAAATTGCCTGGGTTCACAATCTGGTCGTCATGAGCAAATGCAAAGACCCTCTGGAGCGGGAGTTCTACATCCGCATGACCCGAAAATTCGGGTGGACAGCACTTGATCGGCAGGTAAGACAGGAGGATGAAAACCCGTCTATTGGCATCATTCTCTGCAAGGATAAAAATCGCACGGTAGTGGAATATGCCCTGCACGATGCAGGGAAACCCATCGGTGTGGCCACCTGTGAAATCACCAGAACGTTGCCAAAGGAACTGAGAGGGCAGTTGCCCAAACCGGAAGATATCGCAGCGTTGCTGGAGGGGATCGAAGAATGAAGGCCGACTCCACGCCGTTGAAGGGTATCCTTTTCAGTGCAGATATGTGCTTTTTTATTCGCTGTTTTTCAGGCAAATAAAGTCCCCGAGTTTGCTTGATAGGGATGGCATGTCGGTAGTGCGGGGTGCAACCCCCGGTGATTGTAAGGATTATTGTATGACTTGTCGTCATGATGACGTGCCTGTTCCCAGCCACCCTTTCCATCAGCGATTTAATCCGTGCCTTGAAACAATCGGTTGCTTTTTGTTGTTGAGTATGTCGGATTTGATATATATTGAGCAATGGTGCGAATAACTGATAAGCCAAAACAAACTCCTAAAAGTGTGATTGATACCTGTAAACGCCGTATCCGCGCTTATGGGTATCTCGAAAAAGTGTCGTGAGCACCCGGAGTGCAAGGCGGACGGAGCGGAGAACCCGGAGTGTACACAGAGTACATGAGGATTTCGAGCATCGCCCAACGCAGCAATCCGGGTGAGGAATAACTTTTTCGAGGTGCCCTTATGATGCCCTTTAAATGTCCTGGAGAACGATGATGGATGTACAGAAACAAAAGAAACTTGAAGCAGCAGGCTGGAAAATCGGCAATGCTGAAGATCTTCTCGAACTTGATCAGGTTGAGTCAAGTTTCATCGCCCTGAAAATTGCCCTGAGCCAGCATCTGAAAACACGCCGTCAGTCGCTTCGGCTTACTCAGAAGGAGTTTGCCGGCATGATTCATTCCAGTCAGTCGCGGGTAGCGAAAATGGAAGCGGGAGACCCCGGAGTATCCCTTGACTTGCTGGTGAAATCCTTGCTTACGCTGAAAACCTCCAAAGAAGATATTGAGAAGATACTGCCGTAGTGGCGTAGCATTATACGTGATCAACCCGTTGCTTTTTTCTTTTTTCGAGCAAAAAACTTTAACGAGTAATTCGTTTACCAGGGAAAGGTTATGGCGTTGTGAACGACTTTGAGTTTACGGAAGGTATTCGGATGACTGTTGACTTTTGTTTACGCGAAAGGATATTTTTGGATTTTCCTGCGGGAGGTTGTTTGTGGGGCCAGACACAAATCCGAAGTGAATATGATGTATGAAACGCAGAGGATTTGCAAATTGTTGAAGAGGTAGGTTATGGGCACCTCAAAAAAGTGTCGTGAGCACCCGGAGTGCAAGGCGGACGGAGCGGAGAAACCGAGTGTGTACAGAGAGTACATGAGGATTTCGAGCACCGACCAACGCAGCAATCCGGGTGCGGAATAACTTTTTTGAGGTGCCCTTGTGTTGCTTCAGCAAGACTGTTGTCCGTACTGAAATATAAAACAGAACTGTCAGAGAATCATAAACGTAAATTTTTTATGCAATTAAGAGTTGTTCTGGAGCCAAGCGACGAGGGAGGTTATACTGCGCTCGTGCCTTCGTTACCGGGCTGCATAAGCGAGGGAGATACTCGCGAAGATGCGCTTCACAATATTCAGGAGGCCATAATACTGTATTTGGAGCCGGTCGAAGATGACATGGATTTCAGCGAGAGGGCTGAATTTCTGGAAGTAGCCATATGACGAAGGTTCCGAGTGAGAACTATGATAAAGTCATTCAGGCCTTACGCAGGGATGGCTGGGTGGTCGTGCGCCAACGAGGGAGTCATATAAGGCTTCAAAAACATACAGAGGAAGAAACCCTGAAACTCACTATACCAGCCCATCGACCGATAAAACGCTCTACTCTGTCGCATATTCTCAAACAGGCACGGATTGATATTGACAGATTTATCGATTTGCTCTAATGACATTCGAAGGTATCAATGCTTCCGAATTTTCACCTGCAGTTCTGATAACGGCGTATAGGCCTGATCCG